>CAMZGO010000005.1 GCA_947306425.1 uncultured Elusimicrobia bacterium | reverse complement strand
ACAATTTTAAGGAAAAGATACTTAATCAGCAACATTTTTGACCATTAGACCGAATTTTGACATAGAAAAATTACAATAAAAACCCCGCATGTTTCTATAACCAACACGCGGGGGGAATAATTTAATTAAGGGTTATTTATTCTATGGCACCATGCTCTATAAGAAGATTACAAATTTGTTTATTTCCTTTCTTCTTAGCAAGTGATAAAGGAGTCTCGCCTTTATCATTTTTATAATAAGGATCAATCCCTTGTTCCAATAATAATTTAACAGTTTGGATGTATATATCATTTTTGTCATATACTTTAGGAATATTAGATAAACATTTCATAAAATAGTCGTGTTTTGCTTTATAGAAAAGTTCAAACAGTTCATCTTGCTCATATTCAGATGTTAAATTAATAAGCAAATTTATATGTTTAACAAAATAATAATCCCTGTATATAGCATCATTATCAAGTAAAATTTTAACAACTTTTAACAAATTGTCGTGTGTATGGTGGGGGGGAACAATATTGGAAGCTATAGTATTATATAGATATAAAGATAATTTTTCCATATCAAATACTTTAATCCCCGAATTTAACAAAAATTGCACTTTCTCCGGGTTTAAAGCATTACAAGCACGCTCTAATGCAGTTTTTCCATATTTATCTTCAATATGTAAACTAGCGCCGTTATTTAACAGATAAGCGGCAATTTCTATATCATCTGTCAGCATTAAAAGCGTGGATTCACAATCATCCGCTGTTTTTGTATTAAGGTTTGCACCTTGTTCAACAAAAAATTTAACAGCATCCATATCATTTTCCAAATTGAAGATAGGCGCAAATTTTACAGAAGTATTTATATCTGCACCGTTTTGAATAAGTGATTCAGCTTTTTTAAAATTTTTATCTTTAATGAACAACAATAACCACTTATCAACATCTTGCAAATCCATTATTTTACCCATTGAATCTATTAAAAGCGGGTTAACCGTTTCAGTTTTGTATATATCTCTTATTAATGTATGAATTTCGTCTATATCAGGTTCTATAGCATTCATATCAATCTGTGCAAAAGCGGACGGTGCGAAACAAACAGTCATAACAAACATTAAAACAATTATAAATATATTTTTCTTTTCCATGTAGTTCTCCTTACCTATAAATTATAGGATAAAGAAAGTATCTTCACAAGGGAATTAAGACCTAAATACCGCCTACCCAAAAGGCCTATAAAACAAAAACCCCCGTGCGCAGTAAGCAACACGGGGGCAAATAATTTCAACTTAACAATTATTCAGAAACTTGTTTCTTGCTCTTCATAATCACGAAAGTCAAAATCGCAAGCAAACAAATAACTATACACCAACCCCATGCGGAAAGTTTGGTATATTCATTATTGTAAGCGACAATGATAGGCGCAACAATTACGGCTACCATATTGACAACTTTAATCATCGGGTTAAGTGCCGGGCCGGCAGTATCTTTAAGCGGATCACCGACAGTATCACCGACAACGCTTGCTTTATGCCTTTCAGAACCTTTACCGGTATTCTTTGCAATATCGCTGGGTTCATCTTCAATGAGTTTTTTGGCATTGTCCCAAGCACCGCCGGCGTTAGACATAAACACCGCAAGCAACTGCCCGGAAACTATAATACCTGCCAAGAAACCTCCCAATGCTTCAACGCCGAGTGAAAGCCCTACAAAGATTGGGGAAACTATACCAAGCAAAGCCAAAATGATAAGTTCCTTTTGGGCAGCGGCGGTTGAAATTGCTACCGTTGTACCGTAATCCGGTTTGGCTTTATTTTCAAGTATACCAAGCCCGAATTGGCGGCGCACTTCTTTAACAATCAAACTTGCTGCACGTCTAACGGCATTAATTGCAAATGAAGAAAACAACCAAGGCACAGCTGCACCAATCAACATACCCACAAATACAACGGGATTGGAAACAACTATACCGACATCTTTAAGTAAAGTTAAAGTTTGGTTTAAACCCTCTTTAGCCCAAGTTGCATTTAAAGCCTCTTGTACATTACTTACGTCAACCATGTATGAACCGAACAAACTTACAGCAGCAATTACCGCTGAACCTATTGCAACACCTTTAGTGATTGCTTTTGTGGTATTACCGACACCGTCAAGGTCAGCCATAATTTGGCGGGCCTTTTTGGTTTGTTCGTCTGTTTCGCCGTGCCATGCCATTTCACCGACACCGTTAGCATTATCAGCGATAGGGCCAAAGGAATCCATAGCGACGTTATTACCGGTTAAGGTAAGCATACCTATACCGGTCATTGCAACGCCGTATAAGATAAAATTGACCTTTTCAACTGCGGTTAAACCTTCTATTGTTCCGAAAATAAGAACTGATGAAAAAATAGTTACCGCAATAACTAAAATTGACCAAACGGAACTTTCAAGACCGACGGCAAGACCGCTTAAAATAGTGGTAGCAGAGCCCGTATCTGTTGATTTTTTAACTTCAATAACAGGGGCGCCTGTTGTGCCGGTGAAATGTTCCGTAATTCTATCAATAGCAATAGCCAAAAATACACCGATGGTAACCGCCAAAAACGGCCTCCACCAACCGCCTTTTAAGCCTTGCAAATAGAAATATCCTACTATAGCGAACAATATTATTGAAATTGTCGCAGAAGTTGCATAACCTCTGAAAATTGCTTTCATGGCATCGCCTTTTAAGCCGTTATCTCTGACGGCATAAGTACCGATAATTGAGCAAAACACCCCAATACCGCGCACTAAAAGCGGGTAAACAATCCACTCATACATACCCGTTAAATGCCACAAAGAAAGACCTAAAATTAAACCGGAGACGATTGTAACCTCATAGGATTCAAAAATATCAGCAGCCATACCGGCACAATCGCCGACGTTATCGCCAACCAAGTCTGCAACGACTGCAGGATTCCTCGGGTCATCTTCGGGGATACCTGCTTCAACTTTACCCACAAGGTCAGCACCGACGTCAGCTGCTTTTGTATAAATACCGCCGCCGACACGCATAAACAAAGCAATCAAAGTACCGCCGAAACCGAAGCCCAACAAAGCATCAGGTGCGGCAACACCGAAAATGATAAAAATCAAAGTACCGCCCATTAAGCCAAGGCCGTCAGTTAACATACCGGTGCAGGTACCTGCGCGGTAAGCAATTTTTAAGGCCTCGCCAAAGGAGCGTTTAGAAGCCGCCGTAACACGCACATTTGCTGCCACCGCAATACGCATACCGATTTGCCCCACAAGCAAGGAAAATACAGACCCCAAAATAAAACTGCCTGCACGCCCAAAAGCGATAATTAGTTTTACTGTTTCATCACTGTAAGCGGAGAATCTAAATTTTGCTTCCGCCGAAACAGGCACGATGTAAACTGATAAAAACAAACAAACGGTCAATATTGCTATCATCGGCAAGATTGATTTAAGTTGTTTGCGAAGGTAAGCATCTGCGCCTTGTTTAATTGCGGTCCAGACCTCAACCATTTTTCCTGTACCGGAATCATGGGCCATAACTTGTTTTTTTAGAAACAAAGTATACCACAACCCGATAAGCGCCACCGCCAAAACCCCAAACATTGCATATTGTTCTGCAAGTTTTAGGTCAGCGATACCATATAACATATCAAACATACAACCTCCTAATGAAAAGTAACGTCTCATTATAATGATACAAAATTATAAGGGATTTTGGGTAAAAAAGAAAAGTTGGCCTAATGGTGAAAAATGTTGCTAATACCGTATCAAAAATGATGGAATGTTATTTTTTTGCTTTCTCTTTTATTTTCGCCACCCATTTTTTACGGTCTTTATCTATGTAAAAAATGGGCGGGAGAAAGCCGAGCAAATTTTATTTGCGAGGCAAGAGGGGGGTACCTTATTAGTAAACTTCAGAGACGTAAAATGTATTAATGGGCAACCCCCACCCCTAACCCCTCCGCCCTTTCTTATTTTTGCTAAGGCAAAAATAAAACGGCAAAGGGGGAGGAAAATAAAAGAGCAACAATTTTAAGGAAAAGATACTTAATCAGCAACATTTTTGACCATTAGACCGAAAAGTTTTATCTTGTCATTATTTACGGCTTAACCCTTTTAAATAAATTTTCACCTAAATACCGGTCGTTTTTTTATTCCCTCGGTCTTGTTTTGTTTTAGTTTTAATTTCTTATTTAATGCTTCTTTGATTTCTAAAAAAAAGTTATTTTTGGGGGAAAGTTTTAAGATAGTTTCACAATCGGAAAGTGCTTTTTCATTTTCTCCTACACTCATATAAAAACGCGCCCTGCTCATATAGTTTATAGTATTGTTTTTGTCTTTATTTATCTTTTTCGTATAAAGTTCTTCTGCTTCTTTAACCAAATTATTCCTTTTGCATACGTTCATAATATCATAGCACATATAGGTTGCACATCCTTTTTCATAATCTTTAATAGCGTTTTCATATTGTTTTATTTTTGTATACAAAAGGGCCCGGCCGATATATAACTCTATTATATCGGGATATTTTTTGATAAGTTCACCAAACTCTTTTATTTCTTCTTCAATCTCTTTTAGCATAAATTTAACCTCACTATTAAATTTAGCCAAATAAAAACGGCTGTCATACCTAAATGCTCTACACAGAACCTAAATATGACAGCCGTATCTGCCGCCGTAAAGGCGGCAGAATTAAATATACTTTCTCCCGTCGGATACTTATATATTCAAAAACACGACTGTTCATTTTGGAAGTGCAGAGCCTTTTTATTCTAAAAAGACTTCCGTGTTTAACACGGATTCCAAAAAAAACAAAATTTTTTAGGGTTTTGAGCCCTACATTTAAAAATAACCTCTAATTTTAGTATAGCATTTTTATAAAGTAATAAAAAATTTAATTTATCAAAAAGACGCCGCCGATAAAAAAACAGTAACTGTAAATTACATTTATTTACCTCTAATAGCCTTAATCGTCTGAAGATGTTGATGATAGGTCTTGCTAAATATATGCCGGCCGGTATTATCTGCCACGAAATATAATGCTTCAAAATCAGGCTCAGGTTTTAATACTGCCTTAACGGAATTTAACCCGGGGCTTGCTATCGGTGCCGGCGGAAGTCCGGCGTAGCGGTAGGTATTATAAGGTGAATCATATTTTAAATCGCTGTAAGTTAAACCCTTTTTCCAATGGCGCTGTTCTTTTTCATTATAACCCAAAGAATATTGAACGGTCGGGTCTGCTTCCAAACGTTTACCGATTTTTAAACGGTTTAAATAAACCGCAGCTATTTTTGGGCGTTCATCATTTATAACGGCTTCACGTTCCACTATGGATGCAAGGGTAATAATTTCCTGCTCGCTTAAATTTGTTTTATTTTCCGGGGAATTTAAAATCGGCAGGACATTCTTTTCATATTCCTGATACATCACTTTCAAAATTTCCAAAGGGGGCATATTTTTAGGTAATCTATAAGTGGAGGGAAACAAAAAACCTTCCGCCTTAATGCGCTTTGCTTCATTTAAAAAAGCATCTTTATCTGTCAAAATACCTTGTTTAAGAAGTTCCTCGGCTATTTCTTCAAGGCGCCAACCCTCCAAAATTGTTACCCTAAAAGTAGGCGTACCGGAATCATTAACAAGATGCCAAATTGCTTTTATTGAAGATATATTTTTATTCAAATTAAAAGTACCGCTTCTTAAAAGTTTATCGGCCCCGCTCATTTTAAGCCAAGCACGAAACATAAATGTACTTTTAATAATACCGTTTGATTTTAAAATTTCCGCTATTTGTTTTGGGGGGGTTCCTTGCGGTATTTCTACTGTTACGGGCGCGCCCTCATAGTTTAAATAATGACGCATAAACAGTGCGGCGGAAATTCCGCCTATGACGAAAACACCCAACAAGGAAAAGAAAATTATTTTCTTCATTATTTAATTAGTTTAATAAAGTTCTTTTTACCGACTTGTAATACAGCCTCACCTTCAAATTTTACAGGCCCTTCTTCCAATATTTTTTCGCCGTTTAATTTAACTCCGCCCTGCATAATTAAACGTCTTGCTTCATTTTTACTTTTAGCGAAATTTGCCGCTAAAATTATACCGACATAAGTTTGCCCTTCTGCTTTTATTGCGGGCAAATCCGTAGGCAATTCTTTTTTGGAAAATACCTGTTCAAAATTCTCAAGTTCCCTTTGTCCGGCTTCAGCCCCATGGAAACGGGCAGTTAAAATTCTTGCTAAATTCTTTTTTGCAGTCATCGGGTGCATGGCTTTAACGGCTGCCAAATCTTCAGCGGTTAAGAGTTCATAATATTGCATCATAAGTTCATCGGAAATGGACATTACTTTGCCGAAAATATCTTTCGGTGCATCGTTTATGCCGATATAGTTGCTGTAAGATTTTGACATTTTTTTAACGCCGTCCGTACCGACAAGCAAAGGCACAGTCATAACAACCTGCGGCTCTTGCCCGTTATTTTTCTGTAATTGTCTGCCGACGAGTAAATTAAAAATCTGGTCTGTTCCGCCAAGTTCCACATCTGCTTTAAGGGCAACACTGTCTTGCCCTTGAAATAAACTGTACATAACCTCTAAAACCGAAATCGGGTTACCGGCTTTCATACGTTTTTTGAAATCATCACGTTCTAAAACTTGCGATAAAGTAACTTTGCTTAAAGTGCCTAAAATTTCTTTGGTGGTAAAGAAAGGATTAAGCCACTCGCTGTTAAAATGGATTTCTGTTTTACTTGGGTCTAAAACTTTAAAGGCTTGGTCGGTATAAGTTTTGGCATTTTGTTTTATTTGCTCCGAGGAAAGCATAGGGCGGGTACTGTCGCGACCGGAAGGATCGCCGACGGCTGCCGTAAAATCGCCGATAACCAAAACAGCCGTATGCCCCATATCTTGGAAAGCGCGCAGTTTTGTTAAGACGACGCTATGCCCCAAATGTAAATCAGCACTTGTCGGGTCTGCGCCGAGTTTAATACGGAGTTTTTTCCCGCTGTTTAATTTTTTTTCAAGTTCCGCGCGGCTTATAAGGTCAACACAACCGCGGGTTAGCAAATCAATATCCATAAATACCACCTTTTACAATATGTAGATATTTTAGCATTTTAATAGGAAGTCTGCAGTTCATGATTATTTGCCGGCTAATTATTTTTGGTAAATTTTAGTTTTTTCGCTCCTAGAGTACCGAGAGTCGCTTTGCTCCCGTTCTTCTTGGTACTCGTCGTCACGAAAAAAACTAAAATTTTCTCAAAAATACTTGCCGGATGGGCTTGGTTTGGCTGTGTTTAATAAGCATAGTAGCAATATGTGGGATTATTACATCCTCTTACCCCACTATTAGTTTCATTTTTACAAAAATCATCAAGCATATTGAATACTGATTGATCAGAAGCAAGAAACATACACAAAGTCTTACCATTAGCATATGTGAAATACATAAGTGCACTATTATTACTAAACTTAAAATAAGCATAAGTAGAACCATCGCCATTAAGATAATAAGTAACATCTTTATCATGACTAGATACAGATATATCTAAATCCTTTTGGCGTGTTGTATATTCATTATTCACGAGATAGTATCTTTGATTTGCTTCCCAAAGTTTTTTAGCATTTTGTTTTACGCTTGCATATCTAGACTTTAAAACCGCTTTCTTATATTGCGGCAGGGCAATAGCGGCAAGTATGCCGATAATTAATACAACTACCAACAATTCTATTAAAGTAAAACCTTTATAATTTTTTCTACAATTTTTTAACATAAATTACCTCACAAAAATATAATTTATATTAATATTTTAGAAAAAAAAAAAAAAATGTCAACAGAAATTTGGACCCAGAAAAATTATTACTATAAAAAACAAAAATAAAAATTTACCGAAAATACTTGCCGTGTTTTGTGCACGGTTCAGATTATTAATAACTTTGCTCGGAGTAACATCTTCTGCGTGAATTAGAAGATTCTTGATCTTGTACTGTGGTATTCATTTCTTTTTTGCAAAATTCGTCATTGTACAAATTACTTAAGCTATAATTGCAGCAAAAATGTTTGTGACGTGATAACCAATAAAAAAGATATATTTGTTGGCTCTTTAACATACAGTATATTACCTTGTAACTTCCAGTATTACGTGCACCTTCTATTCCACACTGAAGATTATTGGATACTTCTATAATGTGCTCACCCGACGCATCTTTACTTAAGGGGAATTCTATATCTAGGTCATTACGATTAACTGTATATGCACCATTGACAATAAAATATCTTTCTTCGGCATTTTTTATTGTCTGTAAAGAACTTTTTACTTCCGAAAATTTTGATTTTAAAACAGCACGCTTATACTGCGGCAAGGCAATGGCGGCAAGTATGCCGATAATTAATACAACTACCAACAATTCTATTAAAGTAAAACCTTTATTAGCATTTTTTGTTTTTTCCATAAATTCTCCTAATTTAACTTACACAGAATTTTTACAACTGTATAATGGTATTATACGAAAAAAAAAAAAAAACGCAAATCACGACGATATTTCACAAAATAAAAATATACAATTTTGATTTAATAGAACAAAACCGGACACAAAACCCGGCAAAGAAAAGTAACTGCGGATTTACTGCTTAATCAAGCATATTTAAAATGCGGGCAACGGCATCTTCCTTGTCTTTATTTATTTCAAAGAAACGCTTATATGCGGTAAGTAAAGCATCCTCATCAAAGGACACTTTTGTTAAAAATTTATTTAAAATTTCTTCCACCTGCTTTTCATTTAAGCCCTGCTCAAACAACTCCAAGGCAACAACACTTGCTTTCGGCGGGTTTTTCCCGTTAAGTTCATCAATTAAATAAGCAAGCGCGGCGCAATAGGCCTGTTCATCGCTTTTATAAAAAGTATAAGGTTTTAGTTTAATACGGAAAAATTCCAAAACATCCTCTTTACTGCTTGGACCTGTATAGTTTTGAAGGGCCTCAATTCTTAAAGGGTCTTCGCCGAGTTTTCCTTTATTTTCCTTTCTGTAAAGTGCTTGGGCAAAACCTGCCTTAAAAGGCAATTTCCCAAGCATAATTTTTAGGCCGATATCAGTATTTTCTTTATAACTTTCAACAAAAGGTAAAGTATTTAAAAGTGCTTTAAAATCAAGGCCGAGTTCCGTCAAAGTCTTTTTACCGTAAAATTTCAAAGTAAGTTCATCTTCATAAGAGGCAAAAAACGGAATTTTTGCAAGTTCCTGCATATATTCCAATTTATCACGTTTTATTTGCGCTTGCTCTTTTGCTTTTTCAAAAATATCTACCCTCCCTTCCTTTAATATTTTTACCGCAAGCGCCAAATTTTCATAGGGTTCTTCTTTATAAGGTAAGCGCGTTAAAATTGCTTTAAAAACCTTTTGCACTTCACCTTCTGGCAAGGAAGCATATTTAAGATAAATAACCTCTAAATCCTCAAGCGTTAAAGGGTATGGGAAATTTTTATACAGATTAGTCATCGGAACAAGGTCTTTTTCCTCAAGTTCCGCTAAAAGCACTTTTGCGGCCAATTCTTCTTTTTGTTTTAAAGATTGCGCCAATTCCTCAATTCGTTCAACAAGGGGGATAAATTGTTTTTTAAATTCCGGCGCTCCTTCAAAGGCATATATTTTATACAAACGCCTAAACGTATTTAAAGTGAATTTTCCGGCACTATAAAGGGAATTTAAAAATTTAAAATTTTCTTCCGCTTTTACTTTTAAAACCACCCGAGGTTCGGAAATATTTTCAAGCAAACTATCTATGGTTTTATCGCCGTTAAAATCCTGTAAAAAAATCTTACTGTTAACTTGACAATAGACTTGGGAGAGCAAGTTATAATATTCCTTATCTAAAGCTGCCGCGTTTGCCAAGTTATTCAAGATATTTTGTGCTTTTAATGCCTTTAATTTTTTGGAAGCGGCCGGTCTGCTTTGCCTAAAAAGCAAAATATTAACTATTAAATTATCTGCCCCGCTTAAATCAAAATCTTTTTTTATATCGTCAATTTCCTGTTTTAATTCTTCTTCAGTCAAAGCAGTTTTATACAAAAGTTCTTCAAGCAAATAATTATTTGCCTGCGGGAGATAATTTTTTAACTTTAACAAATTTAATGTTTCTGCCGGCATAAAGCATTTATTTTTTCAATTTCCGTTTGCAATTTTATTTTTAATTTTTTATCTGCAACATACGGTAAATTAATTTTTATGTTTTCTGCGCAACAATCTAAAGCAACTAAAAGTAAAGCCCTTGCACAAAATAAATCCGATAAAATAATTTTAGCAATTTTATTTTCAATTTCAACAACAATTTTTAAAAGTTCCCCTGCTTTTTGGGATGTAAGGAGTGGTACTTCCGCCGCCCGTATTTGTGCTTTTGCAAGTTCGTTTCTGCCCGCATGTGCTTGTTTTTTTAAAGTTACCACTTCCATATAAGCGGCGGCATCTTCTTCAGTCAACTTTTTGAAATCTTGTTTATACTTTTCAAGCGTATCAAGGTATGGTGTCAAAAAATCTTTATCTGCTTGCGGGGTTGCTTTACGCTTTATTGTTACACCGACGGACATCATCAGTAAAGCTGCGCCCATTGCCGCACTTAAAGCAGCTGCGCTGCCACCGCCGGGGACAGATTTACTGTCCGCCAAAGCGTCAATAAAACTATTTGCACCTTCTTGCCAAGTTACCATATTTTACCGCTCTCTAAATCAGAATATTTTTTAATTTTAAACATTTTAAGGCGGTCCTCATCAATACCGGTTCTGCTAAAAAACACGTGCTCAATAGCGGTTGCCGGCGTGATATAGGCACCTTTTTTAATGCCCTTTGGGTCTGCTTTTAAAACGAGCCACATCAAAAATAATTCTTCATCTTTAAAATTCTTTACCTCAAGTTCCGCCGCTGCACGGAAAAGTTTTGCCTTATCTGCCAAATTACCTTCTAAAACAACGGCATTATGGTAGCCGTTTTCCTTAGCTGCTAAAATATCATGGTGGGTATCACCGATAATAAAGACATCATTTGGCGTAAATTTTGTTTTATATTTTTTCTCGCAACTTTTTACGCCATACGCTAAAAGTTCCGGCCTGTTTTCAGTCATTAAACCGAAACCGCCGTAAGTGAAACTGAAATATTTATCAAGCCCGGCGGCTTTTAGTTTAAGTTCTGCGCTTTGCGGTGTGTTACCGGTAGCCAAAGCAATTTTAACTTGTTTATATTTTTTTAATGTTTCTAAAAATTCTTTTACGCCGGGCATAAGTTTAAATTTACCGGCCTTTTTGAGTTCGGCAATTTCTTTTGGTAATTGCTCAAGATAAGAATCCCTTATTTTTGCGATTTCTTTTTCCGTCGGTTTTTTACCTTTTAAGAGTTTATAAACTAATGAAAAATTGTAAAGGTCCGTCCTGCCGGACATATCTTTATTTTCAAATTTAGGGCATTTGCCGTAAAGTTTTTCCATTGCTCGTTTTAAGGCTATTAACCCCAAACCGCCGCAATTTAAAAGTGTTCCGTCAATATCAAATAATACTAATTTCATTTATTTTTCCTCTTGTTTTTTATTTTTCTTAATCACACTATTGATTAAATAAGCACCGCTGAGTGCAAAGACCACACCCAAGGTTTTAAGAATCGTAATTTTATCATAACCGAATATTGCAGAGAGCATATAAGTAAACACCGGATAAGTTAACATCAAAGTAGTTGCTTTTGAAAGGTCCATACGGCGTATGGCGATATACCACAAATAATTGCCGTAAATGTAAAATGCAACACCCATAAAAATTACTGAACAAAATGTCTGCCAAGATAAATCAATAAAGGGATTTATATTGAAAAATGTTAACAGATATGTCAAAGGAATCGTAAAAATGAAAGCATAAAAAGCACGCGCCGCCGTTATAAAATGCTCTGTTAAATTAGGCGGAAGTTTTTTAGCAAAAATATGCCCCATTTGAAACATCCATGTAGTACAAATAACCAAAATATCGCCTTTAAGCTGCATCGTAAATTTGTTAGCCCCAAGCAATACAAAGACCACACCGCATAAAACAAAAGCAGTACCGATTAATTGCTTCTTTGTAGGGCGTTCACCTAAGAATATATATGTTAAAAGCAGGGAATATAAAACTTCGGTTTGATTTAAAATGGAAGTATTTGCCGGTGTGGTATAGTTTAGGGCAACCATCATACACAAAAACGGAAAAGCCGAAGAAAAAAATCCCACACCCGCTAAACGTAAATATATTTTTTTATCAAATAAAGTACTCCACAATTTATTTTTTGTTAAATAGGGAATATAACAAATTATGGGGATACCTGTTGCAAACAACATCAGTACCGACGGTGATAAATGTCCCACCGCTAGTTTCCCGACAATCGGGTAAAACACAGTTATGGCAAGCGACAGCCAAAGTGCTTGTAAAGGCGATATTTTCATATAGAAATTATACCAATTATCGGGGTTACTTGTCTTTAAGTAGTTTATAAGAGAAAATTAAAAATTATCTCAAAGATACAGCTTTATTAAATAAATTTTCACCTAAATACCGGTCGTTTTTTTATTCCCTCGGTCTTGTTTTGTTTTAGTTTTAATTTCTTATTTAATGCTTCTTTGATTTCTAAAAAAAAGTTATTTTTGGGGGAAAGTTTTAAGATAGTTTCACAATCGGAAAGTGCTTTTTCATTTTCTCCTACACTCATATAAAAACGCGCCCTGCTCATATAGTTTATAGTATTGTTTTTGTCTTTATTTATCTTTTTCGTATAAAGTTCTTCTGCTTCTTTAACCAAATTATTCCTTTTGCATACGTTCATAATATCATAGCACATATAGGTTGCACATCCTTTTTCATAATCTTTAATAGCGTTTTCATATTGTTTTATTTTTGTATACAAAAGGGCCCGGCCGATATATAACTCTATTATATCGGGATATTTTTTGATAAGTTCACCAAACTCTTTTATTTCTTCTTCAATCTCTTTTAGCATAAATTCGTCCTCATTATTTAAAATTTAGCCAAATAAAAACGGCCATAATTATCTTATGTCCGTGTAAATCCATAAAATAAAAATAGCCGTAATCCTCTAATGAGGACATTCGGCATAAAACAAAGGGGTAATTATGCCCTTTGTTTTATACCTCACGTACTATTTTTGGTTTACACGAAATCTTTATGAATTATATTCACAAAGATGATTTCTTTTTTTAAAAAAGAATTCCAAAAATAGAATAAAAGTCGCAAAAACGACTGTATATCACAATTATAGCAAAATTAAAAAAGGAAAGACAAAAACCTCTCAAAAATAATCCTTGACAAATTGCTCAAATATTTGATACAGTCGTATCAGACAGGGGAGTCGTCTAAAATCAATTTTGCACCCGCAAAATTGTAAAAAAGGAGTATTATGGACGATATAATGTCTTCCCTTCACGAGTTAAGGCAAACGCTTGACTCTAAAATTTCCTCTTGCATTACAGAAGAAAAAGCCCAAAAAATTATTTCAGATCTCATAAACAAAGTGCACCCCGCCCAAAGCAAAGCCGTTTTACCTACCACAGAAGATGCCTTGCTTGAACGCTTTGCAACTTTTGCAAAGAAAGGTAAATTTACCCCGGAAAGACCGTGGCAAAGCGAATACGGCCGCAAATTCGGCAATATGCGCAATTTCTTGCTTGCCGCAAAAAATAATCCAACCTTTATTGAAGGCCAAAAAGCAGTTTTAAGCGAAGGTACAAACAATATCGGCGGTTATTTGGTGCCGACGGAATTTTCAAATGAAGTCATCCGCTTAATGACTGATGCAAGCCCGATTATGCAAATTGCAAACATTTTGCCTATGTCTGCTTGGAAAAGGCAAATCCCCAAACAATTAACCAATTTACAAGTCGGCTGGGTTGCGGAAAATGGAACAAAAACTGTTTCAAACCCTACTTTCGGTCAAATTGAACAAACCGCAAAAGTTTTGGCAACAGTTATTAAATGCACCGATGAACTTATCAGAGACAGTGCAATAAACTTAACACAATTTTTGTCTGAAATCGTTGCCGAAGCCATGGCACTTGAAATTGAACGCGTTGCCCTCTTAGGTGACGGCTCTAATGATCCTTTCTACGGCGTTTTAAAGACTTCAGGTATCAATGCCGTAAGTATGGCCTCAAGCAGTGTAAGTTTTGACGATATTTCAAACTTAATCTTTAGTTTAAACGAAACCCAAGCAAAAGACGGTGTTATCGTCTTATCACGCGCGGGCCTTGCAAAACTTATGCAACTTAAGGATTTAAAGGGCCAATATGTATGGTGTCCGCCATCTGCCTCTAGCCCCGCAACAATTTGGAATATTCCTTATGTTGTATGCTCACAAATACCGAACGAAGTAACAAGTGTAAGCACCCTAACCGGCGGTGATAAAACCATCGCTTTCTTTGGGCGCTTCAATAAAAACCTCTTAATTTCCCCAAGGGAAGAAATGACGGTTAAAGTTTCCCAAGATGCTGCCTCATGGAACTCTTCCGACAGCTCTTTGGAAAGCGCATTCATGACGGACCAAACCTGGCTCCGCTTCACACAGGCTTTATCAATAAACGTTACTTATGGTAATGCCTTTAGTTATTTACTGTTCAAATAATTTGCTTGTGGCCTTGCACTATAAACAAAGTGCAAGGCCATAAACGAGAGAGGTTAAAATGTCTTTACCTACAACTGCCGCAACCACTTTAGAAAATTTAAAAAAATATCTAAATATCGCTGCAAATGATACTTCAAAGGATGATTTCCTTGAACTTTTAATTGAAGCCGCAACCAATGCTGCGGAAGATTATTTGGGCCGTTATATAGTGGCGCGCCAAATTACGCAAGAACCATACGATTGTACTAATTCCAAAAGTAAATATTTGCAACTTAGGCAATACCCCGTAACAACAATAACTGCAATCTTGGAAGACGGCGAAACTGTTGACACTTCCGCTGTAACCGCAGATAATACCAACGGTATTATAAAACGTTCCATTTTTTGGAAAGGTGCAGTTTTAGTCACTTACACTGCCGGTATTGCAAGTTCAACCGCAAATGTTCCGAAAAATTTGCAGCTTGCTATATGGCAATGGATATCTTCTATCTTAAATACACAAGGTTCACAAGGAATAAACAGTGAAACCTTGGGGGATTATTCCGTCAGTTATATAGAACAAAACCCCATCCCGAGAGTAGTACAAAGTTTATTAGAGGGCTACAGAAGGGTTGATTTATAGGGGGGAAAATGTCGTTAAAGAAACTTTTAAACAAAACCTGCCAAATCAACCAAATAACTTATACGCAAAACGCATCCAGCGGCGAACAACAAACCGTATCTACTATCTTGGAAACCGCTTTGCCCTGCCGCTTAAGAACAAGAACTGTAAGCGAACGTAAATATTCTTTACCTGTCTATGCTTTGGCAACACACTCAATTTATATAGCAGCAAAAAGCACTCTTTACGGGAAAAAACTTTCTGTCTTAATAGACGGTAATACCTATGATGTGCTAGGCCTTATAAATATGGGCGGGGATGACCGGCTTTTTTGCTTGTATGCGGAAAGGAGGGCCTAATGATTACCCCAAACATAACCTGTAAAAATATGCAGTTGAAAGCAAATATTGCCCAAGCAAATAAGAAGTTTGAGAGTTATCAAAAAACTTTGATTTCCGATTTGGCATCAAAAATAAAAACAAGTTTGTATCATCTTTTAAGCACGAAAATAGAAAAAATAAACGGCCGGAAATTACGTTCAAAAGAAGGGCAAGCCCCGCGTATGGAAAGCGGTAATTTGCGTTCAAGTATAGATGTCAAAATATATAGCTCCGGCAAAAGTTTAGCTTTACAAGCAGGTATTTTTAACAGCAAAGCGCCCTACGGGAAAATGCTTGAATACGGTACCTCGCGTATAAAACCGCGCCCTTTTTTACGTCCCGTTTTAAGGCAATATAAACAGGTCTTGCAACATAATTTACCAAGCACGGAGGATTTATTTTTATGATAGCCCAAGATATTTATGCTTTTTTGGCTTCAAGCGAAGCCTTACAAACCGCATTAAATGCAAGCGAAGGGGACAGTAAAATATATCCCAATTTTGCACGTTTGTCTTCAAGGGTACCGTTTTTGGTTTATAGCAGTACTAACCCCGGCGGAACGGAAGATGAAGTCTTAAATGACGAGGACTTAACCCTTATAATAACCGCCGACACTTATGCCCAAACTGTTGCCATAAGTTATATTTTGACTTCTTTGCTTGATTTAACGGAAACACAAATTCCGTCAAATACCTATAACATTTACTATGCTAAAAAAATCGGCGGAAATGATTATGCCGATGAATTAGGACGTCACGTACGCGCCTTAAATTTTACTTTTAAATTTAATAAAAAAATAATTAACCAATAAGAGAGGATTATAATATGTCATCACCAACAAATATAGTAGTAGGGCTTGCCGCAGAAGGCACGCTTAAAATTGCTTCTTACGGTACCGCAGAAAGCGGTGCAACCGATTTGGGCTTTATCAAAGGCGGTATTACCATTGAACATGAGGAAACCTCTTATGATATTAAAGTTGACCAAGTCCTTGCAAGTATTGCAAAAGTTACTACGGAAGAAGCCCTAAAAATTAAAGTTACTTTGGCAGAAGCAACTTTGTCAAATATAGCCCTAGCGTTCGGTGTTCCTGCCCCTGCTTCTACAACCCTGGAATTTGGCGATAAATCACAAAGTTCATATTACACCTTATATGCTAATGTAAAAGGCGCAAACGGCACAAGTAGAAAGTATACCTTTTGGAAATGCCGCCCAAACGGCAAAACCGCACATAGTTATAAACGGGACGGCGAAACCTTAATTGAAGTAGAATTTGACGTTCTTGCCGATACCACCAAAACACAGGCAAAACGTTTCGGTAAAATTGAAGATATTTCAGCTTAAGCAAACAACCCCTCTTAAAAGAGGGGGGGAAAATTATGAAAACAATAGATATTTTATGCCCTCCTGAAAGGCAAATTAAAATACTTGGTAAAACCATAAATATACGCCCGATGTCTTTAAAAGAAGCCATAAGTTTAGGTAGAATACTAGGGCAACTTAAAACGGAAGTTCAAGCCGCCCTTAAAGACAATAAACAAAACCCGGCACTTAAAATTTTGGAACTTGCCGGCAGCAATAAAACAAGGGAAATTTTAGATATTTTTACCCATTATGAATTCAAAAATGTAGCGAATTTAGAAGATAAAATTTCTCTAATTGATTTGAGCTCACTCGCTTTAGCATTAACCGAAGTCAATGATTTTAAACAGATAATGCTAAATTTTCGGGCAGCGCTGAAAGTGATAAACAATTAGACGCCATTTCCAGCGCAATATTCTTTACAGCGTCTTTTTACGGTTTTACCCCGGACTATGTTTTGGCCCAAAGCCCAGCGTGGCTCATTGAGGCCTGCCGTTATGCTTTGAAAGGGAAAAAGACAGAATTTACCCCTGCAACAGACGGCCAATTATCCCTTATAGGAATAAGCAAATGAACGATAATGCAAATTCATTTTTTATAGAACTTTCCGCTTTGTTTGACCCCAGCGGTTTTGACGAAGCACAAAACAAATTAAATCAAAGTGAAAGTTCATTTACTACTTATTTTAAAAATTTAGAAGATAAAACTTCAAATTTTACCGATTTATTTGGAAATTATTCTTCTAAAGCAAGCGCTGATTCTTTAACCGCGTTTGGCAATTTTTTTGATATAACTTCAAAAAATTTTTTAGATATGGATGCTTTGTCAAAACAAGTATTTTCTTCAATAGCAGGCAGTGCCTTTTCCCTTTTAGGTAATTTTGCTACAAATGTACTTTTCGGTAATGGTTTGGGCGGAACTTCCTTATTTGGAGGCTTGCTCGGCAGCCGCAGAAGCGGCGGGGCAATAAATAAAACCGGTGCTTATTATTTGCATGAGGGGGAATTTGTTCTGCCTCCCGAAATAGTAAACAGTATTCAAAATTCTCCCGCTCCGAATAAACAAGCCGATTCTCAAGAAAATATTATAAACATAACAGTAAACAGCCCAATAACAATTAATGGTACTCAGAGCCAGGCGTTAGATGTAAAAGAAGTATGTGAGGAAATCGCCTCTGCTACACGCCGCGGGGTTAGTTGGGCGGTGGAACAGGCCAAAATATCATATAAAATTGGAAAACAAAGAAGTAAGGAGGCATCTTTATGAGCATTGATTGTGTAGAAATTTTAACCCATAATTTGCTTGAAAATGCTGTTTTAACGGAAACTTCAAACACAAAAACTTATACATTTTCTGCTTTAACTAAAATTAGTAAAATCATTATAAAAAACAGTAATTTAACCGCACTTAGCATAGAATATAAAACTGCCGCAGAAGATGATTTTTCCACTATTACCGCTACGGTAGAAAGTTACGGCCAAGATTTTATTTTTACTTTCCCCGGTGCAGTAAATCTGCTTATACTAAAACTTACTTTCACTTTTCAAGATAATCTAACGGTTGGCAAAATAATTGCCGCAAACAGTATTATAATTTTAAATGATGTTTTAAGTGTTCTAAACGGTAATGTTTATGCAAGGGAAGGCCACCATTATTTGGCAGACGGTTCTTTGATTAAATGGCGGGATTTTACTAAATTCAATCTCAATTTAAATATTGAAAATATAGGCCCGTCTGTAAAACAAAACCTGGAAAATATATTCAAAAATAACACTTTTTTAACTTATATCTTTTACGGAGCATTTGATACCGCCCTTGCCGGCGAATATGCTTTGAGCCAAACACCGTTTTTTACATTAGAAAGACGGCGTGCCCTTTATAAAACAAATTTAAATTTGCTTGAGAGATAATTTATGAAAACACTTTCTTTATCATTAAATTCGGCCTTGAACTCCCAAGCACCGATATACACAAAAAAGTTCTTATTATATACGCGAAAATGGCAAGCCGCAACAGAAACATATACTTTTGATACAGCACTGGATATAACGAAATATGTTTTGGAATCTTCTAAAATAAAATGGAAATTAGATAATGAGGGCTACTCGGTTTGGAATAATGCCGTTTTAAATTTGGTCTTGAGTAATGTAAATAATAATTTTGCGGAATCAAATTTTTTTTGGGCGGGGGCTAAAATTGAAGTTTATATAAGCGCAAAAATTGCCGGCAGCAACAATAATGAAGATGTTAAAATCTTCCAAGGTTTTATTTTGGAAGGCCCTATTTATGACCAAGAAAACCGAACTCTGACAATTGACTTAACAGGCCAGCTTGCCTTACTTGATACTTATAGTACAGAAGAATTAAGCCAAATCTCTACACTTGAAAATTTAACCCCTAGTGAAGATAATCCTACAAAAGAATTCTATACCCAAAACAATGCTGTATATGAAATTACCGCTGTCTACCAAGGTAGCACCGAAGACGGTGTAGAAAATGCAACTTTACTTAAAGCGCAAAATGATTATACAATCTCAGGCTTAAACCAATATAATAAACCAGCCAAAATTAATTTAAATATTGACCTTCCAAATACAGACAGTTTATGGTGTACTTACCGCTATTACTATACCGATAAAACCTGTGAGTGGATTGCCTCAAAAATAGCCGATATTTGCGGAGCAAGTTCCAGACAAATTGACAATGTGTTCTATTCTTCTTCCATTGAAGCAAGTTACAACTGCCCGGTATATAATGATTTCGCCGAAGGTACCTTAACAAACTTAAAAATAAATAATAATACACTTGAACTTAAAAATAATTTTTTAACGGATACAGATTATTCTTGGACAACATTATCTTCCCCGTCAAACGCTACCATTACGACAACGCCGTCCTCAATCTTGGTTATCGGGCCTGCATTACAAGGCCAAGCACTTTTAAGGTCGCCCTCAACACAAGCCTATGGTACTTGGGAGGCAGAGGTTTCCGTAGCAAACGATAACGGTACCTATCAAAAAAATTTTTTTATTGCATCCTCAGATACTTTATCTTCAATTAACGGCTATATGCTCAGTTTTGAATATAGTTATGGTACTATATTCTTTGATTTATGCCGTTACGACAGCGGGCAGGAAGTATTTTTACAGCAATATTATTATAATTTTGGTTATTCCGCAAACCGTTTACGTTATAGATTAAGCCGCAGTACAAACGGTACTTTTAAAATTTGGGTTAAAACCGTATATCCTACCGAAAGCGCTTGGTTTGCCGTAGTAGGGACTCCTTATCAGGATAATACTTATACTGCTTCGGAATATCAATTTTTCCAAATGCTTGGTTATGGGGGAAATAATGTTTATAATTATCAAACCAGCCCTCTGGCGGCAACGGGGAGCGGTAATTTATGCCCAAACGGCACTTACTTAAGCCCCGTAATAGAAGCCGGTGCTAATTTAAGAAATTGGGGACAGTTAAATTATCAGCAAACATCAAATAACGGCAGCGGTATTTTCTATGTACGTTTTAAAAATGAAGATGAAGAAAACTGGTCTGCTTGGGAAATTGTAACGAACCAACAAAGCCTGAGTTCGCAAAAAACTTGCGCCCAGGTTAAATGGGAAGCCCAAAGCAATTTGGAACAAACCCAAAGCCCTGTATTAAACAGTTTCGCTTTAACTTGGGAAATAAGCGGTGTAAATATTGCACTTGTCAGGACAAAAAATATGTCTTGTTTGGACGTTATGAAAGAACTTGCTACTTTAAGCGGTTATCAAATAGGTTTTGACAGCGACGGTAAATTTTTATTTTTAAACCGCTCTCTAAATACAACCCCATGCTTGACTTTGGAAGCAAAAGATATAATCACTCTTGAAACTGTGGGCTGCGGTTTAAATAAACTTTACACACAAGTAAAAGTTGATTTTGGGGATTTTTCTTGTCAGGTAAATCCTTTTACTTTAGATGCACCGCGCCCCAATATTATTGATAAATACGGAATAAAAGAACTCACTTTAAGTTCTGCTTTTTTGCCGGCACAAAATGCCAATTTAGCACGCGCTGCCGCACCTGATATTTATGCCAGAGCCTGCAATAAAAAACAGCGTATTGCTTTGGTTTGCAAATTTTTACCCCAAATTGAACTTGGTGATATCTTACAAGTGAATTATCCTCCCTTTTTGAATTTAACTGCAAAAGTTGACGGTTTAGAATTTGACTTAACTGATTGGCAACTTCGCTTAGATTTAACGGAGTTATAAAATGCAAACGATATTAACTTCAAAACAAATGGCAAATGCTTTGCCTTTAATTTTCAAAATAAGTTTGACTATCAAAAATTTAATTTTTATTTTGGCGGCCCTACTTTCAGTTACTTTATGGGTTTTGGCTACTTTAAAGACGCCTGAGCGCCTTGACAAGGTAGAGGCAGCACTTCACACCCTTTCTTCCCGTCAAAATAAAATTGAGGGGGAAATTAAAATAATTTCCCAAGACAGCCAAATAATAAAAAATATTTTACTTAACAGGAGTCATAAAAAATGATAAACAAAATAATAAATTTCACTAAAAAAGCGAAGGATTTTTTAAAAGATAAAAAAGTCTATTTAGCTGCAATAATAATAATCTTGCAGGCATTATTAACCTATATTGAGCAAGTTATCTCTTTCAACGGACTTACAGATTTTATAATGTGGTGTAAAAATATAGCTTCAAATGATGCAACCTTACATTTGTTGGAGGGCTTAGGGCTTTTCGGTCTTCGCGCAGTAGTTGGCAGTAAAACAAAATAAATATAACACAATTATAGGGTTTTCTCCTTGTATTAAAATGCGTTTCTTACTTTTTCTAAACGCCCCCTATAGTAAATATCCCCCTGACGGGGGATATTTATTTTAAACGAAATATGCATTAAATGTTTCTATTTTTAAAAAGTATACGGGTTTGTTTCTGCTTCGGGGCTTACATCTCCCTCCCCGTAAGATGCAGGTATTTCTGGTGCGGCAGGGGTAGCAGGTTCTTCCTGAACAGCTATCAAAGTATTCGTTTGAGGTTCCGGCTGCACAGTTTCCTTAACCATTGTTTTATTTGAATTTTTTTGTATTGCTTTTGGTTTATAATTTGGTTTTGGTTTATTTTGTTTAACAGGCGTAACAACAGGTACTGCTGCCGCAGGAGCCTTTTCATCCGTATATTTCAAAACAGGAGTTGCCGCAGTTCTTTGAGCAAGAGCATCTTTTGCGGCTTTTAAATTATACTCTGAGCGTTCAATATAATCTTTTAACTCCTTTTCATTCCAAGTAGAAAAATCTATGGCATATTTACGCATAATCTCTTTAGTGTTATCGGTAACATCATTATTAGCAAAAGTTAAAACATTTTGACCGGCCTTATTTTGCCCTTCCATTTTAGCGCCGTGGGAAATTAAAACTTGGGTCATATCATCATTTTTATTTTTAACTGCATAATTTAAAGCGGTATTACCTAAAGCATCTTTCATATCAACTTCTGCTTTATGTCCCAAAATTGCCTGAACTGTATCAATATCATCACCTTTGGCGGCAACTATCAAAATCGGGGCGCCCAAACTGTCTTTAATATTGGGATTTATGCCGGCATCAAGCAAAATATTTACCATATTTGTATTTTTTTCTTTTACGGCTTTAAGCAATGCCTTTTTACCATCGGCATCTTTGGCATCCAAAATAAAACCGTAATTAATCATTCTGCGTGCTTTATCAGCATTATCTTCTTTTACTGCATCAAAGAACATCTTTCTAACCATTTTATCCTGTGGATCTAATTTAATCCCTCTTGAAGTAAAAAGTGATAACATATTTTCATCATCTTTATTAAAAGCATAAATAAAAGCCGTTTGCCCATTTTTGTCTTTTATGGACAAATCAATTTTTGTTAAATTAAGCAAAGCGGAAGCTGTATCATAATTTAAATTTTCTACGGCATACATAAGGGCTGTTTTGCCCTGATTATCTTTCAAGTTAGGATTTGCGCCGTATTCAAGCAAAGTATTCATAATTTTACTGTCTTTTTCCGCAGCAACATACATTAAAGGGGTAATACCATACCTTGCAGGTTCATTTACATTTGCACCCCTGTCAAGTAATAAAGTAACAATTTTTTCGGAGGGATAACTCAAAGCAACATTCAGCGGGGTTTGCCTTTCATCATTTTTTTCGTTCGGATTTACATTGGCAAGCAATAAAAATTGTACCCTTTCCATATCCTGTTTCTTAATTGCCTGTATCAAAGAGGTATCATACAAATAACTATATTCCTTTTGTTTGGATGCTTCCCCTCCTATCATATTTTCATAGGCACGATTTATTTTGTCCCCTTTTGCGTAGGAACTTAAAGTACAACATAAACATAAAAGTGTAATCGTTATTTTTTTAAACATAAAAACCTCCACTAAGGTATAGAAATATTATACCTTATTTCTTTGATATAAATGCTATAATTATTTTACAGGAGAATACTATATGGAAAATAGAAAGATACTTGCATCAGCAGTTATTTTAAGCATCGGCCTTATTTTAGGCGGTGTTTTTACGGGTTATTATTATTATAAAGCCCGTTTAGGTGCAAATTTTGTAACGGTTAAGGGCTTAGCGGAAAAAAATGTTAAAGCCGATTTAGCCGTTTGGGAACTTAAATTTGTGCAAACCGGTGATGATGCCGTTGCCTTACAACAAAAAATGGCAATCCAGCAAAAAACCATAACCGAACATTTAAAAAATCTTGGTTTTGAAGAGGGGGAAATCAATATAGGCCGCCTTGACACCAACGATTTAACCGCCAACCCTTATAATACAAATACCGCTATTCACTTTATTTTATCACAAACTATAACGGTAAAAAGTAAAAAAGTTGACTTGGTTGCGTCATCTTTGGGCAAAATGGGCGCTTTAATTGAAAAGGGTATAATTTTTGACAGCCAAAGTTATTCTTCACCCGTCAATTATTTGTTTACAAAGTTAAATGATATTAAACCGGAAATGCTGAGTGAAGCCACCCAAAATGCAAAAATTGCAGCTGAAGAATTTGCCAAAAGTTCCGGTGCAAAAGTGGGTAAAATACATACGGCACAACAAGGTGTTTTCAGCATTTTGCCTAGTGAGGAAATCCCCTATTTACAAGAAACGCAACAGATAGACAAGAAAGTACGTGTAGTTTCCACTATTACTTATTATTTAGAATAAGTTATACGCCTTCAATATAAAAATATCCCCTCAAACATGGGGGGATATTTATTTTACAAATTATTTCTTTTTGTTTTTTACTTACCCTTATTTTTATCTTTCTTAGGATGTAAAAATTTGCTTTCCTTATTGCCCTCACCCTTGACGTTTTATTTTTGCTTTGGGTAATTCTACCCGAGGCAAAAATAAGAAAGGGCGGAGGGTGTCGCGCAGCGACGGGTGGGGGTTGTCAAAAACGAAATAAAGTTATTAACCAATTTTTGTTTACTAATGAGGAAATTTTATCCCCCATTCGTCTTGCGCAAACAACTGCGCAAGCCACCTTCCGCCCGCCATGCGGGTGAAGGCAATAAAGAAGGGAAAAACCAAACAAATTTTATTAAATTTTAATCTCTGTTTTTATGTTTTTTGGGATGTAAAAATTTGTCTTCTTCAAAACCGCCGCCTACGGCAAGAGCCAAAGAAACTATCGCCTCAAGTTCCGCTTGGCGCGCTTGCACCAAACGCACTTCTGCACTAAGTAAATTTTGTTCAACCAAAAGTAAATCTGTAGTATTAATTAAACCGGCATCTTGCTGCATTTTTGTTAATTGATATGTTTCTTTTAGAGCCTCTGTTTGTTGTTTTGTTTCCATATATATTTTACGGTATAATTTATTGGCATTTAAAGAATCAAGAGCATCTTTAAAAGCAAGTTGTACGGTGTTTTGGTAAGAAGCCAGCATTTCCCTATACTTCGCACTTGCGGCTTTATTTTGCGCAATTATTTTACCGCCTTGGAAAATATTTAAAATACCTGCACCGGAAATCTGCCAAAAACTTGAATTTGTTTCAAAAAGATGGTGCAGTGGCTCACTTGCAAAACCGCCCATACCCGTTAAAGAAATATCCGGGAAATATGCCGCCCGTGCTGCGCTTATTTGTGCATTTGCCGCAATTAAGGACTGTTCTGCTTTAATTATATCAGGGCGTCTTGTAAGCAAAGTTGAAGGTATATTGTCCGGTACCGTAGGTACAACAAAAATATCGTCAATATTTTTACTTTCAATTAAGGGCCCTTCAACAATTTCTTTTGGACTTTTCCCAAGCAACACCTGTAAATTAGTTTGCGCCTGCAGCAAGGAAAGAGTTGTATTTTCTACCTGTGTACTTACCGAGTACATTTCCGCTTCCACCCTTTTTAAATCCACTTTGTTGATATAACCGTTCTCAAAGCGGATTTTATAAATTCTATAATCTTCTTCTCTTGATTTTAGCGTATATTGGGCTATTTTTAACTGCAAATCAAGCGAAAGCATTTTAAAATAAGCCTTTGCCACTTGGCCTATTAAGGTTAAACGCACTTGCTCGCGCGCCGCTTTTGAAGATAACCAATTCGCATAAGCACTTTTGCTTAAAGCACGGTATTTCCCAAATAAATCAAGTTCAAATGAAGCACTTAAAGCTGCCTCGCTGGTACCTGTAATGTAAGGGGTATTACTGTCCGCTTTAGCGGGATTAACGGAAGCCGTAAGGGCCGGCATACGTCCAGCGCGTGCGGAGATATAATTTGCTCTTGCGTAATCCAAACGTGCCGTTGCGGCAATTAAATCCGTATTATAAATCAAGGCTTCATGAATTATTTTATTAAGATTCTCATCTTTAAACATCTTCCACCAATTAGGCCTGAAAGAAATATAATAATCCTCATCAGATGCAGTATTTTGCGGCAAATCGTAGACGGGTTTTTTATATTTAGGCCCAAGCATACAAGCATTAAAAATAAGCAAAGGTAAAGTTAGAAGCAAAAATATTTTACACATTTTCATTTTGATTATTCTCCTCTTGCGTTATAGTAAAATTTGGTTTCTCACCGCGTTTTCTGTTAAGTAAATAAAAGAACAAAGGCACAAAACAAGGGGCAAATATTGTAGCCCCCAGCATACCAAAAACTACCGCCGTTCCAAGGGATACTTGGCTTGCCGCACCTGCCCCTTTACTGACTGCAAGGGGGAGTGTTCCCAAAACAAATGCAAGCGAGGTCATAATAATCGGCCTAAAACGTATTTTAGCACCTTCCAAGGCGGCGGCAGCGGCGCTTGCACCTTTTTGTTTAAGTATAAGCGCAAATTCTACAATCAAAATGGCATTTTTTGCCGCTAGACCGATTAAAGCAACAAGCGCTACCTGAAAGTATATGCCGTTACTCAACCCCCTAAACCAAGTGCCTAAAAAAGCACCGAAAATTGCAAAAGGAACTGCCGTAAGTACACAAAAAGGCAGCGACCAACTTTCATATTGTGCCGCCAAAATTAAAAATACTACCACGACACCAAGCAATAGAATTAAAGCCGAAGTACTCCCGCTTTGTGTTTCCTCCAAGGCAGTACCGCTCCACGCAAGGGCATAATTTTCCGGCAGAACTTGTTTAGCAAGTTCTTCAAGGGCATTTATTGCCTGCCCGGAACTTATACCCTCAGGCGTAACCACCAAATTGGCCGAAGGGAAAGCATTAAAACGTTCCACTATGCTTGGCCCTAAACTAGGAGTAACATTTGATACGGCAGCCATCGGTACCATAGCACCGTTGTTTGATTTTATATATAAATTGCCCACTTGTTCCGGGGATTGGCGGGCGCTGTCTTCCGCCTGTACCATAACTTTAAAGTTACGGGAATAAAGCGTGAAATCATTTACATAACTTGCGCCGATAGTTGAAGCCAAAGTATTGTACAAATCATCTAAATTTAAGCCCATTGAAAGTGCTTTTACATTATCAACCGTCAAGGTATATTGCGGGTAACTTGCCGAATAGGTTGTTTGTGCATTAGCAAGCCCTTTTATTTTTTTGGCTTCTTCTATAAATTTATCGGTTACTTGGGCAAGTTCATCAGGAGTACCGTTACCCTTACTTTGAATATAACCCTCTATACCCCCTGTCGTGCTTAAACCCATAATCGGTGGGGGCATGAACGGCAAAATATATGCTTTTGGAATTTCAAGCAAAGCCTTTTTGGAAATCTGCCCTACCAATGCACTTGCACTTTGATTTTTTTTAGTCCTTTTATCCCAAGGTTTTAATGTTACGAAACTTGCAATAGCATTTGTTTGGCTGGTAGAATTTAAAATATTAAAACCGCTGAAACTAAATTCCCTTTCCACTTCAGGAAAAGATAATAATAAATCTTCAACTTTACTTGCCGCTTCATCTGTTTGTGGAAGCGAAGTTGCAGGGTCAAGCCCGGAATATACCATCAAAAGTCCTTGGTCTTCATCCGGTAACAAATTGGAAGGTACTTTACTAAACAAGAACAGGCATGCAAGACATAAAGCTAAAAATAAAACAATACCAAGTGTTATTCTTCGTATAAAAAATTCGCTGATATTTACATATTTAGCGGTAAATTTTTCAAACATATTATCAAAGTGAAAGAAAAACCCTTTTGTTGCTTTTCTTTCTTTTTCAAGCATAAGGGCGCACATAGCCGGTGTTAAAGTTAAAGCCATCACGCCGGAAATTACAACTGAAATTGCAATAGTAATTGCAAATTGCTGGTACATTATTCCGCTAAAACCGCCCATGAAACCGACAGGTATAAACACCGAACACAATACCAAAACTATTGCGACTATCGGGCCGCTTACTTCATCCATAGCGCGTGTTACAGCTTCTTTGACAGGCAGTTCTTCCGTACTTAAAATTCTGTCGGCATTTTCTATAACTACTATGGCATCATCAACTACCATACCTATGGCCAAAACCAAACCGAAAAGAGTTAAACTGTTTATTGAAAACCCAAGCATCAACATACCCAAAAAAGCACCGATAATAGCAACAGGCACTACGACGCAAGGTATCAAAGTGGCGCGCCAGTCCTTTAAAAACAAAAATACTACCAAAAACACTAAAATAAATGCTTCCACCAAAGTAATAATAACACCTTTAATTGATTCTTTGACAAAGATTGTCGTATCATAAGCAATATCATATTTTACGCCTTCGGGGAAACTTTGTTCCATTTTGGAAAGTGCTTTTTTGACAAGGCCTGCCGTTTCAACAGCATTTGCGCCGGCACTTAAATAAACACCTATAGGTACTGCAGGTTGTTTATCATAGTAACCCTGTGAAGTATAGGTCTGTGCCCCCAAAGTAATATCGGCAATATCTTTAAGGCGAAGAGTGCTACCGTCGGGGGAAGCACGCAAAATAATATCTCCGAATTCTTTCGGGGTTACAAGGCGGGAGGGAGTAATTAAAGGAAAAGTTTTTAAAATACTGTCACTCATAGGCATTGCACCTATTGTGCCGCCGCTGCGCTGGGCATTTTGCGCCATAATTGCAGAAATAATTTCATTTATTCCCAAATTAAACCTGTTGAACAAAGATGGTTTAAGCCAAATACGTATAGCATAATCATTGGAAGTCATTACTTGGGCATCACCGACGCCTTTTATACGTTTAAGTTCATCAATAATATTTATAAGCGCGTAATTACCGATATAATTTATATCATACCGCCCGTCGGGCGAAAAGAGTGTTGCAAGCAATACTAATGAAGAAGAACGTTTTTGTACTGTAAGCCCGTATTTCGTAACCTCCGACGGTAAAGAAGAACTTGCCTGCTGAACACGATTATTAACGTCAATAAGGGCTTGGTCCGGATCACTGCCGATTTTAAAATAAACAGTTAAGGACATTGTCCCGTCTGAACTTGAGGTGGAATCCATATAAAGCATATTTTCAACACCATTTATTTGTTCTTCTAAAGGCGCTGCAACCGTTTGGGCAATAACTTCTGCCGAAGCACCTAAATAAGTGGCGGAAACTTCTATAGTCGGCGGTGTTAAATCAGGGTATTGTTCTATCGGCAATTTAGTTATTGCTACAATACCGCCGAGCATAATAAGCAAAGCCAAGACAGTAGCAAAAATCGGGCGGTTTATAAAAAATTTAGAAATCATAAATCAGCCCCTTTTATATTTTTGCTGTTTTGCAGGTCTGATTTTTTTTGAAGGGCAGTCCTTATATCTTGTTCGCTTTTTGGCTGGTATTTTTGAAGTAATGCATCTAATGCAGCGGTACCGTTTTGCTTCATGACGGTTTTAACCGGTTGTTTTAGAGGGGTAAAGTCTTCATATTCCGGGGTAACGGGCATACCGTCCCTGATTTTTATCAAACCTCCTGAAATTACAGTCTGCCCTTCCTGCAAACCCTTAGTTACTATAGCCAAATTACCTTGGCTTTGCATTTCAATAAAAACAGGTTTTGCTTTGCCGTCCTCTACTGTATAAACTAAATTACCTTTTGTAGTCTGTAAAATGGCAGAAGACGGTATAACCAGGGCCTGTTTATAATTTGCACCGTGCAATTTAACACGAACAAATTGTTTAGGTAAAAGCACTCTTTGATTCAAAGGGTTGGCAACTTGTGCCTTAATATTGATGCTTGAGGTATTGCCGTCCTCAGAACCTGCAAAATAAATTATTTGGCCGATATTATCATAGGTCTCACCGGAAGGCAAAATAATTTCCACGCTTAAAGGGGCGCTGTCTTGGGAAGTAAAATCCAAAGTACCTGTTTCATAAGCGGAAGATAGGGCATAAAAATCATCTACCGGCATAGAAAAATTAATATAAAGCGGGTCAATTTGCTGGATGGTAGTAAGCACCTGGTTTACCGTTATTAAATTACCTGCGGTTTGGCTGCTTTGCCCTATAAGCCCGCTTATTGATGCTTGTACGGTAGTATAAGCCAAATTTACTTTAGCGCTTTCTAAAGCGGAAGCAGCAATATCTAATTCAGCTTTTGAAGCAAGATAATTGGCGTAAGCATTGTCATAATCTTGGCGGCTTACGGCATTACTGGGCATAAGTTGCTTGACACGATTAAAAGTGAGCAAATCATTTTCATAGACACTTTTTGCCTGCTGGTATTGTCCTTTTGCACTTTTAAGGGCCAAAACATAATCGGTTTCATCTATTTGAAAGAGGGGGGTTCCTTGCTTTATAAAACTGCCTTCTTGGAAATTGCGCGCCTGCAAGATACCGCCCACCTGTGCGCGGACTTCAACCTCTAAACTCGCATTAACTAAGGCAGGATATTCCAACTGCCAAGGTAAATCTAATTTAAGAACCTTTACGGCAGACACCGGCAAAGCAAGTTGTGATGTATTTGAATTTCCTTTTTTACAACTCGTAAGCAAAGCAAGACATAAAATTATAATTATTAAAAGGGAAAAATATATATGTCCCTTGAAATATTTATCCCCTTTATGTTTTGCTGTAATACCATACGATATTCTTTTGACCCCTTTTCTTTTACCCCTCATATAACCCCCAGATTATAAAGTATAAATAATTATTTAACATTATTTATAACTAATCTTAAATAATTATAATATAAACAAACCAATTTGTCAAGTGATAGGGGGGAAAATAAAAATATTAAAAACAGGCAATAAAAACGCGCCCGTTTTAAGCAGGCGCGTTCAAGTTAATTTAATAATATTAAGTATTAAAAGAACCAAGCAAAATTCATAGATAATGCTGCGGCATTTGGAATATCTTTATTATCAACTTTCTCAGTTCCGTCACCGATCGCAGCGGCAAGTTCAAAAGTGAAAACAGGCGTTACGGTTGCAAATCCCGCTGTAAAATACATCGGGGCATCACTTTGTGCCAAGTTTTTATTAACACCGAAACGAAGAGGTAATTTAAAATAATAATCGTCAATTGTTAAAACTTCTAAACCGGCAGAAAGCTGGCGTGATTTATAATTTTGTAAAACCGTCTCGTTTTCATTTAAGTCAATATCCGCTGTGAGAGTTAAACGTTTCGTAAACGGATTAATTGCCGCACCTGCCCTGATTTGCGGTTTTAATTTATAATCCTCTTGGTTCCAAGGCAAAGTCCAACCTGTTGGGGCTTTAGGCCTTTTGAATTTCGGCGAATTTATATTCCTTGCTGTTATACCGACCTGAGGATTAAAAAATACATCTGCTTGAAATAATTCAGAAAAATTAACTGCAGCACCCAAGTCCACACCCCAATTCGTAGAGAATTTTTTATTATTCCATGCCTCTTTAATAACATCACCCACACCCATATCATCAGACAAAATAAATATTCCCGTTTGGGCTGTTGTGCCTTCAATAACTTTTACATTAGCACCTAAACTGATACCGTGTACCAAATTAAAACCGTAACCCAAAGCAGCTTCGGAGAAAACAGCCATATCAGCCATAACACGTGTTTGGTTATCGGAATATAGCCCGCCTGAAGATGAAATACCGTTGATTAAATTTGCCACTGCAGGCATATTAGCAACCATTTCACTAACAGCCGCTTGAATTTCAGATTGCTGGGAACCTGCATCAACCATAGAATTAATTATAATATTTGCAAGCGAAGTAGGATTATTGGTAGAGGCAGAAATTAAGGTTTTTAAATCATTCCCTATGTTTGCACTTGAAATTGCGGAAGAAAGGGCCGCTGCTTCAGTTCCGTAACCTGCCGGAGATGTCGTAACAGACGAAAAATTAAAACCGCTGCTGCTGCTTTTTAATATTAAATTCTGTCTATCAATAACAGGTAATGCCGACATACTTCCCAAAGAGCGCGCTGAAACTGCAAAATTACCGAACTTAAAACCCAATCCCGCATCTGCATTAGTTAAAACACCTAAATCGTTTTTGAATATATCGTTAATATCGCCCATTCCTTCAAAAACCGTTTTTAAAGCACCCGCATGGGTATTAGCACCTGTGCTAGACATATAATACTGAACTTTTTTATATTGGTCAGACATATCCATTAATTTCTTTGTGGCATCAAGTAGTGCTTTCGATGTCTCTGCTTGCAAACCAAAGTTAAAAGAAATCTCATTATGCTTATTATAGATATCATTAACCGCCAATAAAGCCGGGTTATAATATTGTGCTAAAGTTCCGTTAGCGGTGGCAACACCGGCCCCACCCATAGCCATGTGGCGTGCACCGACCATCTGCCAATTCAAAGCAAATGCCTGAGAACTCAAACAAATTGTTAACATTAATGCAAATAATTTTTTCATAAGGCCTCCAAAATACCTTAACAAAATTATAGCATAAATGTTGTATAATTTGGTATGAGGAAACTGTTTATACAATTGTTTGCAATATTTTTTTTCATCCTTCCGATAAGCGCGCAAGAGATTTCCCCGCTTATTTTAACCGTAAAATCTTACCCTTTAACTAATGAAGAAAGTGAATATATAAAAAAGGTAAATCCTTATGGTTTCGTTTTTGTTGAAAAGGATTTTAAGAAAAATATTGATTTAAATTCTCTAAAATCAGACTTAAACAAATTGCTGGGGCATAAGGTATATTTTTTTGTTGACCAGGAGGGGGGGCAGGTAAACCGTTTAAAATATTTATTCCCAGCTAAGAAATTTAACAGTGCAAAATATTATGGCAATATCGCCGAAGAACATGGTCTAGAAACGGCTTCTGAGGCGGTTTTTAAAAATGCAAAAGAGATGGCGCAATTACTTTCTATGATTTCTGTAGATGTCAATTTAGCACCAAATGCAGAATTACGCCCGCCTGATTATAATGGTTTTTTCAAAACTCGTTTATACTCTGAGGACCCTCAAACAGTCGCTAAACTTTCCGAAGCATTTGCACAAGGAACGCGGGCCGGAGGTTTAGAACCGTGTTTCAAACATTTCCCTGGAACAGCACTTTCCGAGTTAGATCCCCACAAAGGAATTCCGGTAATAAAGGGGGTAAATATAAAGAAATTAACCGGCAGGGAGTTTATTCCATTTGCACAGGTAAAGGAATATAAGTATGTCATGATGGGGCATGCCCTATATCCGCAAATTGATGCAAAAAATCTATCAACTTTCAGTCCTAAAATTTATAAACTTTTGAGGAATAAATTGGAATTTAACGGTTTGATTATCACAGATGCTTTGAATATGCAGGCAACAGGGAACATACCTATAGGGGAAAAGATGGCGCTTGCCCTTTCTGCTGGGGCGGATCTTGCTATGCCTTTCTTTCCTGATGATATGCCATTTTCAAAACGCTTAGAAGAAATTAAAAAAATTCCCTCTGAGATTATTGTAAAGTTTAACAAAAAACTTGATAGTCTGAAGTAAAAATATACATCTATCTTGCTAAATCTTAACGGAAACTATGTTTCATAAAACACCCTCCCGCACTTTTATAAATACGGGAGGGTTAAACTTTTTAATCTAAGTTAACAATACGTTAACCTACCTGTTTTTGTGGGCCATTCCTTTTAATAACCTTTTTAGTCTTTTTCGCATTAGAAGTTGTTTTGTAATAATGAATTTTATGTTTCTGCTTATCAATGTTTTCCTTCGTTTTTAACGCAGTTTCATTAATAGCCATTTTCTTAGCAGTTGTCTTAAGGTGATGTACAGGCCCGCCATGAGCTTTTTCATGCTCATTATTAAGACTTTTCACCTGGCCTTCCTTAGTTAAAGAAGTCGTTTCCTGTTTAGGTAAAATATTCTCTTTATCAAGATTTGAGTTCCTATTTAAAAACCTTGCCTGATCTTCTTCATTTAAAGATTTTACATAGGTATCTAATTCTTGTTTGGACAAAACATCCTTTTTACCGTTCTTGGCAACGGCTTCATACCCGCTTGATGTCTTATTTACCTTAATATTTGGGTTTGAAAGAGCCTCGTTTATACTTTGTTGACGCTGCAGAACATCCCTTTGGGCTTTTAACTGTTCTGTCTCACTCTTCTTGGTAAATCTGGAAATAAGCCCTTCTTCATTATCCCTTATTTGATTGTTTAATTTACCTATCTCATCGTTTAGTTTTTGTGAGCGTTCCTTTACCCTGCTGCGATATGCCATTTCTTCCGCAATTTGTTTATCAGACATTGTATTAGAAGGCACACTATTTAAGGTGCTTCTTTCTATCTTAGGCGGTTTGCTGCCAACAACCTCCGCCTGAGGTAAAGTGTGGGTTGTACCTGTCATAGCAGAAGCATTGGCACCCACAGCATTCCCGACATTACCGGAATTACCGAAGGTCTTAGCGGTATCGTCTATCTTATTTGTAACATTTGTATTTTTAACATTCTTTATGCCTTTTGCGGTGTTTTCCTCCGCTTTAGCTATTTGAGCGGCATCATCTGCTTTGTTGAAAGTCTTTCCCGCCTTATTTGCATCCTTGGAAACATCTGTGGCATCATCTACCCAGTCAATAATTTGTTTGCCTTTACTATTTTCTCTCAATTTAAATACTCCTGCTTTTGTTCTGCTCCTTAATTGCTTTACTTTTGCAGGAATCTTATCAACAAATCTTCCCATAGTTTTATCAACAGTCTTTACAGTACGCTTGGCTATCTTAGCGGTATATTTTGCTGCAGTTACGAATTTTTTTTCAACTAATCCAACTCCAGCCGTCAATACAGCCAAAACAACATCATCCAAGAATTCTTCTACAATAAACTCAACAATAAATTCTTGAACTTCCAAACTTGCACTTTTACTTACATTACCCTCACAAGGAGTACAAAACTCCTCTCCTCCTTGAATATTTCCTTCTTTATCTAAATTAGTTTGTTTGCGAGGCATACTCCATTTCAATTTATCGTAACTCTCACACATTCTTTGTTTTAACATGGCATCAAATTTAGCATCATACCCTGATAATGTAGGCTTGGCTGTATATCTGGCTCCGTTATTAGATATCTTCATTCCGTCACAAGCAGTTGTTTTGTTGGCATAATTATCATGTAAAACTTTAGAAATATCTTCCTTTTGCTGAGCTGTTAGAACTTCCGGATGCGCACCAAGTATGATATTGGCTTCCATATTAGCAACTACGTTTCCCTTTTTGGATAACTCATTTTTAATTAAATTAAATTTCCCCATATTTTCGTAGCGCTGCATAATCATCATTATCACACCGGCATTAGAATCGGAATAATCACTGGCACTATTATCTAAAATTTTCCCAGCAACATAGTTAAAGTTATCTTCACCACCAGGAAGATTCAATATAGCCATCATTGCAGGCACCTTTACTATGGTATTTGATTTTTGATTTCCGAATTCTCTGGATTTTCCTTTCTTATCTCCGTCTTCGCTTTCAACAATTTTTTTAAACAGAACATCGAACATTGTTTGTATAGCATCATTAACGGAAACACTTTTTGCACCGCTCTTAATTAAAGATTCAAGAAGCTCAATGTGTAAAGCAGTTAACAAGCAGGCATCTTCATCACAACCACCGATTAAGGTAGGAATAGTATTAACTACGCTGCTGGGAATATTACATAAAAAAGATCGGCAACTTTTTATATGCTGCAAATTTTTGTTTAACACCATCAAAGCGGCATCTTTTTCACTATCAGTCAAAAGGTCCTGCTCAAGCATGTCCTTTATGGTTCGGGCTGCCCAAGCATTAGTTATCATGTTTGTAAGTAGAATTTGCACATTGGCAGTAAAATATTTTGATGCCTTATCCACATTTCCCATTCTTAAAAGATAGTTGTATGTTTCATCATGATAAACGTATTGCGCCTTAATATCTCCTTTATTTGTAGAAGAAGGAGATTCTAAATCTCCAGGTATACTTCGTATTTTTGCCATGTAGCCGTCATAGGTCCCAACATATTCTGGACCACGACATTTGGATAGATTTTTTCTAAGAGTTCCCAGGTAAACTCTATTACCAGCTTCACCTTTAGGCTTATAACCATCATCGGTATATATATCATAAATGAACTTGGAAACAAAACAATTACAACTTTTGCTATCTTTCTGACAATAATTGTAAACATCCTTTTTAGAAAAAGCAAAAGAATTTAACGGTAACAGAAGAACAGATAGAATAACAGAAAGTATTTTATTGCGCATATTTGCCCCCACATTTGGTGAGTAAAATTTATAATACTATTATAACCAATACTTATCATATCGTCAAGGCCTAATTTATTATAGGTCTTTTTTGACTTTAAAATTAGGTCTTTTGGCCCCTTGACGATAAAACCCATTTGTGTTAAACTATAGGTATAGAATATTAGGATAGAATATAAGGAGTGACAATATGAAAAAAATAAATATGATTTTTGCATTTATTCTTTTAGCAGGAACTATAGGAACGGTTCATGCTTTGGAATTAGATAAAGAGCAAGTCCCGAATATAAACTCAGCTATAAAGGAAGAGATAAAATCAGCGCAAAAAATTAAAACCGCAGATGAAAAATGTACGGAGCTGGGTAATGTCTTGGAAAATAACCCTGAAAACATACCTCTTATAAAAGACATTCTAAAATCTATGACTAAAGCGGATTTGACCACGAATGATATTTGTCTTAGAAATATGACATTGTTATTTCCCATTTCTTCCGTTGATATGAAAGAGCAAACCGATTTATTTATAAAAAAGTTGGGCGGGGTTGATAATTTAAGGGTAAAATTCCGTTATAACCCTGATAATACTTTTGAGGGTTCTTTACTCGCATATTGGGCTTTTATGTATTCGCAAAGTGAGGGCCCTGCTCTAGATTTTGCTAATTATTTAATTGAAAAGGGTGCCAACATAAATGATGAAGCAATATTGGACGGGAAAAAAATAACCGTTAGAGAAATCATTGAAACACGCGGGTCTGAAGAAGCAAAAAAAATTATAGGTAAAACGAATCTCTTTTAGCCTTATTTTAAGGAGATACTAAATATGAAAAAATATCTCGGATTAGTTACTGTCCTTGCAGTAAGTATTTTTTTAACTTTACCCTCTTACTCATTTGAGTTTGAAGAAGTAAGGCAGGATATTAATGCCTCAATAAGGCAAAAAGAAAAAGGCGTTCCTTGTGATATTTATCGTATTATTAAAGACAAGGACGCAAAACTAATGGATATTTGTTTCAGTCTACCTACCCAAAAAGAAAGACTTGCATCACATTATTTACTTAGATATGAGGTTATGCGCAATATAATAACAGAGAAAGGCTCTAAAAAAGATACTGAACAAGCATTGTCTTTCCTCCTTAATAATGTTAATTGGAATCCTAATTTAATGATTGATGCTAACATGATGCAGCAAGTAATCTATTTAATAGGTAAAGAAAATCAGTTTTTGGAAATTCCTAATGATAATGCTGTTAAAAACAAAACTTTCCAGTATAGTAATATGCCGCTGATGCTTGTAGCGGCTTGGGAAGATAATACTAATGCTCTGAATTTGATTTATCAATATAATACCAAAAATGAAGGTAAGCAATATAGCAATTATGTTGTAATGTTCACAATATTTTCTTTTGTAAATCATTATGATTCTTCCAAATATTACAAAATATTTAAGACTCTTTATAACTTTGCGAAATCAAAAGGAGTTATTTCTACTGATGTTACTGATCCAGATGTTATTAAATTAATCTCTGAAATGCTAAAGCCGGAAAACAGAGGAATAAAAAATATGGGTATTAATTTAATATTAGATGATTACAAAAACGGTAATGAAATAAAATTGGTAAAAGACTTAATTAAGCACACTAAATCTGATTTTGATTTCTTATATTTATTTGAGAATATAATAAAATTAAATGAATTTTCGGTTGATGAAAAAATTGATATTCTTAATTATACTATAGCCAATAGATCCTATGATTTAAAAACAGTTAATACTATACTTAAATTTTTAACGGCAGATGATATCAAAAATAATTTTAATGCTAGAATTCTTTTCAATCTTCCGGAAACATTATTAATTCAATATTTAAATAGTTTCCTTATAAGATTTGTAAATAATCAAGCGAATAATTTGCGTGTTAGAAACGATAATATGCAATATGACAGAAATTCTATTTCCTTATTTGCATATTGGGTTTTAACTTACTCACGAAGTGAACAACCGAAATATCTTGAAGCCGCTAAAATATTATTAGATAACGGTGCAAGTGTAGCAGAAAAAGTAAATGGAAAAACTTTGAGAGATTTTATTTTGGAGCAAGAATCTGAAAATTTAATAAGGGAGCTTAACTTATAGCGTATGAAAAAATATTTATCTTTACTACTCATTTTAGGCTTAATGACTATGTTATCATTCGGCAGCGAATTCAGTGACATAAAGAAAGATATCTCTGTGTCCATTGGGAACACCATCGGCGGTTCTCCTAAAAAGACAGCATTACAGCGGTATACGGAAATGTCTGCATGCATTAGGGACGGAAAAATAGGTAATTTAACAAAATTGTTAAAAAACCCCGATTATTTTCCTGCATGGATTCAATATACCGACGTAAACGGGAATATTAAAACAAAGGCTTATGATGATGAATTAGGTATAAGTGAAAATAATGCAAACAGATATGCTTTAAAAAAATACAATTCTTTATTTACTGAAGCAGTAGTAAACAGGGATAAAATAGGTGATAAAGACAGTGAAAAAGCATTAAATGCTCTTTACGGTGCTATAAAGAACAGGGTAAAAAATGATGTAACTATGTTTACCTTGAGAAATTTATTAATATTTTATTCAGAAGAGGATTTTGAGTTTTTTTATAATTACATAAAAAAGAATAAGGAATTAAACAGCGTATATGATAAACACAATAATATCGTTTCCTTGATTACTTTTGCTTCTTCAGAAGCAATAGATAATGAAAATGAAACCATAGATTTCCTTAAAGATAAAACCCTTGATTTATTGATAAATGAATATTTACGACATGCTTCACCCGTTTCACTTGTAAAAGATGTAATAGTTGCAAATAATAAATTACCGAAATATATATTCAACAAAAAAAAGGGTTCTGGTATTGCTATTGAATTTAAATTTAATTTCCAAAATTTTTACAAGCATCTTGAACAACAGGCTAACCCGCCTTTGACAATAGAAGATAAATGTAATTTCATGACAGATGTTATGAACTTATGGAGAGATACCAGCCAAACTTGGGGAAATGTTTATGTGGACGACTTATTCGTTGATACTTTTAATATTTTTCTTGATTCTTTGGACCTTACTCCACCTCCGGATGCAAGGAAAAAGTATTCAACAGGAGCAGTTTTCCAATGGAAAAAGGCCGATTTTGATACAATTATTCATGACGCTTGTGACCAGTTCAATTCTTATTTCTACTATGTAAGAGATGCCGAAAAAGAACCTTGGTCTAAGTTGTTTGAATCAAAATACGGATTTGAAAAAACAACTCTTTTTGTACCGCTTGAAATGAATGAAAATAATTAGGAGATTAGTATGAAAACAAAAAAAATATTACCGTCGCTACTCGCATTCATCTTTATGGGAACCTTTGTCGGAACAATCAGCGCACAGGAATTAGCTTATCTTAATGATTACCATGAGCAGGAATATGAACAAATAAGCAATTCTATAAAGGAATCGTATCGTGATACTTTAGAAACCAAACAAAAAAAATATCTAGATATAAACTATGTGCTTACAATAATCAATGAAGACTTACCTGTCAATCATGAGAAATTGATGAAATCTGCGTTTTATAGTATAAAAGATAATAAAATATCTTATGAGGAACAGTATAATTTGATGTCATTATGTATAGAGGGGCACAATGATGATGTTCTAATGGCACTGATCATGGGTGGTTTTGACCCTCTTGTAGATTCAATACTAAATGAAAATCTTAAACAGGGACAACCAAAATTTACTTCTTTAATAGCAAAGTCCGTAATTGCTGATAATTATGAAGCATTTTCAATGATGTTTAATCACGACCCAAAAATAATACATTCCGTGATATCTGAACTTGAATATGACATGTCTCTAATCAGAAGATTCGCTGATTTTGCATTGCAATCAAGTAAAGTAAATTTACAAAAATAATCAAAGAGATATCAAATATCTATATGCAAAAAGGGCTGCTTCAAAGCGGCCCTTTTCGTTTTATACTATTTGGTCTAATGGTCAAAAATGTTGCTGATTAAGTATCTTTTCCTTAAAATTGTTGCTCTTTTATTTTCCTCCCCCTTTGCCGTTTTATTTTTGCCTTAGCAAAAATAAGAAAGGGCGGAGGGGTTAGGGGTGGGGGTTGCCCATTAATACATTTTACGTCTCTGAAGTTTACTAATAAGGTACCCCCCTCTTGCCTCGCAAATAAAATTTGCTCGGCTTTCTCCCGCCCATTTTTTACATAGATAAAGACCGTAAAAAATGGGTGGCGAAAATAAAAGAGAAAGCAAAAAAATAACATTTCATCATTTTTGATACGGTATTAGCAACATTTTTCACCATTAGGCCTACTATTTTAATGATTATTTAATAATTATTTTATTACTTCTGCAATTAACGGGCATTCTTTTGGTTTTTTGGCCCCAATACTATAGGCCTTTTTAAATAAGGCAACACCGTCCGCCAAGCGTTTTTTATCGTCGGCATAAATGTGGGCAATAATTTCGCCTTTTTTAACTTTATCTCCAAGTTTTTTATCAAGCCAAATGCCGGCACCATAAGCAATTTTATCTTCCATCTTCCCTCGGCCTGCACCTAGTAAGACAGCCGCTTCGCCAACAGTTCTTGCCGTTAAACGCGTGATAAAACCTGCTTTATCTGCTTTAATTAAAATACAGTTTTTTGAGTCCTTTAAATACTTGTCCGGTCTGTCTGCTATATCGGGGTTTACACCTTGCCATTTAAGCATTTCTTTAAATTTCTGTAATGCTGCACCACTTAGTAATATCTTTTCTATAAGACTGCGTGCTTTAGAAAGATTTTTCTCTTTGCCGGAAACGACAAGCATATAAGCAGCACTTTCTATTAAAAGTTCATAGAAATCTGGAGCGATATTTTTATCACCTTTCAAAATGGCAATACTTTGCCGCATCTCATTTGCATTACCTACGGCACGCCCAAGCGGAGTATCCATATTAGTTAACAAAGCACAGCATTTAAGACCAAGCATTTTCGCCGTTTCTACCAAAGTTTTTGCAAGTTCTTTAGCATCTTTATAATTTTGCATAAATGCACCGGAACCATACTTAACATCTATAAATAAAGCTTTAACACCTTCAGCATATTTTTTTGATAAAATACTCGCTGTAATTAAAGGCCTGCTTTCAACGGTGCCGCTTGCATCACGCAAGGCATAAAGTTTTTTATCGGCAGGCGCTAGTGTTGACGTTTGCCCAAACATACAAACACCAAGCGCTTTTATCTGCTTATAAATATTAGGTGTTTTGACTCGTACTTGAAAACCTTTCATTGATTCAAGTTTATCAAGTGTTCCGCCCGTATGCCCAAGCCCGCGGCCTGACATCATAGGAACAGCCACGCCGGCACAAGCCACAAGCGGAGCAAGCGCAAGGGAGATACCATCACCTACACCTCCGGTAGAGTGTTTATCTACCGTAGGAATTCTTATATTCTTAAACTCTAATCTATCGCCGGAAAATGCCATGGCTTTAGTCAGCATAGCCGTTTCTTTTTTAGATAAAGGGTTCAAAAAACAAGCCATTAAAAAAGCCGATAACTGATAATCCGGCAAACTTTCTTTGGCTGCACCCTGTGCGATAAAATTAAATTCTTCCTGCGTTAAAGGCAAGTTGTTTCTTTTCTTGATAATAAGGTCTAACATTCTCATAGTAAAATCTCCTCGTACTTAAAAATTCAGTTTAGCATTTTTTAACGCAAATATCTAGGTATATGCCGGCAAAATTTAATTAATCTAAAAATAGTATACGGTTTTTATATTTTTGGGCAACTTTTAGATTATTTTCATCTCCGCCGTCGTCGTTACTGCTCATGTAAAAAGGGAGGGGGAAATCAGGGTATTTTTCTTGCACAATTTCTGCCGCACTAAATAAAATATTGTTCATTATTGCCCCGCTTACTAAAGAAGAAACAGGCCCTGCACTTCTACCGTGCAAAGTTAAAACAGTTTCTTGTTTAGTGCAACAATTATCAATTAAAACATCGGCAAAATCCCGCAGCATTTTTCCGCTTGAGTGACGGGATTTTGTTTCTTTATGTGCCTCAACTGCCGTTATAACAATAACTTTTAAACCCTTGCTTTTTGCATAAATTGCGCCGTCAATGCCGGCGGCATTTCTGCCTGAATTTGAAATAATTATTATACAGTCTCTTTCCGTCATTTTATGTTTTTTTAAGATAGGAAATAGATATCCTTCTTTGCGCTCAAGTTCTGTGGCTTTTGAGGCAGTCGGGCGAAAATTAAAACTATCATCTAAAATAGCGCTTATGCAAGCAAGGCTGCCGCTTCTGTGAAAACCTTCCAAAGCTGCACTATGGCTATGCCCGTTACCGAGAGTAAAAATCAAACCGTCTTGCAAAACGGTTTCCGCCAAAATTTGTGCGGCTTTATTCATTTGATTATTTTGTGTATCGTCAATTTTTTGCAAGGTACTGGCTAAACCTTCAAAATATTTGTTCACAGTTTTATTTCCTCCTCATTTTCATAATAGTTCTTATCAAGGAAGAACCTGAAGAGAAATGAGACCTCTTATTATGATATATCTTACTCTGAAACACATTAAACATTAGTGTTCTATTAGCCGTCATACAATTTAAACTTGCTACCAAAGTATATGAAAAATGAGCAGGAAACATTTTTACTAAACCTTTTCCTATTCCAAAAGCATAAGCATAGGCTAAATAATCGCAAAATATACGATCTTTCTCAAAAGGGTTAGAAAATTCTATTCGTTTATCATTTAAGGTTAAGGTTATAGATACGGGTTCATTGTCTTTTTTAAGGCGTCGGATAAAGGGGAAATCTATTTCATCATCAACAATTATTTTTAATTTTTCTTCCACCAAGATATACGCTTTTTCTTTAATTTTCAATTTTCCTTTATAAATAACGTTTTCTTGTGCTTTAACTGCACAAAACGAAACGGAAAATAAAAACACAAACAATAAAAATTTTTTCATAATTAATTATATAAAATTTTACTATTTCTATGAAAAAACTTAAATAATTATTTATAATTATTTTATATAATATATAAAGGTTAATTAGTTAAAAGATGAGGAATAAAATGATTAAGAAAAAAATTTATAATATACTTAACAAAAACCAAGGTAAATATTCTAATTTAATTAACGGAAGTATAATATTTTTAATTCTGTTAAGTGTACCTTTAGACGGTTTGGAAAGTTATGTAAAAATTACAAAAAGTGCCAAAAATATCATCATAATTATTGATATACTTATCAGCCTTGTGTTCAGCACTGAATATATACTCAGGCTTTATTCTTGCACGGTAAACCCGAAATTTAAACACCCGTTTTTCGGGCGCATAAAATATGCTTTAACACCGCTGATGTTAATTGATTTATTTGCTTTACCACCTTATATAAGCCTAGGTTACGGTTATTTGCGCACCTTACGTGCATGCCGCATTTTAATGCTGATACGTTACACAGAAGGCCTGCAAGTTTTTGAAGAAGTATTAAAACACAAAGCAAAAGAACTAACAATTATTTTTGGTTTTTTTGTAATACTTTGGGTTTGGAGTGCAATACTTATCTTTCGTTTTGAACATCAAATACAACCGCAAGTTTTTGGTACTTTATTTGATGCTTTATGGTGGAGTGTAAGCACATTTACGACTATTGGATATGGTGATATGATACCTGCTACTGTAGGGGGGAAAATAGTTGCAATTATAACAATGCTTTCCGGGCCTATTTTATTTAGTTTAGCTGCAGCGGTTTTGACTTCAGGCTTATTACACCGTTTACGCCGAGCATGCAAAAAACAGTTACCGTAATTTACATTTAATAACTAATCTAGATATAATTTGTAGTTATTTTATTCCAAGTTTTTCGGCGTAAAAGCGTTAGGTAAATATTCTTTTAATAAACGCATAACAGGCGGTTTATTGCCTTGTAAATTTAAAGTATAAATAGGTGTATCAGGCCGGGCAAATTCCGCAATAACCTGGCGGCAGGCCCCGCAAGGGGTAGCTTCCGGTAATTTAGGGTCCTGCGAAACAATTATAACAAGTGCCTTTATTTCCTTTTCACCCTCGCTGATTGCTTTAAAAATGGCGCAACGTTCCGCACACATTGTAAGCCCGTAAGAAGCATTTTCAATATTTGTTCCGCCGTAAATTTTACCGCTTTTTGCAAGCGCTGCGGCAGCAACGCGGTATTTTGAGTAAGGCGAATAGGAATTTTTAAATGCTGCTTTTGCCGTCTTAAGCAATTTATTAAATACTGTTTTTGAAATCTTCATAATCTCCCCCGAAATATTGATATTGCATAATCATTATAGCAATTTTTGAATAGTTTTTACCTTATTTTACTTAACAAAATAAGCAATTTATAAAACCAATAAAAGTTTAATTTCCTTGTTTATATAATTTAGACCTATTTTTTATAGGCCCTATAATAGTTTTACAGAATAGAATAATATTTCAAAAATAAGATAATACAAATTGATTAATAAATAACTACTTGACATTATATTAAAATAATGCAAATATATTATATCAGCAAAAAATTAAGCTGATTACAACTAAAGGAGGTTGTATGAGAAGAATAATAACTGCGGTGTTTGCGTTTGTTTTTTGTTTTGGGGTTTCCGCAAACGCCGTAGCACAAACTAATCATCAAAACACCACAACACAAAGCCACAGTGTTAAACATTATGGCCATCACGGCAGTCCTGGTTATGCACAAGGCAGCCAAATGACAAAAAACCTAAATATGCTCAGTGAACAAAGCGCACAAGAAGGGTTAATGATTATAACCCCACTTATTCACGAGTATGTTTATGAAGATATAACAGAGATAAAAATCCCCGCCCGTCATGAAAGGCGTTTAGGTAATATGTTTACCTCTTATTATAATGAAGCGGATGATTTTTACTCTAACTTCAAAAAAGGTTTACAAGAGGATATGGGCTTTTCCTATGGGTTTGACTGGTCTTTGACAGCACAGCGCGGGGCACCGGGGGGAAAACAAACTTCTTTGCAAACTATCTATTACCCATACGCACAACTTAATTTATTTAATACTGATTCTTTACTTGGATCAGCACAAATAAATTTTAACTATACTCTTGTCAGATATTGGGGAATAAACGGCAACGAACTTAACGGACGTCTTGGTACCGTTACCGCAATAAACGATTATCCCGGCAGGCAAGATTTATTTTCCCAATTAACCTTCAACCATACTTGGGGAGGGGATTTAAGCTGGTTTTCTTGGGCTATTGGTCAATATCCGATATATAACTTTGACGGTACTACCTATAATTCCAACCAGCAAACCGGGTTAATAAACTATTCAATGTCCCAAAATGCAACTGCCACTTATCCTCAGGCAAGCTTCGGTGCTTATGCCGAAATTACACCTATAAAAGAACTAACAATTGCCGGCGGTTATCAAGATGCTACAAACGTAAGCGGCAGAATAATGGATATGGATACTGCTTTTGACGGTAAATACACGGGCTTTGGTTCTATAACCTACACGCCGACTTGGGGGTTAGGTAAAGGACAATATGCCGCATTGGTTTACTATCAACCTTCAGTAAACGAACAGCTTGGTAATTCTATGGGTTGGAGTTTCAACATGGAGCAAAACTTAAGCAAAAAAATTGTTATGTTCGGCAGGGCAAACGGTTCTACAAATAATATATCGCCGATACGCAATTCTTATATGTTAGGTATGGCTTTCGTTGATCCTCTCAGCAGAAATCCTTTAGATACTATTACCTTTGGTATCGGATATAATAAAATGGCAAAAGGTGATTTCAGCAATGTCTTTGTCCGCACGGGTGAAACCGTATTTGAAGCACAATGGGTTTGGGGCTTTTCTCAATACTTAACAATCACGCCGGATTTACAATTTTACAATCGCGGCGCACTTAATACAGATGATACTTGGGTAAGCGTCTTTACTTTAAGAGCAACAGTAATGATTTAAAAGAATAAAAAAGGAGAACAAAAAATGAATAATGAATATGGAACAAGATATCCTACTTTAGCCTTTATTTCAGGCGGGGCAGGGCAAGCAACGGACGGAATTCCTCCGCAACCGTTTGAAACTTTTTGCTATGACAGTGCATTACTGCAGGCAAAAATTGAAAACTTCAATGTAGTGCCATATACTTCGGTTTTACCGAAGGAATTATTTGGTAATATCGTACCTGTGGAACAAGTTTGCAAAAACTTTAAACACGGTGCGGTGCTTGAAACCATTATAGCCGGCAACGGTGCAAAAATTGAGGACCATAAAGCCATAGCAACCGGTATCGGTATTTGCTGGGGTAAAGATTCAGCAGGCAATTTAATCGGCGGCTGGGCTGCGGAATATGTTGAATATTTTGACACCCACATTGACAATGATATCGCCAAAGGCCATGCTGAAATGTGGCTTAATAAATCTTTAAACCACGAACTTGAGATACGCGGTGTACAAAAACACAGTGAATTTCAATTTTGGCATAACTATATAAACATTACACAACCTTTTGCGTATTGTTTGACAGTTATGGGCTTTTTAAACTTCCAAAATGCTGCACCTGTGGTGTTGCATAAGTAGGGTTTATTGGGGGTATTATGGGAGAAAACAACCAAAATAACAGCGGTAAACTCGGTGTAATCGGGCTTGCGGCGATAGTTATAAGCTCTATGATAGGGGGCGGGATTTTCTCCCTCCCCCAAAATATGGCACAAGGGGCGGCGGCAGGTGCAGTACTTATTGCCTGGGTTATAACAGGGATAGGTATGTATTTTATTGCAAACACCTTTAGCGTGCTTTCCCGTGTCAAGCCGGATTTAACTGCCGGTATTTATATGTATGCCCGCAACGGTTTTGGAAACTATGCAGGGTTTTCTATCGGGTGGGCTTATTGGCTTTCCCAAATTTTCGGTAATGTCGGTTATGCCGTTATTACAATGGATGCCTTAAATTATTTCTTTCCGCCCCATTTTGCGGGGGGGAATAATTTGCTTTCCATTATTTGCGGTTCGGCTTTAATTTGGGGCTTTAATTTTATTGTTTTGCGCGGTGTAAAACAGGCCTCGGTAATGAATGTTATCGGTACCGCAGCGAAATTAGTACCGCTTGCGCTTTTCATAATCATTTGTATTTTTGCTTTTAATGCACATAATTTCAATTATGATTTTTGGGGTAACTTAGGCGCAAATGCAAAAAGTTTAGGCGGTTTTGAAACACAGCTTAAAAGTACAATGCTTGTAACTTTATGGGCTTTTATAGGTATTGAAGGTGCGGTTGTATTATCTTCCCGTGCAAAAAGCCAGCAGGCAGTAAGCAAGGCCACATTTCTCGGTTTTTGCGGTTGTTTGGTAATTTACGTTTTACTTTCCTTATTACCTTTTGGGTTTATGTCCCAAGCGGAAATTGCTAAAATTGCAAACCCGTCAACTGCCGGGATTTTGGAACATCTTGTTGGCCCATGGGGTAGTTACTTAATGAATATCGGGCTTTTAATTGCTGTTTTATTCAGTTGGCTGGCTTGGACGATGATTGCTGCCCAAATACCTCAATCAGCCGCGATTGACGGCACCTTCCCTAAAATTTTTGCCAGGGAAAATGATAAAGGTACGCCTTCCGTTTCTTTATGGGTAACAAGCGGCATTATGCAACTTGCAATGTTTTTGGTGTACTTTTCAAATAATGCTTGGAATACTATGCTTAGTATCACCGGTGTTATGGTTTTGCCGGCATATATTTTCAGCACACTTTATTTATGGAAATTAACCGAAGACGGTGAGTATCAAAGAATAACGCAACACGGCAGATTCTTTGCCTTAATCAGCGGTATTTTAGGTACAGCCTTTGGTTTATGGTTGATCTATGCAGCAGGATTACAATATTTATTTATGGCCTTTGTATTTTTGGCACTCGGTATACCTGTTTTTATGGTTGCCCGTCGCCAAAATGCACCTACAGAACCTTGTTTTAGCAAAAGCGAAAAGATTGTAATGATATTAATTCTTTTGATAGCATTTGCTGCCATTTATGCTTTTGCAGGGGGGCTGCTTACTTTATAATTAGTATTGGCTACCTTGCATTAAATAGATAAAAACACCCCCGCGGGTTTTAGTACTCGCGGGGAGCTTTTATGTTATTAAATTATTTTTTAATAAAGTTCATAAGCAGAATCATCGCCATCAATTGGTCTACCACCTAGGGCTTTACAGACTTTGTGACCTTCATTACCATCAGCAGTACAAATTACTTTATTACGAAAGTTTTCTTCGTCAGGATCATCAGGCTGATAGATGTTTATGACAAAGGTATCGCCTACATCATTAACGTAGCGTTGGCAATAAACTTCTCCTTGTTCTTCTTCATTAGCCATACAAGAATACCAATAATCAGTATAACATTCCGTATTATTTCCACAATGCCCATCACTCCAATCACTGGGCCAATTTGCATCAACAGCACTATAATCTTCAACTTGATAATCACCATATTTCAATTTATATTCTTGTAAAGCATCTTTCCAACGTCGCATTATTGGTAAAACACTTGCTACTTTTGCTTTAGTTACTGCCATTTGATACTTTGGAAAAGCAATAGCTGCCAAAATGCCAATAATCAAAATAACTACCAGCAGTTCAAGCAAGGTAAAACCTCGCTTGGAATTATTTTTTTCTTTTTCCATAATTTCTCCTATTTTTAGCTGTTTCCGAAGGCAAACAAAAGCGGCCGACTTTTGTGAGGTTCAAAACACACAAATGCCAGCCGTTATACCCTTATCATAAAGATAAGGGTAAACACGAAAAGAACATTGTTCTTTCAATGTTATAAACGACTGATTTTGGTTTTGAACCTCTTTTGCTTCCGCAAAAGTGTGGCAATTATTGCCCCCAAAAACAGAAATTATTTAGGGTTTTTACACCCTACATAAAAACAAAATCTCCTTCTAGTTAATTTTAAACAATTTTCTTAAAAAATACAAGGGGTAAATAAACTATATTTTTAAGGCACTTTCAAGTTTGCCAAAAAATTCTGTAGCCTGCTCTTCAAAATATAAATCAGTAATAGTGTTTGTGTATGCCGACGGTAAAGTATTTATTTCAATAATCTTTCCGCCGTTTTGTTTTACAAGATGCGGTAAAGCGCAAGCCGGCATAACTTCGCCGGAAGTGCCTACAACAATCATCAAATCACTTTGCTGCGCTAAAGTAACGGAATCTTGATAAACTTTTGGGGGAATGCCCTCCCCATAAAATACAAAATCAGGTTTAAGCAAACCTTTGCAAGCAGGGCAAGAAGGCAAATCTTTCTTTAAATCTATCTCGGAAACTTTATAACGTTTACCGCAAACAAGGCAAGTTAAATAACTTAAAGTACCATGAAATTCATAAACAGTTTTACTGCCTGCTTCTTGGTGCAAATTATCAATATTTTGCGTAATTATACCTTTAAGTAAACCTGCGTTTTCCATTTTCGCAAGCACTTGATGTGCTTTATTTGGCCTGCTTTGTGCCGTCATAGAATAAAATATTTTTTTGATTTCCGCCCAACTTTCTTTAGGGTGGGAATTAAAAAAATCAATTTCAATATATTTTGGGTCATATTTTTCCCAAAGGCCGCCTTTACCGCGAAAGCACGGTATACCGCTTTCAACGGAAATCCCGGCCCCCGTAAAAGCAGTTATAAATTTGGCTTGTTTTATTAAATCTAATACTTTATTCATAACTATTGTATCGGTTGTATATTAAATCTGGGCTTTTCAAAATTTGCCTTGAAATTAGTATTGGGAACTTTGATTTGCGGCTCTTTTTGAATTGTAGGAATTTCAGGTTTTGGCAGGGTTAAGGTTTTGAAAGCATAGTTATTTGATTCCGCTGCCAAGCCTAAACCTCCCAATAAACCTCTGCTACCGGCAACATGGTTTAAAGCCCTCCTAGGAAACATACCCAAATATCCAAACCCGCCACCTAAAACCAAAGCTGCGGCAGGAATACCCATCATATCTTTGGCGGAAGTATTTTTTAAACTTATCATATCATCGTCATTAGCTGGTGTAAGACCTTTAATATGAAAATCTGAAGCTTCACCATATATCCAAGGAACAAAAGACATACCGAAAAATACCGTCGGGTAAGAAACGTCCCAACTCGTAACAATACGGGTCGGCATTTTTAATTCTTTTTCCAATCTAACGTGCCCGTACCGTAAGATACTGCTGGTTATTTGTGAAAATCCTATTGCTGTCAAAGCCATACCTATGGTAAAAGCAGCAGGGTTATCTTGCTTTTTCATTAAATAGGTACCCGAACCGGCAAAAGCCAAAGATAATGTTGTCATATTCCTATATCCGAACGGTGTATCTCCGCCTAATAATCTTAAATAGGGTTTGGATTTAATACGTGTAAAGAAAGCCGGCACACCTATGCCAAGCATAGCAATAACAGGTACTAATGACTCCATTTTTATTCTGTTTCTTACATATTCGTTTGATTTAGAAGTAGCATAAGAATAAAGTAATGAGGATTCCGCACCGGCAAGTAAAGCACTTGAAACGGTCAAAGGCCAAGTATGTTTACTAAATAAAATGCCGTAAGAGGAACGGGCCTCTTTTAAAAAGCCATTAAAACCGCCTATGGTATAATCTAATTCTCTACCTATACTAGGGTTAAAATGACTCTTTTGCAGCCAAAATAAGGAACTGCCTGCTACAAGGAATATTACAGGATAAGAGAACGAAAAGTCAAACCATTTCTTTTTAATAGGTTCATTTTTTTTGTTAAGATATTGGTTACCCTCTGCATCTAAGAAATATCTTGGCTTCCAATTATCTATTACCTCCCCTAAAACAGGCGGTAAAATCAATATAAAACCGGAAATACTTTTAAATGCCACTGCCTTTAAAGTACCGCTGCCGCCGCCTATTGCCTGTATGAGGGAAGAATAAGAACCGCGTGTTAAAGTCGTCGCTAAACCAATCAACAAAGCAGATGGATACAAGAAAAGCGGGGAAGGTTTCTCAAAAGGAGAATCCGATTGAATTCCGTTAAAGCCGGTAAACCCGGCACCTATCGGTAAAGCCAAAGATAGTAAGGATAAACCCATAGATACTTTTAATATATTAATCGCACCATACCTTTTTACTAAAGGTGACACAAAAGGCGTTAGTGCGGAAAGTAAATATGGAAATACCAAAGCAATTAGGGCGAGTTGCTCTGTTCTTAGTTCCGGATAATTTTTCCGTAAAGGCCCGACTAAACCGGTAGAAGCTGCAGAGAGTGAAACCACAGATTGGAAATATAAAGCATTTATTTTGTTTTTACCGCCGAGTAATGTTATATTAAAAGGTTGGCTTAACCCGTCAGCTTTAGCAAATCTCATAAAATTTCTGATTTGATATTTAGGTAAATAGAAACTGCCTTTTACCGTTACCGGTAACTGCTCAGCACCTTTAAAGACGCTTACAACACCGCCCAAATCCTCTTGCACAAAAACATTCAATCCGTTATATTTCTTGTAAGTTCTTATACTGATTCCTGTTTCAATTGTTTTACCGTCTTTTACTAAAAATACTTTACCTTTACCGCCGAAAAGTTTATCCTTACTGCTGACAAAAACACTTTTTACATTTCTAAACCAAAAGGTTTTTGCTTCTTTTGGAATAAACTTAATTTCTATCTTGCCGGCTGTTTTGCCTAATTTTGAAGAGATACGGGCTAGATTTGCAACACTCTCAGTATCTCCAAAGGCAAGTTTAAAGGCAGAAAAATCAATAACTTCACCTTCACCTCTAAAGAATTTAAGTAAAAAATTATCCTTATCTTTAACAATTGAGGTAAAATCAGGTACTTTTTCGGAGAAGGCAGGCATTTTATCTGCTATAACGAACTTAGCTGCAAGGGGGCTTTCCCTTTTTCCCTTACCTTCAAACACATCTAAAGTTAATGGGTCTTTAGTAAAATCTCTTACCGCTTTTTTGCTTAAAGTAATTTTACTTGATGCCGTTTTTAGGGTATTTTGAAAACTTGAACTCTTAAAAAATGACTCTAAAACCTGCTTATCCTGAACCCCGAAACGGGAATTAGCTATCCCCTTTTGTACTTCTTCCAAAAATATAGTACCGTAATCTGCATTCTTTTTGAACAATTTTGCAACTCTTAATTTGCTTTTGGCTTCAATTGCCGCTGAATCAACAATTTCTTTAACAGCATTCATTACTTGTTTGGAATAACCCAATTTCTCCATCCCGTTAGTGAAAACAAATGTACCCAACTTTTCATCAAAAATAATGTTTCTTGCTACATCAGCTAATTTAGGGGTTATTTTTGTTCCTTGTTTAGCAAGCCCTAGAACAATCTCCGCATTTTTATCTGCCTCAGAAGTATATTTTGCAGCATTATATAAAACATTTTCACTTACGGCTGCTTTGTAATTCCTAAAGAAATTACGCATTTTCACAAGTTTTTCGGAAATTATTCTCTTTTTAATCAATTCAACTCTTGTAATTTTCCACATCTCCGGAACATTCTTAATTTTGAAACCGAGTTTTGCTTCTCTAAAAGCTAAATATAACCCCTTACCGAAAGATAAAACACCCTTACCGGCAGAACCGACTTTCCTTGCAATATTTACTAAATTAGCCCCTAATTTAGGCAAACTTAAAACACAAGATATTGTCAAAATAATATCACCGGTAAATCCAAGCGTTATAGCACCGGCTTTTATATATTGGCGGGTTTGCTTTTTATTACTTCGTTCCTCGTCAATAATTATTCGTTTTGATGACATCATATTTTTGGGTATACGCTTGCCGAAAATATCATTTAGCATTGTGTCTAATGTATACTCGCCATCAGTATCCAAATCACCCATTCCCTCAGTCATTACATGCAAAGCGAGCATGGCTTCTGCGTCGCCGTTAAAAACATCTTTTACCAAATTTTTATAGGCAGAATTAGCGGCGTTGACAGCTTTTACTTCGCTGCTGTCATTAATTCTGATGATTGGCAAATTATATTCACCGGCACCGCTTTTACCGCTCACTAAAGCACCGACCAAAAAAGGCATTATGCCGCTGCAGGAAACAGAATATTTTGCCAATGTCCCTTTTTCAACACCTGAAGTGGTTTTTACTAAACATTTTTCTGCCCCGTATTTGCGCAAAATATTTAAGGATTCTTTTGAATTATCCTCAGCCAAAATTTGGGCTATTTCAAAATACACATTTTGGGCATTTCCTTCCTCGTCATAATATTGTCCCTTTGAAGAAGAAGTACCCAAATATTTACCGTTTACATTTGCAATATGCTGTGGTATGGAAGCAAAATTCAAATAATCCCAAAAATCTATTTTACCTTCTTTTTTGGTACGAAAATCCAAAAATTGATCAACCAAATCATATTGCTTCATTACTGTTAAAGCTGATATGCCGCTTGACACTATTGCGACATTTGCCGCCGTATCATGATAATTATTAACGGCATTAAGAATTAACTCGCCGTCGGAGTTATTTTCTGCTTCCGGGCTTAAAACAGAAAGCCCAAGTATCGCGCTGGTTAATGCAGGGCAATAGCCGGTTATTTCACAAGTATTGTTTATAAGGCCTTTCTTTTTCTTATCTGTACTTAATTTATTGTTTTCTTCGTCTATTACTTCGCGGTATAGTTTTAGTAAAACTTTTTGATGTGCTTTTTCGTAAACACGTTCGCCGTTTTGATTCGTCAAACTAACAGTGAGCGGGGTTAATTCCAATATATGCTCTTTAACTAAATCAGGTGAATTTTTATAAAGACTTATCAGTTCGGCAAATAAAGGCTTGACAAAGTTAAAAAAAGCATCCGGGTCCTTATCAGAAGCATACACTTCATCCAACAATTCTTGATGATAGCTGTCTATTTTTTCTATCTCTTGTTTCAGATATTCATCTAAGCGTGCAATTGCTTCTTCATAAGAATTTTGAATATCTTCAGTATTTTTTAAATAGTTAATCCAACCGCCTTCATTTGGCGTAATGCCGGTTATGGCCTTTTTAGCATCAGATATAATTTCATTCTTTATTTTTTGAGCTTCTGCTTCTAATTCTTTAACCAATTGTTTTTGGAAGCCGGAACGTTCAAGTTCGGGGTAAACGCGCCCGTTCTCTTTAGCTATTTCTCTAAAAGCTTGTTGAGCATCTTTATTAGGATCCCCCAAAATACTGCGCTTTATTTGTAATGCACGGGCATAAACTTCGTCTTCTTTAGCCTTTTTATCTTCTCTCATGTTACTGGGCATATAAAGATCTTCTTTTATGTCCTCTGAAATATTTGCCACACTCTTCTTAAGTATATCCCTATCAACAATTTGATTATTGTAAAAAAATTCCTGCGCAGAGGCAGGAACAGCGGTATTTAGGGTTAAAGCGGCACTAAGCCCTAAACAAATTATTTTCTTAAAAAACCTGTATTTTTTAAAATACATTTTTTTGCTCCCTTTAACTTTAATTTTTATCTTACTTAAATTTTAACACTTATCAAGGTGTTGTTCAAGGGAATTTGGACCTATTTGGATATAGGTCCTTTGGTCCCATAAAAGGCCTGATATTGTTAAGCAGGTACAAATATTATAATATATACTATGCTTAAGTTTATTGCCCGCAGAATTCTTGCTTTACCCTTGGTGTTGCTCGGGGTTAGTTTCTTTTTGTTTTTGCTTGCTTCAAATTTACCGCCCGAAACACGGGCCGCTTTGTACGTTAAAGATGCAAAACAATTATCTTCCCTTAACGAAGTTATAGATAAGTACGACTTAAATGCGCCTGTTTTAATTCAATATTCACGTTGGCTTGGAAAAATTATCAAGGGTGATCTGGGCTATTCAGAAAGTGCAGGTATGCCCGTAACCGAGGCAATAAAAAGTTATTTCCCTGCGACTGCACAACTTGCTGTCTTGACAATATTTTTAGTTCTCTTTTTCGGCTTAACTTTTGGCATATTTTCCGCTATTTATAAAGGACGGTTTTTAGATAAATTATTGCGTCTTATATCTCTTTCGGGCTTTTCTTTGCCTTTATTTGTTTTAGGGCTTTTGCTGCTGATGGTTTTTTATGGCAAATATCATTTATTCGCGCCGGGGGAATATTCATTATCAGCGGACCTTATTATACACGGCCCCGGTTTCAAAAATTATACCGGCTTTTCCTTAATCGATGCTTTACTAAACCTTAATTTTTATGTCTTTTTTGATGTTTTGAACCACTTGATTTTGCCTGCACTTACTTTGTGTTTCGGCTCTTTTGCTTTGCAAATGCAGGTTATGCGCTCAAGTTTAATTGAGGAACTGTCTAAAGATTACATAACCGCAGCCCGGGCTCGCGGTTTAAGCGAAGTACGCGTAATATTAAATCATGCCCTCAGAAATGCTTTAATACCCGCTTTAACTTTGGCAAGCATACAATTTATACGTCTGCTTGGCGGAACGGTTATAGTAGAAACAGTCTTTGATTATAACGGCCTTGGCCGCTTTGGGGTAGAATGTGCAAGACAACTTGATATTGCAGGTATTTTAGGCTTTTCTTTAGTTGTTGCATTTTTATTTGTACTCGGCAATTTAGCAGCCGATATTTTATATAGGGTCTGTGACCCGAGAATAAGGTTAAAATGAATATTTTAAAACAATTACTGCAAAATAAAACATCGCTTACGGGGTTTATATTTATACTTCTGTTTGCCTTAACGGCTTTACTTGCCCCTGTTGTTGCAAAACCGCAAAATAAGCAGGATAGTTACAAAATGCCTCAAGCAAGTTACGAAATTGAACCGATGCCCCCAAGCCAAACTCATTTATTTGGTACTACAGAGAATCAATATGACCTTTATTATGGTTTAATTTGGGGTACGCGTCTTGCTTTTAAAGTATCAATAACAGTAGTATTTTTTGCCGTAATAATAGGTATTTTAATAGGCGGTTTAGCAGGATATAAAGGCGGAATTATTGATGAAATACTAATGCGCTTTACGGATATTATTTTTGCAGTTCCCTCTATGGTGCTTGCTATGGTTATTGCTACTTTACTTGGGCGAGGTATGCTTAATATGTTACTTGCTTTAACAGTGGTGGCATGGCCATCTTATGCAAGGCTGATAAGGGGGGAAGTGCTTAAAATTAAGGAACTTGATTTTGTAGCTTCTTCACGTGCGATGGGGGGCGGCGGTTTGCACATATTTTTTAAACACATTTTACCAAACACTTTAAACCCGTTAATTGTTATGGCCGGGCTGGATATGGGCTATATTGTTTTGACGGCATCTTCTTTGAGTTTCCTCGGTTTAGGCGTACCTGCGGGAACGGCAGATTGGGGGCAGCTTGTTGCACTTTCAAGGAATTGGATACTTGGCACTTACGGCAATCCATTTGAATATTGGTATACGCTTATTTTCCCTGGCGGGGCGCTGGTTTTATTTGTATTATCTTGGAATTTACTTGGCGACGGACTGCGCGATATTTTAGACCCTAAAACCCATCTCCGTTAGTTGCTTTTTAACAACAAACATGATGCTTCTGTTTTAAGCGTATCAAAAGATGTTTGCGACGGTTTAAAACCGATTTTTTTAAAAGGTTCTTTATATTTGGAAAAGTAACTGTTTTTAATACCGCCCGAATTCATCATTTTTAATGTTTTTGATACTTTATATCTTAACCCATAATTTTTAGCAAAAAAGTTAAGTATTTGCTTTTTAGTGATGGGTTTTTTACTTCTTATATCAATCGGCAAATTTAATGTTTGTTTTTGGCAATATTTAAGGCAAGTTAAAATGAGTTTGAATAAATCTTGAGGGGAAATAAAATCCCTAACCATATCGTTAGGGGTTATTTCCAAAACAGTATTATTTTTTATTGCCGTCAAAATATTAGGCAAAAAATAATCTTCATCAATATTAACGAAACGGCTGAAATAAGCAAAAACACGCAAATCCACTATATTATAATCGGGCAAAGATCTATGTTTCCCTTCTGTATATAATTTTGACAAACCGTAAAAACGCTGCCACTTTAAGTCATTAACCGGGAAATCATTAGTCGTATCTTTTGTAGCAGCATCTTTTAAAGTACCGTAAACTGCACCGCTGCTAAAATGGACATAAAGTGTTTTTTTGTTGTCTGCCAAATATGAAAGGCATAAATTATCAAATTTCTCAAGTAAAAAGAACCACTTTTCATAACGTCCTTGCATTGATTTCGGTGTTCCGGGGCCTATACAATTAATTAACAAATCAGCATTTTTCGGAAAAGGAATATTATAATCTTTAATAAAAATCTTGTTTTTTACATCTAAGGTTCTAATAAATTTTTTTGTTTTATTCTTGTCTGTTGTATAAAGATAAAGAAGATAATCATTATTCCCTGCAAAATTAAAAATAAGTCCTTTTGCTATATGGGAATTAGCGCCTAAAATAATTACCTTAACCTTATTTTTCATTTTTTAATATTCCTTTATCAAAACTAAAAACCTTTATATTTAAATTAAATGCATTTATTTGTTTAACTATTTCGTCGTTATAACCACCTGCGATAACCAAAATTGCTTTAGGACTGTTTTTAACAAAATAATCAGGATTTACAACAGGTATAAAAGTGGCCGGGGTTAATTTATTTTGTTTAAACGGAGCATTATCAACAATATACTTTATTTTCTTATCATTCAATCCGCAAATACTCATCAAAGATAAGGAATGGTGGCCTGCCCCCCAAATTGCCAAACTTCTATTAGGGAATTTTTTAAGCAAATGTTCAATTTGTTTTTTGAGTCTTACTACCTCTGTTTTGAAGTTAGCATAAGAAGGAAGAATACGTTTTTTAACTTCCGCCTGTAATATGTAATTATGGAAAACACTTTCAATTTTAATTACTTCAAAGCCGGCTAAATTCAACATTAAAGATAATGTATCCTTTGTAAAATAAAGCAAGTGGTCAGGAACAAAATCAAGGAAATTATGCTCATCAATAGTTTCTTCAAAATTAGGAACCTCAACAAAACCAAAGGAGTTATCAGTTAAATTATTCCAAATAGAACGTAAAGCAACTAAGGGATATGGGAAATGTTCCAAAAAATTCATCATTATAAAACTGTCATACGGGGCATTAGGAATTTTCTTATTTTCCCTATCTAAATAACCTTTAAAAACTTTTAAACCTCTGTCTTTACAGGCATCAATACCGTTTTTACCTGCCTCTAACCCAAAAGAATTTTTATTTACTTTTGTTAAAATTTCCAAGTAATCACCGGTACCGGAACCGATTTCAATGGTCTTTTTACATTTATATTTTTCAAAAAATTTTTTAAATTGTTTTAACCTCAAAGCCCTCATTTCTTTTGAAACAGCAGTAGCCCTAATAACTTCTTTATAATAACTTACTGGTTCGGACGTAAGTTGTACTAAACCGCAGCAAGGACAAGTAAAAAGTTCCAAGTTACCCGTATTCCCGATTTTACTTGTAGTAAAACCCTGAGCACTTGGTATATTAGGCAAAGAAAAGTCCGGTTTTTGCAACAGACGGCTATTACACAATTTACAAAAATTCATAACCCAACCCCTAGAAATTTATTCTTTCCTTTTCAATTACCAAAGGGCGGTGTAAAACTTGCGTTAAAACAGCACCCAAATATTCCCCAATAACACCTATAAAAAATAATTGCATTGACGAAAAGAAAAATACCGCAATCAATATCGGGGCCGTACCCATAGGGAAACGTTCCCAATACAAAAGTTTCAAAACCAAATAAATAAAAGCCAAAAGTAAACTTAATGCCGATAAAGCAAACCCGCAGAATGCCGCTAAACGTAAAGGTACTTTGCTGTGATTAGTAAACCCAATCATTGCCATATCATATAATGTATAAAAATTATTCTTTGTTATTCCGCGCTTCCTTAACGGTTGTTTGTAGGTAATAATATCACGCTGATAACCAAGTTCAGAAACAAGCCCGCGTAAATAAGGATAAGGGTCATTAATTTTACGAAGCTCTTCTATTACCTCTTTATCGTATATGCCAAAGCCGGTAAAATTAGAGATTAATTCTGCCCCCGTATCATTTGCCTTGTTAAGCAGCCAATAATAAAATTTACGTACCATAAAAAACAGGGAACTTTCTTCCGCCTGATTTTTTTGACCTACAACTATTTTATTACCTTCTTCCCATTTCTTAATAAAATCTGGTATAAGTTCAGGCGGGTCCTGCAAATCAGAAACCATACTTATTACGGCATCCCCTTTTGCCTGCAGCATACCATAATAGGGGGAACGTATATGCCCGAAGTTACGTGCATTTAAAATGACCTTAAAATTTTTGTCTTTAGCCGCAATTTCACGCAATTTTTTTGCTGTACCGTCTGTAGACGCATTATCTAAAATAATATGTTCATAGTCATATTTGTCCGCTAATTTAGACATTTGTTCTTTAACTTTTTCATAAAGAACTTGCACATTTTCTTCTTCATTAAAAGCACTTGAAATGATTGAAATTTTCTTTTTCATAATTTTAAATTTTCCTCCATTTCTTTACGGCTTAAAAACGGATACATATCCTCTATTGGTTTTGAAACCATCTTGCCATTAGGTAATTTTTGTGACGATACCCTTGGCATTGTTTGTTGTTTGGGGTCAACTAAAACATCACAAATAAAAGGCCCCTTACCATTTAAAATTCTTTTTATTTTACTTGATAGATTATTTTGATTTACTATTCTTTCACATTTTATACCATATGCTTTGGCAATTTTAATAATATCCGGTAAAGTCATATTTTTTATGCCGTCGCTTGCTACTAAATTGCCCGCAAAATGATTATTTTGCATATTTCTTATGGAACCGTATCCTTGATTATTTAATACAAACAATTTAATAGGCAAACCAAGGCGTTTAAGTGTTTGCAGTTCCTGTATATTTAATTGCAGTCCTCCATCACCGTTTATACAAATTGTGCGCTTTTTACTTTCTATAGCAGCGCCAATAGCAGCCGGTAAGCCAAAACCCATAGAGCCAAAGCCCTGATTATTTAAAAATCTTTGTCCGCTTTTTACTTCAAAAGCCTGACAGGTAATTTCACTGCAGGCACCCGAACTACCTGGGACAATTAAATCATTTTTAGTTGTATTTTTTGATAATTCTTCAAGCAAAATATAAGGATTTACATATTTTTTTTGCTTCCTATATTCCGGTAAAACCAAAGGATATTTTGCTAACATTTCTTTACAACTTTTCAACCAAGATTTATTGTTATAAGTTACTTTTTTGACTTGTTTTAAAAATTCTTCAATAAAATCTTTGGCATCTGCTCTTATATATGAGGCAGAAGTATTAAATTTTTTGAGTTCGGCGCCATCAATATCAACAATAAATTTATTTGCATTTTTACCGAAATTTTTAAAATTAAATGCCGTCTGCGGTAAATCTAAACGTGCCCCCAAACACAAAAGGAAATCAGATTTTTGTAAATTAAAATTTGCACCTCTAGTTGCAATAGAGCCGGGGCGGCCCGCATATAAAGGGGAATTATTGGGAAGTAAATCAATAGTTTTCCATGTTGTCATAACAGGTACTTGCAAAGTATTAATGAGTTTTAAAAATTCTTCCCTTGCACCTGCTAAATTTATACCGTTACCGGCTAAAACCAAGGGTTGTTTGGCTTTATTTAAAAGTTCTATAACTTTTGAGATTTTAGAAGGCAAAGTTTTGTCTTTTTTAACAATAGGGGGGGTAAAACCTTTTAATTTATTTTCATCAATCATAGCAGCCTGAATATCTAACGGAATATCAAGCCAAACAGGCCCCTTTTTACCATGTGTTGCTTCATAAACAGCACGTTCAAGATGATATTTAATATCTTCCGCTTTTGTAATCATAACTGAATATTTCGTTATAGGTTTTACCAAGTCTATAATATTAATTTCCTGCGCACCTTTTTGACGCAAATGGCTTTTACCGATTAAATCTGCCGTCTTAACTTGGCCAGATAAAACCAACATAGGTGTAGAATCTACCCAAGCAGCAGCTACACCTGTTATCGCATTTGTACCACCCGGGCCGGTTGTTACCATAACAACACCTAAATTTCTATTATATTGTGCACACGCCTCAGCAGCAATTGAAGCCGCCTGCTCATGAAGCATACAAGTATAATTTAATTTTCTTGCCCTCCCTAAAGAATCAAGCAAATGCATCCATCCGCCGCCGGGGAGCATAAAAACTTCCCTTACACTTTTATCTTCTAAAAACTTGATGATATAATTTGACAACTTAATCATTATTTTACCTTATCATTATTTTACCTTACAATTAAGAATCATTGCCGTTTTGCGGTTTTTATTTTCCATGATACTTACATCATCATAAAAAGAATCATTTTTGTAATGGGTAGTTGATATTTCCTCAAAAATCAACCCATTATTTGTCGCAAAACTATGTTTTTGACCTCTTTTTACAAGCACCATATCACCTTTTTTATAATGTTTTGTTTCTCCGTCAAGTTCAAGGGTTAAATCTCCGTAAACGACCAAAAAAGTTTCTTCCTTTTTTTGATGATAATGGCAAGGATGTTTTTGATTAGGCAAAAGTATCAATAATTTCTTGCAATATTCCCTATTAATACAATCAATAATTGTCGCACCTACTTCGTAAAACTTATCAATTCCGTAATGATGTGATAACTCAAAATAAGTGTGATTTGGAACAACAATATTTGCTTTTTCTATCAAATCCTGAATTTTTGTAACTATTTCCGCAACTTGTTTATGAATGTTTTTATAATCTAATTTTTCTTTATAAACAGGTTCCTGCGGTTTAATATCTTCTTTAGCGGTATAAATTGAATATTTTGATAAATCTCTTGCTGTCAACTGTCCTTCAAAAGTCGGCATGGCAAGGAATATTTTATCAAGTGTTATTTTATCTCCTTTTTTAATTATTTCTTTTGCCCAAACACCGCGGCTTAAATTTTTAATACTTGCACTTTCTGTTTCAGATGGCTTGTAGCGCGTTCCTTCTTCAGAACCGCAAATTTCAAACGCATGTTGTGCTGATGCAAGCCATTTATCTACCTGTTCATCCGTAGAAGAATAACCGTTAATAGTAAAACCCGCTTCCTTGATATTAACATGCTTTTCAAATATTTTAGCACCTTTAGCAACTGCTAAAGGAATAATGTCTGTTGCATCAGGGTCTTCATGTGTTGAAAAACCTATAGGTATTTCCGGATAAAGTTTTTTAAGCACGTCAATTTGGTTTAATTGTAATTTTTCTGTTTTAGTGGGATAGTCTGCAACACAATGCATTAAGGCAAAAGTTTTATTCCTGTTTTTAAAGAAATTAACTACATTATCTATTTCTTCCAAAGATGCTGTTGCACAAGATAAAACTATAGGTTTATCACATTCAACTATTTTTGTAAGCAAAGGCCAATCTTGGAAAGAAGCACTTGCTACTTTTACTATATCAAAACCCATTTTAACAACCAAATCTACCGAAGGCTCATCAAAAGGAGTACACATCGTAATAAAACCCTGTTTTTTAGCTTCATCAAATAAAGTTTGATAATCTGCTTTGCTTATACGGGAATCTGTGAAACGTTTGATATATTTTATGTCTTTCCTACTTTGATATTCCGGGTGAATAAAAGTATCTAAATCTCTAAATTGGAACTTAAATGCAAATTTAAACATAGGATACTTTTTGCAAACATTAGCCATCTGTCTGATAATTTTTAAACCATGCTCTACACTGCCATCATGATTATTTGCCATTTCCAAAACAAACAATTTATCAAAAATATTGCTATTCATAAATACCCTCACTTTTTAAACTGCATCTTGTATAAAGCAGCATAAGCACCGTCTTGGGCAAGTAAGGTTTCATGGTTTCCGCTTTCAACAATTTGCCCGTCGTTTACCACTATAATATTATCGGCATTTTGCACCGTACTCAAACGGTGTGCTATAACGATAACAGTTCTGTTCTTCATCAAATTATCCAATGCTTCTTGTACAACCCGCTCTGATTTCGTATCCAAGGCGCTTGTTGCTTCGTCTAAAATCACAATAGGTGCATTTTTAACAAAGGCCCGTGCGATAGCAAGGCGTTGTTTTTGTCCGCCGGAAAGTAAGGTACCGCGTTCACCGATTTCTGTATCAAGCCCAAGTTCCAATCCTTTAACAAAATCAGCCAAACACGCATTTTCTAACGCGGCCCAAATTTCCGCATCGGTAACATTTGGATTACCAAGCAAAACATTTTCCCTGATAGTTCCCGTAAATAAAAAATTATCCTGAAAAACCATTGCAATTTGTTTCCTTAAAGAATCCTGGCTTATGTCCTTTACATTAACGCCGTCAATTTTGATTTCCCCGCCGGTAATATCATATAAGCGCGGAATTAAGGTAGAAATTGTGGTCTTACCTCCTCCGGAATTACCAACCAAAGCCAAAGTTGTTCCGCGCGGTATTTCAAGGGTAATATTATGCAATACTTCGCGCCCCGGAACGTAGGCAAAACACACATTATCAAAAGTTATGCCTTTACGTATTTCCGTCAAAGTAGCTGGATTTTCTCTATCTTTAAGTTGAGGCTGCAAATCCAAAATTTCAAAAATACGGTCAATGGCAATAAAAGAATTTTGTATGGAAATATAGTAATTACCTACCGACTTTAAAGGTTTATATAACATTATCAATGCCGCAGTGAAAGCGACGAAATTACCGCTCGTAATCCTGCCGGTAACAATTAAGTAACTGCCAAAACCGATAACAAATGCCACTCCGATAGACATTATTATATGCATTAACGGGGAAAGCCAATTGGTGCTTTTAACCATTTTCATTGCCAAAGCAAATGTTACATCGGTAATTTTGTAAAAACGTCTTTTAAATTCTTCTTCCAAAGTAAAGGAACGTATGGTACGGTTTCCGGCAAATGTTTCATTATAAGCGGTCATTATGGAAGAGAGATTCACCACAGTTTTTGCTAAAATCGCTTTCATCTTTTTGCGCACAATATACATAGGATATATAAAAAGACCAAGCACGGCAACAGCAATAGCAGCCATTTGCCAGGAGTTATATATTAACACAAAAACCAAAGCGATTGAAGAAAATGTCCTGCTTAAAAATTGCTTTATGCTGTTTATAAGGCCGGTTGAAGCGGTTTCAGCATCAGTAGAATATCTAAAAAGTATTTCACCGGAATTATGACTGTCAAAATAGGCGGTATCCATGGAAAGCAATTTCTCATAAAGTTTTCTTTTAAGACCTATAGTTATCTTTTGAGCAACCCAAGTATTAAGATAATCAGAGGCATACAAAAGCACCCCTTGGACTAAAGTAAAACCCACAATCAGATAAGGTATCATAGCAGAAAATGCCTGCTGCTTATCCACCATCACTTGATCCATAAAAGGCTTTAAAAACATTGCAACTACTGCATCAAGACCGCCTACGGGGATAGTTAATAACACACCTATCAAAGCCCTCACCCAAAAAGGTTTAATAAAGGGCCACATTCTCTTAAAATTCAAGATAATCAAATTAGCATTAAATGCTCTTTTCAGTTTTTGTCTTTTCTTACCCATAATCGTACGCTGATATGCTCAACATATTTATTATAGCATAAATTAAATATGTGCTATAATATATTCATAAACGAAAAACCGGTTATGAGGAGGTATCATGAAGGTATTAATTTTAGCAGGCGGGCTTGGCTCACGCCTTGGGGAAGAAACAATTTTACGCCCAAAACCGATGGTTGAAATCGGCGGTTATCCGATACTTTGGCATATAATGAAAATTTATACCCATTTCAACTTTACCGATTTTGTTGTCCTTTGCGGTTACAAAAGCGAATTTATAAAAGAATATTTTTTAAATTACTACACAAATAACTCCGATATTACTATAAATTTTGAAAACAACGATATTCAAATACACCGTAACCATTGTGAACCATGGAAAGTAACACTGCTGTTTACAGGAAGGAATAATATGACAGGTTCCCGTATCAAACAAGCGACACCTTACTTAAATAATGAACCCTTTATGCTTACTTACGGTGACGGCGTTGCAAATATTGATATAAATGAGTTAATTGCCTGCCATAAGAAAAGCAAAAAACTTGTTACTTTGACTGCCGTACAACCTACGGGCCGTTTCGGCGCACTTGAAATCGAAAATAACGGCAAGATTACCAGTTTCCAAGAAAAACCGGCCGGTGACGGTGCTTGGGTAAACGGCGGCTTTTTCGTCTGCGAACCGAAAGCTCTTGATTATATTCCTGAAGGAAAAGATGTCTTTTGGGAGCAGGTACCTTTAAGAAATCTTGCAAGTGACGGGCAGCTTAATGCCTATAAACATTATGGTTTTTGGCGTCCTATGGACACTTTAAAAGATAAGTTAGACCTTAACGATATGTGGAATAAAAACCAAGCCCCTTGGAAAATTTGGAAAAACAAATAGTATGGCTAATTTACAAAATTTACAAAACACCTATAAAGGTAAACGTGTTTTAGTAACCGGCCATACCGGTTTTAAAGGGGGATGGCTTGTCTTATTGCTTAAACATTTAGGGGCCGAAATTTGCGGCTATGCTCTTGAGCCTAATACCAACCCTAATTTATTTACGGCAACAAATATTTCAAAAAGCATAAAAAGTGTGGTAGGAAATATTTTAGACCAAAACACATTAGATAAAGTATTTAAAGATTTCAAACCGGAAATTGTATTTCATTTAGCGGCACAACCTCTAGTTCGCTTATCATATAGTGAACCGGTTAAAACCTATGAAACGAATGTTATAGGTACCTTAAAAGTTCTTGAAGCTGCACGTAAAACAAAAAGCGTACGCGCTTTTGTTAATATAACAACCGACAAATGTTACGAGAATAAAGAAGTAACACGCCCTTATAAAGAAGATGACCCTTTTGGCGGTTACGATATGTATTCTTCCTCAAAAGGATGTTCGGAAATTTTATCATCATCCTATCGTCGTTCCTTCTTACAGGAAAACGGCTTTGCTTTGGCAACTGCACGCGCAGGTAATGTTATAGGCGGGGGGGATTGGGCGCTTGACCGTCTTGTTCCGGACTGTATACGTTCAATAGAACAAAATAAAATAATTGAAATCAGAAACCCGTACGCTACACGGCCTTGGCAATATGTTTTAGAACCCTTATCCGGCTATTTACTTTTAGGGCATTTACTTTTAACAGAGGGGGAAAAATATGCTGAGGGTTTTAATTTCGGCCCTAGTACGGAAAGTATCTTAACCGTTGCCGAAGTTGCAAAACAAGTAGTTTCGGCCTATGGTAAAGGTAATATAAAGGTTCATAAAAAAGATAATTTACACGAAGCTAATCTTCTAACATTAGATATAACAAAAGCACGCGAGGTTTTGCATTGGATACCAAGTCTAACCGCGAAAGAGGCAATTATTAAAACTGTTGCTTGGTACAAAAATTTTTACGACGGTAAAAAAGATATGAGGGACTTTTCCCTATCACAAATAAAGGAATATGAGGCAAATCTGTTATGGAACAGGAATTAAGAAATAAGGTAAAAGCGGCAGCAAAAAATTATTATAATGAGATCTTTGGAACAAAAAAACCACGTAAATATATACCTGTTTCAGGTAAGGTTTTGGATGCAGATGACTTGATGAATATGATTGATGCCACCCTTGATATGTGGCTGACGGCAGGCCGTTTTAATGAAGAATTTGAAAGGCAGTTTTCCGCCTGGCTTGGTGTAAAATATGCACTATCAACAAATTCAGGTTCATCAGCAAATTTATTGGCCTTATCTGCCTTAACTTCCCACAAACTTGGGGAAAAACGCCTTAAAAGAGGGGATGAAGTTATAACTGTTGCGGCAGGTTTCCCAACAACGGTAAACCCAATAATTCAGCAAGGGCTTATACCTGTCTTTGTGGACAGTGAACTGAAAACCTATAATATTGATGTCGGTAAAATTGAAGAAGCAATAACCCCAAAAACCAGAGCAATTTTTGTCGCACATACACTTGGAAATATGTTTGATATGGAACATATTTTAAAAATATGCCAAAAATATAATTTATGGCTTATAGAAGATTCATGTGATGCTTTGGGTGCAGTATGGAAAGGTAAAAAAGCCGGAACTATCGGGCATATCGGTACATATAGTTTTTATCCCGCCCACCATATGACTATGGGGGAAGGCGGGGCAGTGGTAACAAATGACCCGCAGTTATACCGAATAATCTTATCTTTACGTGATTGGGGGCGCGACTGTTGGTGTAAACCGGGAGTAGACAATACCTGTAAAAACCGTTTTAAAATGCAACTAGGTAATTTACCTTTTGGTTATGACCATAAATATACTTATTCCCATATCGGTTTTAATTTGAAAATTACGGATTGGCAGGCCGCACTAGGTTTAAGCCAATTAAAAAAATTACCGGTTTTTTTGGAGCGCCGTAAACAAAATGCTGCTTACCTGTTAGAACATTTAAGAAATTTGGAAGAGTATTTAGTTTTACCGACTGTATCAACACAGGTTGAACCTTCTTGGTTCGGTTTTTTAATTTCGGTTAAACCAAGTGCCCCCTTTTCAAAACAACAACTTGTTGAATATTTGGAAAATAAAGGTATAGGCACCCGCCAGCTTTTTGCCGGTAATTTACTAAGGCAACCGGCTTTTACGGAAAATGAAATACCTTTGCGTATAGGAAAGGGAAATATACAATACTCAAATACACTAAATGAGGAAGATTATAAAAAACTCCCAAATACCGACTTTATAATGAACAATACTTTTTGGATAGGAACTTTCCAAGGTTTGGAAGAAAATGACTTGAAAAAAATATGTGAGATAATACAAAATTTCGTTAAGGAAAATGTAAAGTAAATTTATGCTGGAAATAAAAAATTTATCTGTTTGCCTAAAAAGTAAAGCAAATAAAACCTACACGCTTGTAAAGAATTTGTCTTATAAATTAGAAGCGGGGCAAACCGTTGCAATTGTTGGGGAATCCGGCTGCGGTAAAACCATACACGCCCTTGCAATAATGGGATTATTACCTCCCAATATTAAAATCAGCCAAGGGGAAATTTTACTTGAAAATAAAAATATCTTATTACTGCCGCCCAAGGAAAGGCGCAAAATAAACGGCAAAGATATTGCCTTGGTTTTCCAAGATGCTTTAACTTCTTTAAATCCGGTTATGACTATACGTGAACATTTGCTTGAGGTTTTTGCAGACAGAACAAAATTATATTTAGACGAAGCAGAAGAAGAAATATCAAAAATTTTGCAACAGGTGGAATTGCCGGAGAGAGTTTTGGATTCTTACCCTCATCAACTTTCAGGTGGGCAAAGACAACGTATAATGATTGCCTTGGCACTTATCTTGAACCCGAAGGTTTTAATTGCCGATGAACCAACAACCGCCCTTGATGAAGACACACAAAAACAAATTTTAGCGCTTATAAAAAAACTGCAAAAGAAACGCAAAATGTCTGTAATTTTTATTACCCATGATTTAATGCTTGCAAAGGAAATTGCAGATAAAATATGTGTATTATATTCCGGTATTAAACTTGAAGAAGGCGCATCTAATGATATTTTTGCTAATCCTTTGCACCCATATACTTACTGTTTAATCAGGTCAATAATTACGGAAGAGACCGTTAAAGGTAAACCGCTTTTTGAAATTCAAGGAATGCCCGCAAAAAACGGTACGCGTTTTTACGGCTGTCCTTTCCAGAATAGATGCAAAAAAACCACAAAAGTTTGCATTAAATTTCAACCCTCTTTAGAGGAGTTACGCCCCAAACATTTTGCCGCTTGCTTTTGGGCAAAAAGCGTAAACTCGCAAAGGAGGCAAAATGAACTTTAAAACGCCGGTTTTAGAATTACAAGGTATAACTAAAGCCTATACAAAAACGACCTTGCTTAAACAGGTAAAAAATGAGGTCTTAAAAGGAGTAAATTTAACTATAAAACAAGGGGAATCTGTTGCCTTAATGGGTCCGTCAGGCTGCGGGAAAACAACTTTGCTTAAAATTATTCTAGGCATTGAAAAGCAAGATAAAGGAAAAGTGATGATACTCGGAAAAAACACTTCTGAAATGAATAAAATTACCAAAAAAAATATTTTATCAAAAATAGGTGTAATCTTCCAAGACCCATATAGTTCACTTGACCCCCGCCAAACAGTGAAAGATATATTAAGCGAACCTTTCGTAATACATAAAAAACATTTTACGAAACAAACCTTGGAGCAGGCCTTAAGGGAAGTATCTTTAAACGAACAAGACCTTGAAAAATACCCGCATCAATTTTCCGGGGGGCAAAGGCAAAGAATAAATATTGCCCGTGCTTTAATTTTAAAACCGAGGTTAATTATCGCCGATGAACCCACAAGCGCTTTGGATGTTTCGGTACAAGCACAAATAATAAATTTACTTACTAGAATGCAAAATAAGTATCATTTTGCACTGCTCTTTATTTCGCACAGTATTGCATTATGCAAATATTTATGTCAAAATATAGTGTCGGTGCAAAATGGAATGCTAAATAAAATATCAGGAGATGAGTTATGAAAATAAATTACGACAGAATGATGAAACAGTTTATTGAAATGACTAAAATTGACGCCACCTCATACGAAGAATTACCAATGCAGCAATATATGGAAAAGGAACTAAAAAAGCTCGGTGGCAAAGTGTATGTAGACGATGCCGGTAAAAAATTTAAAACAACCGCCAAGGGTAATGTTATGGCCCGTTTCCCCGGCACTGTAAAAAGCAAACCCTTTATTTTAGGTGCACACCTTGATACAGTTGCTCCATGTAAAAATGTAAAAGCAAGCATAAAAAACGGCAAAGTGGTTACCGACGGCACTACCGTTTTGGGCGCTGATGACAGAGCAGGGCTGGCAATAATTTTGGAAGTCATACGTACTTTAAAAGAATCAAAAGAAGATTATCCCCCTATAGAAGTTGCCTGTACCTTATGCGAAGAAGGCGGAATGTACGGCGCAAAATTCTTTGATGCATCCTTTTTGCAGGGCAAAGAAGGCATTATTTTAGATGACCAAACCCCAAAAGAACTTATAGTAAATGCCCCGAAAGCATATATTTTTGAAATAAAAATAACAGGTAAAGCTTCCCACGCAGGCGTATCACCGGAGAAAGGTATATCCGCTTTGGAAGTCGCCGCAAAAGCAATTTCTATGATGAAACTAGGCAGAATTGACAAATTAACCGTTGCCAACCTTGGCATAATTAAAGGAGGAACAGGTACAAATATTGTCATGCCGGAATTAGTATTGGAAGGTGAAGCCAGAAGCCGCAATCTGCCTGCTTTGGAAAAGCAAGTAAAACACATGAAAGAATGTTTTAAGAAAGCAGAAAAATTGTTCACAAAAAAGGTTGACGGCAAAACCATTAAACCTAAAATTGAATTTAGGCAAGAACTAAAATATCCGTTGCTTAATATCTCGCCCAAACTTCCTCTCATAAAGTATATTTTATCTCGTGCAAAAGCACATAAAATAGATATGGAAACAAAATCTTGCGGCGGCGGGTTTGACTCAAATGTTTTGGCTTCTAAAGGTTTGATAATGCCAATTATAGGCATAGGATATTATGACAACCATACTGTTAAAGAATGGCTTGATATTAAGGAATTTAACAAGACTGCTGATTTAACTCTTGATATAGTAAAAAATTACCGGAAACAATAATGCTAGCTTCAACAGTGTTTAAAACAATTCCATACCTTGCAATCTTGATTTCGTGTTTTGGTGTTGCTGCATGCAGTAACACCAAAACCGTACCGGTTACTTTGCCTGACGGTTTTACAGTTTCGGCAGAACTTGCTTTGACTAAAGAGGAAACTGAGCGCGGTTTAATGCACCGCAAAAATCTTCCTCAAGACAGGGGAATGCTTTTTGTTTTTAACAAAGAAGATATACATTATTTCTGGATGAAGAATACCCTAATTAATCTTGACATGCTTTTTATAGGGGAAAATAAAACCGTAAATCAAGCATGGGAAAATGTGCCTAAAAGCTATACTTATACGCCGGATAACCAAGTAGCAATCCGCGGCGGATTAGCTAAATATGTACTTGAACTGCCGGCAGGAAGTATAAAAAAACATAATGTACAAACCGGCTCAAAAATAATTTTTAAAGAAAGTGATATAGATTATTCTTTGGTAGGAAAATGAAACCCTTAAACCTAATTTTTATTTTCTGCTTTTTGTCTATTCCTCTTTTTGCAAACCAAACGGAAAGTTTACAAGAAGAAGCGAAAAAACATTTGATAAATTTAATTTCCTTTGATACATCACAGCCAAATCCGGAAGAAGTACACGCGGCACGCTACATATACACAGTCTTAAATAAAAATAATATTGATTGGAAAATTTACCGTCCCCAAAAGAACCGTGCGAATTTAGCCGTAAAGTTAAAATCACCTTTACCGGAAAAGGAGAAAAAACCCGCACTGCTTTTAATTTCACATTTAGATACTGCTGCAATTCAAGGAGATTGGACCGTTACCCCTGTCAAAGCAACTATAAAGGACGGCAGAATTTATGGTCTTGGTTCAAAGGATGCCAAAAATTATGCTGCCATAAATTTGACATTACTTACGTATTTCGCAAAAAATAAAGAATTATTAAACAGGGATTTACTTTTCCTTTTCACTGCAGATGAAGAAGCCGGAAGCGGTATGGGATTAAAATATCTTTATGAAAAAGCACCAGAGATTTTTGACGGTATTTCCTTTGCTTTAAATGAGGGAGGGGGTGTCATTACAAACACTTCCGGAAATTTACTTTTTGTTGAAGCAGCAGGTAAAATGTATTTTGATATTCTACTTACCGCACGGGCAAGCGGCGGCACTTCAACACAAGGTGCAAAAGATAATGCAATTTATAAACTTTCACAAGCATTGAGCAAATTAAAAGACTATGAATTGCCGTACACCTTAACCCCGTTCACAAGAAAATTCTTTAAAGATATTTCCAAAACACAGGACCAAGATGCACAAACCACTTTAAATATGCTCTTAAATCCTGCGGAAGCAAAATATTTTAAGCAGGCAGCAAAAATTATAAGTGAAGATCCATTCTTTCAAGCCCAAATCCAAGATACCATAACACCAACTATTTTAACCTCATCGGAAGAAGCAAATACTGTTTTACCGGAGGCCGCCGCCTTATTAAATTGCCGTCTGCTTCCTTCTACAGATCCGGAAATTTTCTTTAATAAACTATCCGATTTATTTAAGGACGATGAAGATATTTTCCTTACAATTAAAGAACAACCGCAATTGCCATTTCCGCAGCCAAAAGAAAATTTTGATGATGAACTTTATACCGCTTTGGAAAAAAGTGCAAAAGAGGTTTATGGAGAAAATACGGAATTATTATTTGGAATAAGTCCCGCTTCAAGTGAAAGCGATATATTAAGAAGATACGGTATTTTAACCTATGGTATAGGCCCCCGTTTATTTACACCAACAAAAGATGAAAAAGATTTACAAAAAGGGGGGCCGCATCAAGCTGATGAATTTATAGAAGAAGATTCTTTTAAAGAACAATTTGATTTGACTTTTTATATATTAAAAAGTCTGCTTAATCAAAAAATTTAGCAGTAAGTTTTACATAGAAAATAAAATTATACTTGAAAATTTACTTTACAATTTCTAAAATTAAAGTATATACTTACAGGGGCCTTATGCAAAAAAAATTAAAAATTACCACTTTTATTGCCGCCATATTTGCAATATTTGTTTTTACAACGGAATATTTTTATACCACGGTTAAAACGATAATGTCTTATCCCGGTTATAGTCATGCAAGACTAAAAAGTTTAGAAGAAAACTTAATAACTGCAGAAGATGAAAATCTATTACTTCAACAACAGGAAGATGATTCCGACTCTTACCACGCCCCTGATATTGAAGCATTCAACTACACAGCACCTATAACGGAAGTTGACGAAAAATCTTTAAAGAAAAATCCTCCCAAAAAAATAAATTATAACAGTTATGAGGATAGAATAAGAATAGAAAAAGTAGAAAACTTGGATACTAACGGCCTTTACGTAGCACTCATGCAGGCAATAGCAGATAATGATATTGATAGAGCAAAAACAATGATTTCCCGTGGTGCTCGTTTAAATTCACCGGATGGGAATACTTCTTATGCTCCTATATTTTGGGCTATTGCAAACGGTAATGTTGATATGGTAAAACTTTTACTGCAAAAAGGAGCTAAACTTAATACCCCGGATGATAATGGTAAATTTCCAATCCATTGGGTAGTAGAAAATTCTTCCGCACGATTAAACGTTTATCAAACAAAGGCAATTTTTGATTTATTACTTGCTTCAAATCCAAGGGAAATTAACCGTCAGGATAATGTTTCAAAGCAAACTCCTTTAATGATGTCAGTCCTTTTAGATAACAAGAAAGCATTTGCATATCTTTTAGATAATGGGGCTAATGTCTTTATAAAAGATAAAGAGAAAAGGGATATTAGGGATATTTCTTTATCTAATGCTTGCCATACTTGCATTTACTTGATTGAACAAAAGGAAAAAGAAAACGAAACTACCCCGATATCTAATTTCGCAAGTACTTTTACGGCCCCGGATTCAGCATGGCTACCTTACACTCCTGTTAAAAAACCTACACCTAAAAAAACACAGTTAAAAAGGGACCCAAATTCAATACTAATTCAAGGTAACGGCAGTGCTATAAATTTGCCGGTTTATAAAGAAATGCCGCAAATTTTACCTTTAAAAGAAGAAAGTGATGAACCTAATATGATTATTGGTTCATAACGAAACAGCAAAACCTAAACCCGCACTGTTTTTGGAAATAAAAAATAAAACGGAAGTATTTCCTAGTATTTTGCTTTCTAAAAATCTTTTTTCTACTGCAAGGCCAATATTTCCATGAAAAGTCATACTTGGACCAAAGGCCAAATTCTCATAATAAATCAAACGTAAATAAAGGGCAGGTACCGGTTTTTTATTTAACATTAAAACGGACATGGCTGGTGTAAAAGCAAGTCCTTTATTTTTGACTTTAACTTCAATTTGATTATTAGTTTTTTGGATTATTGTTACTTTTGATTCTTTAGGTAAAAGATATTTTTTACTTTCCGTCTTATTAGTTCGGGATTTCGTAATATGGGATAAAGACCCATTTTCAATTATAACTTGTGTCCGCACTCCTTCACTAAGTACTGAAACCGGTGTATTTTGTTCTATTTTACTTTTATGTTTACATATTAAAACCAACAATAATAAAAGGGAAAGGATGAAAAGATATTTTTTCATATAATTTTAAAACTCTCCCTGCATTTGTTCAAAGGTCTAAAAGGCATCCCTAGTGAAATATGAATCCATCCCCTTTCAAGTATCAGTTGTCCGTAATGAATAATACGGTTTTGTTTTAATTTTAAGAAAGCATCTTCCAATGATAAAACTTTATTATCAATTTTGAAATCTGCAGCCGTTGCATTTAAATGTTGTGAAGTTTCACTCCCTCCTATTTGTTTATTAAGAGAAGCACAACGATATCCGCTCGTAATAATTAAAGGAGTATTTAAGATTATTCTTACAGGTTCAAGTAAATAATTGGCAAGTAAAACTAGATTATAGACATAATCTTTGGCTAATAATGAATTTAACAACTTATAAGAAGTTATAGAGGTTTTTGTCAGTTCCTCAAAGGTAAAATGGGGGGATAATTCCCTCGGAAAAGATATTCTGTTTAGTATCTGTTTGTTTGGTAGCATATAGGGCCTCCGGTAATTAGACGGCCCCGCAAGAATCATATATAATTTAGGGCAAAAATACAAATAATTTCGCAATTCCCCCTAAATTTTTGATAAAATATTTTTGTTGGACAATAAGTATACAACTTTAATAAAGAAGAGAGGATATCACACATATGAACTACAATCGCTATGTCGCATCTGCTTTGATTCTGCTTGTTATGACTGCTTGCAATTTCAACGGTTCAAAAACTTGCAACAATACTTGTCCCGAAGGCCAAGTACAAAAAGAAGACTGCACTTGCTATACTCCTGAAAAGCAACCTGCTACGGAAGAACAACAAAAGGAAATTTTGCAATCTATACTAAATAATAATGAAAAAGCACTAAATACTTTAATAACTAAAATTGCACCCGACAGCAGAATAAACTTATCTGTGCTGCCTGATGTCAATGCTTTTAAACAGTTATACGTAAACGATATTGATGTTTACTCTCGTTTAAATTACCAGACAAATAATTTGACTTTGCTTTCTCTACTTGCACCTTTGAATAACTTTAATAATGCTTTTAATACTTTGTTAAAACAGGGTGCAGACCCTAATTTACAGGCCTTTGCGGGGTTTCCTCCTTTAAAAATTGCCATTTCCTCAAATAGAGGGGAAAAGGTGGCGGAATTACTTTCCTCCGGCGCAGAACTTAATCTTGAAGAAGGGAATAATATTATTATGAATGCTTTATCATCAGGCAAATATAATGCACTTGCTTCTCTTTCAAATTATGTAAAAGCAAAGAATATTCCTTTCACTTTGCCGGCAAATTATTTTGCCGAAGCTTTGATGGATAATCAAACCGAAATTGCAATAGCAGTTGCCCCTTTAACACCGCCTGATGTATTAAATACTCCTAACAATTTTGGTGTTTTACCTTTAGTTCAGGCAGCATTTACAAATAACTTTAAACTTATGGATGCATTAATAGCAAGCGGTGCAGATTTGGAATTAAGGGACCAAAATTACCGTACCCCTCTTTTAGCATATTTACAAGAAGTATACATCGCACAAATTGAAGGCAATTACCCGTTAGGTAAAGAAACGCAAATAACAGAAACGGTAAAACATTTCCTAGATAAAGGAGCAGACAGAACTGCAAAAGATTTCTCAGGGGAAGATATTATGTTTTATGCTGTTACAAGCAATGATATGCCCTTAATTGACCTTTTGGTAAACACATATAAACACGATATGAATACAAGGAATAATCAAGGGGAAACCCCCTTGTTTACAGCTGCCCAAAATCATCCTGAAATGGTTCCGGTACTGTTACAAAAAGGGGCCAGTGCAAAAATAACAGATAAAAACGGCCGTACCCCTGCCATAGCAGCGGTGGAAATGGGAAATATGGATACCTATGATTTTTTGGAAAGTGCAGCAAATTCATCCTTTTAAGAGAGTGTAAAAATTATGAAAAACCATCATAAACTTTTTACCGATATTGCAACTTTGGTAGCAGGGCAATCTACCTGTACCCGCTTACAAGTTGGTGCTGTCTTGGTAAAAAATAAACGCATTGTAAGTATCGGTTACAACGGGGTTGCTTCCGGCCAAAAACATTGTGAAGACTATTTTAGAGAAATATATTTAAAAAATTATGCCGCGCAATATAAAAGTTTTGAAGAATTTATTAAAACTAAAGAATTTTATGATATGCACGGCAAATTCTCAAATGATAATGAATTACACGCCGAACAAAATGCCCTTTTGTTTGCGGCGAAAAGCGGTATTACCACCGAAGGTACAACTTTATACATAACTTTATCGCCCTGTATACATTGTGCAAAAATTATTGCCGCTTCCGGCATAAAAGAAGTAATTTTTAAGGAACTTTATGACCGTTCCACCGAAGGTGTAAATTTCCTAAATAAAATCGGCATAAACTGCCGCAAAATAGATGAGGTATTAAATGAAAAATAACACACAAAACCAAGAACCAGAACAAAATGGGATTATTGATAATCTTGCCAAATGGCTTAAAGAAAACAAAAAAATAGTTACGGCAGTAGCCGTTACGGTTGTCATTATCGGAGGGATTTTTACAATCGTTGATAATTTAAGGGATAAAGCCTATCAAAACCAATGGAGCAATTTGTTTATGGCGGAAATGGCTGTAGCTAATGGGGGAGATGAAACTTCCTATGCACCGCTTGAAGATTTTGCAAATAAATATAAAACAAAACCGGCAGGCGTTTATGCTTCTTTTGTCTTAGGCACGGCCTTAACTCAACAAGGTGAATATTTAAAGGCAGAAATCTTTTATAAACAAGCTTTGGAAAATGCTAATGATGAATTTGCCGCAATGATAACCAATGCTTTAATTGCAAACACGCTTGAACTCGGCGATTTTGAAAGGGCAGTAACTTTGGCTGATGACTTTATGAATAACAACCCCACACACTTTTCAATACCGCAAGTCAAACTTTATAAAGCTTTTGGGCTTGAACTTTCCGGTAATACGGAAGATGCAAAGAAAGAGTATAAAGCAATAGAGGAAGATTATCCTCAAACATATTATGCTGCTATTGCCAATGCTAAACTTACGCCGGCACCTAAGGCAGAACCAAAAAAGACAACGGCTAAAAAAGTTAATGCAAAAGCAAAAGGTACCAAATAAAACAAAAATTGATGAAATATTTCGGTATTAATTTTTCGTTTTATACCTGCTCTTTAATTTGGTCTTTTGACCGCAAAAAATTTACCTAGCTGTTTAAGAGCAGGACCCCCGCACAACACACAAGTGCGGGGGTTATTTTTACAGGGAATAGTATGTAGCAACAGATGACTCTTGATAAAGGAATTTTCCACCTATTCTCTGACAAAGTGTTTTACCGTTGTCACCTACACCATAACATATTAACTTCCCACGAAATATGGACCAAGAAAAATCGTATTGGTAAAACCTCAAATGGAAACTGTTATCTTTATATCGGCAATATATTGTACCGGCTTTATCAACACTGCAATGCCAATTTTCATTATAACAATCTACAGAATTTCCGCAAGTGTCATCATAAGCATTTTTCCAATCGTTAGGCCAATTTACACCTAATTCGTCACCATTTGGGAAACTATTACAATTATTTTCACTATTTCTTCCATTTTTACAATAGTCTCCATATATAATTTGCCATTCATGCATTGCGTCCTTCCAGCGTCTCATTAACGGAAGTATACTCGCGACTTTCGCTTTTGCTAACACAATTTTATATTGCGGAACAGCAATAGCGGCAAGTATGCTGATAATTAAGACTACTACCAAAAGTTCTATCAAAGTAAAACCTTTTGTTACATTTTTTATTTTTTTCATAAATTCTCCTAATTTATTTTATACGGTGTTTTTATTTCCGTATAAATAAATTGTAGAAAAAAAAAAAAAATGTCAACAACAAGTTTTAAAAGGGAAATTTGACTATAAATGATAGGTTAAAAAATCTCTACATCAAACGCGGTAAATATTTTAAAATTGTTTTTATTTTAAAATCAATAATTTTCTTATTGTGGCGTGTAAAATCTATACCCTCACGCACAACTATTTGTTTATTAGACGGAACTTTGGAATATTTAATTTCCGTCAGCATTAAAGTATTGGGGTAATACAAATTATGAACTTTTGGGTCTTGCCAATGCTGAAGGCCTAAATTCGGTATATCAAGCCCTGCTGAAGCCGCCCAAAAAACGGAATTTAAAGCAATAATATAAAGCGGAAATTTTTCTTTTAATAAACTTAGCAAAAAGCAATTTTCATTAAACGAGAATTTTTTAATATCAAGCATTTTAAAATGCGGGTCTAACACCTTACATTTCGTTACGGTTAAAACAAAATAATTTTCCCAAAGTAATTTGCGGACCAAATCATCAATCTTGGGGTAAGCATAAAAAGATGCGCGGGAATCAAGCTGTAAAAATATTATACCTTTTGTTCCCTTTGCATTTTTCTTTATTTGTTCTAAATTCTTTTGTATTTCAACGGGTATCTCCTGTGGAAAATAAAATATAGGTTTAGGGAATTGTTTTTTAGCCCTAAAAGGCATGCCAAATGTCTCAAATAAACTTGCTGTTCTGTGCAAAGTATCTGTTTTATATTCGTAATAAACCGGGAGTACCAAAAAATCCTGTGGTACTTTTTTAACTACTTCACTGTAATCATAATTCTTCCAAAGAAAAGGATTCCTTAAACCTTTAAAGGTCTGGACTTTTTTGATATGAGGATTTGTTTTTAAAAGTCCGGCAACAAGGGGGGAATTATTCCTGTCAAATTTATCAGGCACATAAGCCCAAAGTTCGGTTTTAGGATATTTTTTTGCAAGTTCTTCAATTAAAGGGGTTGTATACAAATAATCGCCAAGCCCCATAAAAAACACCAAAGCAAAACCTTTTATTTTTGGGTTTACCGCTAAAGCATTTGATAAATTATAATAAACGTGCTCGTGTATATAAAGCGGGCGGAAAATTGAAAACCAATTTTTGTCAATCGGTAAATTTTCTTTTTTTGTTTTCTTTGGTGTTCCATTAAAGGAATACCAAACAGGGCAATTTTCTTTTATACCCAAAAAAGAGCGTACCTTTGCAGATACTAAACGCGATGTCTCATAGACAACTGTCAAAAAACGATATTTATAAACAAAATTCTTCATACATAAATTTTATTAAATAAGTTAGGCCTTTGTAAATATTTTACCCCTAAATATGATAAAATATACATATAAGACGTATTATAAGGAGGGTTTATGGAACCAACAACAGCAGCAGCTGCAACAACAGCTGCCAGTAGCGGCGGGATGTCTTCTACCGGTTTTATGCTTGCAATAATGGTATTTTTTATCGTTATGATTATGATGTCAAACAGAAGCCAAAAGAAAAGAGATGCCGAACATAAAAAACAAATAAATGCCTTACAAAAAGGTGACAGGGTTGTCCTGCTTGGCGGTATAATCGGTACCGTTGCGGGGTTCAATCAAGAAATTTTGGAAGTTAAAGTTTCCGAAAATACGAAACTTTCAGTTTTACCTTCTGGTATAGTTACCGTACTTAAAGGAAACACTTTGCAACAAGGAGATAAGAAATAATGAATAAACTTGCTTTTAAATGGGGCGTGATACTTCTGATTTTAGTCGGCTCCGTTTCTTTATTGTACCCAAGTTATGAGTGGTACTCCAAAACCCCTCAGGAAAGGGAAAAATTGGAGGCCTCGGGTTCACGCCCAAAACGTATTTTAAATTTAGGGCTTGACTTGCGCGGCGGTTCTTCTTTACTTTTGGAACTTGACGTAACCAAACTTTCCGGTAAAGAAACATTAACAGAATCCATGCAACGCGCAATTGAAATCGTAAGAAACAGAATTGACCAATACGGCGTCGGCGAAATACCAATAACAAGGCAAGGGGAAAAATGGATTTCCGTACAACTCCCGGGTATTGCTAATCCCGAACAAGCAGAAGCCTTAATCGGTAAAACCGCGATGCTTGAATTCCGTTTGGTTAAAACCGATACCGCTTCACAAGAAGCCGCTTCAAAAATTTATGAACTTGATGAGCCTTTTAATAATGACGGCACTTTAACAGAAGAAGCAAAAAAACTTCTACCGTCCGGTACAACCGTTATGAAAAGCAAAGAAGGCGGCTATTTACCCTTAACTGATACTGTTACAGTTTCCGGCGCGGACCTTGAAGATGCCCGCGTTACCGCCGGGGAATATGGTTACCCTGCAGTATCTTTTCAGTTTAACAACAACGGTGCAAAGAAATTTGGTAATTTAACAGGTGCAAATATCGGCAAACAACTTGCTATAGTACTTGATAACACGGTTCAATCAGCACCGCGCATTAACAGCCGTATTTCCTCGCAAGGGCAAATCACCGGGCAATTCAGAATGGAAGAAGCAAGACAGCTTGCCATTGTTTTAAGGGCAGGTGCTTTACCGGCACCGGTTTCAATTATTGAAAAGCGTGTTATCGGCCCCGGTCTTGGTGAGGACTCCATTAAAAGCGGTTTAACTGCTTCCGCAATCGGTTTTATTTTTATCGTACTTTTTATGACAATCTACTATCGTGCCGGCGGTTTTATTGCAAGTATTGCTTTGCTTTTAAACTTAATTTTCTTAGTTGCTTTAATGGCATACTTTTCCGCAACGCTTACTTTACCGGGCATCGCAGGTATAATACTTTCACTTGCAATGGCGGTAGATGCAAACGTCCTTATCTTGGAACGTATGCGTGAAGAAAAAGACAAAGGCCAGCCTTTACCTGCAGTTATAAAAGAAGGTTATGAAAAGGCTTGGAGCGCGATTTTCGACTCCAACTTAACAACCTGGATTGCCTCTATCTTATTATTCCAATTCGGAACGGGCCCCGTCAAAGGTTTTGCTTTAACCTTGACTTTGGGCTTATTTGTGGGTGTGTTCACTTCAGTATTTGTAACACGCGCCATTTATGAGTTTTTACTCACTTCAAACCCAAAGGATATTAGTCTATGAAATATTTTCAACTTTTACCCAAAACGCATTTTAATTTTATCGGGGCGAGAAAAACATTTTTTGTTATCTCCGGTATCATAATGCTTGCCTGTATAATCTCTTTATGCACAAAGGGATTAAACCTCGGTATTGATTTTACCGGCGGAACTATGGTTCAGGTTCAATTCACAGGTGATACTTCTATCGGCACTTTAAGAAATGCTTTACAAAAAGCAAATATCGGTGCCGATATTCAGACATACGTAGGTAAAAATGCTTTTGCAATAAAAGTTAAAGGCAGACAAGAAAATGTCAATGAAGTTGCTAAACAAATTGAAAGCGCTTTAAAAACAATAGGCACCGGCTTTGAAATTGAGCAAACCTCTTTTATCGGCCCTACCGTCGGGCATGATTTGGCTAAAAAAGCCTTTTTGGCCTTTGTTCTTGCATTAGGTGCAATGATTATTTATGTGGCGTTTCGCTTCCAAAATATCATTTGGGGTGCAATGGCAGTTGTGGCATTGTTCCACGATATTTTGCTGACTGTAGGTGTGTTTTCCTTCTTTTATATTGAAGTGGACTTGGTTATAGTTGCCGCTTTGTTGACGATAGCAGGTTTCTCAGTAAACGACACTATTGTTATCTTTGACAGAGCACGCGAAAATCTGCGCTTAAACCCAAAATATGATTTAGCAACTTTGCTCAATGTCAGTGTAAACGATACTTTGTCAAGAACGGTTATAACTTCTTTAACGGTTATAGTTGCAACGGCAATTTTGTATGTAATGGGTGGCGATGTTTTACGGAATTTTTCTCTCGCTTTACTTATTGGTTTAACTTCGGGTACTTATTCAACAGTAATGTTGGTACCCGGTTTGGTATATCAATGGTCTAAAGGCGGTAATTTTGACGCTATGGCGACTGCTGTTGCCGCAAGCGAAACGCCTAACAAGAAAAAACATAACAAAAGGCGTTATCAAAACTAATGAGGAAAATAAGGAAGTTTAAAATATCCTTACACTATAAAGAGATACTCCGCCGCTTAAAATCCGCAGAAGTGGATTTAAATGCGGCGGGGTTTACCTCTGAGAGTGCTTTAGCGGTATTTATATCTTCTTTACATCAGGCCGCAGATACAGGCGTAGTTTATGAGTTTAGTGAGGGCTCTTGTTTAGAGTTGGTCTCAGCTGGATTTGAACATCAAGGCCCCTTTAGTTTATGTGTGATAACTTTGGGTAAGGAAATTGAAAATCAAATTGCCTGCCTTACAAATATAAGTCAAATAACCGTAGCAAATATTGCGGTATATGAATTTTTAAGAACGGCTTTAAACTTTGTAGTAGAATTATTAAAAGAAGAAGGACAAAAAGAGAATTTAATTACACAAAATTTTGAATTATTAAGCGCACCGGTATTTTCCTATGGAACAGAGCCAAAATTTTTAAGAGAAGCAAAACGTTTTGATATTGCTTTGGTAAAAAAGGCCTTACCGGATTTATTAAAGCGCGTTGAAGCACAAAAAATTAATGTCAGTTTTGAAAATAATGCTTTAAACCCTAAAGCAACAGTGGCATTTGTTATTCCTTGGCTTAAAAAGAAAGGTAAAAAATAATGGCTTACACAAAAGGTTTTGAAAATATTAAATATAATTTAGCGGCTCATTTAATAAGCGGTTATCTCCGTTTTTGCGGTTTGTTTACAAAATATAGTATAGAGGGATTGAAATCCCCCATAGAAAAAGCATCAAAAACACCGGTAATCTTTGCTTTTTGGCATAACAGGCAGGGTTTTTTACTTTTCCCGTACAGAAAACACAAAAAATTATCCGTTTTAGTAAGTTTAAGCAAAGACGGGGAATATATTGCCCGTGCTTTGCCCAAATTTAATATGACTGCAATTCGCGGTTCTACAACACGAGGCGGGGCTTCCGCCTTCCGCGGTTTACTTGCAAAAGCAAGGGAGGGCTTTTCTCTTGCCTTGACCCCTGACGGGCCGAGAGGGCCGGTATATCACGCAAGCCAAGGTGTTTTGGCCTTGGCCCGTAAAACGGGTTTTCCGGTTGTTCCGGTCGGTGTATATGCAACCCATAAATTTTCCGTAAATTCTTGGGACAAATTCCAAGTAATGCTTCCTTTCGGTAAATGCGGAATAGTTCTAGGGCCGGAACTTAAAGTTGAAAAAGGCGATAATCTAAAGGAACTCACAAAGGATTTGACTTTGCGTATACAAGATGCAACTTCAAAAGCCGCAAAATTGTGCGGGGTTAAATAATGGGAATAATAATTTTAATTCTACTTAATATCATCTGCCCTGTTGTTGCAATTATAATAGTGTTATGCTTTTTGATTTCTTCAAGACGGGGTGTACTAAAAACACTATTTACCGAATTAAATGAAAGGTTTGTAATCAAAAAACGGCCCTTTCGCGGCCCTTGTATTTGGTTACATGCCGCAAGCGTAGGGGAAATAAAAAGCGTTACAGGCATAGCCCAAGAATTAAAACACCATTACAAATTACCTATACTCGTTACTACTCTTACAAAATCAGGACAAAAGGCCGCCCAAAAAATTGAAGCTTTTGATTATGCATTACTTGCACCGGTGGACTTTTATTTTTCCGTAAAACGGTTCTTAAAATTTTACAGGCCGCAAATGTTAATTATTGTGGAAGCGGATTTGTGGCCCAATATGATATACACCGCAACAAGAGCAGGAGTAAAAACGGGCATAATAAACGGCCGTTTATCCAAGAGAAGTGCCGCCAGATACAAATTTTTAAAACCGCTGGTCAATTTGCTTATACCTAACCTCTCTTTTATTTGTGCCCAAAGCGAAGTTATAAAAAGACGCTATATTTCTCTAGGTGCACCAAAAACAAAGGTATTTGCTTTTGGCAATATCAAATATGATTCTTTAACCGAGATGCCCTCCCGCTTAAAAGAAGCCGAGGATATTATAAAAAAACTTTCATGGCAAAAGGAAAAAATTGTGGTATGCGGCAGCACTCACCCTTTAGAGGAAGAAATAATATTTACTTCCGCACGTGCTCTTAAAAATGTAAAATTTATTGTAGCCCCGCGCCACTTGGAAAGGGCAAAACAAATAAAAGAAAATTTAACTAAAACAAAACTTAAATTTTCTTTTTTGAGTGAATTGGATAAAGCACCAAAAAATTCCCAAATTCTGGTAGCAGACACTATGGGGCTTTTAGGTGCTTTGTACAAAGTAGGAACTTTAACTTTTGTAGGGGGTTCAATAGTTAAAAAGGGAGGTCATAATTTTTTAGAAGCCGCTATACTTAAAAAACCGGTGTTTTTCGGTAAATATTATTATAATGCACCCGAAGTTGCTGCACAACTCTTAAAATCAAGCGGTGGTGTGTTAGTAGGCAAAACAAATTTTAGCACGGAAATAAGCAAATATTTAAATGACGAATTATTGCTGAACAAAACAGCCCAAGCAGCATTGGAAACGGCCCAATCATTTAAAGGTGCCACTAAGAAGTCATTAGAGGTTATAGAATATGAACAAAAATAATAATCAAAAAGAGCAAAATATCTTGGTAATGCGTTTATCGTCGCTTGGCGATATTGTTTTACTTTCACCCGTGTTCAAGAATATCAAAGAACATTGGCCGAAAGCGAAAATAACGCTCCTTGTTAAAGAGCAATTTGCCCAAGCACTCAGCGGGCATCCTGATATAGACGAAATAATGGTATTCAAAGGCTTTTTTAGTACTCTTAGGGATATTAGGGCCCAACATTTCACACACCTGCTTGATATGCACGCAACTTTACGTACTATTTTGTTGAGTACTTTCAGCGGTATTGCCAATAAAAAACGTTACAATAAAAACTTCTTGGCAAGGCGCATATATGTCAAGTTTAAATTTGCAAGCCCGGTACTTGAAAAACATACTTTGGAAAAGTATTTGGCAGTATTAAATGATTGGAATATTCCAATAAAATACCGCACCCCGAATTTAAGCGATTGGAAATTTAAAGCCCTTGATTTAAAAAAGGAAATTAAAAATATTTGTATTTTCCAGACTTCTTTTTTGGGTGACTCCGTTTTAACTACACCACTAATTAAAAAAACGGCAAATATGTTCCCGAAAGCGAAAATTACCGTAGTAACCCGCCCCCAAACAGTTGATATTTTCAGACACTTGGAAGAAGTAAACAAAATCATCATTGACAATAAACGCGGTTTAAACCAAATTTTCGGTATTCTAAGAACAGCACGCCGTATTGCCCGTGCAAAAGTTGATGTATTGCTTGTTCCGCACCGCAGTTTCAGAAGTGCTTTAATTGCATGGTTGAGCGGTGTTAAGGTACGCATCGGTTTCACAAATAGTGAAGGGCGGTTTTTCTATACAAAAACTGTACCGTTTTCTTGGATGATTCATGATGCAGAACGCAATTTATATTTGCTCCAAGGTATAGTACAAGATAATTTCAAAGTGGAACTTAACTTGGATAAAGCAGATGTAGATGCTGAGGCAACGATAGAAAAAATATTGAAAGATTCCGGTGTAGAAGATAAAATTTTAGTAGGGGTACATCCAAGTTCTATTTGGCCTACAAAGCGTTGGCCGGAAGAAAACTATGCAAAACTTATAACCCGCATGGAAAAAGAACTTGGTTTAACAACTATCATAGTAGGCGGGCCGAAAGATTTGGAATTAAGCGAACAAGTAGCACGACTGTCCGACGGTCATCCGATAAATCTTGCAACAAAGACATCTTTAACCGAACTCATGGCTTTAATGAAACACCTAAAACTGTTTATTACAAATGATTCCGGACCAATGCATATTGCAACTGCCTTTGGTGTTCCTACTTTAGCAATTTTCGGGCCGACGACAAAAGAACTTGGTTTCTTTCCTTACGGGGAAGGACATAGGGTTATAGAAGTAAAGGATTTGCCTTGCCGTCCTTGTGCTTTGCACGGGGGAAAGAAATGTCCTTTAGGACACTTTAAATGTATGAAAGATATTTCAGTTGATGAAGTTTTTAATAATGTAAAAGAAATGTTGAATATTCATTGTTAGAGGTAAAAATGAGAGATTTAGTATACGTTATTTTACTTTTAATAGTTGCAGGTGCTATTGCTTACGGCTTTGATGCCTTATGTGTTAATTTTTTGCCGCAAAATGCCTCCAGCGTTTTAGTGAAACCCTTTACATTTGGTATCAGGCCTTTAAGTTTTAATTTAAGCATTTGCGGAATAACCGGCCTTGTATTGGCTTATATGTTGATGAAGTTTATTTTCAGAAAATGATATGCAAATAATCTTAGCGTCAGGCTCGCCACGCAGGCAAAAAATTTTGAAGAAATTAGGTTACAAGTTTGATGTTATTTACCCTAATGTAAAAGAAGTAACTTCAAAAAAATTACCGCATAAAATTGTACAGGAACTTGCTTTAAAAAAGGCATTTTCTGTGGCGGTTTTGTACCCTGATGCTCTTGTAATAGGCGGGGATACTTTGGTGTATTGTAAAGGTAAAATACTCGGTAAACCCAAAGACGAGAAGGATGCTCTTAAACTTTTGGAAATAGAAAATAATTCTTGGCAAACTGTTTACAGCGGGCTTGCTTTAGTATGTAAAAATAAAAATAAAATACTGCTCGGTTATGATAAAACACTTTGCAAAGCCAGGAATTTAAGTAATAAAGATTTAAAACAACTTGCAAACAAAAATTTAGACAAAGCCGGTGCTTATGCAATGCAAGATAAAAATGACAGATTTATTGAATATATAAAAGGCAGTTATGACAATGTGGTAGGGTTTCCCTCGGAATTATTTAAGAATATGATAAAGGAGTTTTTATGATAGAAACAGATGTTTTGATTATAGGCTCAGGTCCGGCGGCATGCAGTGCCGCTTTATATACCGTTCGTGCAGGATTTAAAACGGTTTTGCTCGGAGGTAAAAATTTCGGCGGGCAACTTGTACAAACAAATGAAGTTGAAAATTATGCCGGTTTTATTGACCCTATCAACGGTTTTGAATTAATGAATAAAATGCACAAACAGTGCCAACGTCTTGGCGCGGAAATCTTACAAAAGACGGCTGTTTCCGTTAAAAAAGACGGTAAAAAAATGCTTACAGAAATAGAAGGGGGGGAAATTATATCTTCTTACGCCGTCCTTGCAGCAACAGGTGCAACGGCAAGGTGGCTGGGTATTGACGGGGAAAATAAATATAAAAACCACGGTCTATCTGCTTGTGCGACATGCGACGGTTTTTTTTATAAAGGCAAAACAGTTGCTATTATCGGTGGCGGTAACACCGCTTTTGAAGACGCTTTGTTCTTAACTAATTTCTGTCAAAAAGTATATTTGATACATCGCCGGGCCGGTTTTAGGGCTGATGAAACAACAATAAAAAAAGCACAAAACAACCCAAAAATTGAATTTGTTATACCTGCCGTTACAACAAAAATTCTGGGTGATGATAAGGCAGTAACCGGAATAGAACTTCAAAACCCTGAAACTAAAGAAATAAAGACATTGCAACTGCAAGGTATTTTTGTCGCAATAGGGTCTATACCTCAAACAAAATTTTTAGCGGAAAGCGGGGTCAAATTAGCGGAAAGCGGTCATATTATTGTAGATGAAAAACAAAGAACAAATATTGAAGGCCTTTTTGCCGCCGGTGATTGTCAAGATGCTATCTACCGCCAGGCAATAGTAGCGGCAGGCAGCGGTGCTAAAGCAGCCATAGAAATTATAAATTATATAAACCAAGTGAAATAGTTTATTACCGCTAGCTTTTTGTATAGTCATTTTAATTTTTTGACCATTTCGGGAATAATTTTATATAATATGGTTGGGCATCAATCTGTTTAGTGGGTAATTAGGGGCAATTATGAGAGAACAGAATTCTGAAGTATCATTGTTGAGTTTTTTTATAAAAAAACAATTCATTACAACCGTAGTGGTTATTGCTGCTTTGTTTCTGTTGTATCCTGTTTTTGGGAAAGTAATTGAAAGAATGCGTTTATCCTCGCTCTATAATAAAATGCAAAAAATTGCTACGGCGCAGATAAACTACGAAATAGGTCATAGCACATTTACAGATGACTTTAGAAATTTGGACCTCAAAATTAAAGATAATAACGATCAGTATCTGTCAGGCGAAGAAGCACGTCTTGGAAATTTTATTGTAAATATGGGTACAAAAGGCCTTTTCGGAGTTCATAATAAGAGGGACTACTTTGTATATTATGATTACAGAAATTCTTCTTTCCACTGCGCCCCCAGCGAACACCATATTTGCAAAAATATAGCACCGATAAGCAAAGAAATATGCGAAGAAGCCAATATGCTTTGGTCTACAAAAAACAATAACTGCTATACACGTGAAAAGGATATGTGCCTTGCTCTTTCTATGCCGTGGGATACAAAAAGTGAGAACATTTTTTGCGGTTATACTAACTTACAAAATATGGAAATTTACCAAGGCGGAACTTGTATCGGTTCTATGCCAAGCGGCTGCCAAAATTCCGTAGTTTACGGTGGTGCAACTTGTGAAGGCAAAGGTTCATTTGCTTGTGTCGGAAGCGATTTACGCGGCGGCACCTGCATCGCGGAAACTGATACTGCCTGCCATTCTGTTCAAATACACAGCGGTGCATATTGTATCGTTAGTGAAGATTATTTAGGTTCTTACGGTTGTCAAAATACAATAATTAACAAGGGCGGCACTTGTTTAGCCTCCGGTAGCGGGAATTTGGGTTGTCATAAACCATTGATAAACAATGGCGGTATTTGCATGGGCAACACCTTGCAATCTTGCAATAATGCAACTGTTCTTTTCGGCGGTATTTGTGAGGCTAATGCTCTTGGTGCATGTCAAGAAATAACCGTTAAAAACGGCGGCAGATGTATTGCCAATATGGAAAAGACCTGCACAGGTTCCTATGACAAAGGCGCCTGTTGCCACGGGGATTATTGCCCGGAAGATTCACCAAAATGTAACTGCCCCGGTTTTGCAAAAGTTTGTTAATAGATTTTGATAAATTATATCGAATTAAGGAGAATTACAAAACCCTATATAAAGGGAAATGAAATAAAAATTTAATCTGTTTTTGGAACCATATTTTTAGAATATGGGTTAGTTGGAAAACCAACTTCCACACACGCCAAAAGCAGCCGATAAATACAAGAAAAACGGATTCTAGACCCGTTTTTTTGTATTGAATGTTTGCCGGTATGTTTTACATACTTGGCAAACTACGGCTGTTATATTTGGGCAACGTGTGTGGAGTCCGATATAGGCAGCCGTTTTTTATTGGCTGAATTTTCTTTATACTCCCCGCCCCTTTGCTTGCAAAGGCGGAGGGGCTGGGGGTGGGGTTGTAAAATAAAGTAAATCTTATTTAATAACCCCACACCTAACCTCTCCACCTTAAAAAGGGGAGAGGAATTAGAGGAAATAGTTAAATTAAAAAACAATTTTGTTGTAAAAACAAAAAAGGAAAATAAGGAGAAAAAATGAAAATACAAAACAAACAAAATAAAAAATTCATTAAAGGTTTTACTTTGTTAGAACTTTTAGTTGTTGTACTTATAATCGGCATACTTGCCGCAATTGCCATACCAAAATATCAAATTGTTGTTGGGAAAGCGGAATTCAAAAAATATCAAACAATTGTATCATCTCTTAGAACAGCTTATAATGATTATCTCTTAGTACATAATGAAGGTACTCAAAATTTTGAAGAACTTTCAATAACGATATCCAGTGATTTTAAAGCAAACAAAAAAGGAAACCATATGTATAAATGCGTTGATAATGGAAAAATTTTTTGTTGTATGTCAAACAATCAATATAATTCTTCATATAGTCATTGGGAGTCCCGTATTGCTTGCGGAAATATAGATTTATCTATATACTATATGGAGTCATTAACTGACTCATACGGTCAAGCAACTGATTCACGCGGAATATGCCTTGCGCAAGAAAATAATGAAAAAGCAAATAAAATATGTGCTTCTTTCGGAAATAAATATCAAACAGCGCCAGGCTGGGCTATCCCAGTAATAAATAATTATCAATCAACAAGTTATAATTATTATAGATAAGCCGTAGAGAACGAAAATGTTTTCGCGCTGCGCAGTAGCGCGTGTGCGTGTTCACGCGCTGCGTAGCAGATTTAATAAAGCCAAACCGTGCACCCACACCAGACAAGTATTTTTGAGGAAATTTTGATTTTTATTTGACGAAGTGTACCAAGAAGTAAAACGAACGAAGTGAGTTTGCGGTACTCTAGGAAAATAAAAATCAAAATTTACCAAAAAGAATTAGACGGCAAAGAATAAAAACTGCAAATTTCCTTTTATCAAATTATCCAAAAAGACGACACAAATGATATAATATATTTATGTTAGAAATGATCTTTAACGTCAGACATTATGAATATAATGCAAAACACGAATTAACACCGTGGGGGTTGCAAAATTTCTTCCAGGAAGCCGCCTGCTTGGAGGCAGATAAACTCGGCTTCGGGTTCAAGGCCTTAACGCCGCAAAATATCGCGTGGGTCTTAACAAAATTGCAAATGCAATTTGTTCGTTCTCTAAAATGGTGCGATACAGTAAAGGTCAAAACCTGGATTGTCAGCGCCTCAAAAATTACGTCTAGGCGTGATTTTATCATATATGATAAAGACGGCAACGAAATTGCCAAAGGTACAACGGAATGGGTGATAATTGACCTTTTAAGCCGCAGGCTGATTCGCATCCCGCAGTTTGTTTTAGACGGACATCCGTCAACTTCTGCCGAACAAGCGTTGGAGCAAAACTTTTTAAAAGCCCCGTCCTTTGACGGTAAAGAACCTGTTAATTCTTGTACAATTCAAACCAGGCTTGAGGACCTTGATGTTAATAATCACGTCAATAATCAGCATTTTACTTCTTGGGCTTTGCAGGCAACACCAAAGGAAATTTTGGAAAATAAAACTTTAACCGACATTGTGGTATACTTTAAAAAAGAAATTCCTTATGGTGACACCATAACCGCAAACGCTTATAAGTCCGACGAAGAAAATTGCTTTTGGTATACTTTAATAAATCAAGAGGGCAAAGAAGTCAGCGCCGTTTTTGCCCGCTTCAAATAAATTTTAAACAGGTGAATTATGAATTTAAATAACTATGCAGACGTTTTAATTTCCGCTTTAAAAAATGCCAGAACCGGCAAATTCAAAAAAGGTGATAATATTTTAGTTTCCTATGATGCACCCGCTTTAGCACTTGCAGAAACAATCTATGCAAAACTTCTGAAAGAGGATTTTAATGTCGTAGTCCGCCCTTATCAAAGCGAGAATATGGCACGCACTTTCTTTACCACAGCAAAAAAATCACAACTTACTTTCCAAGCACCTTGGGAAAAATGTTTAAATGAAAATCTGCATGGTTTAATTGCCTTACGCGCACCGGAAAATTTAGAAAATTTAAAAGATGTTGACCCTAAAAAAATAGCGCTTGCCGCACTTGCAAGGAAACCAATCCGCGAAATTCTAGACATACGTGAACAAAAAGGTCTGTTTGGTTGGACACTTGCAAATGTGCCTACACAGGGCATGGCGCGCCAAGCCGGTTTAACGATAAAAGAGTATGAAAACCAAGTTATAAAAGCCTGTTTTTTAGACGCAAAAAACCCGGCAAAAAAGTTTATGGAGGTGTCAAATCAAATTGCGGAAATTGCCAAGCGTTTAAGTGTAATGCCGATAAAAACTTTGCGCTTGCAGTCAAAACACTCAGACCTTGAAATTTCTTTAGGTGAAAACCGCAAATTTATTGCAGCGCGCGGTTGTAATGTTCCGTCTTTTGAAATTTTTACTTCGCCGGACTGGCGCGGAACGCGCGGTGTGTATTTCAGCGATTTAACAAGTTTTAGGAACGGTACTTATGTTAAAGGTGTAACACTTGAATTTAGGAACGGGCGCATAATAAAAGCGCAGGCCGAAACAGGGGGGGACTTCCTCAAAAAAATGATTTCACTTGATAAAGGTGCCGCGCAAATCGGCGAATTTTCTTTAACGGACAAACGCTTTTCGCGTATAAACAGATTTATGGCTGACACTTTATTTGATGAAAACTTCGGCGGAAATTTCGGCAACAGCCATATTGCCCTGGGTGCAAGTTTTGCAGATACTTTTACCGGAAATCAGGCCAAACTTAACAAAACATTAAAGCAAAAACTCGGCTTTAATGATTCCGCTTTGCATTGGGACCTTGTTAACACCGAAGACAAACTTGTAACTGCCACCTTAAAGAACGGTAAACATATAACTGTTTATGAAAGCGGTATATTTTTGATATAGGAGACTTTATGAATACAAATGAAAATAATTCAACACATACAGCAGAAGAAATTCTTTCCTCTGTAAAAACTGCCGTACAGGAATTTAATAACGGCGGTGAAAAAATTGCTTTCTTCCATGCTATTTTACAAGCAGTAAAATGGACCGGGGTTGAAAATTTTGTAAAAATGACAAAATTAAACCGCGTTGAAATTTATGACACTTTAGACGGTGTAAGCCCGTCTTTTGATAATCTTTCACGCATTTTGGCGGTTTTCGGTGTTAGAATAACTTTTGATTTTGCAGAAAAAAATTCTTCAATAACAAATCTGCATAATTAAAAACATTTCTATACTTTAGTACAATAATTTTTATTGATTTTTTTTACCTAATTTAATAGAATATTTAGGACAGTAAGCAGTTTTTACTGTTCTAAAGATTTAGTCTGTTTTGGGCGCCAAAAGGCACCGTCTTATTATTAAGGCACAACCACCCCAAATACGGCATAAGGCATAAAATAAACGGAATAATTACCCGTCTATTTTGTGCTTAGTGTTTATCGTTTTCAGATAAACTACGGCTGTTTTTATTGTGGGTGTGGTTGTTCGCAATAAACGCGGCCGTCTTTTTTCCCCAAATAGTAAGGAGAATAAAATGATAAACACAAATAAAAAATTCGCTAAAGGTTTTACTCTTATAGAACTTTTAGTCGTCGTATTAATTATTGGTATACTTGCCGCAATTGCCATACCAAAATATCAAATTGTTGTTGGGAAAGCGGAATTCAAAAAATATCAAACAATTGTATCATCTCTTAGAACAGCTTATAATGATTATCTCTTAGTACATAATGAAGGTACTCAAAATTTTGAAGAACTTTCAATAACGATATCCAGTGATTTTAAAGCAAACAAAAAAGGAAACCATATGTATAAATGCGTTGATAATGGAAAAATTTTTTGTTGTATGTCAAACAATCAATATAATTCTTCTATTAGTGCTTGGCCGTCTATGATTGATTGCGGAAATATAGATTTATCTATATACTATATGGAGTCATTAACTGACCCATACGGTCAAGCAACTGATTCACGCGGAATATGCCTTGCACAAGAAAATAATGAAAAAGCAAATAAAATATGTGCTTCTTTCGGAGAGAAATATCAAACAAATTCAGGCTGGGGTGTCCCGTTAGAACATCATTGGTCATCAACAAGTTATAATTATTATAGATAAACCGTAGCGTGCGAGCATAATTTCGCGCTGCACAGTAGCGCGCGTGCGTGTTCACGCGCTGCGCAGCAAATTTAAGATGATTTTTGATTTTCTCTGCGACGACGAGTACCGCGAAGTATGGGGAGCGTAGCGACATCTCGGTACTTTAGGAGCAGAAAAATCAAAAAGCACTTAAATGTGCAAGCACGTTCTGCGCGTTTGTGCGCATAACGCGGAACGTTAACACGTAAAATTAAACTTCCTCTAAATTTGCTATAATATAAGTACGCAGATTTAAAGGGGCGAAAAAAGTTCGTAAATCAAATGCCCCGATAAACTGCCAAAGTAAACGACCGCTCTGGGTAACCTCTACCCAAATTTAGGCCGTTGCTTACAAGGAGAAAAAATGAGTAATGTATCAATGAAAGCCATGCTTGAAGCGGGTGTCCACTTCGGCCATCAAACTTCACGCTGGAATCCCAAAATGGGGCGCTATATTTTCGGTGAAAGGAACGGCGTCCATATTCTTGACTTGCAAAAAACCGCACGCGAACTTAAAAAAGCTTGTGCTTTTGTCAAAGAAGAATCAAAAAAAGGTGCAAAGTTTTTATTCGTAGGAACGAAAAAACAAGCACAAGATGTAATCAAAATTGAAGCCGAAAGAGCAAACTGCCCTTGCATCAGCGAAAAGTGGCTCGGCGGAACTTTAACCAATTTCCAAACAGTCCGCAAATCTGTTGAAAGATTAGCCGAACTTGAAAAATGGGAAGCAGAAGGTGTTTTAAAAGCAATTTCCAAAAAAGAATCTTCCCGCTTAACTAAAGAAATGAACCGTCTTAAAAAACTTTTGGGCGGTATTAGAGATATGCGCACTTTACCCAATATCCTTTTTGTAATTGACCCGATGGATACACAAGGTGCAGTCCGCGAAGCTAAAACTTTAGGTATAACCGTCGTCGGTGTTTGTGATACAAACTGCGACCCGGATAATATTGATGTACCAATACCGGGTAATGACGACGCAGCACGCTCAATCAAATTATTCTGCGCCGCAATTGCAGATTCAATTATTGAAGGCCGCAACGAAGCAAACGGTATAGTAACCGCAGAAGGCGAACAAGCCGCTGCACCGGCAGAAGAACAAGTTGAAGAAAAAGAAGTTGAAAACCCTGTTCTTGCAGAAGCATTTAAAAAGGCCATCGGTTCAGATATTACCGAAGAAACCTTAGAGGAAGAAGAAGAACTTGAGCCTGAAGTAAAGGCCCACGGCCGCGAAGAAAAAAAGGCCAAAAAAGAAGCCCTTGCCTCTAAGCTCAAAAAATAAGGAGAAGTAAAAAATGTCACTTGAACAAATCAAAATTTTAAGGGAAAAGACCGGCGCAGGCCTCGGTGCTTGCAAGGAAGCCTTGGCTCAAAATAACAATGATGTTGAAGCCGCAGTCACTTACCTTCGCAAAAAAGGTTTGGCCGATATGGCAAAACGCGCAGGCCGCGAAACTAAAGAGGGACGTATCTCAATCAAAACCTCTGCCGACGGCAAAACCATTGCTATGGCATACCTTGGTTGCGAAACGGACTTCGTCGCCAAAACCCCGGATTTTATTGCCTTAGTTGATAAAATTGCAGATTATATGTTGGCAAACCCGACTGTTGCGGATTATACTAAAGACGCAAACATCCAAGCAATGATTCAGGAACTTGCCCCGAAATTTGGGGAAAATGTTTCCTTTACAAAAGCCATTTGCTGGACTTTGGGCCAAGACAGCTGCTTAATGAATTACTACTTGCACTCCGACAACAAAAAAGCCGCTTTGGTTGAACTTGCCTGCAAACATGAAGGTGCCTGCGACCCTGCAAAGAAAGAAGAAATGATGAAATTTGCAAAAGATCTTTCTATGCAAGCCGTCGGTATGGTTGCCCAATATTTAGACGAGGCCGATGTTCCTGCCGAAGTTATTGAAAAGGAAAAGGAAATCGCCTTAACACAAGCAAAGAACGAAGGCAAACCTCAAGCAGCAATTGAGAAGATGATTCCAGGCAGAATTAAAAAGTTCTACAAGGATGTCTGCTTGCTTGACCAACCTTATTTTAAGGACTCCAAAATTTCAGTACGTGATTTAATTGCCGAAACCGGCAAGAAAAACGGTGCGGAAATTAAAGTTGTCCGCTTTGTCAGATTCTAATTTAAAGTTTGACACTTACAAAAAAGGGCTGCCCAAAAGCAGCCCTTTTTTAATGTAGGAAAAATGTCAGTCTTAAAAACTAAAATCTTCCGTTTACTAGTACTAAAGCCGGTAACAAACCGTTATGTTCAATAATGTTAAATAAACCGATTTGCAAACCTTTTTCCATACGGTGTGCATAGTTTACAAAACCAAGTTGAAAACCTTTCATATCCCCGGCAATATTTAACAATGCAAGTTGCATACCTTCCAAACTTCCGGCATAGTTAACCCAATTCGCAAGTTGAAAACCTTTCATTTCTTTAGATACGATGTTAATAGCACCCAATTGTGCACCTCTCATATTTTCAGCAATATTTAATAATGCAATTTGTGCACCGTCTAAATTATTTACATAGTTAGTAAGAAGTGTAATTTGTGCACCTTCTGCTTTTTTAGCAACATTTACAAAAAAGGCAAGTTGTGCACCTTTCAAGTTTTTTGCATAATCAACTATGAGACCTGTTTGTACACCTTTAATATTTTCTTTTGCAATATTTACAAAACCTATTTGCAAACCTGTAAAAGCATTTTTATTATAGTTAACTATACCATCTGTAACACCTTTTGCTTTATAGGTTGCGTTATATATACCATACTGCACACCGTTTAATTCTTTTGATACCGTATAAGCATAAGAGGCGGATAAACCGTTAACTTTATCAGCTCTTGAAGAAATACCGACTAAAGACACACCGGAAACTTCCGGGGTTTTAGCATCAAGAAGCCCTAAAACCACATTTGTATGCTTAGGGTTAGGCCAAGCGATATTATCAATTAAAGATAATTTGATTGGGGATTCTGCTGCCGCACCAATACCTAAAGTAGCAATTAATGCAACACACATTAATAACTTTTTCATGTACATCCTCCTTTTATTTATAAGTATATTTTATAATTTTTTAATCAAAAAGTTTTCCTTTTTATTTTTCAAAAATGCTATACTTTTAAAAAGGAGAATTTTTACAATGCGGGGAAGATTTCCCCCGACATAATTTGATCTGTTTTTGAGTTTCTTAAAAAGAAGTGCTTTCTAACAGAAGGCCTAGTCTAGTTCAAAAGCAGCTGTCATGGCAAAACGATTTTGAGGGTAGCTCCCTTAAAATTGTTTTGCTAATGTTATGTGTTTAGGCACATAACTACGGCTGTATAATTTTTGGCATTAGACTAGGTCAGAATTACCCAGCCGTTTTTCATTGGGAAAATTTTAGGAGGTATTTTAGAATAAAAAAATTTTGTAGTAAAAGTTGTAAAGAATTAAATTAAAGGAGAAAATAATATGGCATTAATTAAATGTAAAGAATGTGGTAAAGAATTTTCAGATATGGCAGAGGCATGCCCGAATTGTGGGTATAATCCGACAAGAGCTAAAGAAAAAGCAATGGGCTTAAAACCAAAAGAAGAAAGAAAAAGCAAAACTGTTGCATTATTGCTTACATTTTTTCTTTGGTTTGTTGCGGGCGGTCATTTCTATACGGGCAATCTTGCCTTTGGTATCGCGGTCTTAATTGCAGGATCAATTTCATTGGTTGTGGGCTTAGCACCTATTTTCTTTTTTGCACTAGCAATTATAGAAATTATAAATTTTATACGCATAGCCAGTATGGACCAAGCAGAATTTGACAAAACATATAATGGCCTTGAAAAGTAATTATATGAGAAAATATGAAACAAATTATATGTATAAAAATTAATGAACATTCGCCAGTTAAAGCTTGGCAAATTCCAGAAGAACAATTCAATTCTTTCTTACATATTAATGGAATACAAAAGGAGAACAAAAATGAAGAAATTATTAATAATATTAATAGGATGTTTGATTCTAGGAGCATGTTTAACGCCGCAACAAAGAAGGGAACGCTTTGAACAAGAAATGCCTAAGCCTGTATTTGATTGTGGCAATGTTGAAGAAATGCCAACTGATGTTTCACTGTCTGAGGAGGAAATTGCGGAAGGAGTTGCAAAATATGATTATGAAGACTGCGGTAGCTACCAAAAAGGAATGCGCCCTATACAACAGATTAATTCCCGGGAATTTTTAGCTTATTTGTGCGGACCCATTGGATGTAATCCCTCATATATATACCACGTTAAATTACCCTATTCCGTGCAACAATTAGGAGTTAATGCTTATTACAAATTCCCTGAGGATATTTGTGTATCATCAAAAGAGGCAAAACCTTATAGTTATACAACTCAATCTGGATTAAAAAATACTGTTTATTCTGTAAATTTTATTAAAGTGAAATTGGCATCCAAAACTAAACGCCAGCAATGGATAAATAATTTAAAAAACAAAAAATTAGAAAAATTACAAAAAGATTGGAGAGAGGAGCACGATAGTTGCCTATATAAATCTTCTGAAATTTTAAAAGAATGGGAGACCAATAACAATGCTATAAGTTTTTGTGAACGAATAGAATCAATAAGGAAACGGTGTCCATATGTTTATCTTAGTTATAATAATAGTGGGTGTCGTTGGGGAAGTAGTGACCGTAGCAAGTATCAAGTTTTTGAACTATATTTTCAAAATAAATGCGCACGATTGTTAGGATACAGATAGTTTTGAAACTTTTGAAAGAAATGATAATTTAAGTAAACTACCACGGGCTTCCGCCCGTGGCTTTTTGCTATAAGAAAAACTTATTACCCAAGCAAGTTGTTTAGCCATTTCAGGGAAACCTAAACCAACCCTTTGGCTAAAACACTTCAGGTTTTTTTTCAATTTTGAACTTTTTTACATCTTTGACATAAATATTGTGCCAAAGTCCTTTTTGGGGGAAAAATGGGGGGAGTGGTAAAAATTTTTGGTTTTTAAAAATTTCCCGGTTTTTCCAAAAATCTAACCTCCAAAAACAAAAAATATCAAAAAAATCTAAATTTCAAAAACCCAAAAATCATCCACATATTCCAAATTGTTAATTATTTGGTCTTAACTTTATAAAATTGTTAATTTCTTAAACCTCAAACTACTTAAAATATTGGCATAAATATTATGCTAAAACTGCTAATAAAATTATTAGGTATAAAAATTAAGCCAAAACACGCTTTCAAAATCAATCCAAAATTTGAAAGGGGGAAAATCAAAAAAAATGTAAATTTTGCGTACAAAAATTTATATGTCAAGCGCTCAATAAAGCAAAACAAGTATATACCAAAAAATTTACCGTCTGAAAATAATACTTTTTAACAAGGTTTGTCATATAAATAACATAATTTGACATATCTTGACATAAAGAAAAAATATTGCTATTATATGTCATAAGGTTGTTGATATAAAAAAATTTTAGGCTAAAAAACATTTTGAGGGCATTTAAAATGAGTGATTATTTTCAAAACAAAAACGAGCAAAACTTTAATCAAGAAAACGCAAAAAACCAAAAAGTCAAACTGCGCTTGCGCTTAAAATCAGGTGAAGAATTTGAAGCGGAAGGCTCTCTCCCCTTTGTTTTGGCACAAAAAGAAGATTTTTTAAGCAAAAATGCCCCGTATTTAAACAAAACCGGCATGCTATCACAACAGCCGGAGCAAGACAGGGAAACCGCGCCAAAAGTATTTTCAACGCCGCAAAATAATAGTTTAAACACCACTGAAAGCGAGCAACTGCTGCCGGAACCGATAAAGGTCACTCCTGCTGAATACAATTTACATATTCCGGCAATACGCAGAAGGAAAATAGAAGTCCAAGCCAAGCCCCGTACTTCCGGTCCTGCTGAAAAGCAATTTTGGCAGATTGACGAAAAAATATGGTCTAAAATCGCATATCTTGACGGAACAAACCTTATTTTGCGCAGGAAAATCAAAGATTTAAAACCCGGAATTGCGGCACTAATAACATTAGCGGCAGCAAAAATGCTCGCCGGAATAACGAAGATGAGCGCGCTTGAACTTTCCAAATCTTTAAAAATGTCCGGCTATTTGAAAGGGGGGGAGCGTTTAGACCGCATACTTACGTCGGAAATCAAGGCCGGAACACTCTTTTTTGAAGGCAGCAAACGCAAGCGCGACTATATGATATCTCAAACCGGTACAGCCAAGGCCTACACCTCCGCCGAACATTTTTTGTTGTAATTGAAATATAAACTTCTTTATTGCCGCCACCCGTGTGTGTAAAATTTCCGCTTGTTTCAACTCCCATTTTGAAAAATGGTGGGAAATGTCTAATAGCGACAAAGGGAATACGCACTGGCGGGAGTTTCTGGTTAAATTACATTTGCGAAGCTTAGGGGGGATAAAATAAAAAATTTTTACCTATCCCTTCCTTTTTATCTAATATAAAAGACCTAATTTGGACCTATATCTCCGACGAGGTCTTTTTTATCTTTAAATTCGCCCTTGACAAACTAGTCTTTTTATATTATTATTTATAATGTAATCTAATTAGATTACTAGGTTTGGGGTAAACTGAAATGGGGGATGGGTTGTATAATCAATTTACGGTAAGGAAGTTTTTTATACAACCCTACTTTTTAAAGTGTCTTTAGTTCAGGCTTCTTCCGCATAATCAGCCACACCAACATATATGTAACAAAGAGAATCATTCTCTCCATAAAACTGCAGTTATTACCAATATATTGCCTGCCACTCAAAGCACACTAGGCGCCGAGCATCAAAACCCGGCGCATTTTCTATATGGATGCTATTTTTTGCTTAAATAAACAGAGAAATGTAATATATAACCAGATTATTTTTGAAGTATGGGGCTAACAAATAGCAAGGGAGGGGGTAAATTTCTTACTTTTACCCTTTATTCTCTTTTTATTCTCTTTATAAAAATAGATAATAACTGCCTAAACACCTCAAAACCAAACCTAAAATAAGTAAACAAAACCCAAAAATTTATCATAATTTTTTCTAAATTTCCCCTTTCTTAAAAATTTTACTGACTTATATATTTTCAATTTATATAAAATTATTAGCATAAAAATTATTCTAAAATAAATAATAAAAGTGTAAATTTAAGGGGGGACAAAATTTTAGATAAATTTTTACTCCTATTTTTGTTTTATGACATATTTCTTGCCTCTTTAAAATGTTGTGATAATTTATATTATGTTAATTAAATAATATGTTTTCAATGTATGAAATATAACTATAAAAATTATTACATAAACTTTAAAATATATGATAATATGGTTACTTTTTTATTAATTATTATATATTTTATAGATTTTTAAATATAGCAATACATTTTTTATACTATTTTTTAATTTTTTATTTTACATTTTTAAAAATATTTTTATATTTAAAAAACATAATTTTAAATATATTTTTATATATTACATATTTTAATATTTTATTAGAATAATTATTATGCTAAAATATATAAAAAATTTGTAAGATAAATTTTGGCAAAATTTTGAGAAATTTTTAACTTTTTTGCCCCCTACCCCATTTTAATTTTTCAAAAACCGTCAACCCAAAAAACAACCAAATCGGAAAAAGACCAAATCGCGTATTTCGTTTTTGGGGGTAGGGTAGATATCCCAAAAACGAAATAACGCAAGTGCCCAAAAAGTCCTAAAAATCAAAAAATAGGATTTTTAACAGATTCCGGATTTTAAATAAATAAAATTTACATAAAAACAATCAAACCAAAACTTTAAAAATAAAAAGGGAACAATAAACCTAATCAAATTTAAATTTAAAGAAAAATTGCCCTAAAATCACTTTTTACGGTGTAAAAATATCGGAAAATATAAAAGTATTTGTAAAACAAAATAAAAACGCTTTAAACGAAGAATTAAACGAATTTAAAAGGGGGTAAATAAACCTGGAAGAAGCCATAATTTCGCAAAACAGGGGGGATCAAAATATACGACGGAAAAGGGGAAAAACTTATCTAAACTTCCACCATTTTATTTTTTAACTTTCCCCTTTTTATTACTCATTTCCCCCTTTTTCACTCGTAAAAATTAAAACTTCCCCCCACTTTTTTATCACACGCCGATATTTTCCCCAACTGCCACAATTTACCGCTGGCATTCCCCCCCCCACCTCTGCAATTTACCGTGTGTATTTAAAAATTTTTAAATAAATTTTCCCCCTTTCCATTTTTTCTGTAGTTATTTAAAGGAAATTTTAATAAAAATTCTCCCGAATAGTTTAAAAACTGTTATAATTTATTTAAGCATTAAAATAACATTTAATGTTACCGCAAATAAAATGCGGTTTAAAAATTTGTTTGTTTTTGGGGGCTTTAAAGCCGTATTTTGCGAAAGCAAAAGGACACTTAAACCAAAAACAGTCGTAATCAAATATATGAGTAACCGACGGGTAAAAATATATTTAATGCTGCTGCCCTTCGGGGCAGTAGTTACGGCTGTTTGTTTTATGTATTTAAGTGTCCATAAAATGAACAGTCGTTTTTATTTGGCGTCGTCGTAAAAATTCATTTTATATACTTACCCGAAAACAATAAAACAAGGAAAAAATAAAATGAAAAAAGAAACACAAAAAACTAAAAAAATAAATAAGGGTTTTACGCTTATTGAACTTCTGGTAGTGGTGCTCATTATCGGCATACTTGCAGGCATTGCCCTGCCGCAATATAGAAAAGCAGTAAGGAAAACAAAATTTTCAAAATTAGTTCAAAGCTTAGATACACTAATTGACGCACAAAGGCGCTATTTCATGGTAAACGGGAATTATACAAACGACAGAAAAAACTTGGATATAGATTTCCCTGCAAGTGAAACTGTTTTTCCAAATAGTAAATATCAAATATCAATATCCGGCAATTCTTTAACCTGTGGTTTGGAAGGTGCCCCGCAAAATGTATATTGCAGGGATAACAGTATAAAAATTATGTTTGTGTATTTATTTGACAGATATTATGTATGCTACAATTATGATATTAATGAGCCATATAATGATACTCTATGCAAAAAACATTTATATAACAGTAGAATATATACAGACGCTTCCACTTATCGTTCTTATGTCGGATATGGTCTAAATTTCTAGTACTTTTTTCTAATACCTTTTTGGCTTAATTAAAATCTCGCCCAGTAATACTGTCTTAAATAAAATATCCATAGTCTACCAAAAGGTAAAATCTGCATCTAATATAAAAGACCTAATTTGGACCTATATCTCCGACGAGGTCTTTTTTATCTTTAAATTCGCCCTTGACAAACTAGTCTTTTTATATTATTATTTATAATGTAATCTAATTAGATTACTAGGTTTGGGGTAAACTGAAATGGGGGATGGGTTGTATAATCAATTTACGGTAAGGAAGTTTTTTATACAACCCTACTTTTTAAAGTGTCTTTAGTTCAGGCTTCTTCCTATAATATCAGACACACCAACATATATGTAACAAAGAGAATCATTCTCTCCATAAAACTGCAGTTAATACCGATATATTGCCTGCCACTCAAAGCACACTAGGCGCCGAGCATCAAAACCCGGCGCCTATTTTCCCACTTTCTCCAAAACCGTTAAAATTAATTAACGGCACACGCCGACAGGAGGGTAAAATGAAAAAACATATTAAAAACAATGTAAATTGGGTTGGGTTTTTGGATTGGGAACTCAAGAAATTTCACGGGGAAGATTATTCTGTTATGCACGGCTCAAGCCAAAATGCATATTTGATTCAAGAAGAAAAAACCGTCTTAATCGATACGATTTGGACACCGCACCGTTTTGACTTCATTGAGAATTTAAAGAAAGAAATTGACCTTAAAAATATTGATTTTATCGTCGTAAACCATGGGGAATGCGACCATTCCGGCGCGCTCATCCCTTTGCTTAAAGCAATTCCTAACACCCCCATTTACTGTACTGCCGCCTGCGTTAAAAGTTTGGAAGGGCAGTATGGTAAACGCGGTTGGAATTTCAAAGTTGTTAAGACAGGTGACAGCATAGAAATCGGTAGTGGGAAAAAACTGATTTTTATTGAAATGAAAATGTTACATTGGCCGGACTCTATGGCGACCTATTTAACCGGCGATAATATTTTATTTTCAAATGATGCCTTCGGCCAACATTTTGCCGTAGAAGAATTATTTAATGATAAAGCAAACCAATGCTTACTTTTCCATGAGGCAATAAAATATTTCACAAATATTTTGAACCCTTTTGCTATGCTCGTTGCAAATAAAGTCAAAGAAATAAAAAGCCTTAATTTGCCGATAGATATTATTGCCCCCTCACATGGTGCTGTGTGGCGTGATAACCCGATGCAAATTGTTGATTTATACGAAAAGTGGGCCAATGCTTATCAGGAAAATCAAATCACGGTTGTGTATGATACGATGTGGGAAGGCACAACAAAAATTGCACACCGTATCGCAGAAGAAATACACAAACAAAGCCCGGATACCGTCGTAAAAGTGTTCAGTATCGCAAAGCATGATAAAAACGAAATTATGACAGAGGTTTTTAAATCTAAAGCAATAGCGGTAGGTTCGCCGACGGAAGGCAATGATATGCTTTCAAGCGTTGCCGGCTGGATGGCATTTTTGAAATCGCTTAAATTTAAAAACAAAAAAGCAGCTGCTTTCGGTTGTTACGGGTGGAGCGGCGAATCTGTAAAACTGATTCAAGAAAAATTGAAAGAGTCCGGTTTTACGGTTGTTGATAGATCCATTAAATCTTTATGGAATCCGACAGAAGAAATGCTTGCACAAGTACCTGAAATGGTTAAACAACTGCTTGCAAAATAAAAAATATACTCTCTTATTTTCCCCTTCTTGTGGAATGCTTGCATTCGCAGTGCTATGAAAATATTGGAATATTTAAAGATTTGTAAATTTTTTTTACGAGTATTTTTGAGATATTTTTTGTTTTTGTCAAGGCGAGGTATACCGAGTTAACGCGCCCGTAGGGCGGAGGTATCCGAAGCCGAAGAAAAAACAAAAAATAGCCAAAAAGATGAGATAAAAAATTCGGAGAGAGAGGGATTCGAACCCTCGATACCCTTTTGGAGTATACAGTCTTTCCAGGACTGCGCCTTCAACCACTCGGCCATCTCTCCAACTTAACTATAATATAAATTATACAAAATTAGGTGTTTCTTGTCTAAAATTAACCGAAAGTTACACAAAATTATATGGGTCAGCCAAAATTTTAATTTCAAGTTTCTTCGGCGGTGGGTTTTGGCGCAAAGTGTGCAAGAAACTTGCAAGCATGCCGTCGTTCTTGGACTTAATCAAATAATAACATTGTGCAAAATTTTTTGTTTTCGCACCGCAAGAAACAGGGCCCTCAATTTCCATAAAATCAGCGTATGCGCCCTTTAAAGCATCTTCCATAGCCTTACCGTAAGTGTTTAAATCTTCCTGCTTTTTGGCGGTCAAAATCAGATGCACAAGTTTAGCATAAGGCGGAAAATTAAATTCCTTTCTAAACTCAAGTTCCTCTTTGGCAAAAGTTAAATAATTATGTTTTTCTAAAGCAGGGAAATCAAATAATTTTTTATTTCTGATTTGTACAATTAAGCGCGGATTTTCCTCGCTATACAACAAAGTTTTTAACGTATATAAAGTTTGCGCGAAGTGTTCGCCGGCACGGAAATCAGCAGTTTTTAAAGCAGAACCGCCGTCTAAAATTGCAGCAAGTGAAATTCGGCAATTACTAAAATTGGCACGTAAACTTAAAGCGGTACCCACAATAAAATCATAATCGGAAAAGTCAATTTTATTTAAATCAATTTTTGCCAAAGTTTGGCTGTCAAGACGCAAGATTTTTGCCTCTTTAAACAAGTTTTTTAATTCTTCTTCCACCGCTTGGGTGCCACCTAAAGTATCCCTAAAAATTTGGTTTTGGCAGCGCGGGCAAATTTGATTTACACTCTCTTTTGCACCGCATTTTTTGCAAAATAAAATTTCGCCTTTTGCGGTTTTTTGATGGCTTAAAACGCCGCCGCATTTTTTGCATTTTGCCAAACTCCCGCAAAACACGCAACTGTAAGCGCCGGCAAAACCAAGACGGTTAATTAATAATAAAGACTGCTTACCTTTATTAAAATTATCTTCTAAAAGCAACGCAAGTTGCGCGGAAATAAATTTATTGTTTGTAACAGAATATTCTAGCGGCAAAATTTGTATTTTTGAAACGGCTTTACTATCTTCAAAATTAAATAAGGCGGTATTATGCAAAGCCTCCAAAGACGGCGCGGAAGAAATTAAAATAACTTTTCCCCCCTCAAGTTTGGCGCGCTCAAAAAGAACCTCTCGCGCATGGTAATAAGGGCGCATTTCTTCTTGCTTAAAAAGTTTATCTTCCTCGTAAAACATTAAACTTAATTTTAAATTCTTAAACGGCAGTAAAACAGCAGAACGCGTGCCGACAAGAACGCAAGGCTTGCCCTGATATATTTCCGAAATCGTTTTTTTACGCTCGCTTAATAAAACCTTACTGTGCCAAAGTAAAATATTTTGCGCGCCGAGTTTTTGCTTAATTTCCGCAATCAATTTTGAACTTGAAACTACATCCGGCACAAGCACCAAAACCTGCCCGCCAGCCGTAAGTGTTTTATGGGCGGCAAATAATGCAGCCTCCGGCGGTGCAAAAGATGAACCGTAAAATAAAGTCTTTTCCTGTTTGCTTGCAAAATCAAGCGCTTCTTTTATTTTTTTATTTTGAGTATCAGCGTAAAATAAAGGCAAATTTCCGGGCTTTGATTCATTGGGTTTGCCTAATATTTTTTTTGTTAAAATTGCAGGTTTTAAAGCATTTAACGCTTCACCCAATGTGTTTGCATAAGTGCTGGTCAAAAATTCCGCCAAAGGTAAAATTGTTGACGGAAAAGGCAATTCATCTGCCAAGCCTGAAATCTCTTTTAATTTAATTTTTGAACTTAATTTCGGTTGGGTGTTCAGTGCAGAAATAAAACCAAGTTGTTCGGTTTTCCCAAAAGGAACTTTGACTTTTGTGCCGACGGTAACTTTACCTTCCAAAGCGGCCGGCAAAATATAATCAAAACTTTTGCTTACTTTAATAAGCGAAACGGAAACTAACATAAACTACCCCTGTTTTTCGTTAGTTTGTGATTTATGTTCGCGCCCCATAGCGGCAAGCAATACTTTAAGGTCCGCCCAGGCATCCTTTTTCCAAGCGGGATTTCTTAGAAGTGCAGCAGGGTGAAATGTTGCCAAAATTTTTATTGGTTTTGCCGGGGTTGCATAAGTTAAATTTAAATCGTAAATCTTGCCGCGGATAGCAGAAAATGTGGGAACGTCTTTAATCAAACTTCTTCCGGCAACGGAACCGAGCGCCACAATAAAGTCAGGTGAAATTAGGGCAATTTGTTCCTCAATATATCTGCGGCATAAAGCAATTTCTTCTTGGTTAGGTGCGCGGTCATTACCGTGTTTTTCCGGATTATTCGGCTCTTTCATCGGGTGGCATTTTACCATATTTGCGATAAAAACTTCCTCACGCTTAAAACCCATGGCGACAATTATTTTATCTAAAAGTTGCCCCGCTCGGCCGACAAAGGGCCTGCCCTGCCTATCTTCATCAAACCCTGGGCCCTCGCCGATAAACATTAGTTTTGTGTTAATATTACCCTCGCCGGGGACAGCTTTAATGCGCGTTTTACCAAGTTCACAGCGTGTACATTTTTTTATTTGTTCGATAAGCTCCGAAAGTGCGACGGCTTTGTCTTTAACAACGGTTTTTACTTTAGGAACTATCTTTTGAGCGGTATCTTTTTTAGTAATTGTCTCCGCTTTTTTTGTTTTAAGAGGCTTTTTGGCTATAAAAAACCCCTCTTCTTCGTTCAAGAGGTAGTTTTTTAATTCTTTGGCTAAATTGCGCGCTTTTTGCATTATAATTTTAGAGGTTCTTTAGCCTTTCTTTCGGCTTCTTTGCGGGCTTCTTCTTCTTCCTTCATTTGGGCTGCAATTGATGCCTTTGATTCTTTTAAAACCTGTTTTGCGGTAACACGGCCGCTTAAGATATCATTTAAAGCAGTTTTGATAAGCTCCGTATCAGGTTTATGTTTGAATTCTTCTTTGCGTTTGAGAACTTTCGTTGCCCAAATAGAAGCAAGCACTACTGCACTGTATTTATCGTCTGTATAATTAGTGATTTCTTCTTCAAAGTTAACATTTTTATTTTCCATTTTAATCTCCTGACTTACTTAACTTTTTAACTAAATCTTTTTGCCTTATAACTTTTTTGCTCTCGGCTTCAACGATTGCACGGCAAGCGGCAACGCATTCTTTCAAATCATCATTAATAACAAGATAGTCATAATTTTTGATTTGTTTTAACTCTTTAAGTGCCGTTTTTAAACGTACATTGATATTTTTTGTACCGTCGCTTCGTATTGAAATGCGCCTTTTAAGTTCCGATATACTTGGTGCAGTCAAAAAAACAGTTACGGCATTTTTATAAATTTTTTTTACGGTTTTTGCACCTTGCACATCTATAACGAGCAAAGGACACTTGCCTTTTTTGAGAACACTTTCCAAAGAACTTTTTGGGATGCCGTAATAGTTTACATGCACTTTGGCCCATTCAAGCATTTGTTTGGTTTTGATTGCTTTTTCAAAGTCAGAAACGGACCAAAAAAAGTAATCTTTACCATGCTTTTCGCCAAGGCGAGGAGCACGGGTCGTCGCTGTTATGACACGGGCAATTTTTTTACCTTTCAAAAGTTCATTTGCTACTGTTGTTTTGCCTGCACCTGACGGGGCGGACAAAATGATAGGAAAACATTCTGCCATATATATATTTTATTAAATTTTATATTTGTTTTACAATAGATACGCAATTACTGAGTAAAAAGTACTTTGGGATAATTTTTTATTTCTTTTTCCAAGTATTATTCTTTAAAAGAGTAAATACCGCTTCATTAAATTGCAGCGCTTGTTTACGTTCATCTGAAAGAGAAGAAAAATCTTCTAAAGTTTCTTCACTGAAAACATCCCTTATTTTAGGGCCGATAATATGCACAGTATTTTTGTTTTCTTCATAGATAAATTTATCTTTATTACGTTCCTTATCAAATAAACTTTGGCCGGAAGAAGAATAACTTTGTGAAGTATTTAGCAAATCTATTAAAGTGGGTAAAACATCTTCTTGTGTAACAAAAATGTTACTTGTTTGCGGTTCTATTTCCGGCCCATATATCAAGAGAAAAGATTTAAATTTGCTTTCAGTGATGTCATCTGTCATCCTGTTGCTAAGCGGGGCGCGGTGGTCAGGCAAAAACAAGAAGATAGTATTTTTAAACCAAGGCTCTTTGCGCGCTTTAGTTAAAAAGTTTCCTAAAGCGACATCTGTATAATAAGTCCTGTTTAAAAATTGATGCTCTTCTGTGTCCATGGGATATAGTTTATATTTTTCACTAAGTAAAATATTATAAGGGTTATGCAAACTTGAAGTATAGAAATAAGCGAAAAATTTATTATTGAGTTTATTTATTTTTTCAATTAAAAATTCTAAACCTTCATAATCAAAACCCTTATGAAAAATCGGATAATCATTTTTTACGGGTATATCATTTTTTGAATAAAAAGAGTCAAAACCCAAATATTGGGCCATTAAATTCGCATTATCTGCTGAAGGCAGGTCTGTTATAATATTTAATGTGGAGTAATTTTTGTTTACGAAATAAGTGGCAATTCTGCTAAACTCATTGCCACCTAAACCGGTTTTCATAGTGGGAAGACCCCAAACATAAGGTACGGAAAATAAAGTTGCTGTCACCCCTATTAAAGAGCGCATGCCGGAAGAATAAAAATTTTTATAATAAAGGCCCTCATTTTTTAACTTCATAAAATTTGGAATGACATCGGGGTATTTATCTATTAATAAAGGGTCAAAACTTTCAAGTATAACTAATACAAAATTATAATCTTTATTTTGTTTATTAAAAGAAATTCTTTTTCTTTCAAAAGGATTATCTTGGTTTAATAGCTCTTCTTGCTCCGTAGCTATACTTATACCTTTAACAGGATTATCAAAATAGAGTTTTCTGTTTTGTCGTTTATGAATTGCATTTATTGTTGTATACGGAGCATTCAAAATTAAATCAACGGTTTTAGGTGTACCCAAAACTTGTGCATCCATAAGACCTACGTTTCTGCCATGAATCTGCATTTTTCCTTTTAGCATAAAAAACATCAACGGGATTAACAATAAGATAACAAAAATTGAATTACGTACGAAATGAGGTTCTTTATTCGGATTATATATTCTATCCAAATATCTATTAGAAAAATAAAAAACCAAAATTGCCCCTATGAGTAATGGTATTGTGATGTAATAATATGTTTGAAATGCCATTTGTACAAATAAACCGATATGTGTAAAACTTGTCAAAATTTCAATACCAATATGATTATTGAAAATAGCAAAAAATATTATGTCAGATACTATAAAAAGGGATAAAGCGAAACATAAAAATATAAAAATATAAACAAATATCTTAATAATTTTTTTACTTCTAAAAGGAATCATAAACAAGATAAATAAAGGGATAAGTATCAGGCCCATTATATGTAAATCAAAACGTGCACCGTGTAAAAATGAAAGTAAAATTTGTTTACCTGTTAAGCCGGCAAAATAATTGGAAGCACAAAGTAATGTTCCGATACGGGCAAATAACATAATCAGAAAAAAAACAATATAGAAGAATATCATTGTTTTTATCTTTAAAGTTAGGATTGTGTTTTGAGGTTTGGGGAATGATTTCATATTATATTATTCTAGGTCACATTTTTTATTTTTTGCTAAACAGTTTGAAAGAGGGCTTGGATTTTGCCCCTTGTACATCTATGACAAGCAAAGAACACTTGCTTTTCTTGAGAACGCTTTCCAAAGAGCTTTTCCGTGATAGTTCATTTGCTACTATCATTTTGCCTGCACCTGATGGGGCGGACAAAATAATAGGAAGATACTCTTCTATGTATATATTTTATTAAATTTGCTGTCCGCTTTACAAGAGAAAATTGTATATACTTTTTAGTTGACCATGAACTCTTTAAGTTTTGCTTTTGCTACTGCCTTTTGATATTGCGGTAAAGCAACAGCCGCTAAGATACCAATTATTAAAACAACCACCAAAAGTTCAATTAAAGTAAAACCTTTTTTATTTTTATAAAATCTCATATACTTGCTTTTACAGCGTTTTTATTTGAGTATAGGTATATTTAAAAAAAAATTAAGCAGATTTTACGATGAAAAAATGTAATTATAATTATTACTTGTTTAAGTTCTTACGGAATATTTTAAAAGGCAGTTTAGGGCGACGGCCTTGTAAAATTAAAAACACAACAAGCGGATACACACAAAGTAAAATAATTTTGCTTAGATAATTCCTGTACGTTGGCAAACATCCAAAATAATCACCGGCAAAAAACAATATGCAAATAAGCAAAGCCGTCAAAAATATTTTTTTGTACTCATAATCAATTTTGTACTTTTTTTGACCGAACGCAAATAAACAAAGTGCCATAACAAAATAACTTGTAAATATCGCCCAACCGGCACCGATAATTCCAAAATGCGGAACAAGCAAAATATTTACCAAAATGCTGGTAGCTGCGCCTAGTAAGGTAATTTTCATCAGCACCGTTGTTTTTTTAGTCAAAACAGGTGCTACCATAAAATTAATATAGCAGCCGTAAAAGAAATACCCGCCTACGACAAACGGTATAATCTTAAGCCCGCCCCAATAAGCGCGGTTAATTAAATTTAAGCCGAAAATATTTGTTTGAATTATTAAAGGCATAAGCAAAGCAAGCCCTAAAAACACCCAACCGAGCAAGGCAAAAGACCAAGTAAAAATTTCCGCAAAAGTTTGTTTGGCGTTCGGCTCTTTTGCTTCTTGAATAAAAAACGGGCGCCATGCTTGATCAAACATTGAAACAATCAGCATCATAAAAATACCGATTTTAAAATTGGCTTGATATACGCCTACATCATGTAAAGAAGTTAAATGCGAAAGCAAAGGTTTATCAATTACATTTACCAAAATGCTTGCAAGCCCGGCCGGTATAAAAGGCCAGGAAAATTTAAACATCTGCTTAAATAAACTTTTATCAAAACGGAAAATAAAACTTTCTTTTATCACAGGAATTAGTAAAACCAAAGATGTCAAAGATGCCAAAATTCCCGCTGCGAAAACACCCTTAACACCCCAATTAAAGAAAGCCAAAGCGCAAATATTTCCGCCGACATTTACAATTATTGAAGCACTTCTTACAAGCACGAAATGCCAAGCCCGGTGTTCAAAACGGAGTTTTGCAAAAGGTACAATATTCAAGGCATCAAAAGCCAAAATCAAAACGCAATATTTTATAAGGTAAGCATTGTTTGCTCCGATACCCAAAAACCCTGCCAAAACAGGACTTAAAAAATAAATCAAAACCGAAAGTAAAATTGAGGTGCCGCAAACTGCCAAAAATGGTGTGGAAAAAGTATCTTTGGTTTTATTATCCTCGGCAAAACGCAGATAGGCTTGGTCCATACCATACTGGTAAATGATGTTGAACAAAGCCATAAAAGCAAAAACGGTGGCAATTATGCCGTAATCTGATGTTATTAGGTAATAAGTGTAAAACGGCACTAGGAAGAAATTTAACATCCTAGCCAAAATGGTGGAAGTTCCGTAAATAAGTGTTTCTTTCCCGAGCCGTTTTACTTTGTTTACCATAAATTCTGCCGTTTAAAACCGTCTAGCAAAGCGGAATTAAATGCTCCAAAACGCGTTTAAAACTGCCTTCGATTTTTTTGGTTTCCTTAATGGTTTCCTCGTGTGTAATTGGTTTTTTAGAAATACCACAGCCCATATTTACAACCCAGGTAAGCCCGCAAATCTTCATGCCAAGTTGCCTTGCGCAAATTACTTCCGGAACAGTGGACATACCTATAACATCCGCTTTCAAAATTTTGAACATACGAATTTCAGATGGTGTTTCAAAGTTGGGCCCCGTAACTGCGGCATAAACACCTTCGCCTGCTTTAATTTTTAATTTATTTGCAATTTGTAAAGCGGCTTTGCGCAAGTTTTTATCATAAGTATCTGTCATATCAATAAATCTTTTGCCGAAGGCAGGGTCATAATTACCGATTAGAGGGTTATGCATCATTAAGTTTACATGATCTTTCAAAACGCATAAAGAACCGACGGGCAATTTGTTAGTCAAGGAACCCACTGCTGCAGATACCAACATTGTTTTTGCACCTAAAAATGCAGCCGTTCTTATTGAAAGGGCAAGATCCTTCATATCATAACCTTCATAGAAGTGAAATCTGCCATGCAAAATAACAAGTTTTTTACCTTTATAAGTGCCGAAAACTAAATCACCAGGATGCCCTTGAATTGTGCTTTTCAAAAAGTACGGTATAGTTGAATAAGGTATGGTAATTTTATTTTCAAGTTCCGGTATAGAACCGGCCATACCGCTGCCGGTAATAAGCAAAATTTCCGGCTTAAAATTCTTTGTTTTTTTATTCAAAAATTTGACGATTTCTTTTACTTGTGTTAATTGATTCATAAAAACTCCTATAAGATTAAGTTTGTTACCGTAAAGGCATTTTCGTAATGTTGTATAACCCCCGCTGTTACAGTTATTATATCAAACCGTAAGGCAAAATAGTTAATTCTTGTTTTTTTTATATATGCTGCAGCCGTCAAAGCAATGCGCCTTTGTTTGGCTTTGTTTACCGCCGCAAGCCCCCCGCCGAATAAATTTGTTTTACGTTGTTTTACTTCAACAAAAATTAAAGTTTTTTGTTTATCTTCAGCGATAATATCAATCTCACCCATTTTACAAGAAAAGTTGCGGGCAAGAATTTTGTAACCCTTTTCTTTTAGATATTTAGCGGCTTGGTCCTCGGCCTTATTACCTTGGCGACGCAAAAAACTAAACATTATTTTCCCCCGCTTTTGCAAAATTAGAGTCGGCAAAAAGACCGTAAAATTTACTGTAAACCGGCTCAAAAGTTTTTCGGTGCAAGGGGCAAGGACCGTACTTATCAATTAAGTCTGTATGCAACTGCGTACCGTAACCTTTATGTTCTTCAAATTTGTACTGCGGATATTTTTGCGCGCAAAGCAGCATAAATTTATCACGGCTGACTTTGGCAATAATGCTTGCCGCGGCGATACATAAAGAAGTACCGTCACCTTTCACTATTGCTTTTTGCGGTGCGGTTAGGTTCGGAATAGTTTTATTACCGTCAATTAATACGGAAATATTTTTATTTTTAAATTTTGCCAGAGCGCGGCGCATGGCAAGAAATGTTGCCTGCAAAATATTTAGTTTATCAATTTCTTCCGCGCTTGCATAACCTGTGCAATAAATAATGGGTAAAGTTAAAAGTTCTTCAAAAATTTCTTCCCTTTTTTGCGGTGTTAATTTTTTACTGTCATTGATTTTTGACATTAGCGGGTGCGTATAAAGTTCCGGCGGAATATAACAAGCGCAAGCGGTTACCGGCCCGGCAAGCGGCCCGCGGCCTGCTTCATCAATACCGACGAGCAAACAATTTTGCGCCGCATGTGCGTTGTTTTGCGCGGCAATTTGTGCTTTATCAAAATCAATTAAGGACATACTATATTTTAACATTTTACAAACAATAGCCAAAATATTGTATTATATAAAAGATAAGGAGACTATATGCCAAAAAGAATCTTGCTAAAACTCTCGGGCGAAGCACTCGCGGCGGAAAAAACGCGCGGTTTAACCCCTGTGTGCTTAAAAAATATCGCCCTTGAAATCAAAAAAGCGCTTACAACAAAATGCCAACTTGCCATAGTTATCGGCGGCGGCAATATTTGGCGCGGTGTGCGCGACGGCGGTGGTATTATTGACCGTATCAATTCTGATAATATGGGCATGCTTGCGACAATCATCAATGCACTTGCCTTGCAGTCCGCTTTAGAAGAAATAAATGTCCCGACACGCGTTATGACCGCCATAAATATTGATAAACTTGCTGAGCCTTTTATAAGGCGCAGAGCAATCCGCCATCTTGAAAAGGGCCGTGTAGTAATCTTTGCAGGCGGAACAGGCAGCCCGTTCTTTACAACCGATACCGGCGCTGCTTTGCGTGCTTCGGAAATTAAAGCAGACATTTTACTTAAAGCAACCCAAGTAGACGGTGTTTACGATAGTGACCCGCGCAAAAATCCAAAAGCAAAATTAATCAAAAAAATTACTTACGCGGATGCAATTAAAAAAGGTCTTGAATTTATGGATACAGCCGCTTTGGCTTTGTGCCTAGAAAATAAATTGCCGTTAAAAGTTTTTAATTTACATAAAAAAGGAAATATCAAACTTGCCATCAGCGGCAAAGAAATAGGAACTACAATATATTAAGAGGTATTATGACAGTAAACGAACTTATAACAAATGCAAAAAACGAAATGGCGGAAGTCCCGCAAAAATTGAAACGTGACCTTGGCTCCTTAAGAACAGGGCGCGCAAACCCGCAGATGATTGAGCAAGTGCGTGTTGATTATTACGGTGTGCCTACCCCGTTAAAACAAATGGCTGTAATCAATGTTTCTGACGCAAGAACACTTGAAATTCAGCCTTGGGATGCAGGCGCCGTAAAAGATATTGAAAAAGCTTTAAGCCAAGCGGACCTTGGTGCAGCACCCACGACAACCGGCAAAGTTATACGTATTATCTTCCCCCCTATGACGGAAGACAGGCGCAAAACTTTAAGCAAAACCGTCGCAAAAATGAGCGAGGACTATAAAGTTGCCGTTCGTAATGAACGCCGCGACGTTTTGGAAAAACTTAAAAAAGCGCAAAAATCAGGCGAAGTTACCGAAGACGATTTGAAACGCTTTGAAATTGATGTTCAAAAATCTACTGATGAAGCAATTTCTTTAATTGTGAAAGTAGTAGAAGAAAAAGAAAAAGAAATAATGACAATTTAGTTGTTTCTTTTACGACACGACATAACTCCCGCAAATTAAAACTTGCGGGAGTTATTAATATTGATATATGCAATATCCTGAGTATCCTTCATCTTCTGTACGGCAGGTCGTTGGTTCTTTTTTCCCGGTTTCATGCTGGCATAATCTATTATAAATATCAGTCGAATCCTCACTAGCATAGCACAACATAGCACCTTGCTTATTTATTTTGAATTGGGACTTTATGGATTTGTTCTTGACAAGAGAACAGGTTACATCACAATCAGGTTCAAGTGTACAAACTTCAGTATTTTGTTCTACATCTAAAGCATTAATATCAGCAGTACAAGTGTTATATATCATGTAATATCTTTGTTCCGCACTATATATTGCACGTGCCATACCTTTTAATGTAGAGTATTTACTTTTTAATACTGCAAACTTGTATTGCGGTAATGCAACTTTGGCAAGTATACCGATAATTAGCACAACTACTAATAATTCAATTAGGGTAAACCCCTTCTTAGCTAATTTCTCTTTTTTCATAATATTCTCCTTTATATTAAACAGGCTATTCACGACCTTAGATAATGCCTTTGATTTTTCAAAAGCTCTATACACTTGTACAGTTTCAAGAACAAATAAAATTAAATCTAGTCTTTATTAGACTACATTATAAAAATCTCCCTTATTAAATTATATTGAATTTGTATATTTTCTTCAAGGGGGCCAAAGAAAATTTGGCCTAATGGTCAAAAATGTTGCTAATACCGTATCAAAAATGATGGAATGT
>CAMZGO010000004.1 GCA_947306425.1 uncultured Elusimicrobia bacterium | reverse complement strand
TAATTTTTTATGCCCAAGCAAGCAAACTGCTTTGCTTGCGACAGGACTTGAAGGATGGTATTTTCTACGATTTTACTTAGTTTTTTGCTGTTATGTAGATAATTAAAAGTGAGTCCTAAATTATTACAGAACTTATTTTAGCTCTATTCTACTGTTGCATTAATTTACCTCATTAATAATAATCTTCGCAAATTGAAACGAATTAATCTGAGTAGATTAAAAAGAAATTATGTATTTTTTGATAACTATATCAACACTTTTTTGATGTTTAGATATATGTCTGTCTTATATGAAGCAAAACTACCATTTGTATACTTTAACACTAAATATTATATTAGGATTTTGATTGATGTAGGATAATTATATGGTTTAATAAATATCTCAATCTATCTTCCAACAATTTACTGAGGAAATAAGACAACAGTACGCAGATTAAGAGAAGAGTAAGCCATTGTAATAGTCCATGGGGATAAACATAAGGTCTGAACCATTCAATAATTAACCAATGAAACAAAAAAATTCCAAGACTGTATCTTCCCACCTTAATCAAAGGGATAAATATGGGGCAATTAAACACAACTTCTATTTTATGGAATATTAAGAATAAACACCCTCCGAGGATACCAGCTATCCAAGTACTTGTTATATATGTTTTACCTAAAGAAAACCATATAAATACCCCTAAAATACCAATGCAAACTAGGCAATATTTCCCAATCAGATACCAAGAAACTGTTTTACTTTTTAAAGTATAGTAAAGGATGATACCTAAAAATAAAACTGGTAATTGGTGTACAATAAAAAATGTATGAAAGTATTGTTCATAATGTAAATTGTGTTGTATTTGAAATGAGAAAAACCAATTAAAAAAAACTAGGCAAAAAGATGAAAGCAAAGTAGCTACTACAAAGCAGTAAATACTAGTTTTATAATTGAAAATAATTCGCTTTATTAAAGGACATAGCATAAAAAAGATAGCCAAATCAGCAATATACCACTCAACTCCCAATATATCATGTATCCATAAAGGACTAAAACCATTAACGAAGAAAAAATGCGCACAATAATCAGCCACAGAAAATTTTGAAAAACGGCAACAAGGTAAAAGAAGGCTTATAATGATAGCTGCATAATACATAGGTGCTAAACGAAGAAATTTAGATTTATAAAAAGCGCTCCAAGAGGATAACCTCGTTTCAAACGAATTCCAAGTAAGAAAAGCAGAAATAATGAAGAATAACTGTGGGCAGCGGGCCCCTATAGTGGACAATTTTGATAATTGTGCCGAAGGAGCTGAATAACTCATATTGAAATGAAGAAAGATAACTCCAAGTGTAGCCAATCCTTTCAAAACGTCCAAATATAAGTAACGATTACGAATAGTTTCGTTTAAGGGAGATTTTGATCGTAACATAAAAAATCCTTATATTTGCAGGGTTATAAATAATATACATATTATAACAAATTTGCATTAATGCTATGTGATTCCGGCACAAATAGAAATAGAACAATAAATAAGAGTAAAATCAAACATAAACTAATTTATAGGGAAAGACTAAAAATAGCAAAATAGATTTTTTATTTATCCTTATAAATAAAGATTGACTTGCAAAAATTGCCCGAAAATGTGCGGATTTTCAAAAATTTACAGTTAGTTGGGCGAAAAGGAATTGTATACTTTTGGAGAACTTAACATGAGGTTAACATTGTCCGAGAGTTCTAGTGGCAGGGGTTAATTTTTTATGCCCAAGCAAGCAAACTGCTTTGCTTGCGACAGGACTTTAACCTTTTCCTTTTATAAATGCTACAATAAATTTATGTTCATAAAAGTTAAAGTTCATGCAGGCCAAAAAAAGGCAAAACTAGTTCAAAAAAAGCCTGATACTTTTGAACTTTGGGTGTTTGCGCCAGCCGAACAGGGCCGCGCCAATGAGGAAGTCCGTCAAACCATTGCTAAACACTTAAATTGCGAAGCAAAAAAATTATTTCTAATTAAAGGCGCAACCATGCCTGCTAAAATATTTGAATTGAAAGAATAGCATGCTTATAGACGAATTTAAAAATCATCTTAATTTTGAAAGGCAGCTTACCAAAAATACCGTTTTGGCCTACGGGAGTGATATCAAGCAGTTTGCCGATTTTTGCCTGCGCCATAATAAAGGTCTTGCCGAGGTAAGCCCGGAACTTTTGGATAATTTTGTATATTCGCTTAAAGCGGAAAAATCACTTGCACCGGCAAGTGTTTTTCGTAAAATTGAAGCAGTAAAATGCTTTTATAAATTTATGTTGGTTGAGGGTTTAATAAAAGAGGACCCTACAAAATTTTTATATTCCCCGCGCCTCATTCAAAAAGTGCCGAGCCAATTATCAAAAGAAGATATGGAAAGACTTTTATCTTTCCCTCCTACAAATTTTGAAGAATGGCGGACTTTGTGCATTGTAAGTTTATTCTATGCAACGGGTTTAAGGGTCAGCGAGCTTATTAATTTACGCCTTGAAAATGTTAACACTAAAGAAGGTTGGGTTTTAGCATTCGGTAAAGGCAGAAAGCAACGATTCGTACCGATGCATCAAGAGGCTTGTATATTGCTTGAACGTTATTTATTTGAACGTAATACACATTTTGCCGCTAAAGAAACAGACAGTGAAATTTTCCTTAACAAACGAGGCAAGAAACTTAGCCGTATAAGTGTTTGGAAAGATATTGAAATGCTTGGCCGCCAGGCAGGTATCAATACTCCTTTGCATCCGCATTTATTTAGACATACTTTTGCTAGCCATCTTTTACAAGGCGGGGCCGATTTGCGCTCTCTTCAGGAAATGCTTGGGCATGAAAATTTAAATACCACACAAATTTATACCCACGTCAATCTACAGGATATACGGGCAAAGCACCGCAAATTCCACCCAAGGGGATAGTTTTAATTTCACGAGAACTTTAGAAAATGTAGCGAGTGAGAATATTTTCGCATTGCGCAGTAGATTTAATGGAATTTTTAATTTTCTCTTTGACGACGAGTATCCAGAAGAACTTGGAGCGAAGCGACATATCGGTACTCTAGGAAAAGAAAAATTAAAAATTACTTAAATATACAAGTGCGTTATATGCGTTTGAGAATATTGTGCGGAAAAAGAATGCGTAAAATTAAACCCCAAATATTATAAAATATAATCAATCGGAGGACGTATGGCACAGTATAAAGACTATTATAAAATTTTAGGGGTATCAAAAAATGCAAGTGACGCGGAAATAAAAAAGGCCTTCAAAACAGCCGCCCGCAAATATCACCCGGATTTACACCCGGAATCAAAAAAAGCGGAAATGACCGAAAAATTTAAAGATATTAATGAAGCCTATGAGGTTTTATCAGACAAACAAAAACGCAATATTTATGACCAAGTAGGTTCTGCCGATTATCAGAATTATGCACGCGGCGGCGGTGCCGGTTATACCGGTGCTTACGGCGGCGCGCAAGGCAGAACAGGCCAAAACGGAAATACTTATTATTACAGTTCAAACGGACAAAATCCTTTTGGCGGCGGCGGTTTCAATTTTAACGGAACAGGCGGTTTTAATGCCTCTGATTTTAGTGACTTTTTCCAAAGTATTTTCGGCGGCGGTTTCGGCGGTTTTGGCGGCGGTGCAAGGCGCAAACAAAGCAGGGCCCAAGACCCTTACGGTTATTATGGTAATGACCAAGCAGAGCAAGCAAATTTAAGTTTAGATTTACCCTCTGCCTACCGCGGCGGTTTGGTTAATTTAACTTTACCGAACGGAAATAATGCACAAGTCAAATTTCCGGCCCGCATTACAGACGGTGCAAAAATTAAATTAAAGGGGCTTGGCTCAAACGGTGGCGATTTATATGTAAACATTAAACTTGCGGCAGACCCTTTTTATAAAGTTGAAAATGATGATATTTATTATGTTGCCGATATTATGCCCTGGACGGCCGCCCTCGGCGGGCAAGTTAGTGTTCCTTTGCCGGATGCAACACGCATAACAATTAAAGTTCCGCCGCAAAGCAGGAGCGGTCAAAAGTTAAAACTAAGCGGCAAAGGCCTTGGCAAAAACGGCAATTTTTATGTTCAATTAATGATTAATAACCCGCCCAATTTGACGATTAAACAGAAAGAACTTTTTGAAAAATTACAAGAAACTGTAATTTAGAAATTTTTGATATAATAATTATAAGTATTTAGAAAATAAATACTTTACAATTTGCAGTTAGACTTATTTTTGGCGCTATTCATAAGGAATAGCACGGTTAGCCCGAAAGGGTTGATGGTCTCCAAACAAGAAGAAAGTCGCATATCTGTGTTCATTTGGACATAGAGGCGATTTTTGTTCTGGGCGTTTGGAGACCCTCAGTAATAAATATCGCCTTTTTTATTGGCGGTTTTTGAAAAAAGAAATTTTCTTATACTCCCCGCCTTTGCGATCAAAGGGGAGAAGAATTAGAGGAAATATTTAAAACTAAAGGAGAAATAATGAACACAGAAAAACAAAAAAAATATAAAGGTTTTACCTTAATTGAATTATTAGTAGTTGTCCTAATAATAGGCATAATCGCAGCAATTGCTTTGCCTAGATATCAGTTAGCTATGGATAAAGCAAAGTATACGCAGGCAATGAATTTGCTTGCTTCAATAAATCAAGCACAAAGAAGATATGTATTAGCAAATGGAATTGAAACTAGCAACTTCAATGATTTTGATATTGATATGCCTGCTTCCGGGAAAATATCTCAAGCAGGTAATGAGTATGCAGACACTTGGGGTTATTGTTATTTGCATGATACAAGTTATGGAATATGTGCCGTTACCCTTAGTAAATCCTCAGGTGTTTGGTATTTTCTTAGATGGGACAGTACTTATTTTAGTTCAAACAAAAGGCAATGTTGGGTTCAGCCAAAAAATAATGTAAGGGGAAACAGATTGTGCCAGGCATTGACCGGAAAAGCAACGGGAACAGATAGTTCCGATGGACAGTATAAAGTATATAAATTCTAATAATACTTAAAGATTGCAATTTCTCATTACTTCGCAAAATAAGGTACAATATAGACATGATATCTTTACTAAAAGGCGAAGTGTTTGATTTGCAAGACCAAAGTGCAATTATTCTTTGCTCAGGTGTCGGGTATGAAGTTTTTTTGGCACCGCAAAGTATTGCCGGGCTTGAAAAGGGACAGGAAATTACTGTTTATATAACAGAATCACTCTCACCATACGACGGAACTTCGCTTTACGGTTTTTTAAGTAAAGAGGAAAAACAATTGTTTTTCCTCTTTAAGGAAAATATTCCAAACACTGGTGCCAAAAAAGCAATGGACTTACTATCAAAAGCCCTAAGAAGTTTGCCGGATTTTCATAGGGCAATTGCAACAAAAGACCCTAAAATTTTAACTGCAATTTTCGGCTTTACCGCAAAAACCGCGCAAAAACTCATTGACAGTTTAAGCGGTAAGATTGATACAATTTCTGTTCAAGGAGAAGCAAAAATAAAAATGGCGGAAGTACCTTTTATGACGGAAGTTTTAGCAGCTTTAACTGCTTTAGGGTTCTCTGCCAATGAAGCGCGCAAAGCACTTGAACGATTAAACAGTGAACAAAAAATTTCCCCTAATTTAGAGGAAAATATTAAAGCGGCTTTAAGGATTTTAAGAAAATGAGCAATGAATATTTAAATGTTTCTAGAACACAAGACGAAATGCCCTCTTCTTCTATTGAAGCGGCGCTTAGGCCGCCCACATTGTCGGAATTTGTGGGGCAGGAAGGGTTAAAAGAAAACTTGCGCGTTTTTATTGAAGCCGCTAAGGTACGAAAAGAACCCTTGGACCATTGTTTATTTTATTCACCACCCGGGCTTGGTAAAACAACTTTGTCAAATATTTTAGCACGCGAAATGGGCGTAAATATTAAAGTAACTTCAGGCCCTGTTTTAGCGCGCCCCGGCGATTTAGCCGCCATGCTTACTACGGAATTAAATGAAGGAGATATATTATTTATTGACGAAATACACCGCCTTAACCCTGCTGTTGAAGAGGCTTTGTACCCCGCTATGGAAGATTTTACTTTTTTCATAAATACCGGTAAAGGGGCAGGCTCTACCACCTTAAAACTTGCTGTTCCGCGTTTCACTTTAGTGGGTGCCACAACACGCTCAGGTTTATTGACAGGTCCTTTACGCGACCGTTTTGGTATTGTTTTTAATCTCGGTTTTTATGAAGTAAAAGAACTAGCCGCAATTTTAAAAAGGTCTGCCGGGTTATTAAACATCAAAGCAGATAATGAGGGCCTTGTGGAAATTGCAAAACGCTCCCGCGGAACACCGCGCATAGCAAACCGCCTTTTAAGGCGTGCGCGCGACTTTGCGCAAGTGCGCGGCAACGGTATTATTACAGCAGAAATTGCCGTACTTGCTATGGAAGCACTTGATATAGACAGCGAAGGCTTAGACACTGTTGATAAAAAGATTTTGGAAGCGTTAATTGATAAATTTTCCGGAGGGCCGGTGGGCATGGAGAACTTAGCTATTGCCGTTTCGCAGGAAGCGGACAGTTTAAGTGACGTCATTGAACCTTACCTTATTAAAGCCGGCTTTATAACCCGCACCCCGCGCGGACGTGTTGCAACCGCAAAAGCCTATAAACACTTGGGCCGCAAAATGACACCTGAAGGCGGTTTGTTTTAATGTTAAAAAATTTTTCCTTGTTGCTTGGGTTTATTTTACTTGCCTCAAATATTTTTGCGCGCGATGTAAAAGTCTTAATAAGTGAAGATAAAAATAATATTAATTTAATCTCAAGTGCACCCTTTAAGATAAAAGACCTTGAAACAAATAAACTTTATAAAATCAAAAAAGGCGGAACTTTTGCCATTAAAAATTATAAAGGACAAATAACTTGCGGGAATTTACAATCCAAAAAAGGTTTCGTTTTGACTTTAAGTGAAAGCGGTGCAAATTTCGGTCTAAACAAAAATAAATATAACGGTGTGTTGGAAATTCTACCCTCAAAGAACGGAGTAAATATTATTGAGGTTTTGGACCTTGAAAATTATTTACTCGGCGTACTGCCTTATGAAATGAGTTACTCTTGGCCCGTTGAAGCCCTTAAAGCACAAGCCGTTGCCGCGCGCACCTATACTTTAAAAAGTATTGAAGATAAAAAACTCGGCAATTTTGATTTGTACAGCGATATTCGCAGCCAAATGTACAAAGGCAGTTTTACCGTATACGACAGTGTTAAAGAAGCTGTTGAAGCGACAAAAGGGCAAGTTTTAACTTATAAAGGGCAAAAATTTTATACTTACTATCATGCAAATTGCGGAGGGCATACTGACCCTGTACCTTGGCTTAAAGAAACTATTAAACCGCTTTCGGGCAATACCTGCGGTTACTGCAAAAATGCCAAAACATACACGTGGAAGGCTACTTTAAATAAAGACACAGTCCAGAACTTTCTGACAAAAAATAAAATTGCCGGGAATTTTAAAAAAATTAAAGTTGCAAAAAAATTCCCGTCCGGACGGGCAAAAACTTTGACGGTTATTACAAATAAAACTAAAAAAGAAATATCTTGTAATGATTTTAGAATCGGCGTCGGTTCTACTGTAATGAAAAGTTGCTTTTTAACTAAAATTGACGGCCTTAAACTTGAGGGCCGCGGTTACGGGCATGGCGGCGGTATGTGCCAAGAGGGCGCAAAAGGCATGGCTCTTGACGGTAAAAATTACAAAGATATTTTAAAACGTTATTATCCGTCTTCGGAGATTCAAAAAATTTAATATGGCTTTTGAGAGATTTAAAAAGTTTAATGTTGATGATTTAATTGCAAAAAACCCAGCCGATCCGCGCGATGGCAGCCGCCTTATGGTTTTAAACCGCGCCCAGCAAACAATAACACATAAACATTTTTATGATTTACCTGAATTTTTAAACGCAGGCGATTTACTGATTTTAAATAATACAAAAGTTTTCCCTGCAAAAATTTACGGAAAAAAAGAAACAGGCGGGCTTGTGGAAGTTTTGCTCGTGCGCGCGCTTGACAATAACTGTTGGGCTGTTTTGTTGCGTGAATATAAACAAAATATGCGCATAATTTTTGCAGAAGGTTTGGAAGCAAAAGTCCTTGAAAAACAGGAAAACGGCGAAGTGGTCCTACAGTTTAACCGGGCTGATATTTTACCTTTTACCCATAAATACGGCAAAATGCCTTTGCCGCCTTATATTGAAGCGGCACGCAAACATGCGGGTTTAAGTAAATCTTTAGAAACCGATAAAGAAAAATATCAAACGGTTTATGCTAAAACTGAAGGCTCTATCGCTGCGCCGACGGCAGGTTTCCACTTTACGCCGCGTGTTTTTGAGGCTTTAAAACAAAAAGGTGTTAAAATAGCATACGTAACTTTACACGTTGGTTGGGGTACTTTCAAGCCCTTGCGCGGTGAACCAAAAGACCATACCATGCTCGCCGAACTAGCCGAACTTCCGCAGGAAACCGCGCAAATTATAAATGAAACGAAACAAAACAAAATAGGCCGCGTTATAACAGTCGGCACAACAAGCACGCGCACTGTTGAAAGTTTTGCGGACGGGCGCGGCTGCGTTATGCCCGGCAAAAAATGGGCGGACCTTTTTATTTACGGCAATTATAAATTCAAGATTATTGACGGGCTTATAACAAATTTTCATTTTCCTGATTCTACACCCTTATGTATGGTTTGCGCACTTGCGGGGGAAGATTTTATTTACCGCGCCTACACACAAGCGGTTGAACAAAAATACAGATTCTATTCCTTTGGGGATTCAATGGCAATTTTATGATAAAAGTTATTTCACCTTTCCAAATACTTGCTACCGACGGTAAAGCACGCCGCGGTAAACTCTACACTAAACACGGTGTAATAAATACGCCTGTTTTTATGCCTGTTGCAACACAAGGTTGCGTTAAGGCTTTGACCGACGAAGATTTACACAATGTGGGCGCGGAGTGCTTACTTTCAAACACTTACCATTTATTTTTGCGCCCCACGGCAGATTTTTTGGCAAGTATGGGCGGCTTGCATAAATTTATGAATTGGGACAGGAGTATTTTAACCGATTCCGGCGGCTTTCAGGTTTACAGTTTATCACAATTTAGGAAAATTACCGAGGAAGGCGTTTGGTTTAAAAGCCACCACGACGGCAGTAAACATTTTTTTACCCCTGAAAGTGTTATTGAGGCGGAGCAAAAAATTGGCTCTGATATATGGACTTGCCTTGATATGCTAATACCCGCGCAATCAAAAAAGGCAGATGCAAAAAAAGCGCTTGAACTGACAAAACGCTGGGCCGAGCGCGCCGTTAAAAAATATCATAGCATTGTACCGCAAGAAATAACAAAAAATGCTGACGGTTCTTTCAGTGTACCGCATTCTTTAATTTTCGGTATAATTCAAGGTGCCATTTACGGCGATTTAAGGGAAGATGCCGCAAAAACTATGGCGAAATTGCCCTTGCACGGTTTTTGCATAGGCGGCCTATCTGTCGGCGAAACTAGGGAAGAAATGAATTTCGCCCTGACACACACAACCCCTTATTTGCCGCCGGAAAAACCGCGTTATTTAATGGGGCTTGGTACACCGCAAGAGATACTTGATTGTATTGCCCACGGCGTAGATATGTTTGATTGCGTTTGGCCTACGCGCGTTGCCCGCAACGGTCAAGTTATGACGCGGAACGGGAAATTAAATATAAAAAATTTGGCTTACAGGAATGACACAAAACCGCTTGAGAATGATTGCGATTGTTTTACTTGCAGCCATTATTCGCGCGCGTATTTATCGCACTTATTTAGGTGCGGGGAACTTACAAGCCACCGTTTACTTTCAATACATAATATTCGCTTTTTGACACGTCTAATGGAAGACACTCGCGCTGCTATTGAGCAAGGTAATTTTGCCAAATTTAAAGAAGAAATTGATAAAGCATATAAATAGCTGTTAAAATTTATACATCATATAAGTATCTCCGTTTTCCGTGCCACTGGTTTTACCTGTCATCGCCTGGCACAATCTGTTTCCCCTTACATTATCTTTTGGCTGAACCCAACATTCCCTTTTGTTTGAACTAAAATAAGTACTGTCCCATCTAAGAAAATACCACACCTTACTTTTTCCTATGTTAACTTTACATGCTCCGTATCCTGTCTTATGTAGAAAACACTCCCCCCACGTATCAACATAGTTGCTTTTATCTGATGAAATTTTTCCGGAAGCAGGCATATCAATATCAAAATCATTAAAGTTATAAGTTGTTGTTCCGTGTGCTAATACATATCTTCTTTGTGCTTGATTTATTGAAGCAAGCAAATTCATTGCCTGAGTATACTTTGCTTTATCCATAGCTAACTGATATCTAGGCAAAGCAATTGCTGCAATTATGCCGATTATTAAAACGACTACTAACAACTCGATCAAAGTAAAACCTTTTTTGTTTTTCATAAAATCTCCTAATTTGCTTTATATAGGATTTTTATATCCATATAGATATATTTTACGAAAAAAAAAAAAAAACGCAAGTCAAGTGTTATTTTGGGGAACAGATAAATATTAGAACTGAAAAAGATACATCAATTTATTTCTATTTTTTATTGCGAGGAAAATAAATATAAAGAAGATATGTTTTGATAATTTCTACGGTAAAACCTAAGGAAACAAATATAAAATTTATAAAATTTGCCCAAGCATAGCTTCGTTCTACTAATCCTTCAAAAAATACAAATTTCATTACGGCGCTTAAAGGTAATATTGAAAAATCAGGATATACATAAATACAAAATATTACTTGTATCAAAGAAACAATCCAAACCGCCCACTGCCGCATAAGTATTAAAAAGATTTGGGCAAAATATAACATCATCATTGCAAGGAAAATAGTGTCAACTTCCTGCCCTAAAGGATGGAAAGCTTTAAGAAAAACGGTATTTCTAAATAACCCAAGTAGACAAAGTAGCAAAATGAAATATATCAGAAAGTTGAAACCCTGAAAGTAAGCCTTTATTTTCTTATATATTTTCATAATTAATCTCTATTATGTGCTGCAATTATTAAAGTATCAAGCAATTTTTTGTAAGTTAATTCACTTTCTTTCATTAAGTTAGGAAACAAACTTGCTTTGGACATTCCCGGCATAGTATTAATTTCGGAAAAATATACCTTTTTACCGTTCTCGGAAAGAAGGAAATCCACCCTCGCAAGCCCGGTGCCTCCTAAAGCAATAAAAAATTTTTTTGTATATTCTTGTAATTTTTTTTGTAACTTTTTAGGTAATAGGGCCGGTATTTTCATATCACATCCGTGCGGATTATGATATTTAGTTTCATAATCAAAAAATTCACTGTTTGCTTTAATAAGTTCCCCGCAAGCAGAAGTCTTAAAATTTTCTGGAGAGGTTTCAATAACGGCGCAAAAAACCTCCCTTGCATTTTCAAGGCCCTTTTCAATTAAAATATGATTTTCAAAGTCAAAAGCCTTTTTTATTGCCGGTAAAAGTTCACTTTCTTTATTAACTTTTGTTATACCTATGGAAGACCCTAAACTGTTTGGTTTAACAAAAATAGGATAGCCGAGTTTCTTGGCATTTTTAAGAATAATTTTTTTATCTAACTTTTCACCTTTATTTAAAGAAAACCAAGGCAGTACAGGTATTTTGGTTTTAATTGCAATTTCTTTGGAAAGTTCTTTATTCATTGCAAGTGCAGAAGCCAATACTTTACAGCCAATATATTTTACCCCTATACTTTCAAATAATCCTTGTACGCAACCGTCTTCACCAAAGGTTCCGTGTAATACAGGAAAAAACAAATTAACCTTATGTTTCTTTCCTTTATTGTCTATTAAACACCCATTTGTTAGGGGGGAGATTTCTATATCGTCTTTAGTTTTAGGCCCGCATTTTTTTTGTAAAAACCACCGGCCTGTCTTGGAAATTAAAATAGGTAAGATTTTATAATTTTTTTTAAGTTCTTCACACACATCACCTGCAGAATGTACAGAAACCTCGTGTTCCGTGCTTTTCCCGCCGTATAAAACTGCTATGATCAAATTATTCATTTTTAATTAATCCTTGAAAAGCGACCATTTAATTCTGTAAAACATACTTTTTGTTTTCTTGAGAAAATCAGAATATTCTTCTTCTTTCTTAAAAGTTGTCAACGGGTTTCTGGAATACGGACGACGGCTGACGATACTCCGCCGTATTGAATGGTCCGTTAAAGTGTTTTCGGAAGGGTCATCCTGTAATTCTTTTATAATCTTACTTTCCTTTTTAGCGTGGGTAGCAGTGGCTGTAATTTCTGTTGTTTTAACATTTTCTACAATCAGTTTTCGTCCTGCTTCTTTAGATGTTATAGCTGGCTGTGCCGGGGTTTGTTCTTCATCAAAAATGGCACTAAGGTCCATTTCCCGTTCAGGTAAATTAACTTCCTCAAGCGGATTTATGTCTTCTGATTGTTCAAATACCGTCAAAGAGGTTACCGATTGGGCATCTTCGGCTTTTTCATCTTCTTCGTAGTCTGCTAAAATATCCCTTTGAACGGGTGAATTTTCTGTATATTGTAATTCCTGTGTGTTTATTTCTTTTTTGTTTTCCCGTTTTGTAGTTTGCGTTTCGTCAAAAGTATCTTCTAAAATATCTACTTTTTTATCCGGACTGATTTGAGGCATTTTCTGTTGTTCCGGCTTTGGTGCAGCTTGACGCGGCAATACAGGTTTTTGTACTTGTACTGCTTTAGGTGCATTCATGTTTTCTGCTGCCTTTTGCGCAAGCGGAAGAATTTGCTCCTTCAACTTTAATATAGTTGCTTCATTTTGAGCCAAATTCTTGCGCATATCCGCTAGTTCTTGGGAGGTTTTTCTTTCCCGTTCTGTGGCTGCTTTCAATTCAAGCTGGGTTGCATTTAATTGTTGTTTTAATTCCTCTTTAACTTTATTTACGCGTGCAAGTTGTGCTGCTAAAGCTGCTGTTTTAGCTTTGATTAAAGTATCTTCTTTAGCTTTTGTTTTGTACGTATTTAATTCCTCTGACAAAGAAGCAGCATCTTTTTGCAGAGCATTAAAGCGGTTTTGCAGCAGCAGTTTTTCTTCAGCAATAGTTTTAAGGCGCAAGTTATCGGTCTTAATTTCATTTATTTCCTTTGTTTGTGTTACACACATAGCGGAAACACGCTTAAGCTCTTCTTCCAATTCTTTAATTTTGGTTTCATATTCAGCTTTAATTTTTACGGTGCCTTGTTCAAATTCCAATAAAGAACTTTGCGCTTTTTGTAATTGTGCTTTGAGTTCCAATATTTCTTGGGTTTGTTTGGCGGTTTGGTTTAAGGCCTCTATTTTTTGTTCCTGAGTTTGCTTTAATGCCGCATTTAACGCCGTGTTTACCATTTTTAACTTCGCTACTTGTGCGGAAAGCTGCTTTGTAAATTCCTGCCCTTGTTTAAGTTCTGTACGGACGTCTTCCAGCTGTTTTTTAAGTTCTTCTACTTGGTCTTTATATATTTGACGCTCGGTTTCTATTTGTTTATTTTCTTCAGTAATTTTTGAAAGTTCTGCTTCCAAAATTGTATTACGTTCTTGTAAAGTGGCATATTGGTTCTTTAACTCTTCCAACAAAATGGTATCCTGATTAAAAATTTTCTGTGCCTTTTCAAGTTCCTGTGTAAGTTTTTGGTTTTTTAAACGCTCGGTGTTGAGTTCTTGATCGGTAATGTTATTGCTAACTGACTTAAGATTATCTAACTGTTGGGTTAAGGACAATAATAATTCTTTATCTGATTTCAATTTATCTTCTAAATTCTTTATTCTTTCTTCTGCTTCAATCCGTGCTTTTTCTTTTTCCTGTGTAAGAGCGGCGATTTCGTTTTGGTAATTAATTTGGAAAGCATTTAATTGTTTGGTTTGTTCCTCAAGTTTATTGAGCAATTTTAATTTTTCTTCTCTTGCTTCCAAGAGGGCTTTGTCCGTGTTTTCTCTGGAATTTAATAAGGCAGATAACTGCGTTTTTAATAGGGCCAAAGCGGCACTGTTTTCCTGTAGGTTATTTTGAGTTTGTTGTACTGTTTCCGCTTTTGGTTTTTGCTCTTGTTTTAAGTTATTAAGTTCTTGTGTTAATTTGTTTTTTGAAGAAAGAAGCTCTTGTATTTCTTTTTTTAGATTATCGGTTATATCATTCTGCTCGTTTTTTAGTTTTTCTATCTCTGTCAAATATCTTTCATTTTGAAGCAGAGCATCGTCCTTTTGGGCAATTACTTTTTTAAGTTCTTCGCTTAAATAATATTTCTCCCTTTGGGTATTATGGTATTGTGTTTCCAAGGTATTGTAGAAATCTTGTTGTTTGTCATAAGAATTTTGGGCTCTTCTTAACGTTTCTCGCAGGTCTGCTAGTTCTGCCCTGTTATTTTCTTTAATTGCTTCAATTTCTCTTGTAAGACTATCAGATTTATTTTTATAATTTGCTTTATCTTGCTCTAAATCCTTTAAACTTGATTCAAGGTTTTGAATCTGCATTTTTAAAGTATTGACAAAAGTTTCTTCCTGATGAAATTTTGCTTCCGCCCTTTGTAGTTCCCCGCGAAGTTCGGTTTCTTCCTGTAAGGCCTTTGTTCTTAAGCGCTGAAGTTCTGCACTTTGTTCTGCTCTTAAAAGGGCAATTTTCCTTTCATGTTCCTGTTGGGCCAACTGTAAAGGTGCAAGTACTGTTTCTTGTTTAACAGCAAATACCGCGGCTTCATTTTTGTTTTGTTCCGGGGAAAACTGTGCATTTAAAAGCTGTTGCCTAAGGGAAGTTGCTTCCGCTGCTTTGTTGGAAAGTTCTATTCTGCTTTGGTTTAATTGGGAAGTTAAAGAATCAATTTCTTCTCTTTGCAATTTTAAAGTTCTTTGTATTTCAGAGTTATTGATTTCTGAATTTTTATTTTCTTGTTTTAAAGCAAGATGTGCGGCTTCAACGGTTTTTAATTGTTGTTCCAAAAAGTTTGTTTTTACTTCCTCTTGTTTTAAGGCCTCTTCCTTAGCTGAAAGTTGATGACGAAGTTGCATAATATTTCTTGTTTGTTCGGCGGAGGTTTGTAAAAATTTTAATTTTTCTTGCCTTATTTTGGCAATTTCGTCATCTAATAAATTCTTTTCCTGTGTAAGCAAAGTAATTTGCTGTTCTAAATTAGATATTTTAAAATCACCCTGTTTCGTACGTTCTTCAGCGTGTGAAAGCTGCATGCGCAGGGAAAGCAATTCTTTTGTTTGTTCTGCTGTTTTACGCAGGTATTCTAGTTTTTCGTTTTTGGAACGTTTTACTTCGCTGTTTAAAGCTAAATTTATTGCTTTAAGGCGGGTTGTTTTTTCTCTTAACCGTGTAATTAAAGTTTGGTCTTGTCTTATTATGTTTTCTTCGTAGCGGAGGCGTGTGCTTACTATATTATCTAAACTGCCTTTCAAGGTCTGTATGGCGGAGGAAATATTAGAAAAGAATTCTTCATCACTTCTTTCCGGTTGTGTTTGTAATCCTTCTTCCTCTTCTTTATTTAATTCTGCGCTAAAGGCGGATTCTTCCTCCTTTGCGGTATTAGTTTCATCAAAACGTTGTTGAAGGTCGGTTAATTTTTCCTCAAGGCGTTTTAAGGAATAATTTTTGTCTTCCGTTTCAAAGGTCAAGCCCTTTTCTTCGCCTTCTAAAGACGGTTGGTTATTTTCTGTTTTTGGGGTATTTGATTCTACTTTTATTGGGGTAAAGTCTTTTTCTTTTTCAGGAACTGTTTGTAGGGGTTCTGTTTGCGGAGTTTCAGTTGTTTTAATAAAATTTTCAATATCAAAATCTTCACTGAAAGGAAACCCTTCCTGTGTATTTTGAGTGTTATCTTCCTGTAATGATTTTAAAAAGTCCTCATAATTTTTATCTATATTTGACATAACCCACCCCGTAACAGTATATATACATTAAAACATAATATAGCGCGCGTGTCAATGACTAGGAGATATGCCCTTTTTGTTTTTTGCTGTCGGTGTCTTTTTGGTAAATTTTAATTTCTTAGTTAACACATCTTTAAGTGTTAAAATAATTATATCTTTTGGATAAAGTTTTAAGCAAAATTCACAATCGGAAAGGGCTTTTTTATTTCTTTCGGTAAGCATATAAAAATACGCTCTGCGTAAATAATTTTTAGGATTGTTTTTATCTTCGTTTATCGCTTTAGTATAAAGTTTTTCTGCTTCTTTAGTAAAGCCGTTACTTTCACATACACTTACTATATCATTAGAAACATAATCTGAATACACTTTTTCATAATCGTTAACGGCTTTCTTATATTGTTTGATTTTTGCATATAATTTAGCTCTGCCAAGATAAAATTCCTTTATTTTTTCTCTAATATTCCTCATAATTTGTCTAAATAAAAACGGCCGTCATATTTGAGATTGGTTACCAGACTCAAACACAACAACCGTACCTGCCGCCATGAAGGCGGCAGAATCAGATACACTTTCACCCGTCGGTTACTTGTATAGCTGTAAATACGACTGTTTTTGGTGGTAACCAATGCTTTTGATTTCTCAAAAGCTCTCCGTATTTCTACGGTTCCAAAAACATTTAAATTTCTCTAGGGTACAAACCCTACATTAAAATAAAACTCCTTAAATTTATTTACGCTACTTAATCATATCAAATAAAATCCTATTTATACAGAGGATATAAATAAATTCCCAAAAACACCGGGTTATCTAAAAAACCTTTAACTTCACTACGTAAAACCCAGACGCCGGGGGAGTAAACAGTGTAAATTTGTGTGGCTTCCTCATGATTTAAGGCTTGTAGATTGCTATAAAGTTGTGCACGTTTTAATGGGGAAATTTCAATTTTTGCCTGTTCTATAAGTTTGGCAATTTCGGGGTTTTTATAATTTTGTGCTATGGCATAACGTCCGTCATAATGCAAAAAAGGGAAGGCAAAATTATGAGCATCAGGATAGTCCGCCACCCAACCGCGCACCCAAAGCGGCATTTTATGGTTTTGGGTTTTTTCCAGGAAATTGGCCCAAGGTATCTCGCGTATTTCAATTTTGAATTTAGGGTTAATGCTTTCCACATTTCTTTTCAAAATCTCTGCGGCGGACTTACGCAAATTGCTGCCGGAATTTACGGTTAAAGTGAAATTGAAACCTTTATCCCATACTTTACCGTTTTTTGCGGTTTTAAAAAGTTTTTTTGCTTTTTCAATATCAAATTTATAACATTTTTGCGGCGCAGGATTTTGTAAAAGTTTCGGCGGAACAGGCCCGCATGCACGCGGCGCTTTGCCGCGCATGGTTTGGTTTAAAAAGGCATCATAATCAAAAGCATAAGCAAATGCCTGGCGCAAAGTTTTATCTTCAAAAAAATCAGGCGGTATACCTTTCCCGTCAAGTTTTCCGCTTCCGATATCAGGGTTATTTTCCGGGTTAATTTTAAAGGTAAAAAACAAAACAGGGTCTGTTTTAAGACGCGGCAAAGTGTCATAAACTTTAACATTTTTATCACCCTCGAGCTGCGGTGTAAGCGAGGGAGCAATTTCCGCAATATCAATTTCCCCGCTTTGCAGCATTAAGCGCATAGTGCTTTGTTCCGCAAGTGTGATAATATAAACGCGTTCAAGTTTTGGGGCACCCAAAAAATAATTTTTATTTGCTTTTAAGTATATGCGTTTTTTTGGTTTATCCCAACGCTCTATAGTGAAAGGTCCGCTTCCGTTGGCTTTATCAAATAGGGCTGAATCTTGTTTTTGCGGATTATTAAAATCTTTCATTGTTTCGGCGGTACCGTCCCAAGCGCCCTGTTTAATTGCCCAATTTTTGTTTATTATATAGGACCATCTTGCCATAATTGCCAAGAAAGGTGCAAAAGGTTTTTTAAGTTTAACTACTAAATTATTGCCGTCTGCATAAACAGCATTTTTAAGGTCTTCAAAGGTTATTTGCAAATTACCCTTTTCATCTCGCGTTGAACTGATATCCAAAATCGGCTCAAGTAATAGTGCAGAGGGGCCGCCGGAACTATCTGTTAACAAAAAACGCCTTAAGGAATAAACCGTATCTTCAACGGTAAGAGGTGTACCATCGGTAAAGTTAATGTCTTGTCTAATTGGGAAAGTGTAAGTTAAACCGTCTTTTGAGATGAGCCCGTTTTTTAAACTCGGCACTTGGCTTGCAATTAAAGGTTCAAATTCATTAATGGAAGAGCCTTTAAAGCGAATAATTGTGTCATAAACATTTAAAAGTACGCCATGGGTTATACCGTCGTAAGAAAGGGCGGGGTCTAAGGTTTCGGTTTCGCCGGCAAGGGCTAATGTTAATTCCTTTTCACTGCGTTTTGGTGCGCAAGCAAAAAGGCAAAAACAAATTAGAAATGCAATAAAAATTTTAATTCTCATAAGCAAAGGCATAAGCAAGCCCGCGTTTATTTTTTAACCAAACTTTGGACAAATCTTTCCTGCTATAAATTCGGCGTACGGTTTTGGCTGTTTTTGCAGCAGGATCAAGTGTAATAAAATCCCCGTTTTCGTCTAGCCCGCAAAGCAAAACAAGGTGGCCGTCTGTTTTTTTAATAGGGGCATTTTTAAGTTCCCCGTTTTTAAAGGAAACTGAAATTATTAAAGGCCTTGCTTGGTAAATTTCCGCTTCCGCTTGAGCAAGTGATGAGCATCGCGTAACGCAACATTTAAGGCCATATTCAGCAGCGTAAGCAGTATTTAAAGGCCAAGTGCCGTATATTTTTGCACCCTCATCAAAAACACCTTTTACGGTATTATTCAAAGTAACTTTTTTACCGAAATAATTTAAAGCCATTGTCAAACTTGTCGGGCTGCAAATTTCATTTCTTAAACTTTTAATTTTATATTCTTTTTGACTGATTGGTTTAACAGGTAATTCAATATTTGTAACCCCTAAACTTTCCATAGAAAGTTCTGTATTATGCCTAATATTTTTATTTGTTAAAGCGGCAGTAATCAAATTTATTTTCGCTTGGCCAAGTAAAGTTATTTGTAATTTAAAAGCATTTGCTTTCGTGCGAGGCAAAACAGTATCTGTTTGACGGGAAATAAAATTATCTTTTAAATTACTGAAAGTTTTTTTGTAGTTTTTTGACAGGTAAAAGATTTTATATAACCCGCTCCAGCCTTTTTCGGTTTTAACCGCAACTTGCACCAAAGCGGCTGCATCTTTGCCCTTGTAAATTATGTTTAGGGAAGGTACCAAACTATCAAAATCAAAAGGTGTTTTAATAAGTTTTGAAACAAGAACCTGTAAATTTTTGTTTATTTTTAAAGTTTTAAAATCAGAAGGATTTAAAAATAATGTATAGGCAGGTAAAATGCTTGCTTGTTTAAAAATTTTTGTTGGCATCGGCCCCCCAAAAATCGGGGCACCCGGGCTTGAACCGGGAACCTCTCGCTCCCAAAGCGAGCGCTCTACCATTGAGCCATGCCCCGTGAATGTATTGTAGCACAGAAACTCCGGGACTAGGACTCGAACCTAGGCTAAACGCTCCAGAGGCGCTTGTGCTACCATTACACCATCCCGGAATATATATATTTTAGCATATTTTGATGGGTTGTAAATTATCCGCAGTTCAAATTTAGTTGCTATTTAAATGCTATAATAAAAGAAATAACGGAAAACGGAGGATTTATGTTCTTTATTTCACCAATCAAGGCATTATATAGTATAAAGTTTTATCTACAAACATTGAAAGAACCTTTATGGAGAGCATTTTTATTTATAACCTATCTTTTTATTTTGTCTGCCATTTTTCTTAGTATTTATGTACCGGTTAAACTGCGCCCGATAATAAATACAGGCTTGGAAGAAGTCGCCAATATTATTCCTGAAATAACTGTGGAAAAGGGGCAAATTTCCGTAAATGACGGGGAAAGATTAGTACTTGATAATAAAGAATTGCAGGGGTATAAAATTATTTTTGATACTTCATCTACCGAACCGGGATATCCCACGCAGATGGAAAAGGAAAACATAATCATGTATGTAAACAAAAATACTGTATATGTAGCATATAACGGGCAGTTTCAGGAAAATACTTTACAGGATAATATAGACTTAAAAATATCAAAAGAAATTTTGCTTGAAAACAGGGAAAAAATTGTTACCGCTATTAACTATTTTATGGTTGTTGTCTTTGTTTTGGGTATGCTCTTTAGAATCATAATGCTGACATTACTTGCTTTACTTGTTGCTTTCTTAATCAGTACAATTTCCAAAATGAATTTTGGTTTTAAAGACTTGCTTACTTTAGCACTGTACTTGCAAGCACCAATAGTCATAATAGATTTACTTTTATTACTTCTGCCGGTCCAAATTTTAGGTATGAGTGTTGTAATTGCTCTATTACTTTTCGTAATATACACCAATTTAATATTTGCTGCACTGCGCAATAAGAATTTACCAAAGCAAGTTGAAAACAAAACGCAAGAGGGTGCATAATAATGTTACTCCGTATAAGGCGTAAATTTTCCGCTGCGCACAAATTGCCTGATTATGACGGCGATTGCCATAATTTGCACGGCCATACTTGGCAGGTAGTTTTTGAGATTGAGGGGGATGTTCAGCCAAGCGGTATGATTTATGATTTTAAAATCTTAAAACCTTTGCTTGACAGTATCTTGCCGGACCATAAATTTTTAAATGATTTCGTTCCAAACCCGACGGCAGAAAACTTAAGCCAGTATATTTTTGATAAAGCCGCACAAGTTTTAAAAGAAAAAAATCTAACTTTAAAAACTTTGGAGTTATGGGAAAATGAGGACTCTGCCTGCGTCATCCGCAAATAAATATAAAGTTAATGAGATTTTTTATTCCGTGGAGGGGGAGGGCTTTTTTAGCGGTTGCCCGGCAATTTTTATCCGCCTTGCAGGTTGCAGTATGTGTTGCACGTGGTGCGATACAAAATATGCGCAAAAAACAAATTTCAATTTAAGCGCAGAGCAAATATTAAAAAAAGTTTCCGTATATCCGTGTAAAACTGTTGTTTTAACAGGTGGAGAACCGACAGAACAAAACCTAAACCCGCTTTTAAAACTTTTACACAAAAATAAATATCAAATACATCTTGAAACAAACGGAGCAAATTTAATTGATACTAAATTAATTAGTTTTTGTACCCTTTCCCCAAAGGCTTATGTCAATGCGAAAATGCTTAAAAAGGCAAATGCCGTAAAATATATTACCGATACAAAAACCACTTTGCGCGAAATTGAAAGTTTGGAAACGGTATTAAACAAAAAAACTTTATTTTATCTTCAACCCAAAAATAATAGTAAGGAGAATATTAAACAATGCCTAAAACTAATAAAACAAAAACCAAATATGCGGCTAAGCGTACAGTTGCACAAGTTCTTAAAAATAAAATAACGGAAGAAAAAGTAAAACAAAATTTACGCGAAATAATAACTTATATCGGGGAAAACCCCTCCCGCGAAGGTTTGATTGAAACCCCAAAGCGCATTGTTAAAAGTTGGGATACCCTTTTTAGCGGATACAAAAAAGACCCTGCCGCTCTTTTAAAAACCTTTACCGAAGGTTCTTGTGAGGAAATGGTAATCTTAAAAGATATTGAATTTTACAGTACTTGTGAACATCATTTCGCGCCGTTTTTCGGAACTATCAGTATAGGGTATTTACCGAACAAAAAAGTTATAGGTATTTCTAAACTTGCGCGTCTTGTGGAAGTTTATGCAAGGCGCTTGCAAATTCAAGAAAGATTAGTTGCGCAAATTGCCGATTGCCTTATGAAACATTTACAGCCGCTTGGCGTTATGGTTGTTTGCAAAGCGCGCCATATGTGCATTTGTTCGCGCGGTGTGCAAAAACATAATGCCGAAATGGTAACAAGTGCCTTACGCGGCGTGTTTAATAAGCACGAAGTCAGGCAAGAATTTTTACAATTTATCCAAAAAGTCTAATGCAAAAAGTAATTTTAATGGGTATTCTCAATACTTCACCGGAAAGTTTTTTTGACGGCGGGCAGGTTGAACTTACCCAAGATTATGTTTTAAATAAAGCACAAAATCTGATTACCCAGGGTGCAAGTATTATTGATATAGGCGGGCAAAGCACAAGGCCGGGGTATACCGAAATTTCCGCGGAAGAAGAAATAACACGCACCGCACCTTTCATTAGTTTGATAAAGCAGGAAATTAAAGCAAAAATTTCCGTAGACAGTTATAAAGCGCCTGTCATAAAAACTGCGCTTCAAGCAGGGGCTGATATTGTGAATGATATCAGCGGTTTGAAAGATGAAAATATTGCTAAACTTGCCGCTGATTATAATGCAAAGCTTGTAATAATGCACTCAGGCAAAGTTAAAAATTTGGAAAACATATCAGAATTTTTTGAGATGAAAATAAAACAAGCCAAAGCATGCGGGGTTAAAAAAGAAAATCTGATTTTAGATATTGGTCTTGGTTTCGGTAAGACAGCAGAGGAAAATTGGTTTTTACTTGAAAATTTAAGTTATTTTGATAATTTTGATTTACCTATGCTTATTGGGGCATCGCGTAAACGTTTTACAGGGAAAACTTTAGACAATTCCTTAAAAGCAGCAAAATCGGCATTAAAAATAAAAGCCCCGCTGATTTTGCGTGTTCACGAAGTAAAAGAAACGAAAGAGGCATTAAATTTATGAAAGATATAAAAATTTCCGTTAAATCTCAATTTCGTGCATCACATTATCATAATGGTTCCCTTAGCGAACCTTTGCATGACCATACTTTCATTTATATAGTAACTTTGAAAGGACCTTTAAATGAAGAAGGTTTTTTAGTTGATTTCCGCGAAGTAGAAGAGTTTTTAAATACACTTAATAAGAGTTTATCTTTTAAGGTTTTAAATAAAATTATTTCAAATTCCACTACGGAAAACGTGGCAATATTTCTATTTAATAAAATTAAAAAGAAATTTCCGCAAATTTGCAAAATACAGGTTTTTGAAAAGGAAAATTATTCCGTCACTTATGAAGAATAAAACTGTCTATTTGGCAATCGGCAGCAATATAGAGCCTAAGAAGAATATTGCCCTTGCCTTAAAGGAACTTTCAAAAATAGGCAAGATTGCCGCTATTTCAAGCTTTATTAAAACCAGACCTGAAGGTTTTTTAAATCAAGCAGATTTTTTAAACGGTGCCGTAAAATTTTATACAAAATTAACCCCTGATGCTTTACTGAAAGAATTAAAAAATATTGAACAAATTTTAAAACGTAATACTCCTTTTAGGAACGGCCCCAGAACAATAGATATTGATATTGTATTCTACGGTAATTTAATTTTAAAAACTCCTCTTTTAACAATACCGCACCCACGTGCAGAAAAGAGGTTTTTTGTCCTAAAACCTTTGGCGGAAATTGCCCCTAACAAAATACACCCTGTCCTCAGAAAACAAATAAGAACTTTGCTTAAAAAATTATAGTTTATTACTCTCTCTCAAAATGCTAAAATGTAAATATGAACACTACATTGCCAAAGGCCTACGATCCTAAAAACGTAGAAGATAAACTTTCAAAAATTTGGAAAGAAAAGGGCCTCTTTAAAGCCCAAGTTGACGAGAAAAAACAACCATATACAATCGTTATTCCGCCCCCGAATATTACAGGTGTGCTTCACATGGGGCATGGTTTAAATAATACTTTGCAAGATATGCTTGTAAGGTATCACCGAATGAAAGGGGAATGTGTAAACTGGGTAGCGGGTACAGATCATGGCGGTATCGCCACACAAAATGTTATTGAAAAGAAACTTGCAAAAGAACAACATCTATCTCGCCACGATTTAGGGCGTGAGAAGTTTGTTTCTACCGTATGGGATTGGTATAAAGAGTGCGGTAATGCTATATATAATCAATTTCAAAAAATGGGTTGGGCTTTGGACCAGTCAAATATACGTTTTACTATGGATGAAACCCGCGCAAAAGCCGTTTTTGCCTGTTTTAAAAATTGGTGGGACAAGGGCTATATTTACCGCGGTAAACGCTTAATTAATTGGTGTGTAAGATGTTCAACGGCATTATCTGATATTGAAGTGGAACATTCCGAACATGCCGGCAAACTTTGGCATCTTTTGTATAAAGGGGAAAACGGGCAAGATATCATTATAGCCACAACCCGCCCGGAAACTATTTTTGCAGATGCCGCTATAGCCGTAAATCCTGATGATGAGCGCTATAAAGATATGGTGGGCAAAAAAGTGCAAATACCTTTGACGGACCGTTTTATACCCATAATTGCAGATGAAGCGGTAGAAAAAGATTTTGGTACCGGTGCTTTGAAAATTACACCTGCACATGATGCTACTGACTACGAAGTCGGCAAACGCCATAATCTTGAAACACGTGTGGTAATTTCAAGTGCAGGCAAAATGATAAATACTCCGGAAAAATATATAGGTATGGACCGCGATTTGTGCCGTAAAGAAACAGTTAAAGATTTGGACGCAGCAGGTTTACTAGTCAAAGAAGAAAAGTATAATAATGCGGTTTCCACCTGCTACCGTTGCGGTCAGCCGATTGAACCTTATTTGAGTGAACAATGGTTTGTGAAAATGGATAAACTTGCCGCTGCTGCATTAGATGCGGTGCAAAAAGAAGAAGTTAAACTTGTTCCGTCAAATTGGAAAGCACCGCTTGAAAATTGGTTTAAAAATATGCAGGACTGGTGTATTTCCCGTCAGATTTGGTGGGGGCATCGTATACCTGTTTGGTACTGCCCGCATTGTTCAGCAAAAGGTTTAACTTTTGCAAAAGATAAACAAGGGAAAGAGTACCTTTCAAAAGTTTCTTTTGAAGAAGGTGCAGAACCTATAATTTCTTATGAGCAACCTGTTTGCCCGAAATGCGGCTGCAAAGAAACTTTGCAGGACCCCGATGTTTTAGATACATGGTTTTCTTCATCACTTTGGCCTATTTCCGTTTTCGGTTGGCCCGAGCAAACTAAAGATTTAAATTATTTTTACCCCACATCAATTTTAGTTACCGGCTATGAAATTATTTATTTGTGGGTTGCGCGTATGATTATGACCGGTATTGATTTTACCGGCAAAGTACCTTTCAAAACTGTGCTTTTGAACGGTATCGTTCGCGACAAGAGCGGGCAAAAAATGTCCAAATCAAAAGGAAATGTTGTTGACCCTCTTGACTTAACTGCCAAATACGGTGCGGATGCCGTTAGATTTTCTTTACTTTCCCAAGCAATAACGGGTAAAGATATACCTTATGGCGAGGACAGTATTATCGGTGCACGCAATTTCTGTAATAAGGTTTACAATGCCGCAAGATTTATTTTAATGAATGTTGCCGAAGGTACTCAAATTACGCCTTTGCAAAAAGAATATAAAAATCTTGAGGACCGCTGGATAATATCCCGCTATAATCAAGCCATAAAGCGTACTACAAAAGAAATTGAGAATTATAATATGGCTGCCGCGGTGGATACCTTATACCGCTTCTTGTGGGGCGATTTCTGTGATTGGTATATTGAACTTGCAAAACCGCGTTTTAATACTGAAGAAAACGCGCTTGTTTCAAGTATACTTATAAATATTTTGTACGGTACTTTAAAAGCCTTGCACCCTGTTATGCCTTTTATAACGGAGGAAATTGCAAATGGTCTTAAACCCTATCTAAAAGATACAAAAGAATTTTTACTTTTGGAAAGTTACCCTGTTTGTGATAATTCCCGTATAGATGATGAAGCAGAAAAGCAAATGGAACTTTTGCAAGGTGTAATCAGTGCCGTAAGAACGGTGCGTTCACAATTTAATGTACCGCCGGCAAGTAAAATAAAAGTTTTTATAGCACCAAAAGATAAGCAAGAAGAATTGGTTTTAACTAAAGAACAGAATTTCATTCAATTGCTTGCCAAAATTGATAATCTTGAAATTAATCCTAATGCTCAAAAACCTGCACAAAGCGCAACGGCTGTTTTTGCGGGAACTGCAATTTATATTCCGCTTGAAGGGTTGATTGATTTTGCAAAAGAGCAAGCGCGCCTTCAAAAAGAACTCGGTATAGTTATCAACGGTATAAATAACAGGACGCGTATGCTTGAAAATAAGAATTTCCTTGAACGCGCGCCCAAAGCACAAGTGGAAAATGCACGCCAGGAACTTGCCCAAATGCAAGCTAAAAAGGCGGAAATTGAAACGGCAATTAAAGACCTTGCCTAGTTTATGGAAATACTTTTAGCGACATTAAACCCGCATAAAGTTAAAGAATTACTTAAAATTTTGCCCGGTAAAACAAAATCGGGCAAAGTTTTGATTTATAAAACTTTGGCAGATTACCCAAATTTGCCGGATATTGTGGAAAACGGTGTAACACTTGAAGAAAATGCAAAAATCAAAGCGCTTTTTGGGCTTGAGCATACGGGCTTAATTACTTTGGCAGATGATACCGGTTTAATGGTAGATTTCTTGGATGGAGAACCCGGCGTCAAAAGTGCGCGCTATGCTTTCCCCGACCGTTGTGATAATAAAGCAAATAATGAAAAACTTTTACAGAAACTAAATGGCGTTGAACCTGAGAAAAGAACTGCACAATTTAAGACTTTTGCCGCGCTTGCTTTGCCGACAGGGCAATTATTTTTAGAAGTAGGCGAAGTGGAAGGGCAAATTTTAACGGACTTTAAGGGTAGCGGCGGTTTTGGTTATGATGCTTTATTTTTCGTTCCGCCGTATAATAAAACAATGGCGGAAATGAGTGAAGAAGAAAAAAATCAAATAAGCCACCGCGGTCAGGCATTTAGGCAAATCTCCAAGTATTTGATGGAACTGTAATTTCGGTTCTGTATTATTTAATGCAGATATTTTTCAATTTCTTTTTTAACCTTAGCGGCAATAATTTTGTAGCCTTCCTCGTTAGGATGTATTTGGTCTGATTTTAGATTCTTTTTATTATAAATTCCATTCATAATACCGGGTATAAATAAAGCGTTATATTCTTTGGAAATTTGCTTTTGTATTTTAGTATACGCTTCCATCGGGTAAGCCCCGCCCGTATCAACTAAAACTGCAATAGCACCTAAGTTTTGTACATTTTGAACAATTTGCCTTAGATTCTGTTCAGTATTTTGTTTTGGAATTTTACGGAAAAAGTCATTGGCGGAAAATTCTATCAAAACCATATAGGGTGAATATTTGTCAATTTCATTTATTCTGGCAAGGCCCATAGCGGAAGTATCCCCGCTTATGCCTAAATTTATGATATCCCGCCCGGTCATTTTACTAAGATATGCAGGGTAGCTTTCTTCTTTTTTTGCACCGTAACCATAAGTCAAACTATCACCAAAGGCAATTATGTCCGTATTATTGTTTGGGTAATTTTTAGGTGTTTTTTGCCCGCAGGCGATAATAAAAAATATAAAGAAAAATAAATAAAAGTGTTTCTTAACCATATAAAAATTATATACAATATCTATATGAAAGTAAATGAATATTATTTAAATTTGGAGGCATCTTATCTTTTCCCTAAGATAGCCCAAAAAACAGCTGAATTTAAAGCACAAAACCCAAGCGCAAAGGTTATCAGTTTGGGTATTGGTGATGTTACCCAACCTCTTGTACCGGCAGTAATAAATGCAATGCAAAAAGCGGTTTTGGAAATGAGTAAAAAAGAAACTTTCCGCGGTTATGGTCCTGAGCAAGGTTATGATTTTTTAATTAAAGCAATTATTAAAAATGATTACGAAAAGCGCGGTATAACTTTAGATAATGATGAAGTTTTTGTAAGTGACGGCGCAAAATGCGATGTCGGCAATATACAGGAAATATTTTCAAAAGATTGTGTTGTTTTATTAACGGACCCTATTTACCCTGTATACCGTGATACAAATATTATGGCAGGCCGTAAAATTTTGAAAGTTCCCGCTACAAAAGAAAACAATTTTACCCCCGCACCGCCCAAAGAACATAGTGATATAATTTATATCTGCTCCCCAAATAACCCTACGGGCGCAACTATGACAAAAGAACAATTAGCCCAATGGGTTGCTTATGCTAAAAAAGAGCAAGCGGTAATTATCTACGATTCCGCTTACGAGGCTTATATTCAAGACGAAACTTTACCTCACTCTATCTATGAAATAGAAGGCGCAAAAGAGGTGTCCATTGAAGTTCGTTCTTATTCCAAAACAGCAGGCTTTACCGGTACGCGCTGCGCTTATATGGTTGTTCCTAAAGTCTTAAAGGGTTTTGCAAACGGAAAAGAAATTTCCTTAAACGCAATGTGGCGCAGACGCCATACCACCAAATTTAACGGTGTTTCCTATATAATCCAACGCGGCGCGGAAGCTATTTATACCGACGAAGGTAAAAAACAAATCAAGCAAACTATTGCGTATTATATGGAAAATGCAAAAATAATTTCCGCTGCTTTGAAAGATTTGGGTTTTACTGTTTACGGCGGCAAAAATGCGCCTTATATTTGGCTTAAAGTCCCCAAAGGTTACACTTCTTTTGAATTTTTTGAAAAGTTATTAAAAGAGTGCGCTTTGGTTTGCACACCCGGTTCCGGTTTCGGTGAAGCAGGCGAGGGTTACTGCCGTTTGACTGCCTTTGGAAGCAGGGAAAATACTTTGGAAGCATTAGAGAGAATAAAAAAATTATGAAACAAATTCCCTTTATAAAAATGGACGGGCTTGGCAATGATTTTGTAATTATTGACGGGCGCAAAAATAAAATTTCTTTAACTGTTGCTTTAATCAAGAAAATGGCTGACCGCAAAACAGGCATTGGTTTTGACCAACTTATCGTTCTTAAAAAATCTAACACTTGCGACGTTAAAATGGAAATTTATAATGCTGACGGCACTACCGCAGGCGCTTGCGGTAACGGCACACGTTGCGTGAGCAGTTTAATTTTTGAAGAATCAAAAAAGAAACAAATTACTTTGGAAGCACCTTATAAAAAAGTCTTAACTGCTTGGCGCGGCAAACAGATTACCGTTGATATGGGCGAACCTAAAACCGCCTGGCAAGATATTCCGCTTGCAAAAAAATCTGACACCCTAAACTTAAAAGTTTTAACAATTTTGCCGACGGCGGTTTGTACCTCTATGGGCAACCCTCACGCAGTATTTTTTGTTAAAGATGTAGAAAAACTTGATATTTCCAAACTTGGTCCGCAAGTGGAAAACCATACACTTTTTCCGCAAAGAACAAATGTAGAATTTGCCCAAATTTTAGGACCGCAAAAAATACGTATGCGCGTTTGGGAACGCGGCGCCGGAATTACTTTGGCTTGCGGCAGCGGCGCTTGTGCTACTTTAGCGGGCGCAATCAGGCGCGGGCTTATAAAAAACAAAGCAAGTATTATTATGGACGGCGGCACTTTATTCATAGAACAAAAGCAGGACCGCATTTTAATGAGCGGCCCTGTTAATAAAGCATTTTGCGGCGTTTACTTCTGTTAATATTTCGTTTAACTGTTTAGTATAGGTCTAAAGTCCTATTTTGAAATAGGTCTAAATGCTCTTGCGGTCGTTTTTTTTTTTTTTTCTACAATTATAGTGTATGAACTTAATACAAGGAGATACAAAAATGAAACATATTATTAAGGAAATCAAAAAATACTTTTGTGTGATATTAAGTATTTTATTGCTTTTGCAAAATAATTATTTATTTGCACAAAATATATCTGATTTTTTTCTAATACAAAAACAGATAGAAAAAGATTTTCAAGAAGTTAAAAAATGTTATCGCAGATTAGATAATTCTTTACAAAGTATGCAAGATTTATTAGAAAGAACACAAGCCAAGGTTAGTGAAAATTCAGATTTATTTAATGCCTATTTTCAAGCATTTGATAAGGATGTTTTAGAAGGGCGTGTTCCTAAAACGTATGGCGATTTTGCTTTACAAAATAAAGAATATATCTTGGACTTTAAAAAATCAGTAAAAACAATTATGTATGATTATAAAAATTATTTGGAATTTTTACCGGATAATTTAGTTCAAGATAAACTTGCTGTCCAATATCTTTATAATAAATTAGATATTCTTGAATTAGATATAACTAAGATGAGTGTAGAATTACCTGATTTTGAAAAAGATATAGATTTGGTATATGCTCTAAGTAAGGTTAAAGAGTATAGAAAAGTTCATCATTCTTATAAATCAATTTTATTTGAAGAACCTGAAAGTATAATCAACAAATTAACAGGTAATTCGGAAGAACTTTCACGTACTTTGCAATTATCGTATGCTTTAAGGACTGAAAAATCTAAAGAAGCAATAAGAATAGTTTTGCAAAGCCAGGAAAAGGAAGAAATTGCTGCCAATATTGTTAATAGTATTCAATATTATTTGAAAAAATTTAATGTTAAAATTCGTAATAGAGCGAAAGTAATGCAGGGGGGAAATACTTTGATTAGTAAAATCACTGCTATGACACCCGGAATAAGAAATGAGTATGTTCAAAATTTATTAGATTTATCTCCTGAGGAAAGACTGCTTGTGAAAGACATAAACTCAACCGAAAAAGTATTAGGTAAAAAAATTGTAGGAAGGGCAGCATCAAAAGCCATGATTATTGTAGGTTCTGTTTTAATTGCATTTACTATTACAGCATTAACTGCTGATAATACATTTGCCCAAAATTCAGTGATAAATCAAGTAGATTTGATTAATCGTATTAAGAAGGGTGAAGCAAGTGTCGCTGAAAATTTTCAGTTTTTTACTAATCAGAGATATTCTTCTCTTATCTTTAATGATGAAGAATTATTTGCAAAGATGATAGATTTATACAATAGTGTTAAAATTGCTGATGAAGATTTTGAAATTATCTTAAATACTATTGATGCGACAAAAATACCTGAATTAACAACCAGGCATAAAGAAGACATAGATAATATTTTAGATAGACATTTAAATGAATCCAGCTTAAAAAGAATTCAGGATACAATAGATATTTTGAAGTAAACTTAATCTTTTAAATATTTACCCCCGATGTTAATCGGGGGTTTTATAAACATACCAAATAAATTCTACAAAAACCAATCAAATAACTTGTCAAAATTCTGCATTGCCTTCACCCGCGCAAATTGTTGTAGCGAGGGCGGAAGGTGCCGAGCAAATTTATTTGCGAGAGAACTGCACCCACTTTAAAAAAGTGTGGGAGGGAAATATAAGGAAACACATCAATTTAGGTATACTTTTTTACCATTAGGCCTAAAATGTCAAGCAAATTTGTTTAATTTTGCGTAGGGAAAACAGCTATCGCAAAGTTTTCTGTTTTCGGGTCTGAAAGCAAAACATTTTTTAAATTTTCTTCTTTCAAAAGCGGTGCAAGTATTTCATTGTTTTCAATTAACTTTTTTGCTTCCATGGGGTTAGATAAGAAATAATTGCCGCTACGGCTTAACAAAATTTCTTGGATTAAGGCGCTGTTCAAAATTTTCGTCATTAATTCTTTGTCTTTTATAATACCCTTGAAGGCGTTACTTTCAATTAAATCGCTTACTTCAGAGGAATTGTTTTCAATCAAGTCCATAACTGTCAGATAATTATTTGTAAGTTCCAATACGCCCTCACGGCTGAAAAACCCTTCCAAAACATTTTTGTTATTAAATATGAGTTCAATAATTTGCGGGAATTTTAAATTAGCCGCTACGGTATTTGTTAAACTCCAAGCAGTTTCACCTATCAGGCGTAAATCTTCAGGTGTTGCAGCCGCGATATTGCCGATATTTAGGCTTTTTACGGCTTGGCCTATATCATCATATCTTGCCGCTTGTTTTTGCCGTAATTCCACAGGCGAAACAAAAAGTTCCTCACTTCCTAAGGGCGGAAGTTCTACATATTCTATGTCCTCCGCGGTAAAGGATGCAAGTTGTTCAGGGGTGATTTTGGAACTTAAATCACTGTTATTTTTGGCGTACCAAGAAACCCCGTAAGCCATTAACGCAGCCAGGAAGACAACAACTATAACAGGAAAAGTAATAGAATTCTCTTTCATAAAAATATTGTAACATAAAAAACTGAAATTTACAAAAGTTAAAACGTATTAGGCAAATCAAAGGTCAAGAATTTAAATTCTAAAAAAAGTTATGCAACGGCAGTATTATTTTATATAATATTGCTATAGCCAAGGAGGTTTTATGAGCGATAATTTAAAGAAAACACCCCTCTACAATGCTTGCCTGAAAGCGGGCGGGCGTATGGTAGATTTCCACGGCTGGCTTTTACCCGTTCAATATGAGAGCATTATCTCCGAACATAATGCTGTAAGAAATGGGGCAGGATTATTTGATGTTTCGCACATGGGGCAAATAATTTTTAAGGGCGAAGATGCTTTTAAATTTTTGCAAAGCGTTACTACAAATAATTTTAAACAGGAGATTGGCACCGGTGCTTATGCACACGTCTTAAATGAAGACGGCGGTATTATTGACGATATTATCGCTTTTTGCTTAAATCCAAATGAGTTTTTGCTTGTAGTAAATTCCGCTACGCGTTATAAAGATTATGATTGGTTTGTCAAAAAATCTGCCGGCTATAAAGTGGAAGTGAAAGATGTGTCAGACAGTTATGCCATGCTTGCACTTCAAGGCCCAAAAGCTTTAGATATTTTGGAAAAATTAATTCCGCAAATCAAAGAAATTGTACGTTTCCACATAAAACAAGATAAAATTTTTGATGTTTCGGTCTATATTACCCGCACCGGTTATACCGGCGAGGACGGTGTTGAAATTATGGGTGATGCCGACACCATAAATAAACTTTTTACTTGGTGTCTTGCCAATGGTTTTAAACCGTGTGGATTAGGAGCGCGTGATGTTTTGCGCCTTGAAGCAGGTTATTTACTTAGCGGTAGTGATATGAACGAAACCCGCAATCCTTATGAGGCCTCTTGCGGATGGGTAGTCAAACTTAAAAAGGAAGAAGATTTTACAGCAAAAGCCGAAATGACCGCCGTAAAAGAAGCCGGTGTTAAGGAAAAGTGGACAGGTTTTATTTTACAATCCGCCGGTGTTGCCCGCGAGGGTTGTTTAATTTATAAAGACGGGCAGCAAATCGGTAAACTTACAAGTGCAACTTTTTCTCCGTTATTTAAAGGTATTTGCGCCGGTTACGTGCCTGCCGATTTAGAAGAAGGCGCACTAGTTGAAATTGAAGTACGCGGGCGCAAAATACCCGCCAAAAAAGTAAAAATGCCGTTTTATAAAAATAGAGTTTAATTAAAGTAGTGAGGTATAAAAATGTATAATCAAGAAAATTGTAAATTTGCAGCTACACATGAATGGGCTTATATTGAAAACGGGGTTGCTACCGTCGGTATCAGCGACCACGCACAGCATGAAATCAGCGATATCGTTTTTGTGGAACTTCCCAAAATAGGTACAAAGGTTGAACAAGGCAAAAGCTGCTGCGTGATTGAATCAGTTAAATCAGCTTCCGATATTTATGCCCCTGTAAGCGGGGAAATCGTTGAAGTAAACCAAGCCGCGGCTGATAATCCTTCAATAGTAAACCAAGCACCGCACGGGGACGGTTGGCTTTTTAAGATTAAGATTTCTAATCCGGATGAAGTAAAAAATTTGCTTTCTTTTGAAGATTATAAAGCCAAAATATAATTATGTTTACTTCAAATACCAAAGAAGATTTAGAGCAAATGCTTGAGGAAATCGGTGTTAAAAGTTTTGATAAACTTCTGCCCGTTCCGCAAGTTTTGCTTAAAGGAAATATAAATTTACCTTCTGCTTTAAACGAGCAGGAACTAACTGCCGAAATTAAGAAGATTGCGGTAAAAAATAAACCTCTTATTAATTTTGCCGGCGGCGGAATGCAGGAACATTTCGTTCCCGCTGCTGTAAATGCTTTAAGCACAAGGGGGGAGTTTCTAACCGCGTACACCCCTTACCAGGCAGAAGCCTCACAGGGTACTTTGCAAGCAATTTATGAATATCAAAGTTGCATTTGCGCTTTATTTGATATGGATATTTCAAATGCTTCACATTATGACGGTGCGACCGCTTTAGCTGAAGCTTGCCTTGCGGCGACCAATATAAAGGGTAATAAAACCGTTTTGTATACAAGTGCTTTGCAACCTAATTATGTTGAAGTTTTGAGAACTTATTTCAAAAATGCATCCGTTATTTTAAAAGAAGTTCCTTTAAATATTGATGGTGCTACTGATTTAAAACAACTTGAAACTTTACTCAAAACCGGTGCTGCCGCTTTCATCTTGCAAACACCTAACTATTTCGGTTGTCTTGAAAATGCGGAAGAAATTTCTTCTTTGGTACACGCAAATAATGCTTTGCTTATCGCGAATGTAAACCCCACAAGTTTAGGTATTTTACAAACGCCGGGTTCTTATAATGCAGATTTTGCTGTTGCAGAAGGCCAAGGTTTGGGTAATTATCTAAATTACGGCGGGCCTACGCTAGGTATTTTTACTTGCAAAAAACAATTTGTCAGAAATATGTCCGGCCGTTTATGCGGTATGGCTAAAGACAAAGACGGTAAACGTGCCTTTGTACTAACTTTACAGGCACGCGAACAACATATTAGGCGTGAACGCGCATCATCAAATATTTGTTCAAATCAAGCACTTTGTGCTTTAAATGCAACTATTTATTTAACGCTTTTAGGGCCTAAAGGCTTAAAAGAAGTTGCTTTAAAATGTTTGGAAAATGCACACTATTTACAAACCGAACTTTGCAAGAATGAAGGTTTTACTTTGAAGTACAAAGCACCGTTTTATAATGAATTTGTTGTAACAACTAAAGTTCCTGCCGCAAAACTAATAAAAGCGGCTGCCAAAAAAGGATTTTTAGCCGGTATTGCTCTAAGTAAAAATGAACTTTTGCTCTGTTCCACCGAAGTTAATACTAAAGCACAAATTGATGCTTTCATTACTGTTTTAAAGGAGGTAAAATGATATGGCTAATGCTTACCCGCATAATGTGCTTTCTATAGAAAAGTCTGTTAAAGGCAGGCGCGGTGTTAAGGTTTGCACCCCATCTTGCAAAGCAGAAGATTTTTTACCTTCAAAATATCTTCGTAAAACGGAAATCAATTTACCGGAATTAAGTGAATTTGATACAGTCAGGCATTTTACTAATTTATCGCGTTTAAATTTCTGCCTTGATACACATTTTTATCCGCTTGGTTCTTGCACGATGAAGTACAATCCCAAAAGTTATGATGTTTTGTGTGCTTTAGATAATTTTACCTTACTACATCCGGCTTTACCCGAAGTAAATGCCCAGGGTACTTTACAAATTATTTATGAACTAGATAATATGCTTGCTAAAATTACCGGTTTAAGTGCTTTTACTTTGCAGCCTTCGGCCGGCGCGCACGGCGAATTTTGCGGTGCTTTGGTTGCACGCGCATATCACGCAAGCCGTAAAGACAAGGCAAGAACACAAATTATAGTTCCCGACACCGCACACGGCACAAACCCGGCAACTGCGGCAATGGCGGGCTGCGAAGTGGTAAATATTAAATCTGCCGAAAATGGGAAAGTGGATTTAAACGAACTTCAAAAAGCCTTGAGTGAAAAAACTGCTTTGGTTATGCTTACCATACCAAATACCGTAGGTTTATTTGAAGAAGATATTTTGCAAATTGCTGATATGGTGCATAAAGCCGGTGCTTTGCTTTATATGGACGGGGCAAATATGAATGCTTTAATCGGTCTTGTTAAAGCGTCTGATATGGGCGTTGATATCATGCATATTAACTTGCATAAAACTTTGGCAACACCGCATGGCGGCGGAGGGCCGGGTGCGGGTGCTGTGGGTGTCAGGCAAGGTTTGGAAGAATTTTTGCCAAGTCCGCGTGTAGTATACAAAAACGGCAAATATTCTTTTGCTAAAAAGCATAAATTAAGTATCGGTAAAATGAAAAGTTTTTACGGCAATATCGCTATTTTAATCCGTGCATACTGTTATTTAAAGCAACTAGACGGTGAAAGTCTGAAAGATATTGCCCAAAATGCAATTATTAATGCCAATTATGTGAGGGTTAAACTAAAAGAATATTTCCCTGCTTTTTTTGACAATAAGTGTATGCATGAGTGTGTTTTGACTATAGACAAAAACAAAATGCCAACAGTCAAAACTCTTGATATAGCAAAGAATTTGCTTGATAAGGGTTTCCATGCACCAACGATTTATTTCCCGTTAATAGTACCTGAGGCTTTAATGATTGAGCCTACCGAAACGGAAAATAAACAAGTGCTTGATAGTTTTATTGAAGCGTTAAAAGAAATTTACGAAAAGGCTTTGCATACACCTGATATTTTGCATGATGCACCTTTGAATTGCCCTGTTAAAAGAATTGACGAGGTCAGTGCTGCAAGGGAACCTAATTTGAGATGGACAAAGTAAAATTAATTATCAGCCCCATGCTTGATACTTACGGGCAAATGGCGGTTGATGAATTATTAGTTTCAAATTTCGCACCGTGTATAAGGTTTTTTAATTGGGACACTCGCCCTCAAGCGACTTTTGGTTATATACAAAAAATTTCGCAGGCGGAAATTGAACTAAAAAAATTAGGTATAAATAAATTTACGCGCCGCATGACAGGCGGCGGTTTGGTTTTGCATAAGGACGACTTAACATTTTCTTTAGTGTTTGATTTGCCGTCTAGGGTACAGCCAAATTTAATTTATACTGCCTTACACGGGGCGATACAAGAAGAACTTAAAGATGCCGGTTTTTTGGCAAGTGTTTATGCGGGGCAAAGTGATTATAGACCTCAAACTTCCGGCGGGCAAGTGCAAAACTGTTTTACAAACCCTGTTGCAGATGATTTAATGCAAGACGGTAAAAAAGTTTTGGGCGGTGCTTTAAGACGTTTTGATAAAAGGGTTTTATATCAGGGATCTTTGCAAGTTAAAGATGCAGAAAACAAAAAAGTAAAAAAAGCTTTAGTTAAAGGTTTTTTGAAATATCTTAGTTTGCAAGATGTTGAAAATTATACTTTAAGTACAGATTTTATAAATAAAGCCGTAAATTTGGCTGAGATAAAATATAAAAATAAAGATTGGTTAAATAAATTTTAAAATGAAAAAGTTTCTTAAGTTTTTAATAGGGCTTGTATTTCTTCCGTTTGCTTTCTTTCTAATTTATGATTCTGCGGAAATGGTACCAATCATAATAAAAAATTTAGATATAACTTTCCCTTTTTTATTAGGTGTATTAATATATTGTATAGTTCATAAATATATTTGCAAGTTTTCGCGTTTATATGTTCTTGCACACGAAATTAGTCATGCTTTGGCAGCTTGGTGTTGCGGGTATAAAGTGACGGGTATCAAAGTTAAAGAGGAAAGCGGAAATACTACCGTAAGCGATATTAACACTTTTGTTTTGCTTGCACCGTATTGTTTGCCTTTATATGCTATTGTTTGTATTATTGGTTTTTATATTACTAGTTTGTTTCGGCCTGAAATTTTTGTATATAGCAAATGGTTTTTGGGAATATTTGGTTTTTTGATGTCTTTTCATATTTTACATACTTATAAGACTTTAACCGAAACTGAACAAAGCGATGTTTCTCATGCCGGGGGAGGGGTCTTTTCCTTCGTTCTAATTGCGGTGGTTAATTTGACTTTAATAATTATTTTTATTAATTTTTTATTTCCGGGTTTAATAAAACCGAGTTCAGTATTTAAAGAATCCTTTATTCAAACTTTAGGTTTTTGGAAAATATTTTTTGTTTATATGCATAAGTTAATAATTTGGTTAGGTAATCTATGACTGCAAGAAGAATAAGAAAGGGTGTGTTTAAAGTGCTAAAATTCAGTATTAAGAATTTTATACGTACTTTATTTTTACTTGTTTCTATAATTTTTTTGGCAGGTATTTCAGTCTGGTTTTTTATGATTCACTATATCAATGCAAATAGTATAGGGGACCAAATCGCCAAACAACTTGAGACTTATTTAGGGCGTAGTATCATAATTTCAAGAGTAAAATTTATTTTGCCTACAACTTTTGTATTAGAAGATTTAAAAATAATTGATACTACCGCACCTGATTACGGGGAACTTGTTTCAATAAAATCAGTAGTTTTACATTTTGATATTGCACCTTTGCTTGAGAATAAAATTTTTATAAAGGAAGCTGTTTTTGAAAAACCTGTTATCAATATTACAAAGAATCAAGATGGTAGTTTTAATTTGCCGGAATTGAAAACTGAAGCAGGTAAATCAGCAAGGGGGACTAAATTCTCTTTAACAACGAAAGGTACCCCTTGGCAGGTGGTAATTCAGGATTGGGTACTTAAGAACGGAACTTTCACTTTTAGGAATTTAGTTTCTAATCAAAGCCATTCTTTAAACGGTTTCAATCTGCGGTTTTATAATTTGGAATTTAACGCCGATACGCTTTTTGATATTAATTTTGTTTTAAGAAATAAAATAAATGAGAAAGTAATAGAAGCTGAAACCGATGCAAAAGGAACTATTAATTTTGCAAATTTTAAACTGCGTGATATGTCTTTAAAAGATGCAATACTTTATGTGTATGCTTTAAGGACACCTTTAAAAATCGTTTTAAATGCAAATAATTTTGTTGACCCTTCACTTAATTTAAATTTTACAATACCGCAAGTTACAGAAAATGATTTTTCCTTTTTATTCGGTACACAAGGTAAATATTATTTGCCTTTTACTACACTTTCGCTAAAAGGGGAAGCAAAAGATAATTTTAGTAATATAAACATTTCTTCCTTGACATTAGATAATAAATATATGAGTATGGCTGCAAATGCCGGTTTGGTAATATCTTCGGGAACATTAGAAGGAGATGTTAATGTAACAAAAGCAAAAGTTGATGCTTCAAAAATTGCTGCATACTATAAACCGCTAAAACCGTTTGCCCTTATCGGAAATATTGATTGGAGCGGGAAATTTACAATTAAAGATTCTATATTAAAAACTAAAAAGTTAAATTTGAAAAGTAGTTCCTTAAGTTCCAAAATTTTTAAATTTACCGTTCAAAAGGCAAATGTTGCTTTTGAAGCAACAGAAAATTTTAATAAAATGAATGCAGTTTTTGAGGATGGTATTTTTATAGTCGGCCGTCAGAAAGTAACCGATATTAAAGGCAGAACCGCGCTTGATTATAAAAAACAGGATTTTTATGCTATTGTGGAAAGCGGACTTTTAAACGGAAAACGAACAAAAATGAGTGTCGCTATTGCTAATGTCCGCCAAGAAAAACGGCGTAAGGTGAAGATGCTCCTTTCTACTGCGGAATTAAATCCGCTTGAGATTTTTGATATAACGGAAGATTTTGTTGTTGCCTTGGCTGATGATTCCAAAGCCCAAAATGAAATGAAAGATACATCTGACCTTGCTTGGCTCCGTAATTTCAAAAATGCTTTACCGACTTTTATGATAAATTTCCGCGGCAGTGTTTATGCGGAAAAATTTACCAGTCCCGTTCTTTCCGGTAAAGACTTTTATGCCACCTTTAATTTCAATAATCTATTACCGCAAATGAAAAATTTAAACGGTAATTTTGAAGCTAAAATTTCAAACGGCATAATATATAAACTTCAAGAAGCAGCCGATAATCAAAAAGTGCTTGGTATTGCATATCAGCCCTTTGTTATTATGAGCCGTATGGAAAGGGCCGGGTCTTTCAAAATGGGTCAAATTTTGAAAGATACTCCTTTTGATATCATGAGCGGTTCCTTGGCCTTTAAAAACGGAGATATGACTGTTAACAACTTTTATGTGGACGGTCAAGTTATTTCTGGTGCTATTACGGGTAATGTTGATTGGGTTAAAGAAAAATTTGATTTAGATGTTATGACTATGTTTAAAAATACTTCAAAACGCGGGGCATTGTCAGAAAATCTGACGGATGAATCCGGTGCGCCTGCTTTAGCTTTTGTAACTTATGGGAGTATGCTGAAACCAAAACTTGAAATGAAAAGCCCCAAAAAAGTCGGAAAACAAATTCAGACTGCTCGTAGTAAGGAAAGCCAAGAATTTGCAGAAATAAAAAAGTTTAAGGAATAATTATGTTAAAAAAACATTTAGATTTGCTTAGTATAATAGAAGAAAATAAAGCCCTTTTAGAAGGGCATTTTGCCTTACCTAACGGTAAGCACTCGCAAATTTATATAGATACCGATATACTTTTGCAATATCCTAGTTTAGCGGCAAAACTTGGGGAAGCGGTGGCAAAATTGTTTACCAAAAAAGCAGATATTGTTTTTGCTTCTTCCGAAGAAAGTTTATTACTTGCCGCACAGGTGGCGGTGATAATGGGTGCACGTGTTATGGGCGCAAAATTTAAAGAAGGCAAAATAATGCTAAAAGAAACTTTGAAAATAAAGGAAGGGGAAAAAGTTTTGGTAATAGATAATGTTTTTATGACAGGGCGGAAGATTAACCAAACCTTACAGCTTTTGCAGTGTTACCATGTAAACATTATCGGTGTTGCGGCCTTAGTGGACCGTTCAAACGGAAAGAATCTTTACTTTGAAAATGTTCCGCTTCGCGCCCTTTTAACTTATCCGCTTGATTTATATGAACCGGAAGCTTGCCCGTTATGTAAACAAAAAATAGAACTTATTAATAAGGAGAAATAAAATGCTTACCCTAAAACTAAAACAAAAAGAAGAACACCGTATTAAAAACGGGCATTATTGGATATTTTCAAATGAACTTGAAAAAGTTGATACCTCTATAAAAGCTGGTACTATCGTACGTTTTGAATCTGCCCGCGGGGAAATTTTAGGTACTGGCTTTTTTAATCCGCACAGTTTAATTTCCGGCCGTTTAATCGTAAAAGGGGAAGCCGAAATAGGCAAAAATTTTATTTTTGAATTTTTAGATAATGCTTATAGTTACAGGAAAGAACTCGGGCTCCGTAAATTCGGGAGGATGTGTTACGGAGAATCTGACGGTCTGCCCGGGTTAATTATTGACCGTTACGGCGACTATTTAGTAATAGATATACACTCCGCCGGCATGGAACTTTTGAAAGAAGATATTTTAAATGCTTGCAAAAAACTTTTTAAACCGAAGGGAATTTTATTTAGAAATGAAAGTACCTTTAGGGTTTTAGAAGGTTTAACCCAAACACCGGAAACGATTGACGAAATCCCTGAAGAAATTGAAATAGAGGAAAATAAAGTTAAATATTTAGTTTCTTTAAAAGCGGGGCAAAAAACCGGTTTTTATTTTGACCAACGTGATAACCGTGCTTTACTAAAACCATATTTTAAAGACAGGATTGTCCTAGACCTTTATTCTTACAGCGGTTCTTTTGGTATAAATGCGGCATTGAACGGGGCGCAGGCAGTTTGGGGTTGTGATAGTTCTGCTGCTGCGGTTGAACTCGCAAATAAAAATGCGGCCCTTAACGGAGTACAAAATATTTGTGAATACCGCCGTGATGATGCGGAGCGCCTGCTTTCTGCTTTCCGTTCAAACCAATTACCTACAAAACCAAATATGATTTTGCTTGACCCGCCTGCCTTTGTTAAAAACAGGAAAGCCTTACCTCAGGCAGTAAAGTTATATACTAAATTAAACCGTATGGCCTTTGAGGGATTGGAGCAAGGAGGGTTGCTTGCAAGTTCTACTTGTTCGCATCATATTTCAAGGGAAATTTTTGTTAGTATTTTAAAAGATGCAGCTGCAGCTGCCGGTAAAAAAGTTATTTTAAAAGAACTTAATACACAAGCAAAGGACCATCCTATTTTACTTGGTTTTCCGGAGAGTTGTTATTTGCACTTTGCCTTACTTGAAGTGGTTTAGTTTTGCTTAATTTTACGTGTTTATGTCCTGCATTATGTTAATGTACGCGTGGTGCGGAAAAATTGTCGCTTGCTGCTGATATACACTTTTTTGTTTGCAGTAAAAAATTAGTAAACCAAAAGAGATAAAAAACTTTTTGGTCTAATGGTCAAAAATGTTGCTGATTAAGTATCTTTTCCTTAAAATTGTTGCTCTTTTATTTTCCTCCCCCTTTGCCGTTTTATTTTTGCCTTAGCAAAAATAAGAAAGGGCGGAGGGGTTAGGGGTGGGGGTTGCCCATTAATACATTTTACGTCTCTGAAGTTTACTAATAAGGTACCCCCCTCTTGCCTCGCAAATAAAATTTGCTCGGCTTTCTCCCGCCCATTTTTTACATAGATAAAGACCGTAAAAAATGGGTGGCGAAAATAAAAGAGAAAGCAAAAAAATAACATTCCATCATTTTTGATATGGTATTAGCAACATTTTTGACCATTAGGCCAACTTTTTTGTCCAACTTTTGGGATTCAATTTATATATTTTTGATTTTTAACATTTCTGTTGACATTTTTTTTTTTTTTTCTAAAATATTAATATAAGTTATATTTTTACGAGGTAATTTATGTTAAAAAATTGTAGAAAAAATTATAAAGGTTTCACATTAATTGAACTTTTGGTAGTTGTTTTAATTGTCGGAATTTTGGCGGCTATCGCCCTGCCGCAATATAAGTTAGCAGTAGATAAAACCGAGTTTACAAAATTACGTTCTTTTGCGGAAACATTTGCCGACGCTTACAGAAATTTTTACATGATTCATAATGACTATCCTCATGACTTTGAAGATTTTGATGTTAGTTTACCAAGTGGTTATATAAAAAAATATACATATTATAATCTTGCTGCATGCGGAGTAATGACTGATTTTTATTGTTGTATGGTGCCGGAAAGCGGTGCAACAGCTTCTATAACTTGTGCAAAAAACGATTACAAATTTGGAATTTGGATTATACACCCTGAAAAGAGAAAGCAATATTATTGCCTTGCAACAAAAGATAATAAAAGAGCAAATAATTTGTGCGAACATCTTTCAAATGGTATAAATGCTTCAACACGAATATTGACTCCTTATGGGTTTTTATCAGATACTCATAAATATTATGCAATGAAATTAAGCCGGTTGTAAAACTTTTCTTAAAAATTCCAAATAGTTTTCGCTATTTTTGAGGTCTTTAACATTTCTGTTGACTTTTTTTTACAATATTAATATAAATTATATTTTTATGAGGTAATTTATGTTAAAAAATTATAGAAAAAAATTATAAAGGTTTTACTTTGATAGAACTTTTAGTAGTAGTTGTAATTATTGATATAACAGACAAAGCAAATCGCTTATGCCAAAAGGAAACCGGTAAAAATACTCCTTCAGATTGTCCTAATAATAATTATTGTGTTTATACTTATTATTAACCTTGTACAAGTATTTTAATACTTACAAGTAAAAGTACGATACCGCCTAAAAATTCCGCTTTTTTGCCGAGTTTGCACCCCAGCATTGCCCCTAGGTAAGCCCCGGCTGAAGTCGCTGTTGCTATGCATATACATAAAATAAGCAGTACAAGCCAAATATTGACCTTGTAAAGTGCTAAACTTATGCCAATCGCAAGTACGTCAATGTTTGTTGCCAGGGACATAATCATCAGCGTTTTAAAAGAAGTTAAAGGGCAAGATTTATTTTTTTCGTAAGGTTTAAAAATATTTAAAATCATTCTTGTTCCGATATAGGCCAAAATAAAAAAAGCTAACCAATGGTCATAGTTGCCAATAATTTTACCAAGTTCCTTTCCTCCGAAAAACCCAAACAACAAACAAACTATACCGGCCCCAACAAAAGCACAACACACTTTTAAAATGCTGGTAAACGAAATATATTTTTTTTCACATCCGGCGGAAGCTGCAACCGCAAAATTATCTAAAGAGAGACTAAAACAGATAAGTAAAATTTCTAAAAATTTCATACAAATATTTTACAATAAAAACCCCTCTTATATCAGAGGGTAAAAATGGTGGACCTGGTCGGGATCGAACCGGCGACCTCCTGCATGCCATGCAGGCGCTCTCCCAGCTGAGCTACAGGCCCGTATATTTATTATAGCAAATATTTTAGAGCATTTGTTAAACTGAAAAAGGTAATTTAAAACTTTTAATTTTGTATTTTTTTGATTGATTTGTGCATGATATTATAAAAATTAATACGTAAAATAAGATTTTAAATACCCCCTTGACAAATCGAAAAAAACCTTTATACTATGTTTGTGGGTAGCGAAAAATTGGGCTTCGGTTATTATCGAAGTATTTCAAGCTCTAAAAAAGAGTGCTACCCTAAGATTTAGGGTGGGTTCCCTTTTCGGACAGTTGCTATGATTTAGGGCGGTTGTTCGGGCCGGCGAAAATCCCGTGAGGGTGTTGGTTTGGGGGCTTACCGGTAGGGGCTGTGGCTTATGTGGTTATTGCTCTTACAAATGGTGGCTTAAGTGCTTATTGATGTTTGCGCTTATGCTGCAGCCGAGGCGGCGGTGCGGTGTGTTTACCCCCGTTTGCTGAGGGTGACGGTAGGGTATACCGTCAGAGGAAAGGAAGTAAGGAGACGTGTATGGAGGATAACTCCAGTTGTCGTTAGGGCAGGTTTGGTGGATAACTGAACCTGCTCTTTTTTTTGTCTAAGATGCTCTTTTATATATAAAAAAAGTATAATGTTTATATGAACAATCCATCTTATATCGGGCATAGGGAACGTATCAAGAATAAATTTAAAAAAGAGGGCCTAAAACCGTTTTTGGATCATGAGGTTTTGGAGCTCTTTCTAACTTATTCTATACCTCGTAAAGATACTAAAAAACTTGCGTGGGATTTGCTTAAAAATTTCGGTTCTTTAAGCGGAGTGCTTGATGCAAGTTACTTTGAACTTCAGAAAGCAAAAGGACTTGGGCCGCAAAGTGCAATGCTTATAAATATCGGTAGGGAACTGATAACGCGTTACAGTTATGATGTAATTAAAAAACGGCGCAGTATTTCAAATCAGGAAGAACTTTATAATTATTGTATAACACATTTACAAAATAAAAAACAAGAATTTTTTGAGGTTTTGTTTTTAGATATTAAAACCCGTTTAATTGCGACGGAAATTTTAGCTGAAGGCAATATAGACAGGGCGGCAATTTCACCAAGAAGATTCGTTGAACTTGTTTTAAAACATGGGGCGAGATATGTAATATGTGTGCACAATCACCCGTCCGGTGACCCAAGCCCGTCAAATGAAGATTCTTTGATAACTGCTAAGTTAAAAGATGTATTAGAAATTTTATCTGTTACCCTTGTAGACCACATAATAATAGGTGCAGGCAAAATCTATAGTTTGGCAACTAAAAGATATATAGAGAGGCCAAAACTATTTCTATGAAAAATAATTTACTGAAAGAAATTCTTAAACATCAGGTGTACCCTGCTATGGGATGTACGGAACCTGTTTCCGTTGCGCTTGCTGCAGCCGCTGCTGCAACTATTTTAAAAAAGGAAAAAGTTAAAAAAGCCGTATTATTTTTAGACGGCGCTACCTTTAAAAACGGGCTTGGTGTTAAAGTGCCTAACACAGGCGGACTTAGGGGTAATTTAATTGCCGCTGCTTTGGGTTTGATTTTGAAAAACCCGAAACAAAAAATGGAACTTTTAAAAACTGTTACACCTGAAATTTTGGAGCAAGCATTACAACTTATTAAAGAAAAACGGGTTATTTTAAATACTGTCTCAAAAAAAGGTTTTTATATTTGTGTTAATGTTTTAGGGGAAAAAGGAAGCAAAGTTAAGTGTATTATTTCTTGCGGACATCAAGAAATTTGTTATCTCTCTTTAAATGGAAAAGTTATTAAGGAAAAAAAGCAAAAAACACAAAAAAATACTTATGTTCAAATCCTTAAGAAATCAAGTATTTCTGATTTAATTTTAGCTGCTGAAAAGGCAACTAAAGCCGACCTTGACTATATAAAACAAGGTGTTAAAATAAATTTGGCTGCCTCAAAAAAAAGTGAGAGTTTAAAAAAAGTCGGTTTCTATTTAAAAAATTTGGTTAAGCAAAATATCTTAAGTAAAAATCTAGTTAATGATACAAAAATATTATGCGCCCAAGCAGCAGACGGACGCATGGACGGGCTTGCCTTCCCTGTTATGAGTTCGGGCGGTTCCGGAAATCAGGGCATTGTGGCTATTTTGGTGCCTTATTATGTCGGTAAACAATTAAAAATAAAAGAAGAAAAGATTTTGAAAAGTATTGCACTTTCCCATTTATTAAACGGTTATGTAAAGGCCTATACCGGCGAACTTGCACCGATTTGCGGTTGCGCAATTGCCGCAGGTGTTGGTGCTGCCGCGGCTTTGGTTTACCAACAAAATGGGGCTGATATTAAAGCAATAACACTTGCCATAAATAATATTATTAGTGATATCGGCGGTATGCTTTGTGACGGCGCTAAAAGCGGTTGTGCTTTAAAAGTGGTTAGTTCCGTTGATAGTGCTTTGCGTTCCGCTTTTATGGGCATTAAACATTACGGAATAACAGAAGCGGAGGGTTTTGTCGGTTCAAGTGCGGAAAGGACAATTCAAAATTTAAGTAAAATTTCAAATGTCGGTATGCTAAAAGTTGATAACACTATCGTTGGCATAATGAAGGAAAAGATAAAATAATGAAAGCAGTTTTTATTCTAGTTCGCCCAAGAAACCCTTTAAATATCGGCGCTTGCGCACGGGCGATGGGCAATTTCGGTTTTAAAGATTTAAGGCTTGTTAACCCTTATGCGCCGTCTTGGAAGGAAGCAGTTACGGCAGTCCACGCAAACCATATTTTAAAAAAAGCAAAAGTTTTCAAAACATTAAAAGAGGCAGTGGCGGATTGTTCCACAATTCTTGCAACGACCTCTCTTGACAGGCGCGTCGCTTACCGCAAAGTTATAAGTTTGCCGCAAATTTCACAAAGTTCAGCAAAATTTACAGGTAAAACTGCCTTTGTATTCGGTTCTGAAAAAACAGGTTTAAGTTCAGAAGATATCGCACTTGCAAATTATATTTTACATATTCCGACAAACCCAAAAATACCGTCTTTAAATTTAGCGCAAGCGCTTATGCTTTGTTGCTATGAGATAGCAAAACATGATTTCCCAAGCCCGATGATAAAAAGTGAAAAAATTGCCAAGCAAAGCGATTATGCGATTTTTGAAAAAGAGTTTCAAAATTTCCTAAAAAAAGTTCCGCGCCCGCCGGTATTAAATGATAAAAACTGTATGGAATATTTTAATGAAATTAAGGCAAAAAGCGCTTTAACCACGCGCGAAGTTTATTTCCTAAAAAGCTTACTTGTCCGTACATTAAAACTTATTAAATAGTTTAAAACTTGCACTTATTTTTGCTTTTGAACATTTCTGTTGACATTTTTTTTTTTTTTTCTAAAATATTAATATAAGTTATATTTTTACGAGGTAATTTATGTTAAAAAATTATAGAAAAAATTATAAAGGTTTTACTTTGATAGAACTTTTAGTAGTAGTTTTAATCATCGGTATACTTGCGGCGATTGCTTGGCCGAAATATCAGGTGGCAGTTAAAATAGCTAAAATCAAAGGACTTTACTCTACTATGCGTACTTTGGTGGAAGCGGAAACAAATTATTATTTATTACATAATACCTTTACAAAAAATATGGATGAACTTGATGTAAATATTCCTTATAATTCTAAAGTTGATGACACCTATTATACTGATTGGGGGTGGTTTAAACTTCCTACTAATGGAGCTTCTTATAGGGGTAGGGTTGATTATGCAGTGAATAATACAAATGTATCCATACGTTTTTATTATGGGCATCCTTCCAAAAGTTGGAACAAGATGAATAATGGTTTTTGTGCTGCCAATGTCAATGATAAACAGGCAAATAAAATATGTTCGAAATTAGGGACATTTCATCCTGTATCTGATGAAGGTATAAACGTATATCTTTTTTAATATTATATTTGTTTTAGAACACCCCCGTTTTTACACGGGGGCTTTTATTTTTATTTCTTCAATTCTTTGAGCCAGGCATTTATTTCTTTTTCAAGTTTTTGGCGGTTTGATTTTTCTTGCTTTTTGCGCTTTTCTTCTTCGTCGTCATCTTCGGTTTTGGCCGGTGCGGCTAAACTGCGCGGGTCGGCAGGAATTGCAACTAAACTGATTTCATAAATTTCCGCTAAAGTTAGCAAAGACGGGTTGCTTGCAACTTCATAATGAAAGCGCCCGGCAATGCTTATGCCTTTTGCGTGGCCCTCTTTATAAAGTTGGCGGGCATGTGCAATAGTCGGGTGATTTGAAGCCGAAAATAAGGCCTTAAAATATAAACCCTTTTCGTCTTCAAAAATTTCGGTAACCGAACCGGCTAAATGGTCAAGCTGGTTTACATGGTCAATTAACAAAACGGGGTTTTTTTTAAATTCTGTTAACTCATAAACAAAATTGCGTTTTGACTTTAAGACGGTGGGAATATCGCCGTATCTATCCGCTAAATTTTTTGTATTGGCATAACCCTCAATGTAAACTAAACCGTTTTCTTGTTTTACGCTTGCTTCTTGCAAGGGTAAAATTTTTAATGCCGGTGTTTTTAAAGTACCGCAAATTTTATGTCTCATTTTTTACTCCTATTATTCTTTTTTGTGCTGAAAGGCAAACCGAGTGCCTGTGCAATTTCAGATGGGGAATAGCCCATTTCATAATAAATTTTTGCCGTCTGGGCTCGTTCTAGTTCTTCCTCTTTTAAACAGGCAACTTGGGAAATGTCTTTATCAAAATACATTGTTTGTGTTTCGTCAAAATGCGGCAGCAAAAATTCTGTTAAAGTTTCAAGCATTAAACTTTGTTTCGGCAAAATACAAAGTTGCCAGAAGATGCGCTGCTGTTCTTTAGTATTAAATTGCTGTGCTTGTTCAAAAAGACCGACGAGAGCAGGCGGGACATGGAAAATGGAAAGGATTGTTTCGCGGCTCATTTTCATGGCTTCAATAAAGTCCATATCTTTTTGGCTTAAAGTGATATTTTGCCATTTTAAGCCGCCTTCAAGCAAAGCAACTTTATGGGCTTTTTTGGCGCCTTGATATTTTTCGTTCCAGCTGTTAATTATGCGCGAGCGGGTTGCAGGATCAAGTTTACCGTCAGTATATAAAAGGCCGGAAAGGGCGCCTGCATGTTCAAAAAATGCGCGGTTATAACTTTCCGCTTTTTCAAGCGTGTCTATGCTTGCGCGGGCTGCTGCTATCGGGGAAAGGCCGTAAAAAAAGTCAAACGGGTTAAAATATTTAAAGTGAATAACATCACTTGCTTTGTAATATGCCGTTTGTGAGCCGGCGCGGTATTTGTAACCTTCAATAGGTTCGGAAGATTTTTTACCGGGTATAATTTCCACTAACTGTGAAAGAAGGGGAAACATTTCCGTTGGTGTGCCGTCGGGCAGAAGGGAATCTTTCAAGATATAGGCATTACCTGTCAGTTCCAAACTTGCGATAATCCATTGGCGCAAAGTGCGGCCGCTCATGAATTTATTTGGGCGGTACATTAGGTCAAGTGCAGGGTGGCTTTGAATAATTTCGCCTTGCTTATTTTTTAAAACAAAGTCTGCGGAAGAAACCGTTTCCGCTATTGCATTGACGCAGGCATAAACCCATGCTTTTGAGCCGTAACTATCAACATAAGGGCTGTAATTATGGCTGGAGGGATTTGGCAAATTCTGCCCTTGCATGAGGTTTGGGGCGAATTGCATGACGGCGGGGGTAGTTTTATGTCTAATATTTTTTAGTATTTTTTGAAGTATATTCATTTATTTTAGGCTTTTTGCGGCGGGCAACTTTGCAGGATTGTTTTAGAAAAAATGAGTGCCAACCTAGTTTTAGGCGGCACTCCCAAAAAGATGCTAGCAAATTTTTAAGAAAGATGCAAAAAACACCGAATCTCAATTTGCTGTTGACGTATTAAATATAAAATGCTTTAATTATGGTATATGTTACAGGAGGGTAACTATGAAACTCAAAATCACAGCAAAAAATATTAAATTAACCGAGGCAATAAAAACATACAGCCAAACAAAAGTCAATAAACTTGACAAATTTTTTGATGAAGGGGCATGGGTAGAACTTGTTATAAGCGTAGATAAAAAAATCAATCAAAAAGCAGAAATGACTTTGCACGCTGCTAAAAAGAAATTTACGGCCAAAGCCATTGAAGAAAATCTTTACAAAGCAATTGACGGCACGATTTTAAAAATTGAAGCACAAATAAGAAAAGCAAAAGGTAAAGTTCAGGCAAAACGTACCGCCGCAGCTGCACCTAAGGAAGATTTGTCATCTTACTACGGTGCTATGCTTAATCCGCAAAATGAAGTTAGATTTACCGTCATAAAACAAGTGGAAGTTAACCCGATGAGTGCAGAAGAAGCCGCTTTGGAAATGGAAAAACTCGGTTATACTTTCTGGATGTTTTTGGATGAAGATTCCAAACAAATTAACTTAATCTTTAAACGCTTGGACGGTTCTTACGGTTTAATTCAACCTACAAAAGCAAAATAAGGTATTTTTGTTATGGCCGAGTTTGAACGCACTGTTACGGTAGCCAAAATGCTTGCTGACCAAGGCAAAGAATTAAGCCTTGAGCTTCTGCTCGGCCAAAAATATACCAATCGTGAGATTTCAAAAGCAAGCGTTAACCGCCCCGGCTTGGCTATGGATGGCCATCTTGAGAATTTTAGGGGTGAACTTATCCAAATAATCGGGCGTGGGGAATATGCTTTTTGTGCCAAACTACCTGCTAAACGATTGAAAGCCAATTTTAAAAAAATGCTTAAGGCAGATAAAGTACCTTGTGTTATTGTAACGGCAGGGATGAAAGTCCTTCCTGCAATAAAACAGGCCTGCCTTGCGGAAAAGGTCCCTCTACTTACTACGAGTATGGACACTTCGGCTTTTGTATCAGAGATAATTGCATATTTAGATGAAAATACCTCCCCGCGAACCCATATTCACGGCGTTTTGGTTAAAGTTTCCGGTCTTGGGGTTTTAATAAGGGGAGATGCCGGTATCGGTAAAAGCGAGTGTGCACTTGAACTTATAAAACGCGGGCATATTTTGGTTTCGGATGATGTTGTGGAAATCCAAAAAATGCGCGGCGGGCATTTGATAGGTTCTTGTCCGCCTATGCTTCAGCATTATATGGAAGTCCGCGGGCTTGGTATTATTGATGTGGAATTGTTGTTCGGTATAGGTTCTTCTATTGATTCCGCCCCTATTGAAATGGAAGTAAATTTAATTGCACCGACAGGTGAAATTGACCGTCTTGGCATAGAACAGCAAAAAAACACAATTTTGGGTGTTGAGATAAATTCTTTAACAATACCGGTAACTCCGGGCAGAAATTTAGCTGTTTTAATTGAAGTAGCGGCTTTGAACCAACGTTTAAAATCGCAAGGTATAAGTTCAGCAAAAGAATTCAGCAAAAGACTTTTGAAGAAAATGAAAGAAGGAAAGGTTGAAAAAAATGGAAAATAAAAAGTTCTTTATTATTACAGGCCTTTCCGGGGCAGGAAAAACTCAAGCTTTAAAAATTTTGGGGGATTTCGGTTTTTATTGCGTAGATAATTTGCCTCTCGCTTTATTTAAGGATTTTGTTAGATATGTGAAACAGCATCCTACTTTAACGCAAATTGCTTTGGGTGTTGATATTAGGGAAGGGGGGAATTTGCCCGCTTTACCCGCGGCACTGGATACAATCAAGGCAAGCGGTTTTGATACAAAATTGATTTTTCTTGAGGCATCTACCTCCGTTTTACTTAGGCGTTTTTCGGAAACAAAACACCGCCACCCGTTGGAAGAAGACCTCGCCACAGCTATTAAACAGGAAAAGGCTTTTGTAAAATCTTTGAAAATCGCCGCTGATGAAATAATAAATACATCTTCTACTACTTTAGGTGAACTTAAGGATGAAATAGCAAAATTCCTGAAAGTTAAAAAGAAGCAGGAAATGCTTATTTCCGTTATATCTTTCGGTTACAAAAACGGTATACCTTTGGAGTCCGATTTGGTAATGGATGTGCGTTTTCTTAAAAACCCGTATTATGTGGCAGGCTTACGTGACAAAACAGGCCTTGATAAAGAGGTTCAGGACTATATTTTACAATCCCCTCATGCAAAGACATTCATAAAAAGATTTATAGAAATGCTTGACTATTTATTGCCTAAATATATAAAGGAAGGAAAGTCTTACCTTACAATTTCTGTCGGTTGCAGCGGAGGTAAACATAGAAGTGTTTTAATGGCCCATTGTTTAGCTGCAGCTTTAAAGAAAAGGGGCTTTAATTGTACTGAAACACATAGAGATATTGATATCGTTAAGAAGGAAGTATGGTAAAAATAATTTTAATTACTCATGGAACTTTGGGGGAGTGTTTGCTTGATACGGTATCAGCAATATCAGGTTGTAATAAACAGAATATCTTGGTTTTAAGCGTTAGCGGCAAAGTTAATTTGGAAGAAACGGAAAATAAAATTAAAGAATATTCCGCAGGAGGCGGCGCTTTAGTTTTAGTTGATAGCTTTGGGGGGACTTCTTGTAATATCGCACTTAAATGCTCGGCGGAGATGCAAGATATCTACATTGTTTGCGGGGTAAATTTATGTATGCTTTTAAGTGCTTTGCATAATCAAGAAAAATTAAATTCCCGTGAACTTGCAGCTAAAGTTGCGGAAGACGGCAAAAAAGCAATTATAGAGGCAACGGAGTTTTTGAAAAAATGATAGTTTTAACACGTGTTGATAATCGTTTGATACATGGGCAAATTGTGCAGGGATGGCTGCCTAGTTTAGAGGTAAGTGAGGTGTTGGTTGTATCCCCCCGCGCCGAAAAAATACAATTTATACAAAAGATGTTGCGCCTTTCTTTGCCAAGCGGATATAAATTAACGATTTTAGGGGCAAAGGAAGCCGTCTTATATTTGCAAAATAGCCAAGAAAAAATTTTTATTATCATTGAGGCAATATCAGTTTTGCAAGATATGTTAAATGAAGGATTTAGCCCTAAAGTAATAACTTTAGGCAACACTCCTTTTTCAGAAGGGAAAAAACAATATTCGCAAGGAGTGTTTTTAAGTGAAGATGAGGTAAAAGAACTTAAAATATGGGAAACGGAAAAACATATTTCCATTGAAATTCGTTCCTTGCCTACTTCCTTTGTAACCAAGTTATAAAAGAGGTGAAAAATGTTATCACTTATCGGTTTTTGCGCTTTGGTTTCATTGCTTGAGTTGGATACAACTTATGTCGGACAATTATTAATTTCAAGGCCTTTGATTATAGGGTCAATTTTAGGGGCTTTGACAGGTAATTTGTTTTTGGGTTTGCAAGTAGGGATTTTTACGGAACTTATCTATATTGATTACTTGCCGATTGGCGGTGTCGTTCCCCCGAGCGGGGCCATAACTGCGGCAGTGGCGATTTTAATGAATTATTGTTTCTCTATGGATATCTATTTTGCCTTTTTCGTAGGTATACTTTGCGGGCAATTACATGCCTTTTTGGAAAAGTTCTTGCGGAGTTACCGTGATAAAATATTAGATACAATAGAACTTGATTTAATTGACCATAAAATCACCCCGGGAAAAGTGATGTTTAAGAACATAATTATTGAATTTGCGGCCACTTGGATATTTTTATTTTTAGCGATGATAATTTTTGGGCCTCTCTTTACTTATTTGCATGAGGATATTTCAGAAAAAATACATGTTGCTTTTAAATTTTCCTATTATATTGCGCCTTGGATTGGTTTGTGCGGTTTATTCTTATCTTTTAGCACAAAACCAAAGGAGGATTAAAAATGGAAATGAATAAAATAAAATATATTTTTCGCTCATTATTCTTACAAGGTTTTTGGAATTTTAAGAAAATGCAAAATATTGGAATGCTTTTTATAATGTATCCCTACCTGTGTAATTTATATTCGGATAAAGACAGGTATTTCAAGAGGGCTATTGCAAGAAATTTGGCAAGTTTTAATACCAATCCCTCTATGGTATCATTTTGCTTGGGTGCTGTTATGAAACAGGAAAAAGTGCTCGCGGAATTATCTGAAAATATGCCTAATTTCTTTGAGCAGGAAAAAGAGTGGCTTATAATACGTTCTAGTATCGCTACTACCGTTGCTTCTTTGGGGGATAGATTGTTCTGGTCTACAATAAAGCCTCTTTCCTTGGTCATGGCTTTTGCTGTTTTATGTTTGGGGCAAGTTCATTTTTTAAATGATACTGTGGCCTTAAATGATTTAGGATTAACTGTTTTATTAGCATTAATGGTGTCTTTTTTGGGTTATAATATTCCTGTTTTTATAACGCGTTATAGGGGTTTAGCCTTAGGTTATGAAGGAAATGAGGAAAATTTTTTTGGTCTGATTAATTTTAATTGGAATAAAATTATAATTATTCTTAAAACCATGGGGCAGGGTTTTACTTTATTTATCTTTATTTACGGCTTATATTTTTATTTTTTGGGTGCTGTTTTTGATGCATATTTAATAACAAAGGTAACTCTTTTAGCTGCTTTTGTAGTGTTAAGTGCTTTTGTTAAAAAGTGGAACATGCCAAATATTTATTTGTATTTAGGGTCTGTTTTGGTATTTACATTAGTTGCTTTATTTTCATAAGGAATAGATGTGATTAAAGAAGATATTATTATAACAAATCGCTTGGGTATTCATGCCAGGCCTGCCTCTTTGCTTGCACAGGAAGCGGGCAAATTTAAAAGTGATATATTTTTAATAAAAGAAGGTATTGAAATAAATGCTAAAAGCATTATGGGCATAATGATGCTTGCTGCAGAAAAGGGTGCTAAGTTAACATTGTCTTTAAGCGGTGTAGATGAAGATGAAGCTTACAAAGCATTAAAACAAGTATTCAAAAAGATAGCAGAGGAAGATATATATTCGTAGTTTATGAAGAAGATTCGTAATTTTTCCATCGTTGCCCATATTGACCACGGTAAAACAACATTGTCTGATAGAATTCTAGAAGATACAGGCGCTGTTCCAAAACGTAAAATGCAAGCCCAGCTATTGGATGCTATGGACCTTGAACGCGAGCGCGGTATAACAATAAAAGCAAAAGCAGTCCGCATAAATTATAAAGATTATATTCTAAATTTAATTGACACACCGGGGCATGTAGATTTTTCTTATGAGGTTGCACGCTCTTTGCGCGCTTGTGAGGGTGTTCTACTTTTGGTAGATGCCTCTCAAGGTGTTGAAGCACAGACGGTGGCACATGCCCATTTGGCACAAAGTTTGGGGCTTAAAATAATACCTGTAATAAATAAAGTGGACTTAAACCAAAGTGATGCCGATATTACCGAAGAACAAATTTGGGAAGTCTTGAAAGAGCCTGTCTTGGCAGAAAGAGTCAGCGCAAAAACAGGCCTTGGCATAGAACATTTAATTGACAGAATTATTACCGATTTGCCTGCCCCCGTCTGCGACATAAAAGCTAAAACGCGCGCTTTGATTTTTGATTCTTTTTATGATCCGTTTAGGGGTGTCATAATATATGTGCGTATGGTCGACGGCGTTTTGAAAGCGGGCGATACTTTGAAACTTATGGCATCAGGTTTTACATCCAAAATTGAAGAAGTCGGTTTCATGACACCCAAACTCCAAAAAAGTGATAAATTAGAGGCCGGCGAAGTCGGTTATGTAATTGCCGGTATTAAAGATATTCATCAAGTGCAAGTAGGTGACACAGTTACTGTCGCTTCCGCTCCCGCTGAAAATGCTTTGCCTGGTTATACAGATGCAAAACCGGTAGTTTTTGCAAGTATTTTCCCTGTGGAAACAACCGATTACCCATTACTTCGCACCGCACTTGAAAAATTAAATTTATCTGACAGTTCTTTTAGTTATCAAAGTGAAACCTCTAAAGCTTTGGGTTTTGGTTTCCGTCTTGGTTTTATGGGGCTTTTGCATATTGAAATTGTTAAAGAGCGTTTGGAGCGTGAATTTAATTTATCTTTAATTGCTACAAGCCCAAATGTTATTTACCAGGTGAAATTTACACCGCGCAAAACTCATCCGCAAGAATTACTTGCTTTGGCAGATGCCGGCAACGGTTATAAATGGATTGATAACCCTGCCAATTTCCCACCTTACGGAGATATTATTGATATTAAAGAGCCGACAATAAAAATTAAAATCGTCGTTCCTATTACTTATATGGACGGAGTAATGACACTTTTAAAAGAAAAACGCGGGCAATATATTTCTTTGGAAAACCTTTCATCAGATAGAGTAGTAATTAACTATTATATGCCCATGGCGGAAATGGTTGTAGACTTTTATAATAAATTAAAATCTGTTTCCAAAGGTTATGCCTCTTTTGATTATGAAATTTCCGATTATCAAAGTTCCGATGTCGTGCTTATGGAAATTTTGATACACGGTTCCCCGGTTGATGCGTTAAGCGTTATTACGCATAAAGATAAAGCCGTTTCGCGCGGCAGATTGTTGTGTGAAAAATTAAAAGAACTTATTGGTCGTCAGCAATTTGAAGTTGCTTTGCAGGCAAGAGTTAACGGTAAAATTGTGGCGCGCGAAACTATACCTGCCTACCGTAAAGATGTTATCGCTAAATGTTACGGCGGCGATATTACACGCAAGCGTAAACTCCTTGAAAAGCAGAAAGAAGGTAAAAAACGCATGAAGAGTATTGGAAACGTGGATATTCCCCAAGAGGCCTTTATTGCGATGCTTAAAATTGAAGAGTAATTAAAATTTTTCCTATATTCCCGCCACCCATTTTTTACAGTCGTTGTCTATGTAAAAAATGGGCGGGAGGTACCGAGCAAAAGTTGTTATTTGCGAGGTGGAGGGGGGAACATTTTTCAAAACTGATATAATAACAATATGAGCAAAAAAGAAAATAATTTAGTTTCCCTTGCACGCAGTATGCGTAAAGAACCGACAAGACACGAAAGATTGCTTTGGTATAAATTAAAAGAAAAGTTTCCTGCATATCATTTTAGAAAACAATTTCAAATCGGTAATTATATAGTTGATTTTGTACACTTACAAAGTAAATTAATAATAGAGTGTGACGGCGGGCAGCATACTCAAGAAAAGGATAGAGAAAGAGATTTGTTTTTACAAAATAAAGGCTATAAAGTTTTACATATTTGGAATAATGAATTGATTGCCAATTTAGACGGCATATTAACTTTAATATACGAACATTTAACAAACAACTGATTTTATTCCCCCCTCTGCTTCACTTCGGGGAAAAACTCCCTGCGTTCAGCATCTCCCGCCCGCACGACAAAGCGTGCGGGTGGCGAGAATAAAAGAAAAATATTTCATGTATTATTCCGTAACAGGGCGTTTATTGCGATGCTTAAAATTGAAGAATAATAAAACTTTTATATTTTTGTTAGAAAAAATATATATTGCAGTTATAGAAATCTTCCCCCAAATACCTACAGTTAGCATTAGACCAAAATTTAGTTTTCATTTCCTTGCAAATATAGTTCCACATATTATTTTTATCAGTTCCTGCAGCTATACAAGATCTTCTTTTATTTGGATATGCTTGGGGGTTAGTTATAAAATAATATTCATAAGAATTTTTTAATCCATTTGAACGAACACAATAAACTTTACCATAGGTTTTAGAAGAGTGTATACCACAAGTTCCCCAGTCAAATGTGCAACTTTTTTTATCATCAGACAATGTACAACCGGATAAATCGATATCTAAATCAGTTAACTCCTTGGTATAACTGTTATTTGTGAGATGAAAGCGTATTTCAGCTTGATACATGGCATTTACTAAAGTCATTAAACTATTATAGCGGCTTTTATAGACTGCTTTTTTATATTGCGGCAAAGCAATTGCCGCAAGTATGCCGATGATTAAAACAACAACCAAAAGTTCAATTAAAGTAAAACCTTTTTTGTTTTTCATAAAATCTCCTATATTTATTTTTACGGTATTTTGCTGCCGTATAAGTATATTTTACGAAAAAAAAAAAAAAACGCAAATTACGAGTGAGAAATCTCGGTTATAGATAGGATTTTTTTATCTATTTTGTGTTTTTTGATAAGTGTTTTTAAAAATTGATTTTCCCTTTTGCTTAAAGTAATCAAGATTTTTTGTGGAATATTTTTAAAATATTCTATTGTTTTAGGGTGATAATTGGGGCCGTAATAATATCTGTTATTTACAAAGTTTACGGTTTTATTTTTAAACATTTCAAATAATTTCCTTTCCTCTTCCTTTGTGTTCGGGGAAAGATAAATATTTGATAGAATTATTAAACTGTCTTCCGGCAATTTAATTGTTTTGGGTTTTATAGTTTGGGTAATAAATAAAATTTGGTTAGGATTTAAATTTATTTTACCTTCTAAAATCGCATTTTTTATAAGGCGGTAATTTTCAATATCGTCAAAAATATAAGTTTTAAAATCAGGCAGCTTTTCCAAATAATAAGGAGTAATAATTTTTTTATATAAAGTGCTTTCAAAACCGTTTTTATTTAAAATATTCAAACTTTGTTTTATTTGTTTAAAATTGTTAGATGATGTTAAAAACAAATTATCTTTTTTATCAAAAAATTTCCTAAAATAAATTTTAAATAAAATATTTTTTACCCAAGGTATTTGGGGCTTTTCTTTTTTTATTTTAAGTATATTTTTTAACCTTTTGTTTATGTCTTGCGGGTTTATTTCTGAGGGGCATAAAACGGTGCAGTTATTACAATTTTGACATGTTTTTATTATATTTAGAATTTCATTCCCGTCTTGTTTTAAAGTTAATTTCTTTTTTGCCAAAAGTGCGGCAATTTGCACGCGCCCGCGGGGGGAGGAACTTTCCTGTTTATACTTTCTGTAAGCAGGGCAATTTTGCAGACATAAGCCGCAATGATTACATTTTAAGGCATCAGCAAAAATATTTTCAAAATTTATTTTATTTTTCATTTTAAATACCTTTAAAAATATTATCTTTATCAAATACTTCTTTTAACATCATTATAGGCCCTTCTATCTTTAACTCGCTGTTCCTTATTTCGTTTTTTATTTGATACGGAAATAAACGTATAGTGAAAACTAACGGTGCCCCAAAGGTTCCTTTCGTGCCGGGCATAAAATGTATTAAATCATAGCCAGCGGCATTTTTAACAAATTTTCCGCCGACATTTATCAAACCTTCCCCGCAAATGAAAGTAAGGCCGGTAACAAAATCAGTAAAATTTACATCTTTTCCGCTTAAAAACAAATCAAGCAAAGTGCCTTTTCTTTGTGAAGTCGGTAAGTAAAATTTAAGCGGGTTTAACTGTTTATTTAAATCTTCAATTAAAGCACCTGCCTGCACGGTTAAAGTATAATTTTCTTTGTCAAAATCAATTATTTTATCAAATTTGCTTATTTGATTAAAATCAAAATTTTTCCCGCTTTTTATGGCATTATAAAAAGGTTCGGCCCAAGCAGGTATAATTGTAGGTTTTCCTTCACACAAAGGTAATATTTTTTGAGGGTTTAAAATATTATTTTTATCTAATTTATTTTTAATTTTTCTAAATAAATTTAAAGTATCTTGATTGAAAAAAAGATTCATTGAAGCACGTTTTTGCACCGCTATACCATGTTCCGCACTAAGTGTTCCGCCGATAGAAAAAACAAATTTATCAATTTCTTTTATGGCTGATTTTACTTGGTTTGCTTCATATAAATTATTTTCGTCAAAAACAATATTTGGGTGCAAATTTCCGTCGCCTGCGTGGAAAACTATGGTTCCGCGTAAACTGTATTTTTTAAAAGTGTTTTGTACAAAAGTTACCGCATTTATAAGCATGGGGCGCGCAACTGCATAATCATAAGAAACAAAACCGTTTGCTGTTTTCGCTAGAGCCAGCGCCGCCTTTGCACGTGTAGCCCAAATTTCATTTTCTTCCATAGTATTTAAATTACTTTTAATTTGTACGGCTTTGGCATTACGGAAAATATTTATTATTTGCTTTACTTCTTCGGTAACTTGTTTTTGGTTCCCTCCTATTTCAGCAATAAGAAGGGATTTAATATTTGTATTTTTATAGGTGCTAAGTGCAAGGGCACTTTCATCCATAACTTCTAAGGCGTCCGGTAAAAAGCCGAGTGAAATTATTTTTTGTACTGCTTGCATGGTGTTCTCAAGGTTTAAAAAGCCTGCGGCTAAACTTTCTTTATGATTAGGTATCGGTATAATTTTTACTTTCAATTTTGTGAAGATACTCAAAGTGCCTTCACTCTTTACAAGCAGATGTAAAAGAGGATGCCCTTGTTTTAAATTTAATACAGTACCGTCAGCAAGTACCACATCTGCCCCAAGTAAATTGTTACTGCTTGCGCCGTATTTTAAACTTTTTGCCCCGCCGGCATTTAAAGCGAAATTGCCCCCTATTGTGGAAAAGGTACGGCTTGCAGGATCAGGTGCAAAAAAGAAGCCAAGCGGGGTTAATATATCTTGTAAATCTTGATTTATAACACCGCTTTCAACTATAGCATAATGTTCTTTGGTATTAACTTCAAGTACCTTATCCAATGCGGCCATATTCAATATAAAACCGCCCTTTAAAGGTAAACAGGCACCGTCGTGATTGGAAGCACTCATCCTTACCGTTGCAGGAAAATTATATTTATTTAGTATTTTTAAAACCGGCGGTATTTGTTCCGTTTTTTTAATATTTAAAACTGCTTGCGGGCGGGCTTTAAGCGGGCTGCTGTCATAACTGTTTAACAAAAGTTCCGTCCTTGACAGTAAAATATTTTTGCTGCCGATTACTTTTTTTATTTCCTTTAAGGCTTGCTTAAATTTTATTTCCCTCATATCTCTATACTAAATTGTATAATATTAGTATGGCCAGGAAAAGAAAAATAATAAACAAAAAAGTATTTATTATCGGTGATGTCCATGGTGAATATCATGGTTTTGCGAGTGTTTTAATTTCTTCCAAATTGATGAATCCTGAACTTAAGTGGACCGGTAAAAAGAATATTTTGGTTCAAATCGGAGATATTATTGACCGCGGTTTTTACCCTATGCAAGTTGATAAACTTCTTGATATTTTGCAGGAAGAAGCCAAGAAAGCCGGCGGCAAGGTAGTGCGCTTAATCGGTAATCATGAACTGGAAATACTTAAAAAAAATTATACTATAACTTCTTTGCCCTATTTTCAAGTAGAGGATTTTAGAAATAAACTTATCAGGCAAATTAAGGAAGGGTCTGTGCAAGCCGCTTATACTGTACGGGGATTTGTAATAACCCATGCCGGGATTTGTAATAAATTGTATGAAGTGTTTAAAGAGGAATTACCGGCAATCACACCTGCTAAACTTGTTAAACATATAAATGCGCTCTTTAAAAAAGCGGTTTTAAGCGGGGATTACAGCCATCCTATTTTTAATATTAGTTTTATAAGAGGCGGCCCGGCCATTTACGGGGGTATTTTTTGGGAAGATTTACGTTTTTTAATTTCCAATTACGACCAAGTTCCTTTTAAACAAATATTGGGACATACAAGAACAATGAAAAATGTACAAACTGAGGACGGAAGAATTACGGCAGTTGATATAGGATTACAAAGAGTTTTAGAAGGAACTTATTCTTATCCTGTTGTAAATAAAGAAAGGAAATTGACTTTTAAAAAGGTGGCATAAATGAAAAAAGCATCCGTTTTATTTGAAGAAGTTAATCATACATTAAAGATATTACGCAGCCCCAAAGGCTGCAAGTGGGATAGAGCACAAACCCATGAGAGTTTAATAAAAAATCTTAAAGAAGAAAGCCAAGAAGTTATAAATGCAATACAAAATAAAGATGATGATAATCTTTGTGAAGAACTTGGGGATTTGCTTTTACAGGTTCTTTTTCATGCTCATATTGCCCAAGAACAAAAACGTTTTACATTAGCACAAGTACTAAATGGTTTAAACAAAAAACTTATCCGCCGCCATCCCCATGTTTTCGGCAATAAAAAAGCAAGTACCCCGGAAGAAGCACTTGCTATGTGGAAAGCCGCAAAAATTAAAGAAAAGGCCCTTAAAGCACGCCGCCAATCTAAGCAAAAATAAGCCAAAAGATTGCACTTATCAGCACAAATATAGAAGCAAAAAAGCAAATAATTGCCGGTACAAAAGAAATTAGCAAAGCAAAAAATGTCCGCTTTTTACTGAGGCCGTAAGCGTGTTGCATCATATATAAAACAAAGAGCAGTTGCAATATAAACACTATAAAACCTAATAAGTTTTTATATTCAAATAATGCGGGAAAATTTAGTGCAATTAAAGTAAAAGCCACCAATAAAGTTTTTGCAAATTCCGATATTCCAAGCAAAACAAACAGTCCGGCAGCGCGCCCGCGCCCAGTGGTGAGTTCTAAAAATAAGTGCGCAGTAGCGGAAAAGAAAAAACTAATGCATACACTTAAAAATAACACCGCAGTAAAACAACCTAAAAAAGCCAGAATGCCCGTACCCTCCCGTAAGCTGAAAGCAAGAGCAACACTAAAGGCACCTATACAATAACCTAGCAGTGCAAGTAAAAGTTTACGCTCTTGCATTATTCGGTTTATGGTTGGGCTGGGTTCCAATACAAAATTAAATAAAGTTGAAAACATAAGCACCCCTTATAAATTAAGCATATAAGCCAAAGCAGGCGTTTGTTGCTGTGTAATCTGCTTTAACGCAGAAGAACTTTCAGCCAAGTTAGAGAAAGAGAAGAGAAAATCTTCCATAAATCTATTTTTCGGAGTAAATATTTTAATGTCTTTAATACCGGTTAATTCGCTTAAATATTCTTTTGCCTTTTCTTCTCCGCCAAGGCCGTCAATAAGACCCAAGGTTTGTGCCCTTGCACCGGTGAAAATACGGCCGTCAGCATAAATTCTTAAAGTATTAACATCAATATTTGGCCTTCCTTTCCTTACTGCTTCAAAAAATTGTTGATAGGTTTCATCAATCATTTCTTGCAAAAGGGCTTTTTGTTCCGGTGAAAGAGATTGGTAAATAGCACCAATATCTTTATTTTGACCGCTTTTTATTGCGCTTAAATCAATACCGATTTTTTTAAGCAACTCCTGAGCATTTGTTGTTTGGAGAATTACGCCTATTGAGCCTGTCATAGTTCCGGGTTGAGCAACGACTTTGTCTGCCGCCATTGCCACATAAAAACCGCCGCTTGCGGCAACATCACGCATCAATGCAACAACAGGTTTCTTTTTTGAGCGAAAATAGTTTAAGGCATTGTAAATATCTTGTACTGCGGCAACAGTTCCGCCCGGAGAATTTATATCAAGTAAAAGGGCTTTGATTTCTTTTTTATCTGCTAAATCTCTAATACGGCGGGCAAGAGCAGAGGCATTTTGCTTACTGGAGAAAGCACTGCTTTCATTTATTTCTGATATCACCCCGCGTATTTGTACAACGGCAGCACCTTCTTTAGAAGATGAACTCTTTAAAATTTTTATAGGGGAGTCTTCTTTCTTTTGTGTTTCATAGACAGCAAAATTTTTGGACGAAGGGTTTAAAATTAAATAAATTCCGCTTAACATCGAACAGGTAAACACTATACAAAGTAAAATTAACCAAAATTTTACCCCAAATATTTCTTTACTTGATTTCCTATGTTCCGTATCATTGCCTATTTGCGGAATTTCTTGTTCTACAAAGGAAGTAAAAGTATGATTTATAACATCCCCTTGATTCAATTCAAGTTTATTATTTTCAGCATTTTGCTGATTTTTATTTTCTTCTGCCATAAAACCTCCGTAAAAACTGCTTATATAAATGATACAATTTATTTTGGAGGATTTGCCAATGTTTAAAGGAATTTTTGTTGCTTTGATTACACCTTTCAAAGCAGGTGGAATTGATTATCAGGCGCTTGCTGTTTTGATTGAAAGGCAACTTGCTGCCGGTGTCAGCGGCTTTTGTTTGCTTGGCACTACCGCTGAACCCCCTGCGCTTACTGATGCAGAAAAAAAGGAAATATTATCCTTCTGTAAAGACAAAATAAACGGTCGTGCTAAAATTATAGTTGGTGTGGGGGCTAACTCTACCGAACATACTTTGCAGAATATAAAAACAGCCTCAAGTATTAACCCTGATGCTTATTTAGTAGTTACACCTTATTATAATAAACCAAATTTAAACGGTATGATAGCCCATTTTACCGCTGTTGCAAAGGAAGCAAAAAAGCCGCTTGTTTTATATCATATTCCTTCAAGAACAGGCCAGCGGTTAAGTATTGATTTTTTGGGCAAACTTATAGGAGCAGTTCCTCAAATAAAGGCTGTAAAAGAAGCAGATTATGATATAGCCCGTGTAGTAAAAGCAAGTACATTGTTTGATAAACAGCTCACATTTATGGGCGGTAATGATGATTTATGGCCTGTTTTAATGGGTTTAAATTACCCGGCTTTAATAAGTGCGGCAGGGAATATTTTGGCCCCGGCTTTTGTTAAAATGCAGAAGTTATTTTTAGAAGGTAAAATTCAAGAAAGTATGTCTGTTTTTAAAATGGCTTACCCTTTAATTGAAGGATTATTTTTTGAAGTTAACCCTACTTGCGTAAAATATGCTTTATCTTGTTTAGGATTATGTGAAGAAGATGTGCGTTTACCCCTCGGTGCTTTGCAAGAAGAAACAAAACAAAAAATACAGCAGATTTTAGCCAATACTCCTAAGGAGTTACTTATATGAAACAAATCTCCGTAATGAAATTCGGCGGAAACACTTTAGCTAATAAAGAAAAAATTTGGCTTGCTGTTTCCTTAATAAAAAAACGTTGGGAAGCCGGCTTTCAGCCGATAGTTGTTGCCTCTGCTAACGGGAATATGACAGATATTTTGCTTGATAATGCTTATTCATTAAGTAAAAACCCAAATAAACGGGAACTTGATATGCTTATAACAACAGGTGAACGTATAAGTGTTGCCCTGCTTTCTATTGCTTTAAATGAAGCCGGGTTGCCTGCTGTAAGTTTAACAGGTTCGCAAATCGGTTTAACAACATCTTCGGAACACGTAGGAGCAGAAATTAAGGCCCTTAAAAGTGACCGTTTAGCCAGAGAATTAGAACAAAATCATATTCCGATAATTGCCGGTTTTCAGGGTATTGGCGAAAATAAAGAAATTACTACATTAAAGCGCGGCGGTTCTGATGTTTCAGCTATTTTCATCGCCGCAAGTGAGGGCGCAACTTTTGTGGAAATGATTAAAGATGTTGACGGGGTGTATGATAAAGACCCAAATAAAAACAAAACTGCCCAAAAGTTGAATTTAATGGATTTTGATGTTATGTATAAACTTGCTTTGGAAGGTGCAAATGTCCTGCACCCTGACGCAATTAAATTAGCAAAAGAAAAAAATATTGAAATACGCATCGTTTATTATAAAACGGGCGAAGTGGGGACGATAATAAAATGATTACTGTGGGTGTGTTTGGAGTTCGCGGTATTGTAGGGCAGCTGATGTTAAAACAACTTGAGGCTTCCCCACATGCACAAGATTATAAAGTGCTTGGTTTTGGGCGGCAAGATAAGCCGCAAAAGGTAGATATTGCGATTTTGTGTACTGATGAAACTGTCAGCCCGCAACTTGCGCCGGAACTTAAAAATTATGCAAAATTTGTGATAGATATGTCCTCATATTATCGTCAAAAAGATGGCGTACCTTTGGTTATACCTGAAATTAATGCAAATACAATAACTAAAGATACTTGGCTTATTGCAAGTCCCAATTGTACGGTTACCGGTTTGGTTCTGGCATTAAATCCTCTAAAAAAACATTATACTTTGGAAGAAGTATTTTCTTCATCCTATCAAGCAATTTCAGGCGGTGGAAAAAAACTTTTGGAAGAATTTGAAAAGCCAAATTCCTTATACCGCGCGAATTGTGTGCCGCTAATCGGCAGCATTAAAGATAATGGTTTTACCTCTGAAGAATTAAAAGGAATTTATGAGGCAAAGAAGATTTTGGGATTACCGGATTTGCGTGTTTTTTCACATACAGTCAGGGTGCCGGTTATGGTATCGCACGGCTTGACTATAACCCTACGAGCTAAAGAAGAATTTGATATGCAGACCTTGCCTGATATCTTACGTTCCCAAAAAGGTGTTATCTTGGATGGCAAGGTTTATACAAATAAAGAAGTTGAAGGCCGCGGTGAGGCCTTTATTTCCCGCTTACGTCAAGATATTGAAGATAAGCGCGTAATACACTTTTGGTGTGTATGTGATAATTTGCTTAAAGGTGCTGCTTTAAACGGGCGTCAAATAGCGGACTATTTATTTGAGGAATTTTTTAATGATTAATGTTTTGGTAAACGGTGCAAATGGTAAAATGGGGCAACTCCTGTGCCAAATACTTGCGCAAAATAATTTTGTAGTTTTAACACGTGAAAAGGGGGATGCAAGCCCCAAAGCGGTTGATTTGATTATTGACTTTTCTTCCCCGCAAGGTGCGCAGGAAAGTTATGAACTTGCCAAAGAATTGAAAGCGGCTTTTTTGTGCGGGACAACCAATTTGCCGGAAAATTTAAAGGTAAATTTTGAAAAAGAAAATCAAATACCTTTATTTTATTCGCCCAATGTAAGTATAAGTATGGCATTGTTTAAAAGACTTTTGGTAGAAGCAAAAAAAATGTATAAGGGATATACTTTGACTTTACATGAAATTCATCATGCTCAAAAAAAAGATGCCCCAAGCGGTACAGCAAAAAATTTAGCTGCCGCTTTGAATATAGTGCAGGATAAAATTACTTATGAACGTATCGGGCAAGTGCCGGGTACGCATACTTTAACATTAACTTCGCCAAATAAAGATGAAGAAATAATTTTAACCCACAAACTTTTAAACAGGCAAATGCTTGCGCAAAGTGCCGTAAATGTGGGTGAGTGGCTTTTAAAGCAGAAAGCAGGATCTTATGATATGAATGATTATTTAGAGGACTTAAAATGAAAATACATTTTGTAGGTGTCGGAGGAATTGGAATGAGTGCTTTGGCCCAACTACATGCGATGGGCGGTGATGAAGTCAGTGGCTCAGACCGTTTAATAAACAAAGGTTTTACCGATTTGCCTATTTGGCAAACTTTAAAAAAACTTGGTGTAAAGTTATACCCGCAAGATGGCAGCGGTATAACGGAAGATACAGATGCAGTTGTATTAACATCGGCAATAGAGCCTGATAATATTGAAATTCAAATTGCAAAAAAATATTCCATTCCTTTGATTCACCGTTCCGAACTTTTGGCAAAACATGTTAAAGAAAATAAAACTATTGCCATTTCCGGTACATCGGGAAAAAGCACTACAAGTGCGATGATGTTTGAAGTGCTGAAAGCTGCCGGCAAAGACCCTTCTTTAATAACGGGCGGCGTTTTGCTTTCACTCCAAAAAGAAGGTTATTACGGGAATGTGTACCGCGGTAAAACCTCTTGGCTTGTGATTGAAGCAGATGAATCAGACGGTACTTTGGTAAATTACCATCCTCAAATTGGGGTTATGCTTAATTTGGCTCATGACCATAAAGATATTTCTATATTAAAAGGTTATTTCCAGAAATTTAGTATTAACTGCAAAAAACTAATTGTCAATGCTGAGGAAGACAACCTTAAAGAATTGCTTGGACCTGCACAAACTTTTGGTTTAAATATCGGTAATACACATGCGGATAATGTTAAGCTTGACGGTTTCGGTTCCACTTTTGCGGTAGACGGGCAAGATTTTAAACTTAATTTACCCGGAGAGCATTATGTAAAAGACGCACTTGCTGTTATCGCAGTTGCAAAGGAAATGAATATTGACCTGAAAATAGTTTCCGTTGCGCTTGAAAATTTCAAAGGGGTGTACCGCCGTTTTAATTCTATCGCAACGATAAACGGGATTGAAATTATTGACGATTTTGCCCATAACCCGCATAAACTTGCCGCGACTTTAAAGGCAGCACATTTGAGGGGGAAAAGATTACAAGTATTTTTCCAGCCGCATGCTTTTACTTCCGTTCAATTATTGCTTAAAGAATTTATTGAGTGCTTTGGTCAAAATATTAAACCGGCAGACACTTTGTATTTAGGCGAAATTTATTATCCGGGCGGAACAATACCGGAACATATTTCCGCTAATTTAATTTATCAAGGTTTAAAACACTTGGGAGTAAATGCAGTTTATACTCCTTGCCGTAATGAAGCCGCCGCTTTAATTGCCGCGAAAGCAAAGGAGGGGGATGTCGTTTTAGTGCTTGGCGCCAGGGACCCTACCTTAACAGATTTTGCTAAACAAATTGCGGAGAAAATTAAAACTAAAGATATTAAAATCAGCCCTTGTAAAACTTGCCTGCTTAATACCAAAAAGATTGTTTAGGAGAATTATGAAAAGATTATTATTTATTTTACTCGCATTACTTTTTTGTTTGCCTTTGACTTTTGCAGGAGAGGAAAAGCTTGAAATTGCAATCTTTACAAGCCCGACTTGCGGGCATTGCCAAAAATTTAAGCGAGAGTATCTTGCTATATTAAAACAGGATTTTCAAGATAAAGCAAAGTTTGCGGAGTTTGATGTTTCAAAACCGGAAGACAGTATAATTTTCCACGATACTATGCTTGAATATGGTCTTGGTATTGAAAGTATGGGTGTGCCGGCAATGGTAGTAGGCAAAAGTATTTTGCTTGGTTACCCTGAGCAAATAAGAACACAAGGGCCTTCCGCCATTTTAAAGGCTTTGCGTGAGGGAGAAAAAACTTATTACGGAACGCAGGCTCAAATTAAAGAATGTAAAATAAAACAAGAAAAAGAAGCTGAACTTTGCGAAGATAAAACTAAAAATACAGCTTTAGAAGCAGCACAAAATATGTTTAAGCGTATTTCTTTTTGGGCGATAATTGTAGCAGGTTTGGTAGACGGAATCAACCCTTGCGCTTTTGCGGTTATTGTGTTTTTTATATCTTTTCTTTCAGTATATAAATATGATAAAAAAGAAATTATTTTAGTCGGTTCTGCATATTGCGGTTCGGTTTTTGTTGCATATATTTTAATCGGGCTTGGCTTATTTAATTTCCTTTATAAAATGTCATCCTTTTATTATGTAATGTGGGGTTTTAAGTGGTTGACAATCGGGCTTTGTGCATTATTTTTAGTTTTGAGTTTGTATGATTTTATAGTTTACGAAATTACTAAAAATGCCGATAAGGTTATTTTACAATTAGGGAAAGGTTATAAAGAAAAAATACATAAAATTATCCGTTATTTTTTACGTGATAAAAACAAAAGTGCTTTCCGTTTGTTTTGTGCTGCGGTGATAGTCGGTTTTTTGGTTTCTTTGATTGAAGCGGTTTGCACGGGGCAAGTTTATTTACCTACGATAGCCGTAATTTTGAAAGAGGCAAATCAAGACTTTCTGCGTGCGATGATTTACCTTTTAACCTATAACCTTATGTTTATTGTTCCGCTTGTGATTATTTTTGCTTTGAGTGTTTTGGGTTATGAATCAAAAACATTTAATGATTTCTTGCGCAAACATCTTGGTTTAACAAAGTTAGCATTGTGTTTACTCTTTTTAGGTTTGCTGATTTTATTAATTGCAAATATATAGTTAATTGTATTTGAAAGCAACGTAGCTTTTGTTGTTAGGATAAATCCAAGGTGTAGTTTTTCCTGTTTCATTTTGGCAAAATTTATATTCGAAATCAGATGGTTGAATATTATTTTTATATGCTTGGCAATATATATTACTAGAGTCATAATATGACGCGAAATATAATTCTGCTTTGTTAGTTGATAAAATCCCGTATACTTGCCAATCAGTTATATAAATTGTCATTTTATTTTTTATAGCGCAGCTTCTTCCACTGCTTCCATTTAGACAGTTCAAATCTATAATTAAGTCTGAAAACTTTTGTGTGTATTCATCATGAATTAAATAATAATCTCTTTCCATTTGTGCTATACTTCTAACCATATCTTTCATAGCGGCATATCTGCTTTTTATGACGGCATGGCGGTATTGCGGCAGAGCAATAGCCGCAAGTATACCGATTATTAAAACAACTACCAAAAGTTCAATCAAAGTAAAACCTTTAGTGAATTTTTTGTTTGTGTTTATATTTTTTTCTTTCATAATTTCTCCTGTAATTTAACTAAAGTTATTTCCTATAATTCCTTGCCCCTCCGCCTTAGGAAGGGGCGGGGAGTATAAGGAAATTTTTTTTGAAATCAGCCAATAAAAAACGGCTACTACACTTGAGAATGAGTAACCGCCTCAAATATACCAGCCGTGGCCTGCCGTAAAACGACAAACACTCGGCACGAAACCACATTGGGAGCTACCCAAGTGATTTCATGCCTGATAACGACTGTGTTTGGAGTTACTCATTACTTTTTCAAGTACGTTGTGCTTTGCACAAATCCAAAAACAGATAAATTGTTTTAAGCCCTTTTTAGAACTTACATTAAAAAAATCTCCTTCATTTTTATTATAGCAAATTATATAATTGAAAAGACCCTTCCGTTTGGAAGGGTCTTAAATGGAGCGGGCGAAGAGAATCGAACTCTCGTCTCAACCTTGGCAAGGTCGCGTTCTACCATTGAACCACGCCCGCAAAAATCTTACATAAATATTATAACAAATTTTTTGAACTTTGTGCAAAAATATTTTTTTACTTTTAATAAACAAATTTTTATATCAAATCAAAAAATTTGATGCCAAGTTGCATATTCCAATCTTGGCTATGCCAAGAGCCTGCAGCATGAAAACCCGGTTTTAAGTAAAATGCGACATTACCGCGGAACATAAAGCCCGCTTCAAATTCCAAATATAATTCTTTGCGTGCATGGTTTTCAAAATCCATATATAATTTGGGGTCAACAATTAACCACCAGTCAGTAGGTGAAATATAACCGAAATTTGTGCGGATGCGCATTTTATTTATTGTGGCTCTGTCTGAATTTCCCCAAAAACTGTGATAGTATTTGATGCCGCCGGCAACAAAAAAACCGTTTAAAAATGAATATTCCAAAAAAGCTGCCGGGCTTATTTCAAAACGTCCGCAACCGAGTTCGCTTTTACTGGCCGTCGGTGTTTTTAGTTCAAGTTGAAGGCCGTATAAAAATTGTTTTGAAATTGTGCCTGTATAATTTGTGGCGAGTAAAATATCCCCAAGCCCGTTTAAACCTTGATTGTTGCCGTCGCGGCGCATTAGCGGAACTTCAATACCCACATTATATTTAGGGTCTTGCAGGTTATAGTAAAACTTGGTTGTCAGGAAATTTGTAGATAACCCTTTTGCATCATCTATAACATCAATACCCGGGTTAAATTCTAAAGTTGTTAAACGGTCCGTAGGTTTTGCTCCTTTTACTTCTATCTCTTCATTAATTAATACTTCTGAAAAGCAAATAAAAGGTAAGAATAAAAAAAGAAATAGGACTACTGATTTTTTCATATTAACTACCCCTTTTTAATTATATCATAAATAGCGGTAATTGTGAAAATATCAGTAGTATAAATCTATTTACAAGACAATGTAAAAGAATTTTATTCTGGCAGAAAAATTTCCCTATGTGTTGCGCGCGTAGGGGCAGATTTGCTATAATCTATATATGAATGATTGCATCTTTTGCAAAATAATATCAGGTGAAATAAAAAGTCAAATCGTCTATGAAGATGATTTTGTCGTTGCTTTTAAGGATTTAAACCCTCAAGCACCGACACATATTTTAATTGTTCCCAAAAAACATATTGAAAATATTGCCGCTGCTTCCGAGGAAGATGCTTTGCTACTCGGTAAAATTCAGTTGGCTGCGGCAAAAATAGCAAAAGATTCAAACATAAAAGATTTCCGTCTTGTTGCTAATAATGGCAAGGGGGCAGGACAAAGCGTGATGCACCTTCATTATCACCTAATGGCAGGGCGTCGCTTTTTGTGGCCGGCGGGATAGACCTCTAAAAAAAAGGTGGTGAAAAGTAATGGTATTTGTTAAAGTTCGCGATGCCGAACACTTGGAAGAGGCCTTAAAACGCTTCAAAAGAGAGTGTGAGAAGAACGGTATTCTTCGTGAAATTAAGAAAAGGGAAACTTATGTTCCCCCAAGTGTCAGAAGAAAACTGAAATCTCAAGAAGCACAACGCAGAATGAGAAGAACTAAAAGAAGACGCTTTTAGTAATTTTTGTGCAATAGTCCGCTATTTTATATGGCGGACTATTGCGCCTAAAAACTTGCCTGTTTATAGATGAAATTTCTATGGACCAAAATATAATTGAAAAAATAAGGGACAGTATTGATATTCTTGACTTAGTGCGGGAATATGTTCCTTCTATTCGTCGGTCCGGTACTTCTTATAAAGCCTGCTGCCCTTTCCATCAAGAAAAAACTCCCTCCTTTACCATAAACCCCGATAAGGGACTTTTCTATTGTTTTGGCTGCCAAACCGGCGGTGATATTTTTGATTTTGTGATGAAAATAGAAAATATGTCTTTTAATGAGGCGGCCCGTAAATTAGCTCAACGTGCCGGTATTGATTGGTATCAGGAAGAAATTTTAACCGAAGAAGAAAAATCGCGGCTTAAACTCTATAAACTGATGGATTTTGCAAAAGAATTTTATCACAAACAACTATTTTCAGAACGCGGAACACAGGCGAGAAACTATATTAAAGGGCGTTCCTTAACAAAAGAAACCGTAGAAAAATTTGCACTTGGTTTAAGTTTTTTTGACGGGCTTTGTCAAGCAGCTTTAAAAGCAGGTTTTACTTCGGAGGACCTTAAAAAAACCGGCCTTGCAAATTATAACGGAAACGATTTGTTTAAAAACCGTTTAATGTTTCCTATTCTGAATCACCGAGGGGAAACAGTAGCCTTCGGCGGGCGTATTTTGGGCGATGGTATGCCTAAATATTTAAATTCTCCGGATACACCTTTATTTTCTAAAAGCCGCGTTTTATATGCACTAAATTTTGCGGCTTCCGGTATTCGTAAAGAAGGGCGTGCCGTTTTGCTTGAAGGGTATATGGACGTTATTGCAGCCCACCAAGGGGGTGTTATAAATTGTGTAGCCCCGTTGGGCACTTCTTTTAACGAAAATCATGCCAAACTTTTAAAACGTTATACCGATACCGTTACCATTTTGTTTGACCCTGATGAAGCAGGACAAAAGGCCTCAAAACGTACCGCTTTAATTTTGCTTGAGCAGGGTTTTTATGTGACTGTCGCAGTACTGCCGGAGGGTTTAGACCCCGATGAGTATATTATCAAGTACGGTGCTGAAAAATTTATGGAAATAACCAAAACGGGTACTGATATCGTTACTTATCAATTAGATAAATTTTTAAACGGTGCGGTGGCAATATCCGCAAAAGAAAAATCTGAATTTGCTGCCGAAATTATGAGTATAATTTCCCGCCAGCAGGATAAAATTATTAGGGCTGAGTGGATTGCCCTTGCCGCAAACCGGCTTGGTATAGAACAAAGCATATTGCTTGAAGGAATACAGGGGAAACAAGCAGCTAAACAAAATAATCAACCGCAAAAAGAAGTCAAACCGGCAAAGGAAAATATTTTGAAAGGTTTTTTACCGGCCGAAATTTCTTTGGTAAGAATAATTTTAAAATATCCTGCCTATATAACTTTATGCGAAGGGCTTGAAAATTCCCCCTTGTCAAAAACACAAATAGGCGTTATACTTAAAAATGTAGCGCTTTTGCATAAAGAAAACGCTGACGGTTTTGGTTTGACACAAAAAATGCTTCAGGCATTACCGGAATTGAAAGATTTGATTTTGGAACTTTTAGTAAAAGAATTGCCGCAAGGACTTAAACCAAAGGTAGAAATTCCAACCCTTATTAAAAGGATTGAGGATTTTTATTTGCAAAAACGTTATAAAGAGTTACAGCAACAGTTAAGTTCTTACGGCCCGGGTCAGGTTCCCTTAGAACTTTTAAAGGAACAAATTGAAATACAAAAAAAATTAAAGTCAAAATAAAAGGAAAGATAAATTATGGCAAAAAATAACAATGGTAAGTTTAAAGAATTAGCGGAAATAGGTAAAGAGAGGGGGTACTTAACCTCTGATGAAATATCAAAATCGCTGAATTCTTCAGAGATGGATTCTGAAGACGTAAATGACCTTATTGACCTAGGTATAGATGTCATTAACGATAAAAAACTTGCCCCCTCAATTATAAATGACAGGCCTGTAACTTTGGAAGAAGCTTTACCGGTAGTAGATGCTTCAAATTCTATAAGAATGTATCTTTCCGAAATGGGTAAAGTTCCGCTTTTAAGCCGCGATGAAGAAATAACTTTGGCACGCAACATTCGCGACAGGGAACAATATTTAAGGCAACTTATTTTATCTTCCCCCATTACTATGCGTGAAATATGTTCGTGGGAAGAACTTGTTGACCAAGATGAAATGACTACTAAAGAACTTATGCCCCGCGGTAAAAGGACGGACCGCGAACTTGCCAATATGCGTAAGAAATTAAAAGAAGCAACCACTTTAATTGCAAGGCGTGAAAAAGAAATTACTAATTTGATGATGAAACTAAAAGATTCAAAACTAAGCCCCGCTTTGGAAAACAAATATACTTCTTCCCTTCAAGAAAAGCAGAAAGAAGTGGTGGACAGGGTAACAAAACTCAATTTAAACCAAAATAAAATCAAACGCTTAACCAATAAAATTAAGGACTTAAACGAAAAACTTGAAAGTTATAAAAACGATATGGAACGTTTTGACTGTTATTTCGTTCCGCTCGCACAAGCGCAAAAAATATTAAAACAGTTTAAAGCCAAAAAGATTACGGAAAAACAACTTGTCTCTCAAACTCATGCTGACAGTGCTGAGCATCTTGAAAGAAGTATTGAAAATATTTTGAGTACCCAAAGGCGTTATGACAAATTAATGCAGATTATACCTATGACTGAAAGGGATTTTTCAATATTAAATGAGCGTATTGAAAATTTTGAAAATGCAATTTTGCAAGATAAAGTTAAACTTATCCGCGCTAATTTGCGTTTGGTGGTTTCTATCGCTAAAAAGCATGTTAATTCAAGTTTGGAACTTTCTGATTTAATTCAGGAAGGCGGCCTTGGTTTGATGAAAGCGGTTGAAAAATTTGAATATAAACGCGGTTTTAAATTTTCCACTTATGCAACTTGGTGGATACGCCAAAGCATTAACCGTGCTATTGCTGACCAAGCCAATACAATCCGTATACCTGTACACATGAAGGAACTTGTTTCAAAGTTAACCAAAGTGGGTAATAAAATCCGTCAGGAACAAGGTCGGGAACCGGATGTTGTGGATTATACAAAAGCAATGCACATTTCTCCGGAAAAAGTAAAAAGTATTTTAAAAATTATGCAGGACCCGGTTTCCTTATCAACCCCGATAGGTGATGATGATGAAACTAATCTTGAGGACTTTATTGAAGATAAAACCGGCCCAAATCCCGCTGCTTCAACTGCGGAATTCCTGAGAAAACAAGAAGTGGCTGATGTTCTTGCAAAACTTACAGAACGCGAAGCAAAAATTATAAGGCTCCGCTTTGGTATTGATTCGGGTTATCCTCGTACTCTTGAAGAAGTTGGTAAAATGTTTAACGTTACACGCGAACGTGTCAGGCAAATTGAAGCCAAAGCAATAAGGCGCTTGCGTCATCCAAGCCGTGCAAGGCAGTTAAAAGACTATGATGACCGCGGCGGAAATTAAGGTTTTAATTTAAAGCGTTTTTGCAATAAATTCTGTACTTTGTACATAAAGTGCTCGTTATGCATATAACTATTATTTTTTGTAAAATATTTATATGAAAAATGGTCTACAAATTTCAGCAGTATGTCCGCGCGTGTGTTTGGCTGATACCGATAAAAATGCAAAAAATATAATCAAATTGGTAAAGCAAGCAATCAAGAAAGGCGCGCAAATTATAATTACATCGGAACTTGCCCTGACAGGTGCAACTTGCGGTGATTTATTTTTTAAACCGTTGTTGATAGACAATTCCCTAAAGGCATTAAATAAAATTTTAAAAGAAATCAAAAAGTTAGATGCAGCCCTGATTGTCGGCTTACCTTTGAGGATAAACCAACAAATTATAAATGCAAGTGCTCTATTGTATAGAGGTAAAATTTTGGGTATTGTTCCCAAGAAACATCTTAATTCTGATGAATTGCGTTATTTCGTTCAAGCTAATCAAATAAAAGAAAATAAAATTGTTTTACTTAATCAAAAAGTACCCTTGGGTACAAATTTGCTTTTCAATATTTTTAATACAACTTTGAAAATAAAAATAGGGCTTGATTTAGATAAAAATCCGCCTCTTTCAATACCTAAAGGCATTGATGTAATTTGTAATTTGGCAAGTAATTGCGAGTATTTAGGTAAACAAGCAAAACTTAAAAATTTGGTTGCCGAATATTCCGCCCGTCATGATTGTACTTATGTTTATGCTTCAAGCGGTTTTGGGGAATCTTCTGAGGAGGAAGTCTACAGTGCCAATGCCTTGATATATAGTAAAGGTACACTTTTGAAAGAAACCCCGCGTTTAACAATGCAAGAACAAACCATAATTTGCGGAATTAATCAAAATATTTTAAAAACAAAGCCGGTTAAATTTTCAAATATTTGTGATATAAAACACCCCTTTAATCCTATAAATAAACAAGAATTATTTGAGGTTTTGGACTTACAATCCCTTGCACTTGCTCGTCGTTTAGAGCAAACAAAAATAAACAAAGTTATTTTAGGTATTTCCGGCGGGCTTGATTCTACTTTGACATTGATTGCCGCGGTAAATACTTTCAAAAAATTGAATTTACCGCTTAAAAATATTTTTGCATACACTTTACCGGGGCTTGGTACTACTGCAAGAACAAAAAATAATGCTTTACTTTTATGCAAAGAACTTGGCGTAAGTTTTGATGAGATTGATATAAAACAAGCGGTATTACAACACTTTAAAGATATAAAGCATAATAAAAATATTGTAGACATAACTTATGAAAATACCCAAGCACGCGAGCGTACACAAATTTTATTTGACCTTTCAAACAAACTTGGCGCTTTGGTTTTGGGTACAGGTGATATGTCTGAATTGGCCCTAGGTTGGGCAACTTACGGCGGGGACCACCTTTCAATGTATGGCTTAAATGCCGGTATTCCTAAGACGTTAATTAAGGAAATTGTCGCAGAATACGCTAAAAATGCTCCGTCAAAAATAAGTGAAATTTTAAAAGATATTTTAGAAACACCGATTTCCCCCGAACTTAAACCGGCCGGTAAAGGTAAAATAATACAAAAGACGGAGGACCTTGTAGGGCCCTATATTTTACATGATTTCTTTTTGTACCACTTTTTAGTTAATAATTCCGGCCCGAGAGCAATTTATAAACTTGCACTTTCAGTATTTAGGGCTGATTTTACTAAAACGGAAATTAAACATTGGCTTGAAATATTTTTCAGGCGGTTTTTTAGTCAACAATTTAAACGCTCTTGTTCTCCTGAAGGGCCGAAAGTATTACAATTATCTTTAAGCCCTCGTGCAGGTTTACGTTTACCGAGTGATGTTTCTCCGTCCATTTGGTTAGGTGAAATTAGGGGATTAAAATAGACGGCTATTATCGCCGTTTATTTTGCATCTTTTAAAAAATACTAGACATAAAAACTAAAAAAAAGTAAAATATATGAGTAAGTAATTTTTGTAGAGGTATAAAATGGCAAAATTGAAAACAGGGCGTCACACAAGCGCCTTAAAAGCACAAAGGCAATCTGTTAAAAGGAATTCCAGAAATAAAGGATTGAAGAAAACTATTCACTTGGCTGCAAAAAAGGTTTTAGCATCTAAAAATGCAGCGGATTTGAAAAAGGTATCTTCTGCTTTAGATAAAGCTGCAAAAAAAGGTGTTATTCACAAAAAAGCAGCTGCCAGGAAGAAATCCCGCCTTACCAGACTTGTCAATAAAGCAGCAAAATAAAAATAAGTTTTAATTTTTACGCAGGCCTTCATAGGCCTGCGTTTTTGTATATAGAAAACCCGCATCTGGCACGTGGTTATTTTTTAAATATTTAAATTTTCCAACCCTCTTGACGGGCATAATTAATAATACCGTTGCTTATGGATAAGGCCATTATTTGGAGAACTTTTTTATTACCCAGGCGTTTTTTATCGTCTTTATTTGTAACATAACCCATTTCCACCAAAACGGACGGTGCTTTTACACCTTGTAAGACATAAAAATTTGCTTGCTTTATGCTATTATTCATATTAACTTTTATGCCTAAGGTTCCGCTTTTATCGGAAACGCTGTTTCTTATACGTGCGGCCAGTTTTGAACTTTCATTTATATTCTCGTTTGCGGCAAGCGAATTTAAAAGCAAATCAGCATAAGTTACGGTGCCAACACCGTTTGATTCATAATTTAAGGCCTCGTTTTCTAAGGCGGCGGTTTGGGCGGCTTCTTTATCGGAGGCTTTATCCGAACGGAAATATATTTCAAACCCTTTTGCTTTTTTGTTCGGTGCGGCGTTTGCGTGTATTGAAACAAAAATATCTGCTTTAAAATTATTGGCAATTTGTGCCCGTGTGCCCAGCGGAATAAAGATATCTTTATCACGTGTCATTTTAATTTCAATTTTCCTATTCTTTTTTAAAATTTTTTCAAGTTCTTTAGCAACGTATAAATTTAATTCCTTTTCTTTAGCAATACCGCGATAATTGGCACCGGGGTCTTTACCCCCGTGGCCTGCATCAATGCAGACACGAAGAACCGTTTCTTTCTTTAAATCTTTAGGTACGAACGGTAAATTCTTTTTAGAAGTATCTAATTTATTTATTATTGTCGGTGCAGGTAAATTTACCGCAGGGCCTACATTTTCAAAAAATTCCCCGCCGAGTTCTTGGATTTCTTCTTCCTCTTTTGCCTTTTCCGTTACTTTTGGTTGTGGGAGAGAGGTTCCCCTGTCTGATTTCTCTATGACGGGTAATTGGCCTGACTTTTCAATAATAATTTTAGTACCGTCAAAGGCTGCCTGATAATTGCCGGCTTCAAAAGCAGGGCCTTCTGTGAAAAATGTTAAAGGCACATATAAACTTTTCTTTTCCATAAAAGGTGCGGCGGTTAAATCTTCCTGCTTGCCTTTTACGGTGGCATAACTTTCGCCTTGCCTTAAAGTAGCAAAAAAGCCTGCTTTTCCGTGTAAATTAAGTTGTCCGGAGGCCCAAAATAAATTACTCTGTAAACGCAAATATTTTGCCATATCGCGTGCTTCAACAAAAATTTGGCCGTCTATGTTACGGACTTCAAGCGGTGTTTTATTTTTACCTTCAAAGGAAACAGGCACCGTTTCTGCCGCAACACTTAAGCAGAACAGTATGCAAGCACTTAAGGTAAAAACAAATTTTTTGAACACTTAATTTGTATCCTCTTGAATTATATTTTGTGTTTGTTTTAAAACATCTAAAGAAACATCACTTTGCGCCATAACGGCATACTTATTATTATTGAGCCAACGGCGATGCTGTTTATAATCAGGTATAAACTTTTCTACGGTAGCCCAAAAATCGGTACTATGGTCAAAGTGTAGCAAATGCGCTAGTTCATGAACTACTAAATAGTCAATTACGGCACGCGGCATTTTTATTAATCTGTAAGAAAAATTCAAATTATTTTTTTGAGAACAACTGCCCCATAAACTTTTTTGGTCCTTAACAGTAAGATTATTAAAAGTTACTTCCATTTTCGCAGCTAATTCCCTGGCACGCATTGTTAAAAAATCAAGGGCTTTGCGGCGCAAGAAATCTTCGCATAAAGCGGAAGGATTCTGTTCTTTGCTTGTTAAAGTAATATAAAATTTATTATCTGCCAAAATTACAGTAGGCTGTTTTTGTTCCGTGTTTAAAGTTAATTCCGCTTCACATAAATTACCTAAATATAACACTTTGCCCGCTGTTTCTTGTTTTTGCTCTATATTATTTTCGCTATTTTCCGTTTCTGCGGCGGGTTTAGTAAAGACCTCGGGCAATTCACTTTTCAATTTTTCCAAAAAAAGTTTTACATCACTTATTGTTGTTTCTATGTCTATATCTGCCATAAGTATATTATACCTAAAAATGGAATTTGGTTTCTTAAATTTTTTGCCGCTAAATAAAAAATAAAAATTTTTTCAAAAATACTTGCCGGGTTTCGTTCTCGCGCTGTAACTTAATTAAAAATTATTTTTGTCACGTTTATCATTATGCCCAAATATGTTAAAATTTTAATATGGACTTAAATACCCTCTTAAAAGAAAATGCACGTACTTTATATTTGAGTGCAAAAGTAATGCCAAGCAGGCAAAGAAAAATTTTCACTGTTGCTTACTTGTTGTGCAGGATTGCCGATACTATTACGGATATTCCATTTTTACCGTTAAAAGACAGAATTTATTTTATTGAAAATTATCCGAATTTAGTTAAAACACAAAGCAAAGAATTGCTTGCGAAATATTTGGCTTTAAATTTGAAAGCGGAACAAAAATATGAAAAGGAAATTATTTTGCTTGAAAATCTGCCGCTTTGCTTAGATGCTTATGCTTCATTGAAAGAACAAGAGAAAAAAGATATATTGGAAGTTGTAACAAAAGTTTCTGCTGCTATGGAATGGGATTTAAATTATTTTGCAGATGAAGAACCTACTTATCTCTTAAAAGCTGTTCCGGGTGATAAAGAAACAATAGATTACTGCAAGCACATGGGCGGCGCGCCAGGTATGTTTTGGGCCCAACTTTTACTTAACGGAAAGGAAAATAAAAAGTTTACCGAAGAAGCCTGCAAAATCGGCATAGCTTTGCAAATTACGAATATTTTGAAAGATATTGCTGCTGATTTAAAAATCGGCCGCATTTATTTGCCCATAACGGACCTTACCAAATATGGCCTTATGCCGCAAGATTTGCTTGAAAAGAAAAACTATAAATTATTTTTCCCGATACTTTATAAATGGTTGCATTTCGGGCTTGAAAATATTGCAGTTGCACCCAACTTTTTAAAGCAGATACCTTTCTATAAAATATTTGCGCGGGCTGCGGTGATGTGGCCTGTTTTGTGGGCGCTTGAAACCTATCAGGCAATTTTATGCAGCCGTAATTTGCTTGACATAAAATACCGCCCGAAATTTCCCCGCAAAGTAATTTATAAGACTATGTTTTTAACACCGTTTTTTGTGTGGAGTAACATGATTTTCGGTTATATTTTCAACAAAAAATTCAACGCTATCAAAGAACTCTTACCAAGTAAATAATTTAAAAAACAATTTTAAGTGCTAAAGGAAGAATTTTTATTTCAAGTTTGCTGCTTTCGCATATTCGCGGTTCGCCGTCAATGTGATAGTAAAACGGTGCTTTACCAATAATTTTTACATCTTTAATTTTTTTTGTTTCAGTTAATTTGACGGGGCTTAGACCGTCTTTTAAAAAATTAGGCAAACCCAAGAGCATTTTGAAAATATTTGTCGGTTTAACAACTACCATATCAAGTAAGCCGTCATCCAAACGGGCATTTGGCGCTATAAAAAAGTTACTACCGTATTGCGTTCCGTTTGCAAAAACCAAGCAAAGCGGTGCAAGAGTTTTTTGGGTGCCGTCAGTAAAAGTTAAAGTGTATTTTTCCGCTTTAAAATTAAAAAATTCTTTTGCGCCGATTTGGAAATACGGAAGTTTTCCGCGCCTTTTAGATTTGGCAAATTTATGTGCTACTATTGCATCTAAACCGAAACCGGCGACATTTAAAAAATATTCCTTATTTACTTGGCCCACGTCAATTTTTTTTGTATGGTTTTGTTTAATAATTTCCAAACATTTTAAACTATCTTTAAGCGGCATATTTATTAACCTTGCAAAACCGTTACCGCTGCCGCAAGGAATAATTCCAAGTGCGGTTTTTGAATTAACCAAGCCTTGTGTAACTTCATTTATTGTACCGTCCCCGCCTACGGCTATTACAGTGCCGTAATTCTTTTGAGAGGCTTCAAGCGCAAGTTCTTTAGCATGGCCGGCATATTTGGTATAAATAATTTCACTTTCCGGAAAAAGTTTTTTAATGTCTTTTTCAAGCAATTTTAAATTTTTGTGCTTGCCGGCACTTGGGTTAATTATAAAACGTATCATACTAATATGATATAATTTTATATATGGAAAGCCAAGAAATTCGTAAAACTTTTAATGCTTTTTTCAAGGAAAAAGGCCTTACCGAGCAACCTTCAAGCCCGCTTGTTCCGCAAGGGGACCCGACTTTGCTTTTTACCTCCGCCGGGATGGTACAATTTAAACCTAACTTTTTGGGGTTAAAGAAGAATTTAAAGAATGCTTTTTCCTGCCAAAAATGTTTGAGAACTACTGATATTGATAATGTCGGTTTCACAAAACGCCACCTTACATTTTTTGAAATGCTTGGGAATTTTTCCTTCGGCGATTATTTCAAAAAAGAAGCCATTACTTGGGCTTGGACTTATTTAACAGAAGTTTTAAAAATTGATAAAAACCGTTTATATGTAAGTATCTTTAAAGGAGGTATTGCACCGCGTGATGAGGAGGCCTATAATATTTGGGCAACACTGATTGATAAAAGCCGTATTTATGAATTTGGCGAGGACGATAATTTTTGGACTATGGGCCCTACAGGACCGTGCGGGCCGTGTTCGGAAATCTACTATGATTTTGGCGAAGACAAAGGCTGTACGAACTGTGCCCAAAATGGTATCGCCTGTAATTGCGGCAGATACGTTGAAATTTGGAACTTGGTTTTTACGCAATTTAACCGCCTTGAAAACGGCACACTTGAGCCTTTACCTCAAAAAAATATTGATACCGGTATGGGCCTTGAGCGTTTATGTATGGTAATGCAAAATGTTGATAATCCATTTGATACGGATTTATTTTTACCTATCATAAACCATGCAAAAAAGATTTTGAAAATTGAAGGCCGAACTGCACAAGAAATTTCTACTTTACGTATTGTAGCAGATCATTTACGTGCTTCCTCTTTCTTGCTTTCCGAAGGGGTGTTGCCTTCTAATGAAGGGCGCGGTTATATTTTGCGCCGTTTAATCAGGCGTGCGTTTAGGTATGGCAAACTTATGGGCCGCCAAACGCCTTTTATGCACGAACTTGTAACGACTTTAGTTAGTGTTTACGGAGATTTGTACCCGCAACTTATTACAAATCTCGCCCATATTATAGAGGCATTAAAAACGGAAGAAACCGCTTTTGCAAAAACTTTAACCGACGGTGAATCCCGCTTAAATGAAATCTTAAAAGAAAATACAGATAATATTTTTAGCGGCAAAGAGGCATTTAATTTGTATGAAACTTATGGCTTTCCTTTAGAACTTACGCGCGAAATTTTAGCCGAGAAAAATATAAAACTTGATGAAGCCGGCTTTTATCAAGCGCAAAAAGAGGCTAAAGCCTCATCTAAAGCATTTACTGATGAAAACGAAAAAGAACACGTTTTAATTTTACAACAACTTGAAAGTAAAATTCCGTCCACTTTATTTGTGGGTTATGAAATACTGGCTTGTGAAGCGGAAATTTTTGCCTTGCTTGATAAAAATTTTAAGCCTGTGAAAGAACTAAAAGACAGCGGTTTTGTCGTTACAGGCAGAACGCCTTTTTATGCAGAAAGCGGCGGGCAAGTGGGCGACATAGGTACAATTTTAAAAGACGGCAAACATATTGCCACCGTTACCGATACGCAAAAACCGCTTGAAAAAATCTATTTACACAGAGTAAATGTCGTGGAAGGTTCTTTGAAGGAACATGATATTGTAACTTTGAAAGTGGATGAAATAAACCGTTTTAAGACTGCATCAAACCATACGGCGGTACACGTTATAAATGCGTCACTCCGCAAAATTTTGGGCGATCAGGTACATCAGGCGGGTTCATTTGTATCTGCGGAAAAGTTTAGATTTGACTACACAATTTCAAAAGCACCCAGCCAAGCAGATTTAATTGCGGTTTATAATAATGCGGCTGATATTATTGCAAATAATTATAAGGTTGAAACGCAAGTCCGCCCATTAAGTGATGCCAAAGTTTTGGGCGCGGTTACTTTGCTCGGCGAACATTATGCCGATCCTGCCCGCTTTGTCTTGATTTCCCGAGAAGGTTTCATGAACAGCAAAGGTTTTGTTTCACTTGAACTTTGCGGAGGTACGCACGTTCAAAGCACAGGTGAAATTATGGTAATCAGAGTGCTTAAAGAGTGTGCCGTTTCAAGCGGTGTAAGACGTATTGAGGGTGTTGCGGGTTTAAGCGCAATTGACAATATGCAGAAGATGACAAATATCACGCTTACAGCCGGTTTAATGCTTAACACGCACCCGGAAAATTTAACTAAAAAAATTCAAAGTATGCTTGAGCAGGAAAAGATGCTCAAAAAAGAAATTTCCACTTTGCGCCGCCAACTTTTAAGCGGCAGCAGCGGCGGAACTTTGCAAGAACGTTTTACTTTGAAAGACGGCACAAAACTTATGTGCTTTAATGCGGAAAATACAGAAATAAAGGAACTCCGCAATTTAGCCGATAACTTCGCAAACAAAAACCCGAACACTGTAATTATGGTAATAACTGCCTTAAACGGAAAAGCATCTTTTGTGGTCAAGAGTTTTGCAGGCGGTGCAAATGCCGGAAAGTTAGCAGGTCAAATTTCCGCTTTGCTTGACGGGCGCGGCGGCGGCCGGCCTGACTTTGCACAAGGCGGCGGCCAAGTTATGCCTTTTGCGGAACTTAAACAAAAGTTAAAAAGTTTGTAAGAGTTTATAAAGAAATTATTAATAAAATGCCCATGTAAAAACATGGGTATTTTTAAAGTTCATAATAATAAGTACCATCCAATTCTTTAACGAATTTGCCGCCAAGTTTTTGGCATATTTTTTTACTATCTTCACTAAATGCAGTGCAACCTATTTTATTTCGCAGTTCTTTTAGCACCTCATAAAAATAATCAGGTTGGTACATTATTATAGAAAAATTTTTATTAAGTTCTTTACAGTAAATATTTCCGTTAGCGTGGGTATAACAGTTCCACTTCCTTCCAGGACTAACACATTCTGTATTATCCCCACAAGAATTACTGCCCTGTTTCCAGTCAGAAGGCCAATTAACCCCTAAATCTGCACCGTTTGGAATTTCATCACAAGAATTATCCGTCCCTTTCCCATCTTTACAATAATTACCATAAAGATGCTTCCACTCTTGTAAAGAATCTTTCCACTGTTTCATTATAGGTAGTATCCTTGCTACTTCGGCTTTCATTTTTGCTATTCTATATTGTGGTAGAGCTACTGCTGCAAGAATACCAATAATAAGCACTACTACCAACAGTTCAAGTAAGGTAAAACCTAACTTGTAATTTTTATTATTTTCTTTTTTCATTTTATTTCTCCTTTTTGTTTTTTAACAAAATCTTTATTTCCTATAATTCCCCTCCGTATTTCTTGCGAAAGGGGCGGGGAGTATAAGGAATAACTTTTAAAATTCCGCCAATCAAAAACGGCTGATATATTCAAGCCTGACTAAGTAACCTAAATATTACAGCCATAGTTTGCCACAAAGTAACAAACATTCGGCACAAAATCTGTGGGTAATTAGTCCACAAATTTTGTGCCTGTCCAGCTGTTTTTAAACTTAGTCAGTGCCTTATTAAAGCTCTCCGTATCTAATACGGTTTTAAAAACAGATTCAAATTTTTTTAGGGAATTAAACCCTACATTTTTAAAAACTCCTTTCTTTCATCATAACATTTTATTTACTTAAAAAAGCCTTGTAAAACAGCAAGGCAATAAGGGTTTTGCTGTCCGTAATCTCACCCTTTTTAATCATTTTAAAAACGCGGGGTAGTGAAAGCCACTTTACATTAACGAATTCATCAGCATCTAAACACCTTTTACCTGCTTTTAAGCCTGAGGCATAGAAAATATGCAAATTTTCATCAGCAAAAGCAGCAGAAGTATTAAAAGTTAAAATTTTCTTTATATTTTTAGCGGTATAACCGGTTTCTTCTTTTAACTCAGCTTTAGCACAGGACAGAGGTGTTTGGCGCGGTTTCAATTTCCCGGCAGGTATTTCAAGCATCACTTTTTTAACAGGGTAGCGGTATTGTTCAACAAACAGCACTTTATCTTTTTCCACCGCTAAAACGGCACTTGCACCGGGGTGTTGCATATATTCGCGTTTAGAAACAGTACCGTTTATTAAGCGAACCGTATCAACCTTAAAATTTACTATACCTTCGTAAATTGTTTTTGAATTTACCTTTTTTTCTAATAATTTACTATAATGTTTAAACATGGGTACACCCCCAATCGTTTTTATATATTTTAACTTTTTTTAAGGACTGATGTATGAGTTCATTTGTTCACTTACATAATCACACGGAATATTCTTTGCTTGACGGGATGCTCCGGGTTACAAAAAACGGAAAGGGGCCTTCCGATTTCCTAAAAAGCATAAATAAGGCAAAAATGCCGGCAATGGCTATAACTGACCACGGTAATATGTATGGTGTACCGGAATTTTATAAAATAATTACTTCCCTCGGAATTAAGCCTATAATCGGTTGTGAATTATATTCCTGCCGAGGTAAATATACAAACCGTTCAAAGGAAAATGCACAAACAAACCACATAACAATTTTGGCAAAAAATATAGAAGGTTACCGTAATTTAATGAAGTTAAATTCCGCTGCATGGACTGAAGGATATTATTATCATCCGCGTATTGATTTTGACCTTTTAAAAGAAAATAGAGAGGGTTTAATAGTTCTCTCAGGTTGTATGAAGAGTGAAGTTTCCCAAATTGCTTTGCAACAGGGTGTTGACGCTGCTGCCGAAGCTGCCATAAGATACCGCGATATGTTGGGGGCGGAAAATTATTATCTTGAAATTATGGACCACGGCATACCTGAAGAACTTGTCATTTTAAAGAATTTGATAGAGGTTTCTAAAAAAACAGGCATTCCTTTGGTAGCTACAAATGACTGCCACTATGAAAAGCGTGAGGACTGGCAAGTCCACGATGTACATATTTGTATTGCAACAGGTAGAACCCTCAATGATCCTAACCGCCTTAAAATGAGCACACATGAACTGTTTTTTAAATCAGCCGAGGAAATGGAAAAATTATTTTCTTATGTTCCTGAGGCATTAAAAAACACCCTTGAAATAGCAGAGAAATGTAATGTAAAGGTAGAAAAAGACGGATATGTTATGCCGGATTTTCCTATACCTGCGGAATTTAAGGGTTATCCGGAGTATTTGCGCTTTCGCTGTTATGAAGGGCTTAAAAAGAAACTTAAAACCGAAGATATTCCACTGCAATATAAAGAACGCCTTGAATATGAACTTGGCGTAATATCAAATATGGGTTTTGCTGTTTATTTTTTGATAGTGTCTGACTTTATACAATATGCAAGAAGCCAAGATATACCAATAGGGCCGGGGCGCGGTTCAGGGGCAGGTTCTTTAGTAGCGTACAGTATAGACATAACCCGTGTGGACCCGTTGAAAAATAAACTTCTGTTTGAAAGATTTTTAAACCCTGACCGCGTAAGTATGCCGGATCTTGATATTGATATTTCAGATGCTGGCCGTGAAGAAGTTATAAATTATATGCGCAGGAAATACGGTATAAAAAACGTGGCGAGCATCATCACTTTCGGTACAATGAAGGCGAAACTTGCCCTAAAAGATACCGCGCGCGTACTTGGTTTTGAAGCAACAGAAGCCAACCGCTTATCTAAACTTATACCGGATGCTTTAAACGCAACTATTGCTGATTCTATTGAAAATGTACCCGAAATCAAGAAAGAACTTGCCAAAAGTTCAAAAGTAAAACAACTTTTTGATTATGCATCAAAAATTGAAGGTCTGAAACGCCATACGGGGGTGCACGCGTCCGGGGTTTTGGTTACTAAGGAAGAAGTTACAAAATATACACCTCTTGCAAAAGGTACAAAAGATATTATTACCACGCAATATGAAGGAAATACTATTTCCGATATGGGTTTGCTTAAAATTGACTTTTTGGGCCTCCGTACTTTGACGGTTATTGATAATGCCGTTAAATTAATAAAGAAATTACGAGGCATTGATATTGATATAGCAACTATTCCAACTGATGATAAGAAAACTTTTGAATTACTTGCCAAAGGCGAAACAACTTGTGTGTTCCAATTAGAAAGTTCCGGTATGAAAGATTTGGTTAAAAGGTTACAGCCGTCTGCTTTTAGTGATATTTCGGCTTTGGTTGCCCTATATAGACCGGGGCCTATGCAGAGCGGTATGCTTGATAGTTTTGTAAAAAGAAAACACGGCCTTGAACCCATCACCGTAGAACATAAACTAATGGAACCTGTATTGGAAGAAACATACGGTACCATGATTTACCAAGAGCAAATTATGGAAGTCTCCAAAGCCCTCAGCGGTTTTACCCCGGGGGAAGCAGATTCTTTGCGTAAAGCAATGGGTAAAAAGAAAATTGATATTATGGAAGGTTACCGCGCTAAATTCATTGAGGGCGCAAAAGTGCATGATTGTTCGGAAAAGACTTCCACTAAGATTTTTGACCAAATGGCCAAATTTGCAGAGTACGGTTTTAATAAGTCGCACTCGGTAGCTTATGCTTTGGTATCTTATCAAACTGCTTATTTGAAGGCAAATTACCCTATTGAATTTATGTGTGCGGCACTCACAAACGAAATCGGGCATAATGCAATCGGTGCAACAGATAAAGAAAATAAAATTGCCACATACTTGGAAGAAGCACGAAAAATGGGGTTTGAAATTTTGCCGCCTGACGTTCAAAAATCTTTAAGCGACTTTAGCGTAGAAACTTTGCCAAACGGTAAAGAAGCCATACGCTATGGTTTAAACGCTATAAAAAATGTCGGTACAGAGATAACACTTGCCATAGTCAAAGCACGCGATGAAAAAGGACCTTTTAAAGACCTTTTTGATTTTTGCAGCAGGGTGGTTTCAAATCAATTAAATAAAAAAGTTTTAGAGTCTTTAGTAATGGCAGGGGCTTTTGACTCTTTTACGCCGGATACTAAACCGGAAGTAAGCCGCCCGAATTGGCTTGCAAATGTTGAATCCACTATTAAATTGGTAGATGACATGAATGAGGAAAAAGAGGAAGCTGCTATAAGTTTATTTGGAGAGGAAATGTTTAATTTCACTGTCCCTAAAGTTACTTATGTTAAAGTAGATAAATGGAGTCATATCCAAATGCTTAATACGGAAAGGGAAGTACTTGGGGTGTATTTTTCCGGACATCCGCTTGCGAAATACCAAAGGCATTTAAATAAGATTTTAAAAGATTCAATAACAAAAATTAACGAGAGTCCCTATACCGGTACTGTAGCCGTTGCCGGTATCATAACGCGCCTTAAAAAACGCCAAACGCGTGATAAAAAAAATTGGGCGCAGTTAACTATTGAAGATGAAAAATATTCTTTAACCGCAAATATTTTTAACAAAGTATGGAATCAAATTTCTGATAGCGTTGCCATAAACCAGATTCTTGTAATACACGGGGAAATTAGAGGGGATGAAATGTCTGCCCGGGCAGAAATAAGCGTTTCCAGCGTGGAGCCGGTGTTTTCTCTGATTTCCCGCAAAGCCAAAAAACTTATTATACATTTACCTGCTAATGTAAAGAATACACCATTGGTTAAATTAAAGGAACTATTACTAAAAACAAAAGGTTTATGTGAGGTGTACTTTGATATTCCTGACGGTGACAAAACACATTTAATCCAAACCCCGTATAAAATAACTTTAGATGGTGTTTTAGTGCACTATTTGGAGGAAGTTTTCGGTACTTACTGTTGGGATATTAACTGTTAAAAGAGTTCTGCAAATGTGGAAGAATTAGACATACTTTTCACCATATAGACTGCAATATATAAATAAAAGGTCTCAATAATATAATTTGTTACTATAAGAGTTATACAATGGCACCGTTAAAAATGCTACAATGTAAGTGTATTTTAATTTTAAGGAGATTCACATGTCACAAAAATTAACTGCTATGGACGGCAATACCGCTGTCGCGCATGTCGCCCATGCTACAAATGAAGTTATTGCAATTTACCCGATTACACCATCTTCCACGATGGGTGAAATTTGCGATGCAAAAAGCGCAAAAGGGGAAACAAATATTTGGGGTAATGTCCCCGTAGTAGCCGAGTTACAATCAGAGGGCGGTGCCTCCGGTACAGTACACGGTGCTTTATCTGCCGGTGCTTTGACCACTACTTTTACCGCTTCACAAGGTTTACTTTTAATGATTCCTAACATGTTCAAAATTGCCGGTGAACTTACACCGACGGTTTTCCATGTTTCAGCCCGTGCTATTGCAACACATGCACTTTCAATTTTCGGTGATCACAGTGACGTTATGGCAGTCCGCCAAACAGGTTGGGCTATGCTTGCAAGCGCTAACGCTCAGGAAGCTATGGACTTTGCCTTAATCTCCCAAGCGGCAACGCTTGAAGCACAAGTTCCTTTCTTGCATTTCTTTGACGGTTTTAGGACTTCCCATGAACTTAATATGGTTGACGTAATATCCAAAGAAACAATGAAAGAAATGATTGATGATAATTTAGTTGCCCAATACCGCGCAAATGCCATGAACCCCGAACACCCGACTATCCGCGGTACCGCACAAAATCCGGATGTCTATTTCCAAGGGCGCGAAGCCGTAAACAAATACTATTTAGCCACACCTAAAATCTTAAAGAAATATATGGATAAATTCGCCAAATTAACCGGCAGACAATACGATTTATATGAATATGTCGGCGCGAAAGATGCGGAAAAGGTTGTTGTAATTATGGCTTCCGGTGCAGATGTCGCACAAACCGCAGTTGAAAATATGCCGGGCGAAAAAGTGGGCGTACTTAAAGTTAAACTCTTTAGGCCTTTTGCCGCAGAAGACTTTATTAATGCTTTCCCCAAAACAGTTAAGAAAATTGCAGTTTTTGACAGAACAAAAGAACCCGGTTCAATCGGTGAACCTTTATTTGAAGATGTTTGTGCCGCTTTCTTAACCAAAGAAGCAAAAGCAAAATTTACAACAACACCTTTAATTATCGGCGGCAGATACGGTATCGGTTCTAAAGAATTTACCCCTGCCATGGTAAAAGCCGCATTTGATAACTTGGATGCAAAAGAACCTATCACAAGTTTTATCGTTGGTATTGATGATGACTTGGGCGGTAAATCTTTAAAAATCCCTGCTTTCAAAACATCAGCAACAGACGGAACCTTTAATGCTATGTTCTATGGTTTAGGTTCTGACGGTACAGTCGGCGCAAACAAAAATACAATGAAAATCATCAGTGCAAGAAGCGATAATTTTGCCCAAGGGTATTTCGTGTACGACTCCAAAAAATCAGGTTCAATGACGACTTCACATATCCGCTTTGGTAAAAAATACATCCGCGCACCGTACTTGATTGAAGAAGCAGATTTTATTGCCTGCCACCTTTTCTCTTTCCTTGAAAAATATGACATTTTAAGGAATGCAAAAGAAGGGGCGACTTTCTTAATCAATGCCCCGTATGCCGCAGACCAAGTTTGGGACAAATTACCCAAAGAAGTTCAACAACAAATCATTGATAAAAAACTCAAAGTTTATACCATTGACGCTTCCCATATTGCCATGAAAACCGGTATGGGTTCAAGAACAAACACCATCATGCAAACTGCTTTCTTCAGCATTTGCGGTGTAATTGAAAAACAAGTTGCAATAGACGCAATTAAAGAAGCAATCAAGAAAACTTATTCCAAAAAAGGCGAAGAAATTGTTAATAAAAACTATGCCGCAGTTGATGCTTCTTTAGACGGTTTACATGAAATTAAATACCCCAACAAAGTAACATCCACAATTTCAATGCAATCCCCTGTTCCTGCAGATGCACCGGAATTCGTAAAAGATGTTTTGGGTAAAATGATTACCTATCACGGTGATACTTTACCAACTTCAAAAATGCCGAAAGGCGGTATTTTCCCGACAGGTACAACACAATATGAAAAACGCAATATTGCTTTAATGTGCCCGTCTTGGGATCCGGAAACTTGCATACAATGCGGTATTTGTTCTTTAGTTTGCCCGCACGCAGCAATCAGAATTAAAGCCTATCAGGAAAAAGAACTTGCAGGCGCACCCAAAACCTTTAAATCAGCAGACGGTAAAGCAGACCTTGCCGGCCTTAAATTTACAACCCAAGTTGCTGTTGAAGATTGTACAGGTTGCGGTGCATGTATCGTAAACTGTCCGGCAAAAAATAAGAAAGACCCAACCAAAAAAGCAATCAATATGGTTGAGCAACTTCCTTTAAGAAAACCTGAAAGCGAAAACTTTAAATTTTTCTTAAACATCAAATCAGCCGACGTTAAAACCAAGAAAGAAACAGTTAAAGGTTCACAATTACAGAAACCTTTATTTGAATTCTCCGGCGCATGCGCAGGCTGCGGTGAAACACCTTATGTAAAACTCTTAACCCAATTACACGGCGACCACCTTGCAATCGCGAACGCAACGGGCTGCTCCTCAATTTACGGCGGTAACTTGCCGACAACCCCGTACTGTAAACGCGATGACGGTAAAGGTCCTGCTTGGGCAAACTCCTTGTTTGAAGATAACGCAGAATTCGGGCTTGGTATTCGCTTGGCATACGACCAACTTTTCAGTGATGCCATGGCGCAACTTAAAGAAATCAAAGCCGAAATCGGCGACGATAAACTCGTTGACGAAATCTTAAATGCTCCGCAACATACAACAGCAGAAATTGATGCACAACGCGAAAGAGTAGCCGCTTTAAAAACCAAAACCAAAAATGAGCGTATGCTCGCTTTAGCAGATTACTTAGTCAAGAAATCTGTCTGGATTTTGGGCGGTGACGGCTGGGCCTATGATATCGGTTACGGCGGTTTAGACCACGTTTTAGCAAGCGGTAAAAATATCAAAATTATGGTAATGGATACCGAAGTTTACTCTAACACAGGCGGTCAAATGTCCAAAGCAACACCTATGGGTGCAGTTGCCTTGTTTGCCGCAGGCGGTAAAACAATGCCGAAGAAAGACCTTGGTATGATTGCCATGACTTACGGCAACATCTATGTTGCACAAGTCGCCTTGGGTGCAAATATGAACCAAACCGTTCAAGCACTTGCCGAAGCAGAAGCTTATGACGGCCCGGCTTTGGTAATTTGCTACTCACATTGTATTGCCCACGGTATTGATATGAGCAAAGGTTTGCTTGAAGCTAAGAAAGCTGTTCAAAGCGGGCGCTGGATACTTTACCGCTTTAACCCTGCTTTGAAGGCACAAGGGCTTAACCCGCTTAAAGTTGACAGCGGTGAACCTATAATTCCTTTGGCTGACTATCTTGGCGGCGAAACACGTTTCAAAAATCTTGCAAAGATGAACCCGGAACGTGCAGCAGCACTTACCAAGATTGCCGAAGAAGAATATGCCTATAAGCGCAAACTCTATAAACAACTTGCTGCTTTACCGGTAGAAAAAGAAGAAGTAAAATAATTCTTTTTTGAAACAAAAACCCCTGCGCGAAAGTGCAGGGGTTTTTGTTTTAAAAGTTTACTTTTTAGGCCTAATGGTAAAAAATGTTGCTAATACCGTATCAAAAATGATGGAATGTTATTTTTTTGCTTTCTCTTTTATTTTCGCCACCCATTTTTTACGGTCTTTATCTATGTAAAAAATGGGCGGGAGAAAGCCGAGCAAATTTTATTTGCGAGGCAAGAGGGGGGTACCTTATTAGTAAACTTCAGAGACGTAAAATGTATTAATGGGCAACCCCCACCCCTAACCCCTCCGCCCTTTCTTATTTTTGCTAAGGCAAAAATAAAACGGCAAAGGGGGAGGAAAATAAAAGAGCAACAATTTTAAGGAAAAGATACTTAATCAGCAACATTTTTGACCATTAGACCACTTTTTATTTTAACCTACAATTTCGTTTCGTGAACTCCGCGAAATGTGTAGCGGAAATATTATTTTTCTTCAATATAAAACACTTGTTTAATTTCTCAAAATTGCTCTTGACTTGCGTTTTTTTTTTTTTTTGGTAAAATTTATACATAATAAAACAAAAACGCTGTATAAAGCATTTTAGGAGGTTTTATGAAAAATAAATTAGGTTTCACATTAATTGAACTTTTGGTTGTAGTTTTAATTATCGGTATTTTAGCGGCTATTGCTTTGCCGCAATATAAAAAAGCGGTAGAAAAAAGTAAAGCCGCGCAAGCTTTAACATTATTGCAAAGTGCATATCAAGCTGCTATGCTATATCAAGTAGCTACGGGCAATTATCCTTCTTCCATAGAAGAATTAGATGTTGATATTCCTTCAGATTTTAAAGGGGGTGGAGAATGGGTAATTAATGTAAATTATAGTATTGATGCAGGACAATTCGGAATAGGGATGACTCGTACACAGGGAAAATATGCGGGGACAGGGTTTTTTAAATTTAAGGAACATCCATATTCAGTGGTTCCGAAAGAAACAAATTTATGTTTTGAAAACAGGAAAAGAAGTACCCATATTTTTAATGGAGTTTTAGGAAGTTACTGTGAAAAAATTTTTAATGGTAAACCTAAATATGTAAATGAAAATGTTTGGACTGCTATGTGGGCTCTTCCTTAAATTTAAGAAACCTAATCCAATAAGTATTTTTTTACTACTGCTGCCCAATTTTTAAGTTTTACTTTTTATTTTTATCATCAATTTTGCTTCCTAAATTCCACAAAGTGTGGGGGGATATTATTTTTTAAAACATAAAACACTTGTTTAATCTCTCAAAATTGATCTTGACTTGCTTTTTTTTTTTTTTTGGTAAAATTTATACATAATAAAACAAAAACGCTGTATAAAGCATTTTAGGAGGTTTTATGAAAAATAAATTAGGTTTCACATTAATTGAACTTTTGGTTGTAGTTTTAATTATCGGTATTTTAGCGGCTATTGCTTTGCCGCAATATAGGATTACAATTATAAGGGCCCGTCTTGCTAATATGCGAGAGATAGTTTTTCAATTAAAACAAGCGGAAGAAATTTATTATTTAATTCACGGTCATTATTCTAGCCATCACAAGGATTTGGATTTAGATACGAATTGTCAAGAAATAAAAGGAACAGGTGTATGTGATAATTATTTTAGATTTGATTTGATAAATGGTTCTGCATATAACATTCGGTATGCTTATTGTCCTGAATATGCCAAAGATGAAAATCGTTATTATTATGAATGTCAAAATGAATCAGATTTCTATATAACAGAATGGTTGTTAAATTCAGATTATCCTAGACAGAGAGGGTGTTACGGAAATACAAATATAGGGCGTAAAATATGTAAAACTCTTGGTTAATATGTTTGTAAGTATGAAAGCTCCGTAATGTAAATTAAGTCTAGAATTTATATTTATTTCTTAAACGTAAGAATTTTTTTGTTGGGGTTCATAATCTTTAGGACTTTTTCTCGTTTTTGTCCCTAAGTTCTTGAGATTTTTATAAATCAATGAAAAAATTTAATGCTAGCACTTTAATGATAAACTGTATAAATCTTCAAGCTGCTCAACTTTAATTTTCGGATTCTCTTTTAGAATTGGGGTGAAAATATCTTTCATTCCAAGGCGCGCGGCTTCTTTTATGCGCCGTTCTGTTAAAGGAACGGGCGCAACCTGCCCTAAAATGCCGACTTCCCCAATAAAAGCGGAAGTGCCGGAAATAGGTTTATCTTTAACGGAACTTATAACCGCTGCACATATTGCCAAATCCAAAGACGGGTCAATAATTTTTGTTCCGCCGGTTAGAGAAATATAGACATCTTTATTATCTAAATTTAAACCGATATGCTTTTCAAGTGCTGCAAGCAGCATTTGGCAACGGTTTAAATCAAGCCCTGTTGCAATACGGCGCGGATACGGGAAATGTGTCATTGAAGTTAAAACCTGTACTTCGGTTAAAATAGGGCGGGTGCCTTCTAAAGCTATAGAGAAAGCCCTGCCGATAATTTTCTTACTCCTTGATGTTTGTGCAAAGTATGCACTTGCGTCCAATACATCTTCAAGGCCTGCGGCTGTCATTTTAAAGAGGGCAATTTCAGAAGTGGAACCAAACCGGTTTTTGTGTGCGCGCAAAATGCGTAAAATATTATCGGAATCACTATCAAAATATAAAACTGTGTCCACCATGTGTTCAAGGACTTTCGGGCCTGCCAGAGCACCGTCCTTTGTAATGTGGCCTAAAATAAAAGTAATTATTCCGTTTGGTTTTGCCGCACGTAAAATTTCACCTGCGCTTTCCCGTACTTGGCTTAAAGTACCGGAAGCAGAATTAAATTCCGGATGATAAACGGTTTGTATGGAGTCCACTATCAACACTTGCGGGGCAACTTTTTTTATTGCTTCTAAAATACGTTGTATATTTGTTTCGGAAAGTAAAAAAATATTTTCCCCGTTTGCCTTTAAGCGTTTTGCGCGCGAGGCGATTTGCTCCAAAGATTCTTCCCCTGAAATATACAAAACCTTTTGTGTTTTTGATAAAGCGGAGGCAATTTGAAGCATTAAAGTGCTTTTACCTATACCCGGTGCACCTGCAAGCAAGGTTATTTGCCCGTCTACAAGCCCGCCGGAAGTTAAGCGGTCAAACTCAGTTATTCCCGTCGGTGTTCGTTTTTCTTCTTTTGCGCTTGCCTCTTTCAGAGGCGTAATTTCGGAAGAAAACTCCGTAAATGATTTTTTTGTTTTTGCTGTTTTTGATTCTTCTTGAATAACTTCTTCGGCGAAACTGTTCCATTCCCCGCAATCAGGGCAGCGCCCCAGCCATTTAGGGGAGTTAAAACCGCATTTTTGACAAGTATAAACTGTTTTAAATTTCATAATGCTCGCTTATTTTGCCATACTTGCAAGGCCGAGTAAGGAAGCAAGTTCCTTATCTTCAAATGATAAGTTAGCACCGACTTGGAAAGCAGATGCTTCAGCAATATCATTATACCTGACATTAAGACCGAAATTCTTATTAATCCAGGCCTGTGCACCAACGGCATAAAAGGGTTTATCAAACATACGGCCGTTGATTTCGCGTTTGCGGCCGAAATCAGTGGCTTCACCGTATATTGAAAAATTCTTAACAATAAAATTATCTGCCTTATAAAAGGGTTTAACTGCAGCGCGTACACCGCCGGCACCGCGAATCATACCCACAGCCAAATCGCCCCATTGATTGTAAACACCGAGGCGTGCATCAATTTGGTTATAGTCCCTAAAGTCCTTATCGTTCTTCGGTAAATTATCTTTATTACCTAAGTTTGAAACACCGAAACTATAGTAAGTGTAACCGTTACCGGGTACAAATTTAACAAATAAATCCGAAGAACCAAGCCCGCCGTGTGGCTGATAGTAAGCATCATAAAGCCAAAAAATCCTGAACCGTGCAATTTGGCCTATAAAGGTTTTTGCATCGGCACTGACTTGTTTAATATTGGCTAAGGTTTGCTCTACGTCTTCTTTCATTTGTTGGTTAGATATCAAGGCGGGGAAAAGCCCTTTTCCGGTTTGTAAATCCTGAATCACTTCATTTGAGGCCTTTGTAAGTTCACTAACCTCTTCCATTGATTTTTTTAAGTATGGTCTTAAAGAAAAAATTAATTCGTTTAAGTTACCAGAAAGTTCACGCAAATTTTGTAAAGTTTTACCGATGTCATCGGCAAATTTACCGTTATCACTTATGCCGGCAGTCAGGTTTTGTATTGATTCTAAGGCTTCGGTAATCATATTGGTTATTGAGGGTAAACTATGACCATATACTATCGCCCCCGCTTCCAAAACACCGCTTTGAGGATGCCCCTGTTCAATTTGCAAATAGTTAGTACCGATTAAACTTGTAGCCGCAATAGCGAAATTGGCATCTTTATAAATTATTACCCCTTCGTTTATTTTAAGGATAGCCAAAATCTGCCCGTTTTCAAGTTTTAGTTCTTTTACTTTACCTACTTCAACACCGTTTAAGCGGACATTTGATTTTGCCGGTAATCCTGAAACATCGGAAAAATAAACCTTGATTTCATAACCTTTCGTAACCGAAAAATTACCCAAAGTGTAAAAACAAATGCCTAAAACAACTATGCCTATGAAAGTAAATAAACCAACTTTTGTCTCAGTACTCATATTTATACCTCTTTAATCCGAAATTTTCATTTGTATAGGCCCTATTGCTGAGCCTGCTATAAATTGTTTAACATAAGGGTTTTGGGTTCGTCTAAACTCCTCTTTTGATGCCACAAGCTGCATTTTTCCCTCATAAAGCATGGCGAGGGTATCAGAAATTTCAAAAGCACTTTTCATATCATGCGTAATAACTACTGAAGTTACCCCAAGTTTATGTTTCAAATCTAATATTAATTGACTGATAATTTCCGACATTATAGGGTCAAGGCCGCTTGTCGGTTCGTCATATAAAATTACTTTTGGGTTTGTAGCCAAAACACGCGCTAAGGAAACGCGCTTTTTCATACCGCCAGAAAGTTCCGAAGGGCGCAAGTTTTCAATATTTTTTAGACCGACAAGAGCCAATTTTTCTCTAGCAATTTTAGCATAGTCGCTTTTTGGAGTATCAGTTAAGTATTTAAGCCCGAAAGTAACATTTTCCCCTACTGTCAAAGAATCAAATAATGCACCCTCTTGGAACAAATAACCGAAATTTTTTCGCAGCTTTGCAAGTTCAAATTCGTTATTTAAGTGGGTAATATCTTGGCCGTCTACTATGATTTTACCCCCGTCCGGTTCCAATAGACGTATTATACATTTTATCAAAGTACTTTTACCCGTACCTGAACCGCCGATAATGGTGGTAACCTCGCCGTCTTTTATTTCCAAATTAACGCCGTTTAAAATATGTTTACTGCCAAAATGTTTTTTTAAGTTTTCAATCTTAATCATACTATACACCAAAGGCATGTAAAATTGCCGTCAGGAAATAGTCAATAACCAAAATTATGACCATACTTATAACTACTGCACCGGTGGTGGATTTGCCTACCCCTTCCGCACCGTTTCTTGTATTAAGACCTTTATAACAACAAATTACCCCGATTGCAAAAGCAAAAGATATTGCCTTAATAAGGCCGTGCATTAAATCATCAATTCCCAAATAAGTTGTTATATCGCTTATGTATGTGTGCGAGGGTACGCCAAGGGCTTCCACGCTTACCACATAACCGCCGAAAATACCCATAATATCTGAAAACAAAGTCAATATTGGTATAGATACCATAAAAGCAATTAAACGCGGAATAACCAAATATCTTATCGGGTTTGTACCAAGTGTGCTTAGGGCATCAATTTGCTCAGTTACGCGCATGGTACCTATTTCCGCAGTAACTGCTGCTCCTGCACGCCCTGCTATTACAAAAGCAGTAAGCACCGGCCCAAGTTCGCGTACTAAAGAAAACCCGACAAGCAATCCTATATACAAAGGTTCGCTTAGAATATTTTGCATTGTATTTCCGGCCTGTAAAGCAAGTACCATACCGACAAATAGACCCGTCATTAGGATAACGGGGACACTTTCTACACCGATTTTAAGTATTTGTTGTAGGGTTTGGGAAATTTCAAGTTTGCTTTTGAAAAACCAGAAAACAGAGTCTTTAATCATTTCGGTAGCAAGACCGAATTGAGTAAAAAAATATATTAAAAATTTCCCGAATTTTTTAAACATCTATACTCCGATTCGCGGAACACGGCGGGAAATATTAGTTAAAATTTCATAATCAATAGTTCCGCATTTTTCCGCAAGTTCTAAAGCAGTTATATGTTTACCTATTAAATTTACTTCCGTACCTATTTTAATATCGCCCAGTTCGCTGATATCCGCCATCATCATATCCATGGTAATATTGCCAATTTGCGGGCAGCGTTTACCCAGAATTTCTACCTCTGTTCTATTAGATAAGGACCGCGGATAACCATCACCATATCCTAATGGTATAGTAGCAATTTTTGAAGGTTTTTTGGTAATAAATGTTCCGCCGTAACCTATACTTACGCCTTTCCTTACATCTTTTATAAATACAACCTTTGATTTTAAGGAGAGTACCGGTTTAAAATCCGGTTCCAGACCGTAAGCAAGGTGGCCAAGCCTGACCATATCAAATTGCGCTTGCGGATAATTTAAAAATGCTTGGGAAGCGGACAAATGACAAATACCGGTATCTAAATTTTTCATTTTTGCTTCATTCAAAAATTCGGTGAAATAATTAATTTGCCGGCTTGAATATTCATGGTCATTTGCTTTTGCAAAGTGGCTGAAAACCCCTTCCACTTTAACAAAAGGGGAGGAGTTTAAAATCTTTAATATTTCTATTGCTGCAGGCCGGCGCGAGCCAATACGGTTCATACCCGTTTCCTGTTTAACATGGGCATAGGCTTTGATTCCCAATTTGTTTGAAAGTTCTGCTAAAAATTTTGCTGCTTTAACACTTGCCACAGTAACGGAAAGACTATTTTTTATGGCATATTCAAAGCCGTCAAAGGGCCAAATACTGCCAAGTACTAAAATGGGTAAAGTTATGCCTTTTTGACGTAATTCCATACCTTCTTCTATTGAAGCAACACCCAAGAAATCTACAAGATTATTTTCTTGTGCGTATTTGGAAATAAGCCCTGCATCATGGCCGTAAGCATTGGCTTTTACAAGTAACAGTATTTTTATTTGCCCTTGTCCTCGTTTAGAAATCAAGGCTTTTGCCTTCAAAATGTTATTTTTCAAAGCTTTTAAATTTATTTCAGCAAAAGTAGGGCGGAGAAAAGGTATCGTCATAGCGGAATATCACTTGATGCGGCCAGAGCATCCGCAACGGCTTCATCACTTACCAGGGCGGGATTTGTAAATAAAGTATATTCACTGTACCAATTAAGGTCAATAGTACCTACGGGGCCGTTACGCTGTTTAGCCAAAATTAAATTTGCTTTATTTCTTAAATTTTCATCCTGCCATTTATAATAACCTTCGCGGTGTATTAATGCTACGACGTCAGCATCTTGTTCAATAGAGCCTGATTCCCTCAAATCTGAAAGTTGCGGGCGGTTATCTGCCCGGCCTTTTTCGGTATTTCTGTTAAGTTGGGATAATGCCAAGACAGGCACATTCATATTCCTTGCAAGTTCTTTTAACATTCTGGAAATTTCCGATACCTCTTGCTGGCGAGATTCAATTTTTGCTTTCCCGCTAGTGATGAGGCCTATATAATCAATAACAATAAGGCCGAGTTCTTTGCCTTGTTTCTGTAATTCCCGTGCCAAACGGCGTGCACGCATACGGATTTCGGTTATGGTTACACCGGGGGTATCATCAATATAAAGAGGTTGTGTGCCGAGTTTTTGTATTTTAGAAGCAAGTTCACGCCACCTTGACTTTTGGAAAGTACCTGTGCTTACATTATGTAAACTGACTTGTGCTGCCGTACAAACCATTCTTTGATAAATTTGAAAACGGCCCATTTCCAAAGAAAACATTGCCACCGGAACACCTTTATCAAGTGCATTTTGTACTATATTTAAAGCCATTGCCGTTTTACCTTGTGAAGGGCGTGCAGCCAAGATTATAAGGTCCCCTTTCCTTAATCCGCCGGTCATTGTATCAAATTCGCTAAACCCGGTCGGAACACCTTTAATGGGATTTTTGTCTACTATAAGTTTTTCAATTTGTTCCATCGCTTCAAGGGACATTTCTTTGCTGGAAACAAAACCTTGTTTTTGCTGTTTTTGGTTTAAAGTATATAATTTGCCTTGTGCTTCGTCAATTAAGGCGCTTGGTTCCTGTTCGGCATTTTTATAACAATTTTCAACGGTGGAAGTTGATATTTTTATCAGTTCCCTTAACATGGCTGTATCATAAACGATTTTGGCATAATGTTCCACATGGGCGGCAGTGGATACTTTGGACATTAATTCCGCTAAATATCTTTCACCGCCGATTTCGGCTAAAAATCCCTCGCGTTTAAGTTCTTCGGTAAGGGTAATAAGGTCCACAGCTTGGTCCTTAACAGCAAGATTTTTTATAGCTGTAAATATTTTTTGATGTGCGGTTTTATAAAAATGTTCTACGCTTACTATACCTATAGCGCGTTCAAGGGCATCTTGCTCTATCATCATTGAGCCGAGCAAGGCCATTTCAGCATCTAATGCTTGTGGGGGTAGTTTTTCGTTTGACATACTTATATTATACCAATTTCTTAAATGTTGTATATTAGTTTTACGCGTTATGTTCCGCATAGGGCTCTCAAACGCATAAAACGCGCTTGCATATCTATTTGCTATTCAAGTAATTTTTAATAGCCTTAAAACTTTTGTTAGATATTATATGCTCAATCTTGCAGGCATCTTTTAAGGCTGTTTTTTCGTCTACTCCCATTGCCATAAACCATGCGGAAAGAATTTTGTGCTTTTCGTATACTTTTAAGGCAACGGTTTTTCCCTTGGAGGTTAGGGTTATGTGGGATTTATCATCAATGAAAATATATTTTTCATCTTTTAGCGCTTTTAAGGCAATACTAACACTTGCCCTTGCAAAACCGAGGTAATTTGCAATATCAATTGCATGGACCTCTTTTTGTTGGGTTTTTAAGATATAAATTATTTCCAAATAATTTTCTTTAGATTCTGTAACACCCATAAAACAATTTTAACATATTTTAATTTTTTGTGTTCATTTTTATGACTTCAAAAATTGTTGTTGACATTTTTTTTTTTTTTCTAAAATATTAATATAAACTATATTATTGTGAGGTAATTTATGTTAGAAAATTGTAAAAAAAATCGTAAAGGTTTTACTTTGTTGGAACTTTTAGTTGTAGTTTTAATTATAGGTATTTTAGCAGCAATTGCTTTGCCGCAATATAAATTGTCGGTAGCAAGAACTAAGTTTTCCGAGTTAAAATCTAGGGCAAGAATTATTGATGAAGCTATACATCTTTATTATTTAAAAAATGACACTTATCCTACGAATTATAGTGCCTTGGGTTTACAATTTCAAACAAGTGATATTACTGCTGATTTAATGAGCGGCGGTGCACGGTTTATGGTGAGTAGATATATTTTGGGGGTTAAAGTAAATTATTACGTTTACAAAGATCCGCTTAAGCCTGATTTGTGTTACGTTTACACTGCAGATCTCTCTCATCCCACAAATATTTTGTGTAAACAAGAAACGAAAAAGGCATATCCGACTTGCCCCAATAATAGTGGTCTTTGCTATTGGGTTTACTAATAAATAAAAAATAATTTACAATTCTTGCCCTTTAAATGTACGGGCGGCTAGGTAGCAAAATGCTATGGCAGGCAGTAAGAATATTATGGCAACTAAAACTGCCAAATGCAAATCAAAGGTTTGTGAAATTTTGCCTATAGTCATCGGGGAAATTGCATCCCCCAAAGCATGAATGATGAAAATATTAAGGGCAAAAGCCATGGAACGTATTTTTAGCGAAGTTATACTTATAATTGCAGCATTTAACGCACCTGTTTGTAAGAAAACAAAACTCATCGCTATACCAAAGCAAATTAAAGCAAGGGTTTGATTTTCGCACAAAAGCCCCAAAAGTCCAAAAGGCAAAGCAATAGCATAACCAAGCAAAGTTGTATAAAAATAGGCCTTTTTTGTTATTTTAATTAAAAAATCAGCCAAAATACCGCCGCCTAAAGTTCCGATAATCCCTGCAATAATTATGAGTGCACCGAAATATGTGCCTGCTTGTGCTACGGTAAAACCGTAATATCTGTGGAAATATGTCGGCATCCATGCAGCAAGACCGCCGAGTGTAAAAGTTGCCATAGCCTCTCCCAAGCATAGGTAAACAAAACTCTTGCTTTTAAAAAATTGTAGGTAATTTGTAAGTTTTATTTGTTCGGTATTTTGTATTTGTCTTTTATCTTTAATATAAATTAAGGCCCAAAAGGCAAGCAAAAAGCCCGGTATTGATAAAGCGTAAAATGCTATGCGCCAACCATAATGTTGCCCGATTAAACCTCCCAGCAAATAACCAAACGCGCTGCCAAGAGGGAGAGCAAGCCCTAAAATCGCAAGTATGCGCGCGCGGAGTTCAGGCTTAAAACCTTCCGCTGCAAGTGAGGGGGAAACACTTGTAAAACCTGCTTCGCCTACACCTATAAAACTGCGTGCTATGGCAATATGATAAAAATCTTTTGCCATACCGGTTAACGCGGTTGCACCGCTCCATAAAACGGCGCAGGCGGAAACCCAAATTTGACGCGGAGAACGGTCCGCAAAGTAAGCAATAATAGGTGCAGTTAAGGTGTAAACAATCATAAATACTGAACCGAGTAAGCCAAGTTGGCCGTCGTTTAAATTCAAGTCTTCTGAAAGCAGGGGAAAGACGGCAAATAACACTTGTCTATCAATATAGTTAAATAGATTAATTAAAAACAAGATTAATAGTATAACTTTTGGGTTCATGTTAAAAATCCTATATAATATTTTACTTTATTTTATACCAATTTATCGGATTCCTAACTTTTGCTTGACATTTTTTTTTTTTTTCTAAAATATATAAATAAAAATACTGTATAAATCAAATTAGGAGATATTATGAGTATAAATAAAAAAGGTTTTACCTTAATAGAATTATTGGTAGTAGTTTTAATTATAGGTATTTTAGCAGCTATTGCTTTGCCGCAATATCAGCTAGCAGTTGGAAAAGCAAAATTGTCAACTGTTAAAACAATTACCAGAAATGTACAAGATGCGGCACAAAGATACTATTTAATACATGGTACCTATGTAGGAGTTCAGAATAATTTAGATATAACAATACCGAAAGGTATAAGTTGTTATATTTTTGAAGATAAAGGAAATAATAGAATATATTGTAGTATAAATATTACAGGTGGAGAGATAGAATATACGCTTAACAGAAGTACAGGTAGACCATTTGCTTGCCGTGTAGTGGGGTATGATAGAAATAGTATAAGAGACCGTATTTGTAAAAGAGATACAGGGGATAATATCGGTTCGACATCAGGCACAGGTTGGTGGTATTATTATAAACAAAAATAAACTTATAAATTTCTCATTTGCCTTAAGGCTTCGTACAAGCAAATTGCAGCGGAAGTAGATAAGTTTAAGGAGCGGACATCCCCAGGCATGGGAATAGTGTAAAGTTTATCGGCATATTTCGTGTAAAAATCACGCGGTAAACCGCAAGATTCCGAGCCGAAAATTAAATAATCGTCTTTCTCAAATTTAATGTCCCACAAACATTTTTTGCCTTTTGTAGAAAAGAAAAACAGGCGTGCATCTTTGGGTAAATTATCAAAAAACTCATCACAGGTAGGAATTAAAGTATATTTTAATTTAGGCCAATAATCAAGCCCGCTGCGTCTAATTTCCCTGTCGGAAATCTTAAAGCCAAGTTTCCCGACAAGGAACAAATGCGTATTTGTTGCAACACAAGTGCGCCCGATGTTGCCTGTATTAAACGGAATTTCAGGGTTAATCAAGACGATATTCAAGGCGCACCTCAGTAATCAAAAACTACATTTCCCAGCGTACAAATAACGGCGTAAAAGGATGCGGAACGCTTGCATTGAAAGGGAGAATCCTCAAAGCATAATCTTGCCTGCCGCTTGTTTCCGGCTGTATTTCAATTTCATATTTGTAAATGCCGTTTTCTTGCTTGACAAAATTCATAGCAATATCTTTTACGCTTTCAAAAGCACCACCCATACCGCGTGTGCCTATTTGTAATTGCACTACCACTTCTTCCGGTTTTAGAGTACCCAATGTAACATCAGCGGTAATTTTAATTCTTTGGCCGACTAATACTTCCCCGTCAATTTGACCTGTTGTGTCTGTAATGCTTACTTGGGGCCAATTATCGGCAATTTGTTTGCGCCAGGCGGCAACTTCCGCAGTACGTCCTTTAGTGTTTAAAATATTGCCGTAATAATGGGCTTTAGTATAAAATTTATCATAATATTCTTGCACCATTCTGTTAGTATTAAAGAAAGGTACGATGGAGGAAATGGAATCTTTCATTTTTTTAATCCATTTTTGAGGTAACCCGTCCGCATCACGGTCATAATAGGTAGGGATTACTTCCTGTTCAAGTAAGTTATAAAGCGCTTGGCTTTCCACTTCATCGCGCTCTTCTCCATCTTTATAACTTTCCGAACCGGTTATGGACCAGCTAAAATCGCAAGGGCCGACTTCATCCCACCAACCGTCTAAAATTGAAAGTGCCAAAGCACCGTTTAAGGCTGCTTTCATACCGCTTGTACCTGATGCTTCCATAGGTCTGATAGGATTATTTAACCACACATCTACACCTTGTACCATATAGCGTGCAAGGTTCATATTATAATCTTCGGCAAAGACGATTTTGCCGTTAAACCTTGGGTCAAGCATATAGTTAAATATTTTTTTGATAAATTCTTTACCGTTACTGTCTGCCGGATGTGCTTTACCGGCAAAAACGAATTGTACCGGCCTGTCAGGATTATTGACAATCTTTGCCAAACGTTCCGGATCTTTAAACAGCAAGGTTGCACGTTTATAAGTAGCAAAACGGCGGGCAAAACCGATAGTTAAAACACCTTCATGTAAAACGTTGCCGGCCTTTTTTGCTATCTTTAAATTTGTAGCCAGGCGTTTTGCTTGACGTACCATCTTTGCGCGGATATGTTTAATAAGTTTATCTTTACGCAAATTATGCGTTTGCCAAAGTTCTTCGGCAGGGATATCGTTTACTTTGTTCCAATCGGTATGCTCAAAATCTTCCATGGCATTAGGCGAGTTATTGATATATTTTTTGTATAAATCATTGTGTTCATGGCTTACCCAGCTTGCTGAGTGTACCCCGTTCGTAATGCTTGTTATAGGTACCTCGTTTACATTTAAACTTGGCCATACCTCATGCCACATTTCGCGCGAGACTTTGCCGTGTAACTTAGCCACACCGTTTAAATAAGCGGAAAGTTTTAAAGCAAATACCGTCATACAAAACATTGGTGATTGCGGTGTTTCTTTACCGTAATCAAGGAATCTGTCCCAACCTATACCAAGTTGCAATACATAGGGTTCCATAAATTTTTTGACCAAATTAAAATCAAAATGTTCATTGCCGGCGATTACCGGTGTGTGTGTTGTAAATACTGAAGTTGCCCAAACAATTTCACGTGCTTCGTCAAAAGATATTTTGCGTTCTTGCATAATTTCAATAATTCGTTCACAAAGCAAGAAAGCAGAATGCCCTTCATTAATATGGTAAACCGTAGGTTTTAAGCCTAAAACTTTTAAGGCTTTTACACCGCCGATGCCAAGTACTATTTCCTGTTTAATGCGGTTTTCCCTGTCACCGCCGTAAAGCTGCTCGGTTATGCTTCTGTGCTGCGGGGGGTTCTCCGGTAAATTGGTATCAAGCAAATAAAGGCAAGTCCGCCCTACAGGTACACGCCAAATCATTGCTTTTATAACTTCACGACCGAGCGGTATATCAACGGTTAAGTGGTTTCCGTCCTCTTTTAAAATCGGTTCTACTGACATGTGGGCCCAGTCATTTTCCGGATATTGTTCCCCTTGCCAGCCGTCTTTATTCAAAACTTGCTTTACATAACCTTTTTGATAGAATAAACCAACGCCGATTAAAGGAAGGCCGAGGTCGCTTGAACTTTTAATATGGTCGCCCGAAAGCATACCAAGCCCGCCGGAATAAATCGGCAAACCCTCACCTATACCGTATTCCATGGAAAAATATGCCGTTAAAAAATTATCTTTGCCTTCCCCTTTAACCTTGTTAAACCAGGTGCTTTGTTCTTTTTGATAATTTCTATAAAGAGATTCCACATAATTAAGCTGGGCGATAAAATCTTTATCTTTGCTTAATTCTTCAAGACGTTTTTGGGATACTGTTGCCATAAGCCATTTGGGCATACGCAAACTTTGCTCCCAAAGTTTCTCATCAATCTTAACAAACAAATTAATAGCATCCCAATTCCACGCAAACCACATATTATTGGAAAGTTCTTCCAAAAATTTCATATTATCCGGCAAATCCGGTGTTACTTTAAAAGAGTGTATTTTCATAATTCTCCTTATTTAATGCGATATTATATAGTATATCAAATTACAACTTAAATTTATTTTTGAAACTGCGTTCCATATCACGTGCGACCGCTTTGTCCTTTAGGGTTTTGCGCTTATCAAATAAATGTTTACCTTTTGCTAAAGCGATTTTAACTTTTGCCCAGCCGTTTTTAAGATATATTTCAAGCGGAACAATAGTTTGCCCTTTAACTTCGCTTGCGGCGGCAAGTTTATTTATCTCCCTACGGTTAAGTAACAATTTGCGTGTTCTTGTAGGGTCCAAAACCGTATGGGTATTAAAAGCATAAGGTTTGATGTTTAGATTTATAATTTGTGCTTCGCCCCCGTCTATGCGGACAAAAGCCGAGCGTAAGGAACACTCCTTGTTACGGAGAGCCTTTATTTCAGCACCGAGTAAAACTAAGCCTGCCTCAAAAGTATCTAAGATGAAATACTCGTGCAGGGCTTGGCGGTTGGTGGCGATGACCTCAATGCCTTTCTTTCTCATGTATATATTATAGCAAATAAGCAATCTGCAATTGTTGTTATTTGCCGTCGGCGTATTTTTGATAAATTTTAGTTTTTATTTTAGTACAGTGCTACAGAGTGACTTTGTCCGTTTTACCTTTCAATTTTGATATAATAATAGTATACAGTCGTTTTTTGCGACTTTCATTCTATTTTTGGACTCTTTTGTGAAAAGAGATCATCTTTATGAGTAAAATTCATAAAGATCCTGTACAAACCAAAAATAGTGCGTAAGGTATAAATCAAAGGGCCTAATTAACCTTTTGATTTATACCAAATGTCCTCTTTAGAGGGCTACGGCTATTTTTATTTTATGGATTTGTATAGGCATAAAATAATTATGGCCGTTTTTATTTCTAAAAAGACACTGATAATTATTTGTTTATTATTCGTTGCTAGTATTTTGTTTGCAAAACCTGTACAAGATTTTTATGATGTCAAAATTGTTTCTGTTTATGACGGCGATACTTTTAAAGTAAATCTGCCTTGCGGTTACCCTATATTTTGCAGTAATATATCAGTGCGGGTAAAAGATATTGATACACCTGAAATAAAAACAGCAAATAAATGCGAAAAAGCCGCCGCCAAAAGAGCCAAGAAATTAACACAAGATTTCCTATCAGTTGGTAGTATTATTTTAAAGAATTGCGAGCGTGACAAATATTTTCGCTTACTTTGCGAGGTAAAAAATATCTTATTCGGCGAAGAAATAGACCTATCAAAATTACTGCTTAAAAATAAATTGGCATACAAATATTTTGGCGGAACAAAAAGAAAAATAAACTGGTGTCCTTTCTCAGACTAAAAACAAGAAAGTTAGATTTTCCAATTTATAGTATAATATAAAGAGGGGAGTTTATGAGTACACTTGTGATTATAATTTTAACAGTAGTAATTTTATTGGCATTATTTTTGCCTTTTTTAGTTCATGCCGTAGAGCAGCAGCTTGAAACTTTTTTGTTTGTCCTTGGCCTTATTGCCGTAACTACTATAGGGGCTTGGAGTTGGCATCTCGTAGGAGATGCTTTAATGGAACCGGTAAAAATATCTTTGGCTGTGTTAATTATCGGGTTACTTTTTAGGAAATTCAGGAAAGTAATCACAAATTTTATTGAGCATGTGGAGATAAAAATCGGCTTAAAAGGTACTATAGTTTTGTTTGTCGCCACTTTGGGGTTTTTGTCAAGTGTAATAACTGCAATAATTGCTGCTTTGATACTTTGTGAAATCGCCTCTACTTTACGTTTGACAAGACGCGACACCGTACATGTTATTGTTATGGGCTGTTTTGCTATCGGTTTCGGTGCAATTTTAACGCCTATAGGTGAACCGCTTTCAACAATAGTTATAAGTAAACTTTCGGGAGAGCCCCACCACGCAACATTTTTTTATCTTCTTGATTTGCTTTGGTATCTGATCATACCGGGTGTGATATTTTTTGCTTATATGGCCGGGCGTACTAAAGATGTACAAAATAAAAATCAACATCACGTGGAAGCAGACAGTGCAAAAGATATTGTAATACGTGCCGCGAAAGTTTATCTATTTATTATGGCTTTGGTATTTTTCGGGCATGGTCTTACACCTTTGGCGGAAATAAGTATTATGAAATTACCTTTGGCTGCTTTGTATTGGGCCAACTCAATTTCCGCAATTTTAGATAATGCTACTTTGGCCGCAGCCGAAATTGTGCCGAGTATGACAAATACTCAAATTGAATTTTTACTTATGGGTTTAGTAATTTCAGGCGGCTTTTTGATACCGGGTAATATTCCAAATATAATTTGTGCTTCAAAATTTAAAATTAAAAGTAAGGAGTGGGCAAAACAGGCATTACCAATAGGTGTTGCGATAATGTTGCTCTATTTTATAGTGCTTGAAGTTTTGCCTAGTGTGAATTAAAATGATAACATTAACTGATGCTTTAATTAGATTATCTCTATCGTTCTTCTTCGGGGCTGTGTTGGGTTTTGAGAGGCAGTACCATGATAAACCGGCAGGGTTTTCAACAAATACTTTAATTTGTTTGGGTTCAACGGTTTTTGCAATAGTATCTTTGTTATCGGCACAATATTTCGGCGGAGATCCGGCAAGAATCGCTGCCCAAATAGTAACCGGCGTCGGTTTTTTGGGTGCCGGTTCAATAATAAGGGAAGGTAACAAAATTTCAGGCTTAACTACGGCGGCAGGTATTTGGGTAGTTGCTGCTGTAGGTATGGCAACGGGGTATGGTGAATTTGCTTTTGCCGGTTTTGCTGTAATTTGTGTGCTTATTTTGCAAATATTTTTGAGAAGGGCCTTAAATGCTTTTGATTCCGTCAAAACTTTTGAATATATCACCGTTAAATGCGAACCTAATATGGAAGTTGTTACCAAAGTTGATAATGCTATTAAAAATGCCGGCGGAACAATAATCAAAAAACAATTTTATAAATCGGACGGGAAAATTGTATTAAAACTTGTTACGGATATGTCCGAAAATTCTTTTAAATTAATTTTTAGAGAACTTGTTACAGATAATCAAATTATAAGTTTGGACCGTTAACTGTATGGAAAAAATGAATATAAAACAAAAAACAGTAAAAGTTGGTAATATTAAATTCTCAAACACTTTGCCTTTAGTGTTTATGGGCGGCCCTTGCGTAATTGAGGGCGAAAAGGTATTTTTAGATACTGCCAAACAAATTTGTGCTTTGATGAAAAGGGCAAAAGTACCTTTCGTTTTTAAGGCCTCTTTTGATAAAGCAAATAGAAGTTCAATTAATTCTTACCGCGGTGTAGGGCTTGAAAAGGGCCTTGCTTTGCTCGCCGAAGTAAAACAAAAGTATAAAGTGCCGGTTTTAACAGATATTCACGAACCTTATCAAGCAAAAGAAGCTGCTAAAGTTGCAGATATTTTACAAATACCGGCTTTTTTGTGCCGTCAAACGGATTTGGTTTTGGCAGCCGCAAAAACGGGTAAAGTAATTAATGTCAAAAAAGGGCAGTTTTTAGCACCGCAAGCGGTTTGTGAAATTATTAAGAAAATTGAAAGCACAGGCAATAGAAATATTTTGCTTACGGAACGCGGGGCCTCTTTCGGTTACGGTGATTTGGTGGTAGATATGCGCAGTTTTGAAATTATGCGCCGTAGCGCTTACCCCGTTATTTTTGATTTAACACACTCTATGCAAAAACCGTCCGGTGCAGGTTCAACCGGCGGTGATAAAACCGTTGCTCTAACTTTGGCGCGTGCCGCTGCCGGTGCAGGTATTGCAGGTGTATTTTTTGAGGCACATCCGCACCCGGAACAAGCCCTTTCCGATAAAGCAAATACTTTAAGTTTGCCGGAATTAAAAGAAGTTATAAAGCAAATGACCGTTATTGACGAGGTAACGAAATGCCAAAAGATGATTTAAAAGAGACATTTATCAAGACTTTTAAAGCAGTTGCTGTTATTTATGCTTGTCTGCTTGTCCTATTTTTTATTATCAGCGCGGTAACTGACAAACTACCGAAGCCGTATCATAAAAGAACTATTTCTGCGGAGGTTACCCCATGGCTAAAATAAACCAGAAAATACAGAGTGAAAATATTTTAAAAAGGGCTAAAGAAGTTTTTGTTTCAGAAGAAACTGCCCTTAATGATACTGCAAAATTGCTTGGGAAAGATTTTGTTAATGCTGCCTTGCTTGTAAGCAAATCCGGAGGGAGGTTAGTAGTTGTCGGTATTGGTAAGAGCGGGCATATAGGGCGCAAAATTTCTGCTACTTTGGCTTCTACGGGGACACCCTCCTTTTTTGTACATCCGACAGAGGCCCTGCATGGGGACCTTGGTATGATTACCACTAAAGATATTGTATTGGCTTTATCTTTTTCAGGTGAGACGGAAGAATTAAGTAAAATTCTAACCCCCCTTAAAAAAGAGCGTATTAAAATTATTGCTTTAACAGGGCACAAAAATTCCACGCTTGGTAAAATGGCAGATATTTGCCTTGAAGTTAAAGTTAAACGTGAGGCCTGTCCTTACAATCTTGCGCCGACTTCCTCCACAACCGCGATGCTTGCTTTAGGCGATGCTTTGGCAATATGCTTAATGCAAATTAAGAATTTTCATAAAGAGGACTTTGCCTTTTTTCATCCCGGCGGGACCCTTGGTAAATTGTTGACTTATTTCGTTAAAGACATTATGTTTAAAGGGAAAAACCCCGTAGTTTCAGAAAGTGCAACGGTGCAAGATACTTTGCTTGTAATGACTAAAAATAAAACCGGCGCTGCAGCCGTTGTTGACAAAAAGGGGTGTTTAAAAGGTTTTTTTACCGATGGTGATTTAAGGCGTTTACTCCAAAAAAAGCAAGATATATTAAACCTTAAGATAACCAAAGTAATGACACAAAACCCCTTTGCTTTCCCTAAAGATATGCCTGCCATAGAAGCGGCAAAAATTATAAATGAGCGTAAATTTGATAATGCACCGGTGGTAGACTCTAAAAATAAAGTTATTGGTTTTTTAGATAAAGATAATTTAATTGAATTTATCGCCCTTGCAAAAAAGTGAGATGAAAAAGTTTCTAATATTTATTTTTTTACCTTTTTTGATAAGCGCCTGCCAAAATAATACTTCAGGTGCGGGGCAGGTAATCCCTGCACAAAGAGCGGAAGATGTTGTTATGCAGGAAACTTCTTCCGGCGCTACATCTTGGAAACTTAAAGCAAGTTCTGCCGATTTTTATGATGACCGTTATATTACAATGGTGAACCCGAAAATTATTTTTAATTCCGGTCAGAAAGACGAAGCAACCCTTATTGCGAAAAATGCATCCTTTAAAGAGAATGTTATAACTTTTTGGGGATCGGTAACAGTTAATGTCAAAGAGGATAATTCAAAACTTACTACCGAGAAACTTTTTTATAATACAGACACCAAAACAGCCTGGACAAATGTTCCTTTCACTTTAAAGAGGGGAGGGGTAACTGTTAAAGGTAAGGCTTTGAAAGCAGATAACGGGTTTGCCAATATAGAAATTTTTAACCAAGTAACGGATTTACCCCCTAATTTAGACGGTTTAAAAGCATTAAAATGAAGAATATTTACTTGATTTTTTTCTTTTTTCTTCTTGCACCTTTTGTTTTTTGTCAAACACAAGAGGGGGATATTTCACTTCTTTTGGGTGGTATGGTAAAAAGTGATAGGTGGGTTATAAGAAAAGATGTTTTTGAAGAAGAATTTATAGGAAATGTCCGCTACGAAAATGATGTTTACAAAATATTGGCAGATAGGGCTTTATCAAAAAGAAAAGCAAAAGAATATGAACTTTCCGGTAATGTATTTTTATCAAGGATAGAAGGGGAAACTTACCTGTCCTTAACAGCAGATAAAGTGTTTTATAACCAAAGAAAGGACCTCGGCTTTGCCAAAGGTACTAAGAAAGCACAAGTAAAAATAATCTATCTAACGCCTGACAATATTTATACTTTAATTGCAGATAAAGTGGAATTTTCAAAGAAAGCAAGTTTTTTTGAAGTAAGCGGTAATGTACAGTTAAGTGATAAAGAAAATACCTTAAAGGCAGAAAGTGCAACTTTTGACAGAATCAACGGTATTTTTGAAGCATTAAAAGTAAGGCCTGTTCTTATCGGTAAAAATAAAGACGGCAGTTATGCACTCCAAGCGGACAAAATTACCGTTAATACCAATACGCAGGAGTTTAAGGCTTTAGGTAATTCACAGGGTTGGATTACTTTGGAAAAGGATTTGCTTACAAAAGAAAATCTTAAAAAGTTAAAGGATTGATTATGGAACTTTTAGGTGTAGATTTAAAAAAGGCCTATAAAGAACGCCTGGTGGTAAAAGGGGTTTCTTTAAAAGTTAATTCGGGTGAAATTGTTGGATTGCTTGGACCGAACGGAGCGGGGAAAACAACTTCATTTTATATGATTGTTGGTTTTATAGCTGCTAGTTCGGGCAAGGTATTTATTGACGGTAAAGATGTTACAAAACTTCCTATGTATGAGAGGGCGCGCTGCGGGCTTGGTTATTTGGCGCAAGAACCGACAATTTTCCGCGGCCTTACTGTAGAGGAAAATTTGCTTGCTATTTTGGAACGTCTTGAAGCAAATCCTAAAAAAAGAATAGAAAGGGTGGAACAACTTCTTACGGAATTTGGTTTAACTAAACTTGCCAAGCAAAAAGCGTGGACATTATCCGGCGGGGAAAAGCGGCGTATGGAAATTGCCCGTTGTATGATAAGTAACCCTAAAATTATTTTACTTGATGAGCCTTTCGTCGGTATTGACCCGATAACTGTTGCGGAACTTAGGGAAATGATTTTTAAACTTAAAAGCCGCGGGCTTGGTATATTAATTACCGACCATAATGTGCGTGAAACCTTACCTTTAACCGAGCGCGCTTATCTAATCTATGACGGCAAAATTTTGGTAGAAGGCAGCCCCGATAAATTATTATCGGATGATAACGCCCGTAAATTATATTTGGGCGAAAACTTTAAAATGTAAGAGGTTTTTAATGACTTTCAGTGCAGGAAATTTCTTGCTTATAGGCTCAATGCTTTTGTTTGTCAGCATATTGGCAGGCAAGACCGGATACCGCTTTGGTGTGCCGGCTTTGTTGCTGTTTTTAATTGTCGGTATGCTTTTTGGAAGTGACGGGCTTGGAATACAGTTTTCTAATTTCAAAATTGCACAATTTATAGGTATGGTGGCTTTAAGTATTATTTTGTTTTCAGGTGGTATGGATACGCGCGAAAGTGATATTAAACCTATTGCCTGGGAAGGTATTATATTATCTACTTTAGGTGTTTTACTTACGGCGGTGTTTACCGGTTTGTTTGCTTATCTTTTCCCGTCGCTGAAACAAGGTTTTGGGTTCATTGGATGTTTATTGTTGGCTTCGGTTATGTCTTCAACGGATTCTGCTTCGGTATTCTCAATTTTAAGAGCAAGAAATTTACATATTCAAGGTAATGTTCGTGCTTTACTTGAACTTGAAAGCGGTAGTAATGACCCTATGGCTTATATGCTAACAATTATGCTTATAAGTTTTGTGAAACTTAGCAATTTAAGTATTGATATCATACTTTGGACCTTAGTCATACAATTTGTTTTAGGCATTGTTTTTGGGTATATTTTGGGGCGTTTGGCAGTTGTTATAATGAATCGTATAAACCTGGATTATTCTTCCCTATATTCTGTTTTACTTTTATCTTTTGCTTTATTTATTTTTTCCGCTACTGACTTTTTGCACGGTAATGGTTATTTGGCGGTCTATATAGCGGGGCTTGTAGTTGGTAATAACAAGGTCGCTTATAAGAAAAGTGTTACAGTATTTTTTGATGGTATTGCCTGGCTTTGCCAGATAATAATGTTTTTGGCGCTTGGTCTTTTAGTTAATCCCAGTGAACTTATTGTTTTTGCACCCGTATCAATAGCTATTGCTTTATTTATGACCTTTATTTCAAGGCCTTTAACCGTATTTTTGTGCTTATGGCCATTTAAAAAAATAACAAAGCAAGCTAAATTATTTATTTCCTGGGTCGGCCTTCGCGGAGCCGTACCCATAATTTTTGCTACTTACCCCTATGTAGATGGGGTACCTTTTGCAAAGGCGATTTTTAATATAGTATTTTTTATAACGATTATTTCCCTTGTTTTACAGGGAACTACTGTTCCGCTTTTTGCAAGAGTGTTTAATGTCTTAGATACTGACTATAAACATAAAGATTTTGCCGTATATGTTCCCGAAGATATTGCTATAACTTCAGAGATTAAAGTTACGCCGGAGTTGCTTAAACACGGCATGACAATACGCCAACTCGGGCTTGAAGATAATGCTTTGCCAATAATGTTAAAACGTAGGGGTAAATATATAATAGCACGCGGTACTACGGAGTTACAGGAAGGCGATAAAATATTGCTTATAGCCCAAAAAGAAGATGATTTAAATGCTTTGTGTGCCAATTTAGATATTCAAAATTGTGAAATCTACAGGGATGATTAATTTTATAAAAAATGTTATACTTTAGTTACGAGGTCAATTTTAATGTAAGCCGTAAAAATCAGAGTTAAAAGCGGCTTAAAAAATTTAAAACTGTTTTTGGAACCGTTAGAAACGGATAGCTAGAAATAGCGCCTATGAAAACCAAAAATGGTCGTTAAGGCATATAGCAACTTGGTTGATCCCCGAGGTGCTATATGCCAAATGTTTATCATCAGATAAACTACGGCTATTATTAAGGATATTTCATAGGCTCCGAAATAAGAGCCGTTTTTATTTGGCTTCGTCTTTTGAGAGATTTTAAAAGGTTTTCCATATTGCCCTCACCCGTCGTGGACGGGCGGAGGGGGGCAAGCAAAAACTTGTTTTTGCTTGACGGATGGGGGTATTAAGTTTTCCTTATTTATCCCCCTTCCGCCTCACAAGTTCGGCACCTCCCGCCCGTATGACAAGGCATACGGGTGGAGGCAATAAGGAAAATCTTAAATAAAATAAAGGAGAAATAAAATGAAAAAAGAAAAACAAAAAAATTGCAAAGGTTTTACCTTGCTTGAGTTGTTAGTGGTAGTTTTGATTATCGGAATATTGGCGGCGATTGCTTTACCGCAATATCAGGTAGCAACTAAAGTGGCAAAAATCAAAGGGCTTTACCCTGTTATGCGTGCTTTACTAGAAGCCAGAACAAATTATCGTTTAATACATAATGTCGGGACAATAAATATGGATGACTTGGATGTAGATGTTCCATATAATAGAAAAAATGGCAATTATTATTATACCGATTGGGGTTGGTTTATGCTTTCAAATGATAGCAACGCTGTTATATATGAAGTTAATAATACGGATGTTGAAGTAGAGTTTAGATATGGGTATTATGCGTCTAATTACGGTGCAAAGAATCAGGGTACTTGTATTGTAGATGCTAATAATAATCAAGCAAATAAAATATGTAAAAAATTAGGTGCAGTATATAAGAATGTTATTGCCGGACGCAGTGTTTATCTCTTTTACTGATTTTTATACTATTATCTTTTACTAAATTCACATCCGCAGTAATTTTGAAAGTATAAATTTAATTGCTTGGCAATTTTTATGCCTTCCTGTTCGCCGGCATTTTTGCGCCAATTCGTAAAATCATAAACAATTTCAAATTCTTTTTGTGCAATTTCCGCGGCTGCATTAACACTTTCTAAATCTTTATAGCGGGAAATGCCTAAAACGGAACTAAATTCCGTAAACCCGTTTTCTTTGGCATATTTCGCGGTTTGTTTTAGACGGTATAAAAAACATCTTTTACAGCGCATTCCGCGCTCCGGCTCCTTTTCAAAACCTTCGGCAACGGCTTTAAGCCAAGCATTGTGGTCCGGCGGCATTTCAATAAAATTTACACCAAAATATCGGCACACTTTTTTATTTGCCTCTAAACGTTTCTGATATTCCTCAAGCGGTGCAATATTTGGGTTAAAAAATAAAACAGAAAACTGTTTACCTTCATTTGCAAGTTTTTTAATTACGCCCGCGCTGCAAGGTGCGCAGCAAGAAAGTAAAAGTAAATTCGCCATATCTAGATTATACCAATTAAAATTGTATAATTTATATAGGAGTATTTATCGTTTTATTTGATAACCCCACCCCCAGCCCCTCCGCCTTTCTTGCGAAAGGGGCGGGGAGTAGGAGGAATATTTCCTATAATTCCTCTCCCCTTCTTAAGGCGGAGAGGTTAGGAGTGGGGTTGTAAAATTAGGAATATGACTATTGTTTATCAATTCAAAGGTTCATTTTACATAAACTTAACTAACCGTTGCCCTAACGCTTGCGTATTTTGCGCAAAAAGCAAGGGCAGCAAAATGTTCCATGGTTATAATTTAGATTTAGGCGGTAAAGAGCCGTCCGCAAGCGAAGTTTTAGCGGAAATTGATAAACAAATTTTATCCGGTTTTACGCCTAAGGAAATTGTTTTTTGCGGTTATGGGGAACCTACTATGGCACTCCCTGTTTTACTTGAAACCGCAAAACAGCTAAAAGCAAAATATTCTTACCCGCTCCGTCTTAACACTTTGGGGCTTGGATCGCTTGTTTGGGGGCGTGATATAACAAAAGAACTTGCGCCTTATATTGACAAGATTAACATAAGTTTAAATGCCACAGATAATGAAACATGGCTTAAAATCGTACGCCCTTTGCCGCAATATTCGGAAAATTCTTTTGAGGCTATGCAAGATTTTGTGCGCCAAGCCGCCAAAAATATAAAGGAAGTGGCGGTATCAGTTGTAAGCAATCAGGGTATTGACGGGAAAAAAGCCAAAATGCTTGCCGAAAAACTTGGTGCTGAATTTTTTATCAGAGAGTATTTTGATGAAGAATAATGCTTTAAATTTACCGGCTTTATTTTTTTACGGTTTTCTCTGCGGTGCTTTGGCAGTAGTATTTATGGTTAGTTTCCAGCATTTTGAAAATTTTTATCAGCCTGATATTTTGGCAACGCACGAATATATACAAACAAAGCCTGTTATCAAACCGCATAAATATGAGGGGCTGAATCCGCAGAAGGTAACATTTTCTTATGCTTCCCCTACGGCACAAGAGGTCCGTTTGGAAGGTGATTTTAATGCATGGGGTGCTTACCCTCTCATCTTAAATAAAAGCGGGAATGAAATTGAAATTTTTACTTTAGATTTAGCTTTGCCGAAAGGAAAATATAAATATCATTTTGTAGTAGACGGTGTTATTGCTCTTGATAAAACTGCAGCACAAGTTTTTGCGAATTCCAAAACATATAATATTTTGGAGGTTAAGTGAAATGGAAAGTTTACTTTTAACTTCTGAAAATATATCTCAAACACAAAAACTTGCAAGGCAAGTCGCTAAGCAATTGAAAGGGGGGGAAATCTTATTTTTCAGCGGTCCTATAGGGGCCGGCAAGACGGTAATGGTTAAGGAAATTGTTAAAGAACTTGGGTTTAAAAAAACTACTGTCAGTGCAAGTTTTTCTTTGCTTAAAAAATATAAAGGGGATAAATTTAATTTATATCATGCTGATTTATTCCGCCTTGATGAAGGGGAAATGTTCAACTTGGGTTTTGAAGAAATGTTGGAGGACCATACTTCCGTTTTACTTGTGGAGTGGCCTGAACCCGCAAAAAGTTTTTTCCCGCAAAACCGCTTGGAAATAACAGTAATTTTACTTGAAGGAGATAAGCGTCAAATCCGTTTTAAAGCAATTGGCAAAACAGCACAAAAAATAATTGAGGGCCTATGCAAAAAGAAAATACAAAACAAAATAATAATTTAACTCTAATGCTGGATAGTTCTTCCGCCCCTTTAATGGCGGTATTATTTTCAGAAGGTAAAATTTATTCCGCCGTTAAAGACGGTATTAAACAGGAAGAAATTTTATTCCCGCTTCTAAAAAAATTATATAAAAAGGCCGGTAAAACTTTAAAGGATACAAAAAATTTCTTTTTTATTAAAGGCCCTGGGCGTTTTACGGGCATAAGAATCGGCGTTACTTTGGCTTCTGTTTTAGCTGAGATTAATGGTACAAATATTGCAAGTGCAGATATATTTAACGTCTTAGGCCCTGCCGTATTGGAAAGTGATAGTTTTAAAAAATGGCAGGCCCAAAATCCGCATGGTAAAGCAGTCATAATTTTGCCTGCTTTCAGGGAAGAATATTTCGTTTCATTTATTGGTTCAAATGCACCTAAATGGTTAAATTTTGAAGCCTTGCAAACGGAACTTTCCGCCTGTAAAGTTCCTCTATTTTTGGCCGGCTGGGCTGCTGAAAAACAATTACTCAAAAAATATTTCGGTAAAAGTTTTTCTTATTCAAAAATAAATTTTTTAACACCGCAAATGTTGCTTAGTGCCGCGCAAAAATATTTAGGTACTCAAACTAAAGAAGAAGTTTTGACACCCCTATATTTAAAACCGGCGCGGTTTGAATTATGCGGGAAATAAGTATATTTTCAGGCGGTATTTTAGCCGAAAACTTAGTTGGAATTTGCAGGCAAACCAAAACTGCAGCCCCTTGGACCGGTAAAGATTTCCAAACAGAAGCCGGGCAAAAAACTTCAAGAATATTTATTTTAACCGATAAGAAAGACAATCAAAAAATTCCGCTTGCTTTTTGTGCCTGCCGTTTTGTTTTTGAAAGTGCAGAAATTACTAATTTTGCTGTTTCCCCGTTATATCAACGTAAAAATTTCGGTACGGAACTATTTAATCATACTTTAAATTTTTTAAGAAACCAAGGTGTAAAAGAAGTTACTTTAGAGGTTTCTTCCGCAAATATATCCGCACAGAAATTTTACGAAAAGTTTAAATTTACTTGTGTAAGTGTGCGTAAAAAATTTTATAATATGGGGGAGGATGCCTTACTCCTTAAACTGAATTTATGAAGATAAAAATTTTAATTTTGCTATGCTTGATATCTGTTTCCTTGCACGCGTGGGAAGGTGAATTTGCTTTATCTGAAAATGCACAAAAGAGGGCGGATTTTTATAATAAATTTTTGCAGGTGCTTTTTTTGAAAGATAATAATCAGCCGTTGGAAGCAGCGGCTTTGCTTAAAGAACTTATGGTGCAGTCGCCCGAAGATAAAACCATAATCCAAGAATATTGTTACCTGGCGTTAAATAGTTTGGAAAAGGAATTTAGTTTTTGTAAAGAACAACTTCAGAATATAAAGAATAAGACATGGCAAAATTATACTTTGCTTGGGGATTATTATTTAAGAGAAGGTGCCTTAACCAATGCTTTAGGAGAGTATGAAAAAGCCCTAAATGATAACCCAGAAAATTTGGACCTTGCATTCCACTATGCAAACATTTTATCAAGCAAAAATCAAAAAAAAGCAATAGAATATTTGCAAAGTATTTCTCAAAATTTCCCTCAGGCAGATGCTTTTATATCTTTAAAAATTGCCGAAATCTATTTAAAGAATAAAGAGGAAGAAAAAGCAATTTCAACTTTAAATGACACCTTGAAATATACTAAAAATAAGAAGGAAATTTACAGTGCTTTAATTAAAATTTACCAAGCTAAAAAAGACGATAAGAACCTTTATAAAGTTTATCAAGATATGCAACAAGACGGTCTTGCCGATATACAAGTTTTAGAAATGTTAGCACATTTTGCTTTGCTTAATAATGATGAAAAAAAGGTGCAGGAATATTTTATGGCACTTATTAATTTAGATGAAACAAACGTTTATGCTTTACGTTATTTTGTCCTTAAAGAAGAACAAGAGGGCCGTTATGAAAATGCTTTAAATTACCTCAAAAAAATTAAAGATTTTGATAATAATCCGTCTTTGCAAGTCAAGGCCGGTTACTATTTAAGCATGCTTTCCAATAAAGACGAACTGCTTGCTTTAATGGAAAACGCATATAAAAAATTTGACGACAATCAAGAAATCGCTTATTTCTATGCTCTCTCATTAATTGATGCAAAAGAATATAATAAAGCAGAAAAAGTGTTTGAAAAAATTTTAAAAAATTCTCCTGAAAATGAGCTTGTACTTTTTAATTATGCAACTTTGCTTTACGAGCGAAAGAAATATTCAAAAATGGAGGAACTTTTGCGAAAATTACTTAAAGTAAATCCTAATAATGCGGAAGCATTAAATTTTTTGGGATATTTCTTGATTGACAATGATAATAAGAAAAATTTAGAAGAGGGCCGCGATTTTGTAATGCGTGCTTTGAAATTAAGCCCCAAAGAAATTGCTTATTTAGATTCTCTTGCCTGGTATTATTTTAAGGCAGGGCAATATGATGAAGCACAAAAAATATTTTCCTCTTTGCCTGAAGTGGAGGACGAAGAAATTTATCTACATAAAGCGGAACTATATTTTGTTTTGAAAGATTTTGAGAACGCTATTAGGCATTATGAAAATGTCCTTAAAATGAATTCCGAAAATAAAAAAGCAAAGAAGGGGTTGAAGCGGGCAAAGGCAGAAAGTTTAAAAAAATATTGACATTTTGCTCAAAAGTTGCGAAAATAGTAATATAGTAATTAAGGTGTTTTGATTAAATGATGAATGATAACAAAAGTGGTTTAGGTAAAGTATATTTTAGAGCAGTGCCTGTTTTGGGTGCGCTTTTTATTGTTTTGTTTGGTACGGTTTGTTTATTTGCCCAAACGGCAATGGTAACAAATAATTATGTTGGATATCCTCTATCTGCTTCAGCCAATTTCCAGTGTATAGTTTCGCCTTCGGAATATTCATCTGTTCTTGATAGATCTTTTTGGACTGATTCTGTTCAAAATGGATATGGACAGTCTTCCGTTGACCCGTGGGTAAATTCAGCATTAATAGAATTTGATAATGTTTTTCCTGATACAGTAACAGCAGCACCATATCCGAACCATTGTTTGACCTTGTGTGCTGAAGTAACATGTTCAAACCCTGTAAGGAAAGTGGAAAGTTCAGATTCCAGTGCTAGTTCTGGTGGTAATGGTAATCATATAAGCACAGTAGCAAGCGGGGATTTTCCGATACAATCAATTTTATTTGACATCTTTAAGTATCAGGCAAATGCAAACCCATATAGTCCTGATTCCACGCCTCCGATAAGGACAATAGCGATGTACCCGGCCCAAGGTTCAGGCGTAGATAATATTTGTAAGGGCGTACCGGTACACTTACAGTATAGTACAGATACTACTTCCGGTATCTCCTGTTGCGATGATTGTAGATGGGCATATTGTAAGCTAAAAGACAATGCATGTGAAAGTATTAGTAGTTATAGTGAGTGTGCTGATAGTTCTTCATATTGTAGTACCAGCGGCTTTACCTGTACCGATAAAGAGGATACACAGTGTCATAATTTTGATTCAGATGAAAATGCCTGTAACAATGACCAATCGTGTGAGTGGAAACCGGCTGAATGTGTTACAAAAAGTTATACTGTTGCAGGCTATGATGGTTGCAGCTTACAATATCATACTCAAGAAGACTGTGAAAATGCTAGGAATACCTTAGGCCAGCCTTGTAAGTGGGATAAACCCGAAGGTTCTTTGTCTAAATCCTGCATACATGATGATGAATACTGTCAGTTTGTTTCTGGATACTGTCGTCCTTTAGGTGATTTTACTCTTCCTAGTACATACTGCCAAAAAAATGAAGCAAGTTGTCATAATAAAGAAAGTACTTGCGGCGATTTAACTTCTTGTAGTAATCTTCCCGATTATTGTACTATAACAGGGGCGTGTACTTCCAAGAGTTCCACTCCTTGCAAATCTTATACTGGCAGTTCTTCGTGTAACGGTGATAGTTTTTGTTCTTGGAGTTCTGGGGATTGTGATCATTCAGATTGTAATGTAGTACGCAGCACCTTTGAATCCAAAGAAGCATGTCAAGCGGGATTAACGACATTAAGATTTTGCACAGCATGGGATGGCAGTTATGAGATAGACGGGGAATTTGGCAAGAGCAACGGGCAGT
>CAMZGO010000003.1 GCA_947306425.1 uncultured Elusimicrobia bacterium | reverse complement strand
TTTTTTTTTTTTCTACAATATATATGTATCAAAATAAAAACGCTTTATAAAGCGAATTAGGAGAGTTTATGAAAGAAATAAAAAATAACAGTCAAGGTTTTACTTTAATTGAGTTGTTAGTAGTAGTTGTAATTATTGGCATACTTGCGGCTATTGCCCTGCCGCAGTATCAACGCGTTAAAGAAAAAAGTATTATGGCAGAAGCAGTTATGATTGTTAAAGCCATAGCCGATGCCCAACAAAGATTTTATATGATTAACAACCGTTATGCAAATTGTACGGAATTAGATAAACTTGATATTGATTTAAGCGGTTCAGATAATTGTACTTATTTAGATATTTGTAGGTGTAGAGAGACAAACAACTTTATATACTTGCCTAGCAATCAAAGTGGGACTTCAATTTCTCAAAGTTTTAGAACCCCTTTGTTCAAGTACTATATACAGATTCTTCCCGAAAATCCAAACCAAATTACTTGTGGTTATTCTGGTAAGATGGATTATCAACCCTCACAAATACAAAAAGAACTTTGTACCAAATTAAATACTTACGGCCATTTGTAAAAGTATAAATAAGCAAACCCTCTCTATAATTGGTATAATCTATAGAGAGGTAAAAATGGCCGGTATTGATAAAATTAAACTAAAAAATGTCTATTCAGCCCTAACAAAAAATAAATTGGACGGGCTTATACTTTCTGATGTAAATGATATGAAATATCTCCTCGGAGATTTTTTCTGTGAAGGCGAGGCAACAATTTTAATCCATAAGAAAGGCATCCTTGCCGTATCGCGTCCGCTATACGAAAATGATGCAAAAAAAGCCTACCCTCAATTAAAATTTATAGCATTGGAAGAAAAACAACATTTTGAAATCATAAAACAAGCAAAAGCCCTCAAATTGAAAGCCGTTGCTTTTGATGAGGCAAAAGAATATTATGCCCAAGCAAAAGAATATAAAAAAGCAGGGTTTAAGACGGTATCAAATTTTATAAATTCTGTTCGCGCCACAAAAACAGAACAGGAAATCAAAATAATGAAGGAAGCTGCACAAATTGCTTACGGTGCTTTGTTATACATCAAAAAAGAAATTAAAGCCGGCGTTACGGAAAAGCAAATTGCACTCAAAATTGAAATGTTTATGCGTGAGCGCGGTGCAACGGCTATGTCTTTTGTTCCTTTGGTTTCTTTTGGCGCAAACGGAGCAAACCCACACCATTTCCCCGACGATACCAAATTAACAAAAAATACCGCCGTATTGCTTGATTTCGGTTGTGTTTATAAAGGGTATTGTTCAGATATTTCACGTTGCTTTTGGTTCGGTGACAAAGTAACACCCGAATATCAAAAGATTTTAGACCTTGCAATTTTAGCACATGACACCGTCGTTAAAAAAGCAAAATACGGTATGACCGGTGCGGAAATTGACAGTATATCCCGCGGCGTTATTGAAAAAGCCGGTTACGGAAAATATTTTATACACAGAACAGGGCATGGTATTGGTATGCAAGACCATGAACTTGCAGATATTTCGCAATTAAACAAAAACAAAATCGGCTTAAATTATTGTTTTAGCATTGAGCCTGGTATATATCTACCGGGCAAATTCGGCGTACGCTATGAAGATTGTTTTTACATGACCGCGAAAGGAATTAAGCAAATAAAATGACGGAAACACTTAATAAATTTCAAAAATATTTAGCCAAAAACAAATTGGGCGGTGCCGTTATTACAGATATTTTGACCGTCAATTATTTAACATCTTTTCATTTTGTAAGCGAAGGTGATGCCTTTTTAATTGTAACGTCCAAAAAAGCCACTTGCTACACTAAGGAAATGTATTTAATTGATATAAAAAATAAATGCCCGTTTTTAAATTTTGTAAATTCACTTGACATAAATGTGCTTGTAAAAAACCTCGGCAAACAAGCAAAAAATTTTGTTTTTGACCCGTATGCCTCAAATTATATTAACGGCACAACTTTGAAAAATGCCGGAGTTAAAGAGGTGGCAAAATTAACTTCAATTATCCGCGAAGTTAAAACAAGAGAAGAAATAAAACTTATTAAAAAAGCTTGTGAAATTTCTTCAAAAAGTTTTGAAATTTTTAAAAAGCAGTTAAAAGCCGGTATGACAGAACTTGAGGCTGCAAAATTGCTTGAGGGTATTATGGCTAAACTCGGTGGAAACGGGCTTGCTTTTGATACTATTATGGCCTTCGGTAAAAATACCGCAAACCCACACCATGCCAATTCAAATATGAAACTAAAAAAAGAGATGCCGGTTTTGGTAGATTTCGGCTGCCGATATAAAGGCTATTGCTCAGATATTACCCGTACTTTTTGGTTCGGCAAAAAACCGACACAGGAATTTCAGCATTATTTTGAAACAGTTTTTGAGGCTTATACCGTAGCTGCCAATGCATTAAAAGCAGGCAAAAGCGCAAAAGAACTTGATACTTTAGCCCGTAATTATTTTGAAGATAATTTTGAGGCATCAAAATATTTTATACACTCCCTTGGGCATAACTTGGGGCTTGAAATACATGAAAGACCTATTTTGTCCCAAAGAAGTGAGGATACCTTAAAAGAAAATGCTTTAACCACAATAGAACCCGGGCTTTATTTCAAAAACAAATTTGGTATTAGGTATGAAGATACCTTTTTAATAACAAAAACAGGCAGTATAAACTTAACAGCAGTAAAAATTAAAAAATAGGAGTTATTTATGATAGGAACACCGCAATTTAAGGAAGGTTTAATTTTTAAAAACGAAAACGGCGAACTTGTGGAAATTTTGGAATATCAACATCACCGCAAATCACAGGCGCGCGCAGTAGTTCGCGTTAAACTTAAAAATTTAAATACGGGCTCTTTAATCGAAACCAGCTACCGCCCGGAAGATAAATTTGAAGAAGTCACCATTGAAAAGCGCCCGCATAACTTCCTTTACAAAGAAGGCGATATGGCTTATTTTATGGATAATACGACTTTTGAACAAATTGGTGTACCTCTTGCAAAAATGGGCGGGCAAGACAAATATTTAGTTGATAATATGGAAGTTATCGGACTATTTATTGACGGTGTGCTTTTTAATATTCAATTACCGATTAAAGTTGACTTAAAGGTGGTTTCCACAGTGCCGGGCGTAAAAGGCGATACCGTTTCAAATATGACAAAGCCCGCAACCCTTGAAAGCGGTATTGAAATAAAAGTTCCGCTCTTCATAAATGAGGGCGACAAAATCAGAATTGATACAAGAACAGATACTTATGTTGAAAGGGTTAACGATTAGTTTTTTTACGGTTTGTTTCCTTTTCTTTGCAGGAATTTTACCGCTAAATGCGCTTGAGATTTCCAAATTTGAAAAGGAAACAGATGGGGAAGCAACCATAACTTTCTGCCAAACATTTACAATAAAAAATGTTGCTTTGGATAACAATTTGGTTGCACCTACGGTCATACTGCCAAAAGAAGATGATATCTATGAAAATTTAACACTTTTAAATCCTGCAATTACAACAAAAATAATTGCTTTTTTTGAAGGTGTCGGAGAAGTTCAAAATTCCTGTAAAAAGGCGGATTACTCTTTAATCAGTGCAAGAAAAGTAAAAGATAAAAATTTGGTTGTAGCAAAAGTTTCTTTTGATAAAGATATGAGTGCAACTTTCTTAGTATCAACTTATAAAAAGAAAAACAAGACACTATACCGTGTAAAAATACCGCAAGATTTTAATTTTTTAAGCAGAAAATATAAAAATAAATTTAGAATCTGGCTTGTAGCAAAAGTTAAAAACTTATTATGAAATGTCTAAACCCAAAAACACAGGAAATTATTGCCGATAATTTAACGCTGAATAATACTTTCTTCAGCCGGCTTATCGGGCTTATGTTTAAAAAAAATTTACCTAAAGGAACCGGTATTATTTTAAAACCTTGTACCCAGATTCATACTTGCTTTATGCGGTTTAATATAGATGTTATTTTTATGGATAAGGATTTCAAGGTTTTACATATAATTGAAAACATGCCCCCTTGGAAAATAAGCCCTTTGTTTTTAAAGGCACGTTATACTGTTGAATTGCCCGCAGGTACTTTAAAGGGAAAAATTAAAACCGGCGAAATTTTGGCACTTAAGCCTTAGTTTTTATATAATTATTTTGAGGATTATCTATGAACTTTTTTAAAAAAATTTTACTCCTGCTTTTTATTTTTACTCCTGTCTTGACGATGGCGTCATCGTTTGACGGGTTTTATAATAATATTTCAAAAGAAAATTTGCCCTATTTTGCCAAAGATTTAGCAGGTATGCTTGGTGCTTCTTCTTATAGCACAGGGCGCATTTTAGGATGGGGCGGTTTTCAGCTTTCCGCACACGGTGTTTATGTTCAGCGCCTGAACAAAAATGATACGGCCCTTGGCCCGCGTAATGAAAATAAAAATTTATTTATGCCGCTTATTCAAGGGGAAATAGGCTTGCCTTTCCGCTTAGACGGTTTTATACGTGCTATTTCTTATGACGGCTTAACCCTTGCCGGCGGCGGTCTTAAATGGGGCATAACCCGCCCTCGGGACGAGAATTATACTTTCCAAACTATGCTTGTTGCCATGGCCCAAGCAGGCGTTCACCGTGATTTTTCTTTAACCCATTACAGCGGGAACTTAGTTATCTCTTTTAAAACACCTTATGTTACGCCGTATATCGGCGGCGGTGTTGATTATATGGTTTTGACCGTTGAAGGCGCAAAAACCGCCGCTTTGCAAAATAAAAAATCTTACACAACAACACCGCGCGGAACGGCAGGCATTAATATAAAATTGCCCATGTATATGGATATGAGTTTAGCCGCAAACTTTGCTTCTTACGGCGTTGGTTATGAAGCAAACTTAGGTGTAAGGTTTTAATTATGAGGAAAATTATAACTGCCGAAGCACCTATCGGTTTATTTGATTCGGGCGTCGGCGGGCTTACTATTTTAAAGGCCCTGCAACAAGTTCTACCCTCCGAAAATATCATTTATTTCGGCGATACAGCACATGTTCCCTATGGTAACAAATCAAAAAATGCCGTTACAAAATATTCAACCGAAATAGTAAAATTTTTAGAAAATAAAAAAGTTAAGTTTATCATCATTGGGTGTAATACTGCCTCCGCTTTGGCTTTACCGAGCATCAAAAAAATAGCAAAAGTTGATTTGCTGGGCGTTTTAATGCCTGCTGCAAAAGAGGCAGTAAAAACCACAAAAAACGGCAAAATTGCCGTCATAGCAACACAGGCAACTGTTAACAGTAACAGTTATAAAAATACCATTTTAAAATTAAACAAAAATTTAAAAGTTTATCAATTTGCCTGCCCGCTTTTAGTGCCTTTGATTGAAGATAAAAAATTGCTTAAAACTTTGCTGCCTAAAACACTTGAACATTATCTTGCACCCGTAAAAAAATGCGGGGCAGATACTTTAATTTTAGGATGCACGCATTATCCGATAATTAAAAATCAAATTGCAAAGATGCTCGGGGCCGGCGTAAAACTTATTGATTCCGCGCATAATACTGCGCTTGAAACAAAAAATATTTTAGCACAAAAAAACTTGCTTAATACTTATACAAAAAAAGGCAAAATTAAAGCATATACAAGTGATGCACCAAAACATTTTGAAGTTCTTGCAAAAGCAATATTAAACCAAAAATCTATTAAAGCGAGTCTAGCAAAATGAACATTTATTCCGATGAGAGATTAATAAACTTAGGCATAATTTCCGGCACTGTTGGGCGGGATTTCGGTTCTGCGCGCGACACAAAAATTGCACATAAAATTTTTGAAAGTTTGGGCATTCCCCCCTCTAAAATACTTGGTTTAAAGCAGGTACACGGGGATAAAATTATCTGTATAAATTCCGCTAAAGATTTAGAAGATTATCAGGCAAAGGAAATTCATGAAGCGGACGGTTGGCTTCTATCTTTACCCCAAACAGGAGTGATGATTTTAACTGCCGATTGTGTGCCGCTTTATTTATGGTCTGCCGACGGCAAATATGTATCTTTAACGCATTGCGGTTGGCGAGGTGTGGTGCAAGAACTGCCCAAAAAAGCGGCGGAAATGATTAAAACAAAGACAACGGAAAAATTACAAGCGTATATCGGCCCGCATATTAAAGATTGCTGCTTTGAAGTTAAAGAAGATGTTGCAAGTAAATTCCCAAAAGAAGTGGTTATACAACGCGAAAACAAAATTTTTGTGGACCTTGATAAAGCAATAATTTTGCAGCTTACCGCTGCCGGAGTTGATGCAAAAGAAATCCAAACCGGCTGCCATTGCCAATGTACTTGTTGTAATAAAAAGGACTTTTTCTCATATCGTCGCGACGGTACAAAAGACGCATTACTTTCTTTTATTTATAAGGTATAATTGAAATATGAACATAATTATTGTCGCTACAAAAGATGAAGCAAAACAAGTAAAAAAATTGCCTAACAGTAAGATTGTCATTACCGGTATGGGCGAATTTAATGTTATCAATACTGTCTCAAAATTGCTTTTAAACAAAAAAATTACAAACAAAGATAAGGTGTTTAACATTGGTTATTGTGGCTCCAATATATCGCCGGTAGGAACCGTACATAAAGTGGCAGTATCTGCAAGTGAAATTAAATCTAACTTTGTAGATTATAAAGAAATTAAACTTGGGAAAAACGGCGCAAAATGTTATTCGTCAAATAATTTTGTGACGGAGACAAAAAATAAAGGCATTTTTGATATGGAACTTTATACTATTGCCAATATTTTCCCAAAAGTTAAGTCAATAAAAATAGTTTCGGACAGTTTAAGCATGAAACAATATCATGCAGTATCCGTTGAGAATGCTTGGATTGAAGCTAATAAAATGCTTGCAAAACTTTGCAAGTAATTTTTGATATAATAAGCTTGAGAGGTTAAAAAAATGTAAGCCCCGAAAATTAGGGTTTAAAAAAATTTGAATCTGTTTTTGGAACCTTATTTCAGAATAAGGATGACTTTGAAAAAAGTTCATAGTACCTCTAAAAACAGCTGTAGCAGGCACGGAATTTGCGGAGTTATAAACCGCTAGTTCCGTGCCGAGTGTTTAACATTTTTTATGTTAAACCACGGCTGTTATGTTTGGATTAGGTACTATGGTCCGGGTATAGTAGCCGTTTTTGTTTGCCAAAAAACAGTTTAAAAGGAGAATAAAATGAAAGAAAACAATAAAAATCACAAGTTAGGTTTTACCTTACTTGAACTGCTGGTAGTCGTTTTGATTATTGGTATACTTGCCGCTATTGCCCTGCCGCAATATCAAATGGCCGTGACGAAAGCAAAGGTAGCGAGTATTTTACCAATTATGCGTGCTTGGAAAGATGCTTTACAAGAATTCAAATTACGATATGGTGATTATTGCCCTAATGATATAGGTTGCCCAAATGCTTCATATTTAAATGTTAAATGGCCGAGTGATTGGGATGATGGTAATTGTGGAGATAATCCCGAATGTGGAAATGACTATTGGACATGTTTCGCTTGTGAAGAACCGTCATGTTATGTATATTGTTATCACAGTTTAGATAGTGACAACGATTTTTATATTTTAATGTACCAACCTGATGATGATCTTTATCCTGATGTAGCAGGAATGATGACTTGTGAACCCAGCGGAACAGAAGGCGAAAAAGTTTGTAAAGCATTAGGTGGCGAATTATTGGAAGGTGTTAGCGGTTATAATCTTTCTACCGTTTACAAATTGAATTAATTTTTTGTTAAATATCAAATGAATCCCCCCTCTGCCTCACTATCGTTCGGCACCTCCCGCCCGCGTGACAAAGCACGCGGGTGGCGGCAATAAGGAAATTTATGATTTTACCGCGACGATTTACGAGCGTGAAACCATAGCGCACAAGAATAATTTCGCGCCGCGCAGAAAATTTAATAAAACCAAACCGTGCGCAACACCCGACAAGTATTTTTAGGTAAATTTTGATTTTACTGCAACGACAAAGTTCAGATCTAAAGCGTATGTGAACAGCAACGCATCGCGCAGTAGATTTAATGGAATTTTTAATTTTTGCCTTGACGACGAATACCCAGAAGTATAGGAGCGAAGCGATTTTCGGTATTCTAGGAGAGGAAAAATTAAAAATTACTTAAATGTACAAGCGCGTTATATGCGTTTGAGAATTTAATGCGGAAACACAACGCGTAAAATATTTCCACCCCCTTAAAAAATGGTATAATTTATTGTAATATATTTAGTCGGGACAACCCGCAATTTATGGAGGAATCATGGCAGTAAAAAAACATAAAGGATATGTCTATTCTTTCGGCGCAGGCCGCGCTGACGGAAACGGCTCTATGAAAGAGCTTCTTGGTGGAAAAGGTGCCAATCTTGCTGAAATGGCCGGCCACCCAAAACTTAAACTTCCGGTGCCGCCCGGTTTTACAATCTCTACCGAAGTGTGCACATATTACTGGAAAAATAACAGAACTTACCCTAAAACTTTAAAAGCCGAAGTTACCGCAAATTTGAAAAAAGTTGAAAAAGAAACAGGCAAAATATTCGGTTCAAAAACTAATCCGCTTTTGGTTTCCGTCCGCTCCGGTGCAAGAAGTTCAATGCCCGGTATGATGGAAACAATTTTAAACGTCGGTTTAACTTTAGAAACAATCCCCGGTATGATTAAAAGAACAGGCGATGAACGCTTTGTTTATGACGCTTACCGCCGTTTAATTATGATGTACTCCGACGTCGTTATGGAAAAGGCCGCCGGCATTGAACCGAAAGACGACCAAGGCATCCGCAAAATTTTAGACGGTATGCTTGCAGACGTCAAAGCCAAAAAAGGTTATAAATCCGATACAGATTTATCCGCCGCAGAACTTAAAGAACTTTGCAAAGCATTTAAAGCAAAAGTTAAAAAAGTTTTGGGCAAAGAATTCCCTGATAATGCTATGGACCAACTTTGGGGCGCAATCGGCGCTGTGTTTGCCTCTTGGAACGGTAAACGCGCAGTAGCATACAGAAATATTGAAAAAATTCCGCATGATTGGGGTACAGCAGTAAACGTACAATCAATGGCCTTCGGTAATATGGGCCCGACAAGCGCAACCGGTGTTGCTTTTACAAGAAACCCCGGTAACGGTGACAGCCATTTCTACGGCGAATATCTTATTAATGCCCAAGGGGAAGACGTTGTTGCAGGTATCCGCACACCGAGCCCGATTAACAAATGGTCCGTTTCCGGCCATGGTAATGATGATAAATTCTTAGAAACCGTAATGCCGAAAGCATACAAACAACTTGACGACATACAAAAACGTCTTGAAAAACACTTTAAAGACATGCTTGATATTGAGTTTACCATTGAAGACGGCAAATTGTATCTTTTACAATGCCGCGTCGGTAAACGCAACGGTATTGCAGCAGTGCAAATGGCTTTGGATATGGTTAAAGAAAAACTCATCAACAAAACCGAAGCCGTACTCCGCGTAAGCCCTGCACAACTTGACGAACTTTTACACCCTATCGTAGACCCGAAAGCAGAAAAAACCGCTAAACCTTTAGCAAAAGGTTTGCCTGCCGGCCCTGGCGGTGCCTGCGGTTTTATCGTCTTTGATACAGAAGCTGCAATCAAAGCCCGCAAAGAAGGCAAAGCGGCAATTTTGGTTCGCGAAGAAACAAACCCCGAAGACGTTGAAGGTATGCGCGCAGCAGAGGCAATTTTAACTGCCCGCGGCGGTATGACTTCACATGCTGCACTCGTTGCACGCGGTTGGGGCAAATGCTGCATCGTCGGTTGCAGTGATATTTCCGTAAACCTTACAAAACGCACTATGACCGTTGCCGGTAAAACTTTCAAGGAAGGCGACTTCTTGACCTTAAACGGTACACGCGGTTTAGTTTACGGCGGTAAACTTGCAATGTTAGACGGCGGCACAGCAAATAAAAACTTGGCTGCTTTCTTAAAAATCTGCGATTCTGTAAGAACTTTAGGCGTTCGCGCCAATGCCGATAACCCGGCTGATGCTCAAAAAGCACGCGACTTCGGCGCAGAAGGTATCGGCTTATTCAGAATTGAACACATGTTTTATGGTGCAAATTCAGAAAAACCGTTGTTTGCCCTGCGCAAAATGGTTTTATCAACCACCACCGAAGAACGCGTTAAAGCCTTAAATGAAATTTTCCCGTACATGAAGAACGATATTAAGGCAACCTTAAAAGCAATGGCAGGCTATCCTGTTACAATTCGTTTAATGGACCCGCCTTTACACGAATTTATTCCGCATAGCAAAGACGCCGTTGCCGCAATTTGCAAGGCCTTAAAAATCAGCGAAACAGAATTCTATAAACGTGCAGACGCTTTAGCTGAAGTTAACCCGATGATGGGGCACCGCGGTATCCGCTTAGGTGTAACATACCCCGAAATTACTTCTATGCAAGCGCGCGCGATTTTTGAAGCAGCGGCAGAACTTATGAAAGAAGGTTTGAAAATTAAACCGGAAATCATGATTCCTGTTGTTTGTATAGATAAAGAAATTATCTCTCAAAAACCGTTAATTGAAGAAGCTTATAAAGAAGTCAGCAAAAAATACGGTAAGAAATTTGAGTACCACGTTGGTACAATGATTGAAATCCCCAGAGCAGCAATTACTTCTGAAAAAATTGCCCAAGTTGCGGATTTCTACTCTTTCGGTACTAATGACTTGACTCAAATGACTTTCGGCTTCTCACGCGACGATATCGGCGCATTTGTTCCGTCCTACATTGAACAAGGTGTTTTGAAAAATGACCCGTTCCAAATCTTGGACCAAGAAGGTGTCGGGTTCTTAATCAAACACGCTGTCAAAGCAGGAAGAGCGGTTAAACCGAAACTCAAAATCGGTATCTGCGGCGAACACGGCGGCGAACCTTCAAGCGTGGAATTCTGCCACAAACAAGGTTTCAACTATGTTTCCTGCTCTCCGTTCAGAGTGCCAATAGCACGCTTAGCGGCAGCACAAGCAGCAGCCAAAAAAACTAAATAATTTTAGTTTGATTTGGTAAAAAGTTAAGTAAAATTTCCCCCGCGTTTATTAACGCGGGGGATTTGTTGGTCTAGCTTGTTAAAAATTTGTTTATGGCAAAGAATATATAAATACTTTCGGTCCTGAAGGAACAAAAGTTCCATTTTCTATAGGTATACAAAAATTTTTGTTTCCATAATAATTCTCTCTACAATATAATTTTCTACTAGATGATGATAAGATAAATCCATCACACTTATACGGACCTTCTGTATAAACTACTGTTATATTGGCTTCTGTTTGCAAATTTCCACTAGTAATTAAAACTTCAAAATTACTGCCTTTTAGGGCATTATTTCCACCGGCTGTAGTGTAAGCTTTACATGTCTTTTCTCCTACTTCATAAGGAAAATCTAAATCTAATTCATTAAAATTTCCCGTATATCTTCCGTTTATGAGATAATATCTTTCTTCTGCCCCAAATATAGCCCTTGCCGCAGCTTTGAGTTGTGCATTTCGGCTTTTCCAAAGTGCTCTTTTATATTGCGGCAGGGCAATAGCGGCAAGTAGGCCAATAATTAAAACAACGACCAGTAACTCAATTAAGGTAAAACCTTGACTATTATTTTTTGTTTTGTTCATAAACTCTCCTAATTTATTTAAAAAGATGTTTTTATCTTTATATATATTATTTTAGAAAAAAAAAAAAAATGTCAACAGAAATTTTTATAACTCAAAATTTTATTTTTATCTCAATATTTGTTATAATATTATGGTCTTAGGAAAGTGTGTTTCCTAGATTTACAATTTGTTGGAGAGATGGCCGAGTGGTTGAAGGCAACGGTTTGCTAAACCGTCATACGAGGTATTCCTTGTATCGAGGGTTCGAATCCCTCTCTCTCCGCCATTTGAAAACCCCTACGCAAAGCGTGGGGTTTTTTAATGGCGGAGATTTAGCGACATAAACTGCTTTATGTCGCTAGGGATTTAGGATTGGCAAGTGGCTCTAGTTTCTAGTTGCGTTTAGCGGTTTTGTGATTAGGAAGCAAGGCAAAAAATCGCAGGCAACTAGGACAGTTGGCAAGATTTTTTAACAAAGCTTCCCACAAAAACGCTAAACCCTTTGGGTCGCATTTTTTTGGGCAACTGCTATATTTTTTTGCTCGTCAATAGTCCCGCTATTAACTCTCAAAAAAACTACGCATTTACCTCAAAAAAATAGCGACGCAACACAAAATAGAACCGCTTGCCAACCCTAGGGCGGAGCGATGTTTTTGTTTGAGGTGCGAGGCCGCACAGGCCGAGTACCGAAAGGCAAAAACCGCGAGCCCAGGCCCTGTAGCATTTTCCGTCAGGAAAATGACGGAAGGGCGAATTCCCCCTCTAGAAAAATTTACCCTCCTTTATGGAGGGTTAATTTTTTGAGAGAGTAGAGCAATGCCAACTGCTTGGCATTGCGCAGGGATTCGAAGCCCGGAGCCATATCCGAGTTTGAGCGAGAGCCTTTTAGGCGAACGCGAAAGGCGAGGATGGCGAGGGCCGGGGTGGAGGAAAATTCCGTCAGGAATTTTACCGTAACCCGAATCACTCCCTCTCTCTCCGAAAATTTAAAAAGCACCCTTTTGGGTGCTTTTTAAATTCTTTATTATAAAGGTAAACATTTCCAAGATTACCGGAAATAATAAATATTGGCCTAATGGTCAAAAATGTTGCTAATACCGTATCAAAAATGATGGAATGTTATTTTTTTGCTTTCTCTTTTATTTTCGCCACCCATTTTTTACGGTCTTTATCTATGTAAAAAATGGGCGGGAGAAAGCCGAGCAAATTTTATTTGCGAGGCAAGAGGGGGGTACCTTATTAGTAAACTTCAGAGACGTAAAATGTATTAATGGGCAACCCCCACCCCTAACCCCTCCGCCCTTTCTTATTTTTGCTAAGGCAAAAATAAAACGGCAAAGGGGGAGGAAAATAAAAGAGCAACAATTTTAAGGAAAAGATACTTAATCAGCAACATTTTTGACCATTAGACCGAAATATTAATATTTCTTTTTGGCTATTTTTTGGGCAAGTTCATCTTTGGCTTCAACAGTCTTTTCATCTAAATTTACGATATAATTGCCGCAAGCAATAGGGTAATTCGTTGTTACCGTATTAGCATCTGTGCCAAGCAAAGCAATTTTACCGTTTACTTTACAATTTATACTATATATAGGCGTTCCTATTTTTTTGGCTTGCCATACTTTATCATTTGTAAGTAACACTTGTCCGTCTTGTTTTTTAGCTTTATCTAAAAAGCGCAGATAAGCATCAATTTCTTCCCCATAAAAACGTTTAAGCAAACTGACCGCCTGCTTTCTTTCATAAGCAAGTTTTTGTGCTAAAGTTATTCCGCTTAATTCCTGCGGCTTTGGCTCCACATAATCAACTGTATTGTCTTGTGAAGCAGGTTTTTGAACATCATACAGCACTTCAGGCTCTGCCTCAGCAGGTTTATTGGCAGCAACTATTACGGGCGCAACTTTAGCCGGTTTTGACGATTTTACCGGTTCCGGCAATTTTTTCGGTTCGGGGGAAACCTCAGTTTCCAACGGCTTTGCCTGCTTTGCCGGTTTGGAAATATTTTTACTTATATTTTGACTTTCAAATGTTGATATCTGCATTTCCAAAGCGGGGTTTTGTTCTATGGTTTTCCCATCAGATACGGTGCTATATATTGCAGCAATATTTTGGGCATGCGCACGTCCCTTTTCCTCTTCAGCTTGGGCTTGGGCTAAAAGTTCAGTACGATTAACACCGCTAATACTTACCGTCTTATAAGAAATTGGTTCTTTAGGTTGCTTAGTACCTTTACTTAGACGGGAAGAATCTTCCTCCGTAAAAACTTTTTCTTGCACTTTATCAAGATTTTTATTTAATATTCTATCTACCTTTTCCAAATCTTCAAATTGAAGTGTTATAACACCGTTTTTGGAAATAGCATCCCCTAAACTTGCTCGGGCAGAAAGACGGTTTATGAAAGGGGCATAAGTCATTTTAATTCTTATGTGTTCCGGATAGTAGCGGCGGGAGACACCAAATTCCTCTAAATCCTTAGCAAATCCGTCATTAAAATAGAAATCAACATTTTTATTTTCGGAATACCAGCAGCATTTTTCAATACAATTAGCAGGATTATTTTTTATTCTGTCATAAGCGGAATCCGGGGAAAAAGATACATTCAACAGAAAACAAACATCTCTGACAGTACCCGAATTATCCACCCTGGAAGAAACAATTTTAACCCAATCTTTGGTCGTTTCTCCGTCTAAAGTTCTGGTTCCTGCACAAGCAGTGAACGCCAAACAAAAAGCAATTATCAAAAATATTCTCATAATTTGATTATACTTTTTTTTAAAACCTTATGTACATTTATTTAAAATTTGTTACAATTTAATAGGAGGTGTTTTATGAAACACTGTTTAGTAATTTTAGCAATTAGTATATTATTTTGTGCATGTTCTTCCGCTGAGAAAGCAGATGAAGGATATTATTCCTATAAGGCAAACGGTGTACTTGAAGAAGAATTTGACCTGCTTGTCGCGCCTGCTATGGATTATGAACAAGATATTCCTTATGAGCAGCAAATACAAAATACCGGCAAGAGAAATACCGTTAAACCGTCAAATAAACCTCAAGCAAAGCCGCAGAAGCAACCTGTTACCCGTTAATTAAAATAATGCAACAAAACAATCCTTTTGCGAATCAAGAAACTGAGTGCCTGTTTAAAGAACTTTCCAAAGTTACAAATATTAAAACAGGCACTAGGTTTACTAACGAAGAAATAAATAAAATAATTCCTCAAATCCAAAAGATAAACAAACTCAAGAAAGAAAAGGATGCTTTAATTTTAGCACATTATTATTGTTCCCCTAAAATTCTATTCGGTGTAGCTGATTTTTGCGGGGATTCTTATGCCTTAGCAAAAAAAGCCAGGGAAGCAAAACAACAAAATATAATTTTCTGCGGCGTTACCTTTATGGCGGAAACAGCAAAAATCTTGAATCCGACAAAAAAAGTTATTCTCCCCCCAATTACAGCAGGTTGTTCTCTGGCAAACGGAATAACCGCTGATGAGGTTTTGGCATTACGCAAAAAATATCCAAATGCAAAAGTGCTTTGCTATATAAATTCTTCTGCGGAAGTTAAAGCCGTAAGTGATACTTGTGTAACTTCAAGTAATGTTTTCAAGATTGCGGAAAGAACAAAGCAAGACCAAATAATTTTTGTGCCCGACTTATATATGGCAAAAAATATTGAAGCATATTTAAAAAATAAGGGCATAAAAAAAGAAATTATCGCCGCAGGCGCAACCTGTTGCGTACATGATAAATTTACATTAACACAATTAAAAGAAATTAAAACAAAATATCCGGAAGCAAAAATAATTTCACACCCCGAGTGTCTGCCGGAGATTTGTAAGAATTCAGATTTTGTCGGCAGCACAGCCGGTATGCTGAAATTTGTTAAAGAAAACCAGTCAAAAATATTTGCTGTTTTCAGCGAGTGGGGTTTAATAAATATGCTTGAAGCACAAAACCCTAAAAAAACTTTCTTACCTTGCGGCAGAATATGTGCAAGTATGAAAAGAAATAATTTAGATAATATTGAAAATGTCTTGGAAAATCTGGAAAGTTTAGCAGGCATAACTGTTGATAAACAGTTAGCAGAAAGAGCAGAACAGACAATAAATAATATGTTTAAAGAGGCAGAAAAATGATAGATAAAATTGTAACCCTTGCTTTAGAAGAAGATACCGCCCTTGGCGATATAACTTCGGAAAATATTTTTACCCCTAAAGATAAAACGACCGCACGCCTTGTGGCAAAACAAGATTTGATTTTATGCGGAGTAAACTTAGCCAAAGAAATTTTTGAATATGTTGACCGTTCACTAGTTTTCAAAACTAAATTTAACGATGGTGATAAAATAAAAAAAGGCACTGTTATTGCCGCAGTTTCCGGCGCGACTTTAAGCATCTTGAAAGCAGAAAGAACAGCCCTGAACTTTATGCAAAGAATGTCCGGTATTGCAACACAAGCAGCAGAATTAAATAAAATTTGCAAAAAATACGGCGTTATGCTTGTTGACACACGCAAAACTTTACCGGCCTTAAGAAAATTTGATAAATACGCCGTTAAAACAGGCGGTGCAAAGAATCACCGTATGAGTTTATCTGATGCAGTTTTAATCAAAGATAATCATATTGCCGCGGCAGGTTCAATAACAAAAGCGGTACAAAAAATAAGGCAAAATATCGGGCATACAAATAAAATTGAAGTTGAAACAAAAAATTTAGCGGAAGTTAAAGAAGCACTAAAAGCAAAAGCAGATATTATTATGCTTGACAATATGACACCTAAAGAAATTGAAAAAATAGTTGCTTTTGTAGAAGGCCGTGCGATTTTAGAAGCATCCGGCGGAATAAACCCCGGCAATTTGGAAACTTATGCCAAAACGGGTGTTGATGTAATATCAATGGGTTGTTTAACGCACTCAGTTAAATCGGCAGATATAAGTTTACTTATTTAATTTTTACTTTATTTTTCTCTCTATTTCATTTGCTCCACACTTTTTTTAATAAATAAGAAAAGTGTGGGGTGAAAATAAAAAGCGCAAACTTTAATTCATACCCCACCCCTAACCCCTCCGCCTTTGCAAGCAAAGGGGCGGGGAATAATTGGAATATTTTTTTATTTTCTTCGTCGTGGGGCTTAATTACCTCTTGACAACGTTTTTTTTTTTTTTTCTACAATATATATAGGCGTTAAACAAAAACGCCGTATAAATCAATTTAGGAGCATTTAAAATGAAAATAAAAAGTAGTGCAAAAGGTTTTACTTTATTGGAATTATTAGTTGTTGTTTTAATTATCGGTATACTTGCTGCAATTGCTATGCCGCAATACTATTATTTAATCAATGCAGTAAAAGTTAAATCACAATTATCTATTGTAAAAAATTTCGCTGAAGCACAAGAACGCTATTACATAATCAATGAAAAATATGTAACCCTTAATCAACCGACTAGTATTGAAAACGTACAGATTTTTGATATCAATATCCCAAACATGAAAGACACTATAATTGATTTAACAAGCCGAAGAAATTTCATGACTAGAAATGTAAATACAGACATACGTTTAGGATATTCACTAGAAAAATTTGATACAATACCAGCGAAAAGTTTTTACTGTTATTATTATGACCGAGATTACTTTAACGGAAGTAAACTAACTATAGCAACTAAAGAAAAGATTTGTAAAAAAGTATGCAATGGCGGACCTGACATAAATGAGGTTTTTGCAAACCATAAAGGATGTCTGATAAAACAATAATTTCACACAAATATCCCCCGGCTTTACCGGGGGATATTTATTAAAAATGAAATAGAACTATTTTATTTCTTTCTCTTCTTCGGTTTCGTTTTCTTTAACCATTTGACGTAAATAGTCTTCAACTACACCTTTTGCACCAAGGCCTACAGCCAAACCAAAACCAAGGCCAAGAGATGCAAGAACAATAACAATTACGTGGTTAATCAAAACAAAATTGATATTTATTTGCTGTAAAGCAAGCAAAATAGCAAAAACCAAGACTGCTGCATTAACAACTTTTGCAATAAATATTCCGCCGCGAATTTTATTTGCTCTCGCAGAATTTAAAACAAGACGTTCCACAAATTTGCCAAATAAAGCACCTGCAAATAAAATAATGACACAGGCAATAAGTTTAGGAATAAATAATAAAAATTTCTCCAAAATCAAACTTATAACAGATAAATGTAAAGAATCCGCAGCAAGCATAATGAAAATAATCATCACCGCCCAAGAAAGGACAAAGGCCAAGACATAAGTCGGGGACTTACCAAAACCGACACGGGAAAGTATTTCATTGACACCGATTTTTTCTGTTCTTTGGTCAAGTTTAATCACATTAAAAAGTTTTTTGGTTAAAGTACTTGTCCAGCGTGATAAAAATAAACCCAAAAACAACATCACCAAGGCAACAATTATGCCCGGTAATAATTCTACCGATTTGTTAAAAAGCACAACAAACGGTTCCAACGTTTTGTTTGCCAAGTTAGTAATTTCCATAGATTATCCTCCTATTTATATTCTAATTTTACGACTTTAAATTTACGTTTTGCCCTGGGTAAAATAAGGTCAAAACTCTCCCCTGCCTTTTTACCGAGCATGGCACTTGCCATCGGGGCTTTAACGGAAAGAAGCCCCTGTTCGGGATTACTTTCCATAGAACCTACTAAGGTATAAGTTATTTGTTTCCCCTTCTCATCTTGCAAGGTTACGGTAGCACCTATGCGGATTTCGGACCTGTCAACATTAATATCGTCAGTAATTTCGCAATTTCTTAAACGGATTTCAAGTTCATTTATTTTGGCTAAAGTTTCCGCCTGTTTTTCTTTAGCGGCGGTATATTCGGCATTTTCCTTAAGGTCGCCTTGGCGGGCGGCTTCACCGATTTCTTCCGACAAGGCCGCTTTTACTTTTTTTAAATCTTCAAGTTCGGTCCTCATCTTTTCATAATTTTTACGGCTTAGATAAAAAATTTCGCTCATAAATCCTCCTGTGCAATTTTATTTTGAAAGTTTTTGTAAAGCAAGGGTTAAATCTTCCATATCAAATGGTTTATGAAGAATATTACTTGCACCGCTTTCAAGAATTTCTTTATTTAAATCTTGATTATTCATACCTGTTATTACAAGAACTTTAACGTTTGGATATTTCGCCTTCAAAGAACGCAATATATCAAGCCCGCTTTCTTCAGGGAAAAACATATCAAGCAAAATAGCATCAGGCACTTTTCCTTCTTCTAAAACACGAAATAAAGCAGGCGATCCGTCTGCAGTAGACAACACCTCATAACCGGCACTGTCAAGAGCATTTTCTATTGTGGTCCTGAGGACCGCAGAATCATCAACAACAATAATCGTTCTCATATTATTTCAAAGTGCTCAAAGTCTTAACAGCGAATTCAAGCAACTGTTGTGTTTGTTTTTTATCCGGTGTTTCGGCATAGAGGCGGACTATTGGTTCCGTACCTGACGGGCGGGCAAGAAGCCAACTGTCATCAGGGAAAATCAATTTTACACCGTCTATATCCAAAACTTCAGATATTTCTTTGCCTAATATTTTTTTGGGGAATTTCTTCCTCAATTTATCAGCAAAGGTATTTATATCAAATATCTTTTTAACTTCCAAATCTTGGCGTTCATAATAACTTTTACCGTAAAGGGTTTCTGTTTCCTTCACAAGTTCGCTGAGTTTCATCTTACGTACAGCCATAATTTCCATTATGAATATTGTAAGCAAAAGGCCATCGCGCTCCGGCATAGTGCCTTTCCAGCAATATCCGCCGGATTCTTCCGTTCCAAATAAAACATCTTCTAAATAAGTGCGCTCGGCAATATGTTTAAAGCCGACGGGTAGTTCTTCAAATTCAAGGCTGTTTTCCCTCGCAATCCTTTTTGTTAAATATCCCATGGAAAGGCATTGTAATACCTTGCCTTTAAGTTTTTTATATTTAATCAAATGGTGCAAAAGCACCGCGGAAACCTGCATTGGGGTAATATATTTACCCTTTTCATCAATCAGGGCACTTCTATCACCGTCACCGTCAAAAGCAACACCGAAAAGGCATTTCTTATCTACAACTGTCTTTTTAAGTTCGCTGAGGGCATTTTCCTTAGGTTCAGGTTTAATGCCGCCGAAAGTCGGGTCCTTTTCCGTATGTAAGGCAATAACTTGTTTTGGCGGAAGCAGACTTTCCAAATATCCGCAAGCGCTGCCGTACATATAGTCAACTGCCACCTTACCTTTCAGCGTTAAGGCCTTTTTTAAATTTGCTTTTGATGATACATATTTAAAATAAATTTTTTCAAGCCCTTGTTTCGGCTCTACATTATGGCCGGCTATATAGAGGGCCGGACGTTGGTCAATAAGTTCTTCTATTTCTTTAGTAAATCTTAAAGGAACGCTGCCGCCGTTCATTTTAATTTTAACACCCAAATATTGGGCTTCATTATGGCTTGCGGTAATCATAATAGCAAACCAAAATTTTGTAAAAGAGAGGCAACTTATCATTGGCGTGCTGACAGGGTCCTTAAGTAAAGTAACATCAAGTTTATTAAGTTTTAAAATGCTTGCGACATCAGCGGCAACCCTATCGGCCATAAAGCGCCTGTCAAAACCTACGACCACGCCGCCCGTTTTATCTTCCAAATTTGAAGGCATATTTATATTTATAAAGGTAGCAAGGGCTTGTGCCATACGCTTGACATTCTCAAAAGTAAAATCCCAAGCAATAATGCCGCGCCAACCGTCTGTTCCGAATTTGATATTTGCCATAAAAACTCCTTAAAAAGTGGAGGCGGCGGGATTCGCACCCGCGTCCAAATACTCATACAATTTAAGCACTACAGGTTTAGCTCCGGTTTTATAGTAAAAGTGCTTGCCCGAAGCTGCTGCGCTTTTACTTGTTTAATTTGTCTTATGCAAGGGGAGGCCAAACTAACCTTCCTTGCAGCATACGGCTGATTGACCGTAAGTTTAATACGCCGTAAATACTAAACTAACGGGTTTAGGCAGCTGCCCAAACTGTATTGTTGGTATTGCCAACTATTTGTTTTAGCCCTATTTAAAGCGGCCTGGCCAACCGCTACCTGCGTTTAAACCTCAGAGGTATCTGTCGAAACTAGTCGCCCCCGAAATTACACTTATATTATTATAGCATATCTTTCAAGGGGTTTTTAAAATAGGAAACTTAATTGAAATATTGGTTAGTATTGATATTTGCAGTATCCCTGACAATCTGCTTCTGTTCTTTTACCACTATCTAATTTACAAAGGCGGACTGCTTTTGTTGTAGGATCAGTTTGATCAGGTCCCCCTTCCACTCCGCACAATCTATATTTTAGTCTATCACGGTACGCATAAATTGTTACACGTTGCCCAAAAATATTTTTGGTACATGAAATGTGCCCAGTCCATACAGAGCAAGATATTCCGTTTGAAGTAGTAAAATTATAACCGCCTTCAAAAGTAGATCCACCTTTTATATTAAAATTAATGTCAAGTTCATCAGTACTTGTAGGATACTTGTTATTCACTAAACGATAACGTTGTTCTGCTTCAAAAATATTCTTTATCAAACTTTTTAATTCAATAAGTTTTGATTTACCAACCGACATCTGAAATTGCGGTAAGGCGATAGCGGCAAGTATGCCAATAATTAACACAACTACTAAAAGTTCAAGCAAAGTGAAACCTAAACTATGATTTTTTATTTTATTCATAAACACTCCTAAATTAATTTATACAGATTTTTTGCATCACGTACAAATATATTGTACAGAAAAAAAAAAAAAAAAAAAGCAAATCACGACGATATTTGCAAAAATAAAAATATCAAATTTTGATTTAATAAAGACAAACTGTAAGCATTACCCGGCAAAAAACAATAACTGCAGATTTCCTATTCAAACCTACAAAACCGCCATTTAATTTGCTAAAATGTTTTTATAAGGTTCTAAGAGGTTTATATGAAAACAAAGAAAGTTACATCCAAAAATAAGCCCTCAAAAAAAGATTTGGGCGTGCTTGAGGAAGTCAAACAGCTATACAAGTTTATGGAAGACAATAAACTTTCTTCCCTAGACTATGCGAACAAAGGCACGCATGTTAAATTAGTACGCGCCGGTATGTCACAAAGTGTAGAGGGTACTCTAAACAATTTTTCCTTTCAGACAAAAGAAGAAACAAAGAAAGAAATACCTGTATACGGAGCAACAGTAAAATCCCCGTTACAAGGAATATTCTTCAGGGGTGCTTCCCCAAGCGCGCCGCCTTTTATAAGGGAAGGCGATAAGGTTAAAGCCGGTACCCCCATTTGTTTAATAGAAGCAATGAAAGTTTTTAATGAGGTAAAAGCACCTTTTGACTGTGTTATTACCAAAGTTCTTGTTGATAACGGCCAACCCGTAAAACCGGGCGATATGCTCTTCGGAGTTGAAAAAATATAGGAGGATTTATGCCTTTTAAAGAAAATATTACAGCAACATCTTCAAAAATTCTTGAACTGTTAAAAGATAAGGAAAATATTACTTCTTGGCAGATTAAGATTTCCCTAAATATTTCAAGTTCACTTTTGTATTTGGCATTGGGTGCTTTGGAAAATCAAAATAAGATAAACATTGAGCCTGACGGCCTTAATTATAAGGTAACGAAAACAAATAACTAGGGTTTATCCCTGGCCGATAAGGAAATGAGGCATACACTTTATAAAAAATCAAAAAGTAAAAAGAAAGAAAGCCAAAACACCTTTTTAAAGAGTTTGGTTTGGGTGTTTTGCGGGGCTTTCTTTCTTTGGCTTGCTTGGATTTTATGGGGTGGTGCCGATATAGGCGGTCCGGCAGGCAAAGCAGTACGGAACGGTTTAATTGCATTTTTTGGAACATCTGCTTTATTAATGCCCCTGTTGTTGCTTTATTGGCTGTACCGCGCAATAAGGTACAGGACATTAGCAATATTTACTCTCTTGTTCGGAATGTCTTTGGCTTTAACGGGCTTGTCTATTTTAATTGCGGATTTGCTTTTAATTTTCCCTAAAAGTTCCTTAAACGGCGGTTATATCGGGGCCTTTTTATTTAGCCATTTAAGCGGTGTTGCAGGAAAAAGCGGTGCAATAATTATTGCCTTAGCTTCCTCTTTTTTAGGCGTCCACATATTGTTTGCAATACCTTGGAAAGAAACTTTAATAAAATGCTGGACTTTAATTAAAGAAGATTTTACCGTTTGGATGCAAGCCCGTGCAGACCTTAAACAAAAAATAGCAGAACGTAAAGAGGAAGAAAAACAAGACCTGTCAGACGTTCAGGAACATCAACAAAAACAAGAAGAACCTGCTAAAAAAGCACCGCCGAAAATTATGCGTGCAACGGCAGAAATGGTAAAAAATCCTCCGCGAATACAACAAGAAGAAACACCAAAACCAAAGAAAAATCAGGAAGAAGAATGCGAAAATAAAAAAACAACCGAGTATACTTTACCCCCCCTTGATTTATTGCGCGCACCGGAAGAAAATAATTTATGCGGGCCAAGTGATGCGGAAATTGCAAAAGCAACAAATTTGCTTGAAACTACTTTAAAGAATTTTGATATTCATGCCAGCGTTACCGGTGTTGCACCGGGGCCGGTTATCACACGCTATGAAATTAAACCCGATGCCGGGGTTAAAATAAGTTCTATAGTTTCAATTTCAAATGATATTGCCTTGGCAATGAAAGCACGCGGTATACGTGTTGAAGCACCTATACCGGGCAAAGATGCCATAGGTTTTGAAATACCTAATGAAAAACCGATTATGGTTACAGTGCGAGAAATTTTGCAAGACCCCTCTTTTATAAATTCCAAATATAAAACAACCGTCGTTTTGGGAAGATATGCCGACGGCGCACCGGCAACTTCCGTAATTGAAAAAATGCCGCATTTGCTTGTAGCCGGTGCAACTAATTCCGGTAAAAGTATTTGTGTGCATACAATGATTGCATCCTTATTATACCGGGCTAAACCGGACGAAATCAAATTAATGTTGGTAGACCCAAAACGCGTGGAACTAACTTTTTATGAAGGCATACCGCATTTATATGACCCCAAAGTGCCTTGCGAAGATGCCGATATTATTAAAGATGCAAACGGGGCAGTTAAATCTTTACAAGCGCTTGTTAAAGTCATGGAAAAGCGTATGAAGATTTTTGAAATCGCAAAAGTAAAAAATATTGAGGGATATAATAAGTGGGCATTAACACATAACGAAGAAAAGATGTTCTATATAGTGGTAATAATTGACGAAATGGCTGATTTAATGCTACAAACCAAAGCCGCTATTGAGGACTCTGTTCAGCGCCTTACGCAAATGGGCCGCGCTTTAGGTATACACTTAATCTTATGCACTCAGCGTCCTTCAACAAATGTTATAACAGGTGTTATTAAGGCCAATTTACCGTCAAGAATTGCTTTGCAGGTTGCTTCAAAAATTGATTCCCGCGTTGTACTTGATTCTAACGGTGCAGATGCTTTACTCGGTAAAGGTGATATGCTTTATTTAGGTATTTCGGACCCTAAACCTAAACGCATACAAGGTTCATATATATCCGAAGAAGAAATATCAAAATTAACAGATTTTTGGCGCGCACAGGGTGGGCCCGATTATCCTATACAAATAAAACCGGAACAAAACCCAAATCAAGGAACGGAAGGGCTTGGTTCTTCTGCGGAAGAAATTATTTCGGCCCTTACTTTGATTTTGGAAAGAAGGCGCGTTTCGCAGGACTTGCTTAAAGCACATTTTGGTTCTTCTGCCCGCGCAACGAATATTTTAAGTGTTCTTGAGATGAAAGGATTTATAACAAAACCGGAGGGCTCAAACAGATGGGAAATACACTTTGACTTGATTGAAGCCCAATTAAATGAACTTAAGCAAAAACAAATACAAAATAAGGAGAATCTTTAATGTTAAAGAAATCAAGACATATTCTTACTTACTTAATAGTTATGCTTTTGAGCATTACCGTTTTTGCAAATGAAAATAAATCAAAACCGCAAATTACGAAGGAAACAGCGGTAAAAAAATTTATTGAGTGGGATAAACAACTAAATACCTTAGACACTTTCTACGAACAAGAAACATCCTTTGAGGGTACTTTAATTTCAAAGACTTTCGGGCATTTGATCAAACTTGGGCAAAATATACGCCTTGAAACCTTGGAAGAAGGAAAAATAACCCAATATGCTTTAACCGATAAAGAAATAATACATATCTTTAGCGAAAAAGGAAATATGATTATGCAAATGCCTTGGGAAAGTTGGCAAAAAAGCCAACAAAATAAGGCATTATTTGATTTCGGTAATTATGAAAAAATTTTAGAAAACCATAAAATAGAAAATTTTGAAATTTCGGAAAATGGTTACTTGCTTGTATTAACACCTAAAGAAGGTGAAATTTATACTCTTTCTTTCTTACTCAATAAACATAATTTTTTCCCGAAAGAAATAAATTTATCTAACGAAGGGGTTACCTCTAAAACCACCTTACAAAAAACAAAAATTAATAAAAATGTTTCAAAGGAGATTTTTAAATGAAAAGAACTATGACACTTGCAAATAAAATAACTTTAACACGTGCTTTGCTTGCGATAGTAATGTTTTTTTTAATGATAACGGAAAACCCTTGGGCTGTTATTACGGCTTCTTTAATTTTCGGTATTGCCGCTTGTACGGACTGGGTAGACGGGCGTATTGCACGTGCTACAAAAACCTCTACACCATTCGGGGCAATTGTTGACCCTTTTGTTGATAAAATATTGGTTGGTGCGGCTTTCTTTGCTTTTACTGATTTACATTTCCTAAACGTACCTGTTTGGGCTGTATTTTTGATTATTTTAAGGGAACTTATGGTATCTACTTTGCGCGTGTTGGCGGCATTAAACAATAAAGTGCTTGCGGCAGAACGCTGGGGAAAATTTAAAACAACGGTACAACTTATAGCAATAGGAATTATCTTTGTTATCGCGGATATTTACCTTTATGTACCTTTGGCAAAAGGTGCTTTGCAAGATAATTTATTTTTCTTAAATTGTTTCTTGGAGGCATTTCCTTATCCCATAACCGTAATTGCGGCCGCCGTTACCTGTTTGAGTGCTATTACATATCTAAAAAACAATTGGGCACTTCTTAAAGAATCATGGAGTTTACCGATAAAAAAATAATATGAACCAAAAAGTACTAAGATTTTTTGCAAGCGGGGCTTTTATAAGTTATCTACCGACTGCAATATTAAAAAACAAAAAAAACACGGGCGCCGGTTTACTTGGTTCTGTGGAAGCATTTCTAATTTACTTGTTTTTAGGTCCTCTTACTTTTTGGGCTTATTTATTTTTACTGCTGGGGATAATTTTATTTGCTATATATGTATCTCAAAAAACTGAATTTAACGGAGTAGAGGATGACCCTAAAATCATTATTGATGAAATTGCAGGTTTCTTTACGGCTGCAGCCTTTTTGCCTTATTCCTTAAAAACGGCGATATTTGCTTTAATTTTGTTCCGTATATTTGATACCACTAAAATATTTTTCATCAAGAGGGCAGAAAATTTTGCTGTCAACATACCCCAAAAAACGTACAATAAATATTGCCTTAAGGGAGTGCAAATCGTTTTAGATGATGTCTTGGCAGGATTATTTTCAAATTTAATTTTGTGGATTTTAATTTATTTTAAATTTTTATAGGAGGTCTTATGGACTTTTCACAAATCGGCAGTGTACAAGAACTTCTCAAAGCAGGAGGTATTGTTTTAATACTGTTGCTGTGTTTATCAATTTACTCTTTATCTTTAATGATTGAGCGGTTCTTTAAATATAGAAAAACCATAAATAAATCAAGGAAACTTATGTCGTTTTTGAGACATTCCCTTGCTACTGAGGGCCTTGGACCGAAAATCTTTGATGCTTGCCGTGTTAAAGGCTATGCTACAACACCGGCTGCAAAACTAACTTTAAATTTACTTAAATCAGACAAAACAAATTTGGCAGAACTTAATGACCTGGCCGATACTATTATTGATTGGGAAGCGGCACAACTTTCCCGTAAACTTTCTGCCTTGGCGACATTAGCAAGCACGACACCTTTTATAGGTTTATTCGGTACAGTACTTGGTGTGATGCGCGCTTTTGCGGATTTATCCGCTGCAAGCGGAACGGGTGCCTCAGCCGTAGCAAAAGGTATCTCGGAGGCACTTATTAACACTGCCGCCGGTTTATTTGTTGCCGTACCGGCCTTGATTGCATACAATTACTTTTTAAGTAAAGTAAACTTCTTTACAAAAGATATGGAATATCTTGCCCAGGAACTGATTTCCGCTAAAATAGAAAATGCAAAAAAACCGGTACAACCAGCTGTACAAAAGAATTTTTTTGAGGTTATCAAATGAGGAAATACCGCCTTCAAACAAGGGGCCTGATGGGCGAAATAAATATGGTCCCTTTTATTGACATAACCTTAATTCTATTAATTATCTTTATGGTTATGACACCGTTCATAGTACAGTCACAGCTTAACGTGGACTTGCCTTCGGCAAAAGCAGTAAATACCGTAAGTGAAGATAATTTGATTAAAGTAGAAATTTTAAAAAACGGACAAATTATGGTTCAAAGCCGCCAAACCGCGCCGAATAAACTTGAGGAAGAACTAATTTTACACCTTGGCAGAGCACAAGAGAAAACTATTTTGGTACAAGCAGATAAGACAGTCCCCATAGAACAAGTAGTAAAGGTATTTGATACAGCAAAAAAACTTGGCGCGGCAAAACTTGGTATTGGCGTTGTAAATAAGTAAATAAATAAAGAGAGGTTAAATGAATTTAGCACTTTTTTATTCTTTTGCCATACACTTTGTACTTTTTTGTATGCTCATGTTTTGTTTGGCCTCACACCCTATTAAACAAAAAGACAGGGCTATGTATACGATTGATTTTATAGGCCAAAGTGCAGAAGTTATGCGCTATGGCGCGCCGGAGCAACCGCCTGCCCAAAGTGCAAAAAGCGAAATTAAAGAGGAAATAAAAGAAACCCCTAAACAGGAAGTTCAAAAAGAAATAAAATCGGAAATAAAAACCGAGCAAAAAACAAAAGGCAAAGTTTATAATTCAAAAGAGCAAATTTCAACAAAAACAAAAAAGAAAAAAGAGAATAAGAAAAAAATTGTTCTTTCAAAACCAAGCGTTTTAGAACAAGTGGAAACAGATAATTTAGATGTTTCCGCCTTACACGCTTTAACTACTGCCGGCAGCGGCGGTGCACAAAATACTGTGCAGGCAAGTTTTACTAATTTCCCATACCCTTGGTATATAACGCAAGTACGTAATGCCTTATGGACTGCCTGGCAGAAAAGCAAGCCGAAAAACGGGCAGGGGTTGACTGCTTTGATTTCTTTTAATATTGACCGTAACGGTGCTGTCTTTGAAGCACAGCTTGAACGCTCTTCAGGCGACGAGGCCTATGATTATGCCGCTTTAAATGCAGCGCGTAATTCTGCCCCTTACCCGCCTTTACCGGAAGATTTTAAGAAAGAAATTTTAACTGTAACAGTGGAGTTTAAACAGGAGGTATAATTTATGTTAATTTTATGGCGTGCATGCTTAATATTTTTATGTTGTATTGCTGTTATGATTTGTTATCCATATTGCACTGATAAGGCTTTGACGATAATGTACACTTGGGCTGGTATGGCTTTCGTGATTGTAATCTTTTTAACTTGGTTAAGCAAAATACTTGTAGTTGGCAAAAGCCATATTTTCAATACTATTTTTGATATGGCAATAATAATTGGTTTTTTATATGTTTTGCTTAATATTTTCCCGCAGCTCGACGGGCAAACCCCTTATAAACGCCTCAAAAAAGGCAGATATCCTACTTTACAAGAAATTGATGTCGGCCTTGCTAACTTTGGTTTTACAACAAGAAAGGAAACCATTAAAGAACTGCAGAACAATTTTGATGAAATTAAAGGAAATGTAAACGAAGTAAAAACTCTGATTTTAAAGGAGCATAATGACTGATGAAAGCAGTTATTACCGGCGGTAACGGTTTTGTAGGCAAACGCTTGGCTAAGGCCCTTTTAAACAAGGGTTGGGAAGTGATTGTTTTTTCAAGAGGTACGTCAAAGAATTCAGGTGGTATTCAAACCGTAAAAGTAAATTATTCCGATATAGCGGATTTAACTAAAAATCTTGTTGGGGCTGATATCGTTTTCCACCTTGCTGCTGTTTTATTTGCAAATAACAAGCAAGAATTTGAAAAGGGAAATGCCGTTTTAACCGCTAATTTAATTGAGGCTGTAAAAAGGGCTCAAACTATAAAACACTTTGTTTATCAATCCTCTCTTGCGGCGGCAGGCCCTTCAAAAAATATTGAAAATTTAATTAACGAAAATTACCCTTGCCTACCGGTTTCCGACTATGGAAGAACAAAACTTATGGGAGAAAATGAGGTAAAAAAACTCCCCCCTCAAATTACTTATACCATTTTACGTGCACCCACTGTTTATGGCGGAGCAGAAGCCGGTGTATCTAAAATTTCCGCTTGGGTTAAACGCGGGCTTATGGTAAACCCCTCAAAAAAAGATATGTTTTTTAGTTTTGTTTATGTGGGCGATTTGGTAAACGCTTTAATTTTGTCTGCCACAAATGATAAAACCAAAAACGAAACTTTTTTTATAACAGAAAATGCAATTTATACTTGGGAAGATTTTATAAACAAACTTGCTTTAGCAATGGAAGTAAAAAAGCCGATTATCTTAAATTTACCGCCTATACTTTTGAAATGTGCGGGTTATTGCTATGGGGTTGTTGCAAAAATTACACACACCGTTCCGGCCTTAAATTATGATAAAGTTGCAGAGGCTTTAGCCCCCGGCCATTGGGCTTGTTCTTCAAAAAAATGGGTTTCTTTAACCGGCCAAAAATTCCTTTCCCTAGACGAAGGTTTAAAAGAAACTTATAAAAACTAGATTTGCTTAACTACTGATGAAAGAAAATCAGTGAGATGCTATAATATCCTTTTTCGTATCCTGACATAAGCAAAGCAGCGGGGCGCTGTGCCATCACAGTTTGCTTCCTCCAGAGGAGCAATTTAAAAACCCCCGGCTTTCGGACAGAACTCGGGTTTCGGTAAAATTCCTGACGGAATTTTCCTCCACCCCGGGGCTCGCGGTACTCGCCTTTGCCTTCGGCAAAACTCGTACATCGCTCCGCCCTTCGAGTCCTGACGAGAGCCAAGAAGTTGGCTCTCTCCAGAGGAGCGATTTAAAAACCCCCGGCTTTCGGACAGAACTCGGGTTTCGGTAAAATTCCTGACGGAATTTTCCTCCACCCCGGGGCTCGCGGTACTCGCCTTTGCCTTCGGCAAAACTCGTACATCGCTCCGCCCTTCGAGTCCTGACGAGAGCCAAGAAGTTGGCTCTCTCCAGAGGAGCGATTTAAAAACCCCCGGCTTTCGTCGGGGGTTTTTAAATTGCTCCTCGGACAGGACTCGAACCTGTAACCTATCGGTTAACAGCCGATCGCTCCACCATTGAGCTACCGAGGAATTTTTCTAACTATATTATATAACAAAAAAAGCAAGTTGTAAATACCTTTTTTATTTGCTATATTTATCTTGGGATTTCCGTCATAAAACAATTATATTATATAATTTATGAAAGAAACCCTTGCTACTAAAAAAATAAAAACCGACGATAAATTTAAACAGGAAAAACAAAATTTCCTTTCTGCTTTACTTGAAGCGGACACTTTAACTGAAGCCTTGGAAAATTCCACACTTCCCAAAAATTTACTTTTTACTTTTTTGTTTGATGACAAAAACTTTTTAAAACAATTTGATAAAATCGTAAACTTAAAACTTGAAATTGCTTTGCTTGAAACTGCCCTTAAAGCAAAAGCGGCAAATATTTTATCTTTTTCCCTGATGAGCCGTCTTCCTAACAAATATAATAAAAACAAAAAGGAAACACAACAAAATTTAAAAGAAAACCAAATCACAAAAATTATTTATGACGAGCAAAACGAGGAAAATTAAAGTAAATAAAATATTTAAAAAAACTTTTCAAGCAAATACTACCACCATCATAAATATAGGCGGGGCGCGCAGCGGTAAAAGTTATGCTATGGCACAACTTCTAATTTATAAAGCCGTCAACGAGATTTGCCAAATAGCAGTAACGCGTAAAACAATGCCAGCCCTAAAAATGACCGCCATGCGCCTGATTTTAAATTTGCTTAAAGAATATAATTTATTTGTACCGGCCTGTTTAAATAAGACGGAAAATACTTATAAAATGGGACGGTCAATGTTTCAATTCTTTTCTTTGGATGACCCGGAAAAAATAAAGTCTTCGGAATTTAATTATATTTGGCTTGAGGAAGCAACCGAGTTTAATTATAATGATTATTCCGTCCTCTTAACCCGCTTGAGTGCACCAATAATAAACGGTAAACAGAACCAAATTTTTTTAACTTTAAACCCTACCGATATAAACAGTTGGATATACAAAAAACTTTTAACACAAAAGGATATCACCGTCATAAAAAGCACTTATAAAGACAATAATTTTTTACAAAAAAGTTATATTGAAACTTTACTTTCTTTAAAAAATTACGATAATAATGCCTATAAAGTTTTTGCGCTGGGTGAATGGGGGGCAAGTGAAAAAATTATTTATAAAAATTGGTCTTTGGTTGATGAGTTACCGCAAAATCCAAGTGAAATTTTTTATGGTTTGGACTTCGGTTTTAATAACCCTACCGCATTGGTACAAGTAACAGTTTACGACGGTAAATTTTACGCGCGTGAAATTTTATATCAAAGCGGTTTAACGAATACAGCCTTAATTGAAAAATTGCAAATTTTATTGAAAGGACAAGAATCAAAAACAATTTATGCAGATGCCGCCGAACCAAACCGCATATCTGAAATTGCCTCAACCGGGCTAAATATAAAACCTGCACAAAAAAATGTTTTAAACGGAATAATGAGTGTTAAAAGTGATAATTTTTTTGTTACTAAATCATCAACAAATTTAATAAAAGAATTGCAAACATATTCCTGGAAATCCGACGCAAACGGCAATATTTTGGAAGAGCCGGTAAAATTCAACGACCACTTACTTGATGCTTTACGTTATGCCATTTACACTTACAAAAACGAGTTAAGCAAAAACAGCGTTGCCGACATAAATTTTATTTAATGCACGTAATTTTAAAATAAGGTATAATTCTAATAAGTACTTAAAGTACAGGTTATTTAGGAAACGCAAGTTCGGCTTGCGTTGCGCTTTATGGGAACATAAGGCACATCTCACTCCGATAATAACCGTATGCTTTATGTATGCAATTTTTTGTGTACATAAGCGGCGGTTGTTGCTTAGGTTAGTGAGATGGCTTAGGCAATTAAACCGCTGCTTTTTTCTTTGCCCTTTCTTCAGGTTTACCGCTTAAGCCCGACATATTAAAAGAGGTTTTATGAAAAAGGGTTTCACTTTAATTGAGTTGTTGGTAGTGGTTGTAATCATAGGTATTTTAGCGGCAATTGCTTTACCGCAGTATCGGATGGCAGTATTAAAAAGTAAATTTGCAAAAGTAAAATCAAATGTTCAAGTACTGGCCGGCGCAATGCAAAGATATTATCTTGTTAATAATGAATATCCTTCTTATACTTTAAAAAATTTAGACATAGAAGTTAAAAATAAAGATGATGAAAATTATTACACAAGTAATAAGAAAGGCGATGTCGGCGGTCAAATATGGAAAAATGGTAAAGTAGTATTAAATTACTATATTATACTTAATGAAAGTAACCACAATGAAAATATTAACTCCAATACTTATTACTGCATAGCATACGATGGTACAGGATTTCACGCCGATATTGCTGATATGATTAATAAACTATGCCAACAAGAAACCGGCAAAACAGAATATTCTTATAAAACTGATAATTACACTTGGTATGCTTATTAATTACTTGTAAAGAGCCTTATTGCGAAGTAAACGATGGTAAGTTATAACGAACCTGTGAACTTCGTCGCGAATTTCCTGCAACAAACGCAAGGCGGGTGAGTTCTTGGGTAAGCGTAAACTGTTTGAACGGTTCGGTAAAAATACTTCCTCTTCTTTTTTGGCAAGCGAAATTACCTGAATATTAAACCCTGCCTCTTTTATAGCCTGCGCGGCAAAATTAAGCTGGCCTTTACCGCCGTCAATTAAAAATAATTGAGGGTGTTTTTCCGGTACAAGATTTTTAAGCTGGTTTAAGCGCCTTAAAACACACTCTTTCATCATCAGAAAATCGTCAGCACCGGTATCTTTCATTTGCGATTTTATTTTAAAACGGCGGTAATGCGCTTTATACTTTTCCCCATCCACAAAACAGACCATTGCACCAACCGCCTCTTTCCCAAATAAATGGGAATTATCAAAAGCCTCTATATGATTAATTAAAACAGGAGATTTCAAAACGCGCGTAAGTTCCTTTAGTTTTTCCGAAACAGCAAGTTTATGCTCAAGTTTTTCCGCGTTATATTTGCTTACTTTTATGCGTTCGCCCATTTGGTCTAAGGCGGAAATTAAATCACGAAATTTGGCGGCTTCCTCATAATTCATTTTTTTTGCCGCATCTTTCATGGCAGTTTCAAGTTCGTGTTTAGCCTGTTTAAAATTACCGTCCAAAAACAAAGCAACGCGGTTAACAATTTTCCTATACCCATCGTACGAAATTTTTGAACAAGGGGCGCTGCATTGACCGGTATGATAATAAATACAACCCTGAATTTTATTTTCCGCCAATGGTTTTTGACGGCTAAAACTGTAACTGCATTGCCTTAAAGGCGCAAACCCGGAACGACGTAAAAAATGCAAAAGTTGCTTGATATTATAAATTTTGGGGTAAGGCCCGAAATAAATGGACTTATCTTTTATTTTTTTCCTAGTCAAAAGCAAACGCGGATAATCTTCCCCTACGGTTAATTTAAGGTAAGAATAACTTTTATCGTCTTTCAACATACTGTTAAAAAACGGTTGATATTGTTTGATTAATTTATTTTCAAGAAGTAAGGCATCGCGTTCGCTTGCGCAGACGACAAAATCAATTCGCGAAACTAAAGGCATTAAGGCGGAAATTTTCCAACCGCGGGTTTGCTCCTCATGCCCGGTGAAATATTGGCTTACACGTTTCCTGATATTTATGGCCTTACCGATGTACAAAACTGCCCCCTGCTTATCCTTCATCAAATAGACTCCGGCAGCAGAGGGCAGTATTGATAAATTTAATTTACTTTCTTGCAAATTATTTACCTGCTAAGACCTTAAAATCACCGGGGTCGGTAGAACTAATTAAAGCCTCATCATAAGTAATTTTATTTGCTTTATATAAATCAAACAAACATTGGTTCATTGTATGCATACCAAGTTTAACACTTGTTTGCATTGTATGAATAAGTTGTTCCACTTTTTTATCGCGGATAACCGTTCTTGCCGCAGGTGTTGCAAGCAAAATTTCAGTTACAAGATGGCGGTGCGCGCTTAAAGAACTTTTTAAAAGTTGTTGTGAAATGACAGCCTCTAACACGAAAGATAACTGAGAACGGGCTTGCTCTTGCTGCTCCGGAGGGAACATATCAATAACACGGTTAATTGTTTGTACGGCATCACTCGTGTGAAGAGTACCGAAAACTAAGTGCCCTGTTTCTGCAGCATTCATTGCCTGTTGTGCTGTTTCAATATCGCGGATTTCACCGATTAGAATAACATCCGGGTCTTGCCTTAAAGCATATTTTAAAGCGGAAGCGAAACTGCTTGTATCTTGCCCCACTTCCCTTTGGTTTACAATACTTTTTTTATGAGGATGTACATATTCCACCGGATCTTCCATGGTAATTATGTGGTAACTGTAAGTTTCATTTATATAGTTAATCATGCTTGCAAGCGTTGTAGATTTACCGGAGCCAGTCGGCCCTGTTACCAAAATTAAACCTTTTGAAAGATGTACAAGTTTACTTATTGCTGGAGGTAAATTTAATTCTTCAAATTTTCTAAAACCCTGCGGAATCTGCCTGATTACTACGGCCACATGTCCCATTTGCCTAAAAACGTTTACCCTCATACGCCCAAAACCTTTCATAGCAATAGCAAAATCAAGTTCATTGGTCGCTTCATATCGGCGTTTTTGATCTTCACTCATGAAAGAATAAATCAACTGTTGTACTGCATCATGGGTTAAAGTCTCAAAAGGTGTAGCATACAAATCACCTTCTATACGAAGAACAGGCGGAACACCTACAGTCAAGTGCAAATCAGAAGCACCCTTATCTTTCATCAAACTAAACAACTCTTCCATTGATACCATAAAAACAAACCTCCATTTATGCAAGTAAATCCAAAGTAATATTATTTAAAGCACCCGTAATCTTTTGTTCCCCTAAATCAACGCGGAAAAGATAAACAAAGGGCTCGCTTCTAACTTGAGAAGCAAAAAATTCAACAATATACGTCTTATCTGTAAACGGTTTGGCAGACCAGGAATATTTATATTCTGTACCGTAAGCCTCCTTAAAATAACTTTCTATAGTTTTACCTTTACTTGAAAGAACCGTATTTTTTACTATATTTATTGCTTGATCTTCCAAAGTAATTGGTTTCTGCTCCAAAGGGGCTGATTCTTGAACAGATATTTGAGGGGCAAGTTCCCCGCCCCCTTGTAATAAATTTTGAGAAACCGGAACTGTTTCTTCTGCTATATCTTTTTGTTCTTGTTCCATTGTAGGCGAACTTTGCATTTTACCTTCTTTTGCCATATTCAAAAAGGCCATACAAAGAGCAAGGGCAACAATTGTTATTGCAATAAAAGATAAGATAAAAATTAAATCATTCTTCTTCTTACCGGTAACACGCCCGTCACTTGAACTGATAATTTTATTATTTGAAATCTCCAAAAAATTATTTTTACCTAAAATAAAATTATCCGTTTCCTGAACAGGTAAAGGCTCTTCCGGTATTGGTACGGAGTGTTCTTTGTCTGAAGGCATATCTACCGCCGTTTGCCCAACAACTATTTGGGATGTCTTTTTGTTTTGTTCACCGTTTCCAAGTAAATTTTCCGAAGGTAATTCCTCAAGTAAATTATCTCCTTTTTTTGATGTATCAAAAGCATTATCTTGCTGGTTATTACCGTTTTGTCCGTTAACAGTTCCGGAGGCGGCATTAATACCCCCCCCGTTATTCATATTAAAATCAGGCTTTCTAAAATCAGTGGATGATTCCGTTTTAGTATCTTCCAAAGGAGGTAAGTCCTGCGACTGGTTTTGGTTTGTTTGGGTAAGTTCTTGTGCAGGGAAATTATGATGATTAGAGGCATTTTCTTCTTTTTCAGAAGTTAAAACTGCCTGCCCTAAAACTATTTTAAATTCAGGATAATCTTTAGCAGGTTTCCAAAAGTTTTGGTCATTCGCATTATTTTCAGGGCAAACCAATAAGTCATCGGAGAAAAAAACCTCCCTTATCAATTCCTCTGCCTTTAGCGGACCAAATACATCTGTTCCTTTTAAATATAAAAACTTCATATTTTCCCTAACAATCATTCTAACAATATTTTAGCACATCTTGCAAGCGTTTTAAAACCAAATCTTTACCAAGATATTCAAGCATTTTAAACAAAGTCGGCCCATTTGTTCTGCCTGAAACCGCAACACGGAGTGGATGAAATACCTGCCCTGTCTTTAAAGCATTTTCCTTAGCGGCCTGGCGGGCAGTTGTTTCTAAAACGGTGGCTTCAAAAGCAGGTAAATCTTTATAGCGCTCATACATAAGTTCTATAGCCTGTTTAGCCGTAGGGGTTTTAAATACTTTGTTTATTGCTTCCTCGTCATACTTAACCGGATTAAAGAAAAATTCAATTAACCCCGGTATTTCTTTCAAGGTCTTATATTTTTCCTGTTCAAGCAATATTACTTTGGTTAAAGTATCTTCATCAACTCCCTTAGCAATACCAGCTTCATCAATAAACGGCTTGGCTGCCTCATATAATTCCTTAGGTGAAAGCTGACGTATATAGTCACCGTTCATCCAAGTAAGTTTAACGGTATCAAAAACAGCCGGACTTTTTTGACAACCGGCAATATCAAATTTTTGTTCCAATTCCCCTTTTGCAAAAATTTGTTGGGAATCGGAAGTACTCCATCCAAGCAAAGCCAAATAATTTATAAGGGCTTGGGGCAGAAAACCCTGTTTTTTATATTCCAATACACTTGTATCCCCATGGCGTTTTGAAAGTTTAGTACCATCGGGACCGTGAATCATTGAAAGGTGTGCCATTATGGGGTGTTCCCAACCAAGTGCTTTGTAAATTTGAATTTGGGCAGGTGTGTTGGAAATATGGTCATCCCCCCTTATGACATGCGTCATACCCATTAAATGGTCGTCAATAACACAAGCGAAATTATAGGTCGGGTATCCACTGGTTTTTTGTATAACAAGGTCATATAAATCCTTATTTGCAAAACGGACTTCCCCGCGGATTAAATCGTTAAAAACCGTTTCTCCTTCCGTAGGCATTTTAAAGCGAATAACATATTTTTTACCTTGTGCTTCTAATTCTGCTTGTTGTTCTTTTGTCAAGTTACGGCATTTGCCGGGATAGCGCGGCGGGCGGTGTTCTTTTGCTGCCTGCTGACGCATTTCTTCAAGTTCTTCAGGCGTGCAATAGCATTTATATGCAAGGCCCTTATCTAAGAGATAATCAATATATTTCTTGTACAGACCTTGGTCTGCACGCTCTGCTTGAAAATACGGAGAATGTTCACCCTTAAAAGTACCGTCTTGGAAAGGCCCTTCATCCCATTTAAGACCGGCCCAAGTTAAACCCTCAAAAATCGCTTTTACTGATTCTTGTGTGGAACGTTCTTCATCGGTATCTTCTATTCTTAAAATAAAAGTGCCGCCTGTTTTCTTGGCAAATAAATAATTAAATAACGCAGTTCTTAAACCGCCGATATGTAAATACCCTGTTGGCGAGGGTGCAAAACGAACTCTTGTTTTCATATAAGTAAAACCTCTGTACATTTGGTCTATAAATATATTATACTTTATTAAGAGACATATTTTTTATGGAGGCCTTATGCAGGTAAGAATTATTGCCACGGGCGGAACTTTTGATAAAGAGTATAACGAATTGACAGGCGAACTGTTCTTCAGAAAAACACATTTGCCGGAAATCTTAAAAATGGGGCGTTGCCGTTTGCCGGTTAAAATAACAACCTTAATGATGAAGGACAGTTTGTTTATGACCGAAAAAGACAGACAGGAAATCCTTAAAACATGCCGCCAAGTTAAAGAAAAATCCTTAGTCATAACACACGGTACAGATACTATGGAAAAGACGGCCCTGTTCCTTGGCCCGAAAATCAAGGATAAAACCATCGTATTAACAGGTGCTATGATACCTTATAAATTCGGGTCATCAGACGGCATTTTTAACCTCGCAAGCGCTCTTTCTTTCGCACAAGCCCTACCCTGCGGCGTATATGTGGCCATGAACGGAAAATTATTTAATTTCAACAATGTTACAAAAAACAAAAAAATAGGTGTTTTTGAAAATAAAAAATAATATGTTCTTGCTTGTTACTTTTCTTGTTTTTTTATTAATGCATACTGTAGTAATTTTTTGGTTTTGCCAAAATACTGCCGGGGTTGCTCTAACTGCAGCAACAAAGTTTTTGCCGTTTATTTTAACTGTGTTATATTTCTGTCTTTATGCATTTTCAAGAAAAGCAAATATTTGGCCTTTGGAGAATTTTTTATTAACTTATCTTGGGGCTTTATTTTTGGCTTTTTGCCTTACTTTTGCCCTAATAACTCTAACTCTGATTTTGAAATTATTTAAAGTTATTTTGCCTTTCAATTTAGGGTTTATTGCTCTCGGAATTTGGGGTATAATATTGTTGATAAGTTTGTATACCGCCGCAAAAAACCCAAAAATTACTGAAATTACTTTTGATGCCCCTCACTTGAAAAGGGATGTCAAAATTGCATTTGTTTCCGATACCCATTTTGGTGCTACCGTGGGTATAAAAAGGGCAGAAAATCTAAAGAAAATTTTAGAAGAACAAGAACCCGCACTTATTTTGTTCGGAGGAGATGTTTTTGAAAGTGATTTTGAACGCAGTATACCGTTTGCTGAAATTTTAGCAAAAGTGCCAAATAAGAAATTTGGAGTTTTTGGTAATCACGAATATTATCAGGGGCTTGATAATGAAAGAGCATCTTTCAAACTAGCCGGTATCAATTTGCTTGAAAATAAAAGTGATTTTTTTGAGAATATAAACATTATAGGAATAAATGATATAAGAACCGCCAGGATTACGAAACAAGAATTTGAAAATATTTTAAAACAAAATATAAAACCAAATAATTTTAATTTACTTTTAACACATACTCCCCTTTATTTTGAAGAAGCCGCAAACCTTGGCATACATTTAATGTTGAGCGGGCATAATCATAACGGGCAAATATGGCCCTTTAACTTTATGGTAAAAATGTCAAACCCTTACTTATATGGTCTTTTTAGTTATGAAAAAGCAAATTTGTTTGTTACATCCGGTACATTTTTTTGGGGACCGCCTTTGCGTTTCCTAACAAATAACGAGATAACATTAATAAACTTAAAAGGAACTGAAAAATGAAAATGAAAAATATTTTTTTATTCGCTTTTTTAACTATAATAGTACAATCATTATATGCACAAAAAAATTTTGAGGACTTGTCTTTACAAGAAAAAATAGGACAAACTTTATTTGTATCGGTTGACACCAATAATGCCCAACAATTTAAGCAGGCAATAGAACAAGGGTTTGTGGGCGGAGTATTAATACAATGGGGAAATTATTCTAGAAAAGAAACAAAAGAACTTATCTCAACACTTCAGAGTTGGGCACAAAACAGCCCTGCTAAGATTCCTCTACTGATTGCTATTGATTATGAAGGGGGCACAGTTTACAGTCCTGCTACTTTGGGCCTGCCGTTTTTACTTTCCAATATGCTTATAGCAGCAGCAAATAATTACACAGATACGCAAACTATTTTTTATATAATCGCACAAGAACTTAAAAGTATCGGTATACACATAAATTTTGCACCGGTTTTAGACGTAAATTCAAACCCAAATAATCCTATTATAGGCATACGCTCTTTTGGAAGCAAAAAACAAACTGTTGCCAATATGGGAAAAGCCGTTATAGCCGGCTTACAACAAGGCGGTATAATGGCTGTGGCAAAACATTTCCCCGGACATGGAGACAGCAACCTTGATACTCACAAAAGTTTGACCGTCTTTGAAGGAAGCGAAGAAGAATTTTATAATACTCATTTATATCCTTTTAAAGAAGCAATTAAAGAGGGTGTTAAAGGAATTATGAGTTCCCATATAAGATACCCCTTTTTAGATAATAAACTTGCTACCTATTCCCCAAAAATTTTGACGGATTTATTAAAAAAACAACTAGACTTTAAAGGCATTATCTTTACTGACAGTTTAGATATGAAAGGTGCTTTACTTAAAGACACTCCAAAAGCAGCAGCTTTGGCAATAAGAGCAGGTGCAGATGTCGCCTTGATAGCAAAAACACAACCGGAGCAAGCAGTTAAAAAAATTCAAGCCAAAGTATCCCCGGAGAGGATAGAAGAAGCTTCAAGGAAAATATATATTCTTAAAAAGGATTTAAATTTATTTAACAGTAATAATCAACAATCAAATAACGAAGCAGATAAAGCCATTGAAATATTTGCGAAACAGATAACCGAAAAAGCAGTAACTTTAGTAAGGAACGAGGAAAATCTAATACCTTACAAGAAAAAAGACAAAAAAACAAAATTATGTACAATATTTTTTGCTCCGTCACGTTTTGCGAATCAACTTACTCATTTTATACAGCCTTTTATGTCAGAAAATTTTGAGGTAAACTACTACAATGCCCCTTTAAACCCAAAAAAGAAAGATATTGAAAGAGCAAAAAAGTGTCTGCAAAGCGCAGATATATCTGTTATAGGAAGTCTACAATGGGCAAATAAAGAAATACCGGCACAAAAACAAGCAATAGAAAACCTTATGAGATTAAATGATAAAACGATTTTGCTTTCTTTAATGAGCCCTTATGACATCAAGCATTATCCGTATTCCAAAACTGTTTTAGCATTATACGGAGTAAATAAACTGTCTGCTGAGACAGCAGCCAAAATTATTTTAGGTCAAATAAAACCGCAAGGAAATTTGCCTATTTCCCTTTAAATAGTTATAATAATATGATACGGAGGTATTATGAAATATTTTGTATTTGTCGTTTTTTTATTTTCGGCAATTGTTTTAAATTCTCAGGTAACAGTAGAAGAAGTCGCTTATATTCCTTCTGCTTCCGGTTACTACAACAATTTGATTGTCAAAGATAATGTAAAAATAAATAAGTTAAAAACGGACACTTTTAATGTTCAAAGTTACGGTTCTATTTTAGATATCAATGTAGCAGCCGATTCGCGTTTACTTATTAATACTTTAAAAGTTATGCACCAAAATGCTTCGGCCGCTTTATTATCCAATCAAGACGAATCTAGTTATAATGCCTCTGTAACTACTCCAAGTAACCCGCCAAATAACAGATCCACCCCTGAGCCTCCGCCCTCTCCACAAACTAATTCTCTTACCTACCATACAGTGAATATGTCCGGCGGCAGTTTGTCTCTAACAAAAACGATAAATGCGGATACTTCTTCGCAAATACAGGTACAAAATCTTAACTTTATGTCTGCTTCTAAAAGCCCCACTCTGAATATCAAAGTGCGGGATATGTACTCCATTTATGCGAACAATTCTTTACAAGTAAATGACTTATATATATTTGGTATGCAAGTTCCAAAATGCCCCAATAATTATTACTGGCAAAAAGTCAAGGTAGGATCAACAGAGTATATCGCATTGGCCTGTAATACCGTAACACAGCAATAATTATGTAAAAATTCTAGAAAAAGTATTGAATGAATATATATCAGCGGCCGCTCTTTTGGGCGGCCTCTTTTATTGTTTCTGAAATTGTAGGATGGGCGAAAACTGTTTCTTCAAGTTCTTTAACCGTTAAACCGGTTTTGATTGCAAGCAAGGCGATATGTATTATCTCGCCTGCATTTGGTGCAATTATTTGTGCACCAAGTAATTTCCCGGTTTTTGAGTCCTCAACAAGTTGAGTAAAACCCTCACTATCCTTTTGCGCAAGGGCGCGTCCGTTTCCCAAAAGAAAGGTCTTTTTTAATACTGCTTCAAACCCTTTTGAACGCGCTTCGGTTATACTTAAGCCGATATTGGCTGCTTCCGGCCAGGTATAAATAACAGAGGGTATCAAATCGTTATCATAGATTTTTTCTTGCCCCATAATACGGCCGGCAACAACTTCCCCTTGTGCAGTTGCTGCGTGGGCAAGCTGGCATATATTATTTACATCCCCTATAGCATAAATGTGGGGTGCTATTTCTAGCGTCCCGGGATTTACTTTTAATGGCAAAGTAATACCGGCAGCTTCTAAATTAAGATTTTCTACATTGGGACTACGGCCCAAAGCCGCTAAAATTTCCTGACAAACAATCTCTTTGCCGTTATCAAGTAAAATAGTTTTTTGATTATCACTTATTTTTATTTCTTTTGCCGCTGTTCCCACGAAAATTTGAACTCCGCGCTTTACAAGTATTTGTTTTAAAGTTCGGCGTATGGTTTCTTCCTCTCTAGGCAAAATATCCTGTTGCATTTCAATGATTGTTACCTGCACTCCAAGTGCCTGCATTAAACAAGCGAACTCACAAGCAATAACCCCCCCGCCAAGAATTGCCAAAGTTGAAGGCAAATTTTCCAGATTAAAAATAGTAGAATTATCGTAAATTTTTTCTTTTATACTTTCAAATTGTTTCGGTAAAAAAGCCCGAGAACCGGTGGCAATAATAATATCATCAAAAGTTAAACTTTGGCCATTGACATCAAGAGTATTAGGGGAAAAAAACTTTGCCTGCCCCTTAATTAAGTTTACTTTTGCGGCTTCAAGCATTTTCAAAATGCCTGAACGTAATTTTAAAATTGTTGCTTGCCTGTGTTCTTGAAGTTTAGCAAAAGACAGACTGCTAAAATACTCGTCCCCTAATGCCGGGTTTAAAGAATATTCTTTAAGTTCCTTTACTTTTGCGAAACTATGTGCCCCTGCAAGTAGGGCCTTAGAAGGTATACAACCGCAATTTAGGCATACACCGCCTAATTCCCCTCTTTCAATTAAAGTAACATTAGCGCCAAGCCGTGCTGCTTTTAAAGCGCAAGGAAACCCTGCGGGACCAGCACCGATTATTGCAATATTTTTCATTAAATTGCATGCTCCAATTTTAAAGCCGGTTTTATTTCTTTTACAGGTAAGCACTCTTGAAGTTTAAATTTGCTTATATCAGGGCACATTGCTTTAATGGCCTCAATATCTGCGTCATTTAGGATTTCTTTATCATAAGTAGTCCTAAATTGATATGGAATACCGCTGTTGATAATTAGGGACATTGATTCCTTAATTTTATCAATATTTACAGGGCCGCATATCATAGAATATTTTTCAAACGGGGCCTTAATATCCATAGCGATAAAATCTGCCAATCTATTGTCTAATAATTCCTTTATTACTCCGGGATTAGTACCATTAGTATCAATTTTGATTTTGTATCCCAAGGCCTTGACCTTAATAATAAAATCTTTAAGATCCGGTTGCAAGGTCGGCTCCCCTCCGGTAATTACAAGCCCTTCTAAACAATTTTTACGTTTTTCCAAATAGAATAATATCTCCTCTGTGCTATAATCAGTTTCTGTCTGCACAGGTAAAAGTTCCGGGTTATGGCAATACCTACACCTAATGTTACATCCCTGGGTAAAGACAATTGCCGAAATATAACCCGGAAAATCTATCATGGAAAACTTTAAAAGTCCGCCTATTTTCACTACAAAACGCCTTCTTTTTTACTACAGAAATTATTTATCGCTTTCGCATTCGCAACCGCAATTGCAAGTTCCGGCCATTTTAATATTTTTGCGCATGGCAAATTCTTCTTTTTTGCCTTTATTCCAATTTTGAACCGGTCTTAAATAACCGACTACTCTTGAGTAAACTTCACAGTTAGTACCTTTTGTATTTTCCTTGGCATTTTTAAGTTCCGTGATTTTGTTTTCAATATTTGTTCTTTCTTGTGCTGTCATAGCAACCTCCAAATTGTTTATTTACTTTTATTTTCGCAAATTATTTTGCATTGTTCAAGACCCAATTTAAAATAGGTCCTTTTTCCTATTGACAAAACGATAGAAAAATTATTTACTGTACAACTGCTCCTCTAACAAAGCAATTTGTTTTTCTATTGCTTCTATTTTTTCCGCCTTACATTTGGGGCACTCAAAATGTTCCCCTTCTATATACCCGCACTTGGGGCATACGCTGAAAGTAGGCGTGATGGAAAAGTACGGAAGTTGATAACCTTCGCAAACTTTCCGAATGAATTTTTTAAGGGCTTCGGTATCTTTAATCCTTTCGCCCATAAAAATGTGAAGTACCGTTCCTCCGGTATATTTTGATTGTATTTCGTCCTGTAAATCAAGCAACTCAAAGATATCATCCGTAAAATTAACAGGCAATTGGCTGGAATTTGTATAAAAAGGAGGGCGGCCGGCATTGGCTTGATCATTATCGGAAACAATGATATTAGGATATTGTTCTCTATCAAGTTTTGCTAAACGGTAAGAAGTTCCTTCCGCCGGTGTTGCTTCTAAATTATAATTATTACCGGTTTCTTTTTGGAATTCAATAAGTTTTGCGCGCATAAAGTTCATAACTTTTACGCCAAAGGCCCTGCCTTTTTCAGTGCCGATATTTTCCCCAAACAAGTTCAAGCAACATTCATTTAATCCTACAATACCGATGGTGGAAAAATGATTCTTCCAATATTCGTTAAAACGTTGTTTTACACTTCTTAAGTAAAAACTCATGTACGGGTACAAATTCGCAGCGGTAAACCTTTCAATTACCTTGCGTTTGATTTCTAAACTGAGTTTGGCCGTTTCCATACGATCAGTTAAATTCTTAAAAAATTCTTCTTCGTTAGAAGATATATAACCAAGACGCGGCATATTTATGGTTACCACGCCGATAGAACCCGTCAAAGGAGCTGAACCGAACAAACCGCCCCCCCTTCTGTTAAGTTCCCTGTTATCTATGCGCAAACGGCAGCACATGGAACGTGCATCTTCAGGGTTCATATCGGAATTAACAAAGTTTGCAAAGTAAGGAATACCATATTTTGCCGTAATATCCCAAAGAGGTTGATAAGAGGGATTATCCCAATCAAAATCTTTAGTTATATTATAGGTGGGTATAGGAAAAGTAAATACCCTGCCCTTTGCATCGCCATCAAGCATCAGTTCCAAAAATGCTTTGTTGAACATATCCATTTCTTTTTGAAACTCGCCATACTTTCTGTCTTGAATTTTCCCCCCGATAATTACCCCCTGATTTTTATAATAAGAAGGAACGTTTAAGTCAAGCGTAACATTTGTAAAAGGTGTTTGGAAACCAACCCTAGTAGGCACATTTACATTAAATAAAAACTCCTGCAAGGCTTGTTTAACTTCAGCATAACTCAAATCATCATAAGCAATAAACGGGGCAAGCAAAGTATCAAAATTTGAGAAAGCCTGGGCACCGGCACTTTCCCCTTGTAAAGTGTAGAAAAAGTTTACTACCTGCCCTAATGCAGTTCTGAAATGCTTTGCAGGGCGGGATTCCGCTTTACCTACAACCCCTTTAAAACCGCTGATAAGCAAATCCTGCAAATCCCAACCGACACAATAAGCGCCCAACAAACCCAAATCATGCAAATGAAAATCACCGGACAAATGCATATTTTTTACCTTTTCCGGATAAATTTTATTAAGCCAATAAATTTTGGTTATTTCCGATGAAACATAGTTATTTAACCCCTGCAAAGAATAACCCATATTACTGTTTTCGTTAACTTGCCAGTCCAGACGCTGCAAATATTGATCCACAAGTTCCACATTAAACTTTGATGAAATTTCCCTAACTTTTGCCCTTTGATCCCTGTACAAAATATAGGCTTTAGCAGTTTTATGGAAACTTGAAGTAAGCAAAACATCTTCAACTATATCCTGAATATTTTCAACACTCGGGGTAACTTCGGAATAAAGTTGCTGGATTATATTAATTGCGCGAATAGTTAGTTTTTTTGCGGTTTCCGCATCAAATTCCCCGGTACTTTGACCGGCTTTCAAAATGGCATTGGTAATCTTTTTTGACTCAAACGGCTGCGTAGAACCATCGCGCTTTACAACTTTAAGAACAATTTCATTGTTTTGCATAATTTGTGCCTCTGTTTTAATTTTTGAAGCGGCATTTTGCCCCAGGAATTAGGGCAATTTTAACACTGCTTCTTGTGTAAGTAAGTAAATTGTAGCATAACTTTTGGCAAAATGTAAAATCACGAGGATAAATTGCTATTGACAAAGTTATTAACAAGTCATTTTATCGTCGGTAGATAAAAGACCTGTCCACAGTTATTAAACTGTGGACAGGTTGTGTACTGCTTGTTAATTTGTAGTTTAAATTTAGCGGTTTTAGAGGAGTTTTCCCGCCAAATCAGCCAAGGCACTCCTTTCTGTTTTAGTGAAAGTTATATGCCCGTAATTTTTTTGACCCTTAAAACGTTCAACTAAGTAAGTTAAACCGTTTGATTCGCTGTCCAAATAAGGTGTATCTATTTGGTAAGGGTCCCCCGTAACAACAACTTTTGTACCTTCACCGGCACGCGATAAGATTGTCTTAATTTCATGCGGGGTTAAATTTTGTGCATCATCTACAATCATATATTGCTTTGGCAAAGTGCGCCCGCGAATATGAGATACGGAGGCAATTTCAAGTTTACCGCTGCTTGTGAGGTATCTAACTTCTTCTTCCCCTTCCTCAGGATTCTTTTTACCGGCAAGAAAACTTAAATTATCATAAATTGCGCCCATCCAGGCATCAAGTTTTTCTTCCATAGTACCCGGTAAAAAACCAAGGTCACGCCCAACGGGAACAATAGGCCTGCACACAAGTAAACGGCGGTAATTTTCATCATCAAAAGTTCTTTTTAAACCGGTAGCTAGCGTAATCAAAGTCTTGCCTGTTCCGGCTGAACCAACCAAAGTAACAAGGTCAATTCTGTCATCAAGCAATAGTTCCATAGCAAAGCGTTGTTCCTTGTTCAGTGGTTTTATACCCCAAGCCATAGGCTCTTGTACTGAGAGAGGTTTCAATAGTTTAGAATCAAGTGTTACACGCCCTACCGCAGATTTTTTGGTGCCGTCATCACTTTTTAAAATTAAAAATTCATTGGGATAGTATTTCCCTTTTAGTGAAAGTTCTTTTTTTGCATAAAACTCATCTATTTTAGTTGAAGGAACCTCAATTTCTTCCGTACCAAGATAGAGTTCATTATATTTAATTTTATCAGCATTATAATCCTGCGCTTCAACACCTATTGCTTCCGCTTTAATACGAAGATTGGTATCTTTTGAAACAATTATTACCGGCTTTTTTGCAGTCTTATTTTCCTGTTCTCTAAAGTAGGAATAAGCCACATTCAAAATTTCATTATCTGCTTTATGGAAAGAGATTTGCGAAGGAAGCTTGTTTTCCTTAGGAAATTCTACTTTCAGCACACCGCCGTTTTCAAGTTTTATTCCTTTGCCGAGTTTCCCTTTCTGCCTCAAAGCATCAAGTTCCCTTGAAACTAAACGTGCATTTTTACCTCTTTCATCAGAGGATGTTTTAAAATTATCAAGTTCCTCAATTACTACCATGGGAATGATGATATCGTTATCACCAAACTGTTCAATAGCATGGGGATCATGCAATAAAACATTGGTGTCCAGAATATAATACTTTTTCATAATGCCTCCAAAATAAATTTTACTTGCTTAAGACCTAAACATATTGTAGCATATTAGTATGGAAAGATATTTATGCATACATGGGCATTTCTACCAGCCCCCCCGCGAAAATCCTTGGTTAGATGAAATTGAAATACAGGAAACCGCACGACCTCATAGAAATTGGAATGAGCGCATAGACGCAGAATGCTATCGCGCGAATGCTTTTGCCAGAATATTAAACCCGCAAAAGCAGATTATTAACATAGTTAACAATTACAGTAAAATAAGTTTTAACTTCGGGCCGACTTTGCTTTCTTGGCTTGAAAAGTACGATAATGAAACCTATAATGCCCTTTTAGAAGCAGACAAAAAAAGCCAACAACTTTTCGGCGGGCATGGAAGTGCAATAGCACAAGTTTACAATCATATTATTTTGCCTTTGGCAAATGATAATGATAAAGAAACACAAATTCTTTGGGGCATTGCCGATTTTGAAAAACGCTTTAAACGCCGCCCTGAAGGTATGTGGCTTGCAGAAACCGCTGTAGACACAAAAACCCTTGAACTGCTTGCAAAACACGGTATTAAATTTACCATTTTGGCACCAAGCCAATGCGCAAGAACCCGAAAGATAGGAACACAAATGTGGCAAGATGAAAGTAATGCCATAGTAGACCCCAAAAAACCATATTTATGTAACCTGCCTTCAGGAAATAAAATTGCTTTGTTTTTTTATGACGGGCCGATTTCACAAGGTATTGCTTTTGGAGATACATTAAAAAGCGGAGAACGTTTTGCTGCACGCCTGCTTTCCGCTTTTGATGCAAGACAAGACCAACAGCTCGTACATATTGCGACAGACGGCGAAACTTACGGACATCACCAAAAATTTGCCGACATGGCCTTAGCATATTGTTTAAATTATGTTGAGAGAAACAACCTTGCAACCTTAACCGTTTACGGGCAATATTTGGAAATGTTCCCCCCTGTATTTGAAGCACAAATAAGGGAAAATACTTCTTGGAGTTGTGCACACGGTGTTGAACGTTGGCGCTCAAATTGCGGATGCAATTCCGGCATGCACAGGGAATGGCAGCAAGCATGGCGCGCACCGCTTCGTAAAGCATTGGATTTTGTAAGGGACAAACTATTAATTACTTTTGAAAAACTTGGAAAAGAATATTTCAAAGATATGTACGCGGCAAGAAATGCTTATATTTCTGTTTTATTAGACCACTCTAAAATGGTTAAATTTCTGCAAACGTACGGAACAACAAAAGCCCTTGAGAATAAACCAGCCGCTTTAAAACTTATGGAGATGCAAAGAAATGCCCTATTAATGTACACAAGCTGCGGTTGGTTCTTTGATGAAATTTCCGGTATTGAAACAGTACAAATTCTGGCTTATGCTAAGCGTGCTATCGGTTATAATAAAAGTTTAACCGGGGAGGATTTACAAAACGCTTTCATGGAACAACTTACCCTCGCACCAAGTAATATTCCCAATTTTAAAGACGGGGCAAAAGTGTACAAAGATTTAGTTATGCCGATATCAAGGGGGCTCAGAAAAGCCGCCATTGACTATGCTGTTTCCTATTTACTTGACGAAATTTTATTTGAAGATAAAATATACGTTTATAATATTGAGGAAAATAAAATTGACGTTTTGCGCCAAGAACATGTAAAATTAATTTGCGGAAGCGCGGTTTTTGTAAACCGCTTGACTACGGAGAGGCGCCTTGTAAGTTTCGCAGTTTTGCATCAAGGCGGGCCTGATATAGTGGCCGGCGCAATTTACGGACAAACAGATAATTTGGAACAGCTTAAAGAACTTTTTTCCTACGGTGAATACAACCAATGTGTTGCTTTGATTAAAGGGTCCTTCGTGGAAAAAATTGGCATATCTAACCTGCCAAAAGATAAACAAATCCGTCTGCTTGCTAATATAATTGATAAAGCGAAAAAACGCATAAAAACCAATTATATTAATTTATTCCGGCAGGAAAGAACCGTGTTAGAACATATCAAAAATATAAATTTACCTATGCCGCGCTTGTTCTTAGATTTGGCTGAGTTTGTTCTTAATTTTGAACTAAAAGAGGAATTAACAAAAGATAATTTAGATACAACAAAAATAGCCCAACTTATAACAGATTTAAAACAAACATCAGCCCAACTTGATACAGGGGAAATAAAACATATATTGACCAAGAAGTTAATAAGTCTGACAAAAATGCTTGAACAAGACCCGCAGGATTTACATAGAGTAAACAAGATTATTGAACTTTTAACTTTTGCGGAAATGTTTGCTTTGCCGCTTGATTTATATTGTACGCAAAACAGCGTTTTTCGTATGATAAAAGACGGATTATTGAGCGAAAGCGAACTTGTAAATATACTTTTAAATAAGTTAAATTTAAACCTAAAATAGGAGATTTTATGCCGAACCCAACAGTTCCCCCAAATCACGGGCAAAGACAAGAACCGAAAGATAGAATTAAAAATTTTGAAGAAGTCGCACAAGGGCTGACAAAAGAGCAGGCCTTACAGGAAGCAAACCGTTGTTTAAACTGCCCAAATAAACCTTGCCAAAAGGCCTGTCCGGTAAATGTACAGATACCTGCTTTTATACAATATTTGCTTAAAGATGATGTAAAAGGCGCAATTTCAAAAATTATGGAAACAAGTTTACTGCCTGCCATTTGCGGACGTGTTTGCCCTCAGGAAAAATATTGCCAGGGTGCTTGTACCTTAAAAGAAAAATTCGGCCCGGTCTCTATAGGCTTGCTGGAGCGTTATACTGCCGACTATGCAAGGAAACAAAATTTAACGATACCGCCCTCGCCTCAAAAGGAAAGCGGTTTCAAGGTTGCTTGTGTAGGTTCTGGGCCTTCATCCCTTGCCTGCGCGGCAGAACTTAGGCGCAAAGGCCATAAAGTTACGGTTTTTGAGGCTTTACATAAACTAGGCGGTGTATTAAGTTACGGTATACCGTCTTTCCGCTTACCGCGCGAGGTTATTGAAGCAGAAATTAAAACGCTAAAAACAATGGGCGTTAACTTTGAAGAAAATGTTTTAATAGGGCCCTCAATAAGCATTGAGGAACTTCTTAGAGATTTTGATGCGGTATACATAGGAAGCGGCGCAGGGTTACCCATGATGGCCGGTATTCCCGGGGAAAATGCAGTCGGCGTTTATAGCGCAAATGAATTTTTAACACGTGTAAATCTAATGAAGGCATACGACAAAAAATCCGATACCCCTATCAAAATCGGCAAAAAAGTTTTAGTTCTGGGCGGCGGTAATTCAGCCATGGATGCTGCCAGATGTGCCCGCCGTTTAGGGCAAGGCGAAGTTACCGTTATCTACCGCCGCAGTCAAGCAGAAATGCCTGCCCGTAAAGAAGAAGTAGAAAATGCTATGGAAGAAGGCATAAAATTCAGTTTCTTAACTATTCAAAAAGAAGTTTTAATTGATGAAAACGGCCATGCTTATGCCTTAAAATGTACACGCGCAAAACTTGGCGAACCTGATGAAAAAGGACGCAGACGCCCCATTGAAATTGAAGGTTCTGATTTTATTATTGAAGCGGACAGTATAATTATTGCCATAGGCCAAAAACCAAACCCGATAATACCGAAATCAACCCCGCAGCTTAAAACTACGGAAAAGGGTACTTTAATCTTAGATGAAAACCAACAAAGCACCATGAACGGTGTTTTTGCCGGCGGTGATATTAAACGCGGCGGCGCAACTGTTTTACTTGCTATGAAAGACGGTATAACAGCCGCCGTAGAAATAAATAAATATCTTGAAACCAAAGGAGCAAAGTAGAATGCATAAATATCAAGTTTTAAACAAAATAAATTTATCGGATACAATTTCCCTATTTGAAATATATGCCCCCTTAATTGCTTCTTCGGCAAAAGCAGGGCAATTTGTAATTTTGCGTCATACTGAACATGGTGAGCGCGTGCCCGTTACCCTGGTTGATTGGAACAAAGAAAAAGGCACCATAACCGTAATTATTCAGGCAATAGGCAAAAGCACCATTTTATTCAACACCTTAAACACAGGGGAGTGTTTTGACAGCGTCGCCGGCCCGCTTGGGCAAGCAATTATTGTTAAAAATTACGGAACTGTTGCAGTTGTCGGCGGAGGTGTAGGTATTGCTGAAATTCTGCCCATTGCAAAAGCATTAAAGGCAGCCGGTAACAAAATTGTTTCAATACTCGGTGCAAGAACCGCAAATTTGCTGATTTTGGAAAAAGAAATGCAAGAAATTTCAGACACTTTTGTAATTGCAACTGATGACGGCAGTAAAGGCCAAAAAGGCATGGTTACGGACGCTTTAAAAACCTTGCATGAAAACGGAACAAAAATAAATGCCGGTTTTATAATCGGGCCTATACCGATGATGAAATTTACCGCGCGCTTAATGGTGCAGCTTGGCATAAAACCTTATGCCAGTTTAAACCCGATTATGCTTGACGGCACAGGCATGTGCGGATGTTGCCGCGTAGAAGTAAACGGCGAAACAAAATTCGCCTGCGTTGACGGCCCGATGTTTGAAGCGGAAAATATAAATTTTGATAATCTGATAAAACGTACTTCCGAATATACACAAGAACAAAAACAAAAACTTGAAGATTTTGAAAAAAATCATAAATGTAAAATAGGTCTGCATTAAATGGCAAATATCAGGAACTTAAAAGGTATCGGGGAGGCAAAAGCAAAACTTTTTGCCGCTTTAGATATTGATACGGTTTCTGATTTACTTCATTATTATCCCCGCACTTACAGCGACAGGCGCAAAAACGCGCCCTTAGGTTCTTTTAAACATATTGAAGATATTTGCGCCCCTTTTAAAGTTTTAAACGTACAAACAATCAAAGCCCGTACTTTAGATATTTTTAAAGTTATGCTTGAGGGTGAAGATAAACAAATTTATGAGGCCGTTTGGTTCAAAAAACGCACTTTTAAATTTGACACTCTGCTGCCTTTGCGGCAGGCTTTTAAAACAGGGGCCTGGTTTTGGATTGTCGGTAAACGTGAAAATAAAAATTCTTTCATAAGCAATAAAATTCTGGTTGAAGAATATTATCCGCTTGAAAGCCACGATTTAAAATATAATGTAGACGCCTTAATTCCACTATATTCGCTTACCAAGGGCTTAACACAAAAATCCTTGAGGTCTGCACAGGCAAATGCCTTGCAAAATTATTTAGTTGACGAAGAAGAAATTTTACCTCTTGATTTACTTAAAAAACGCGGCCTTTTGCAGGCCAAACAGGCAATAAAAGCAATACATTTTCCTATTTCAACTGCGGAACTTGAAAATGCAAGAAGGCGTTTAATCTACGAAGAATTTTTGCTTATGACGCTTGCTTTTAACTTAAAAGCGCGCCAAAAATTTGTGGTACAAAAAAAACATAAATACACCTTAACAAAAAAATATTTAACACCTTTCAAAAATAATTTAGGTTTTAATTTTACCCCCTCTCAAATAAAAGTTATAAACGAAATATTTAAAGATATGCTCACACCAACAGCCATGACAAGATTAGTGCAAGGCGACGTGGGCTCCGGTAAAACTGTGGTGGCAATTTCAGCGCTTTTGCTTGCGGTGGAAAGCGGACTTCAGGGAGCATTTATGGCACCGACGGAAATTTTAGCAACGCAACACTTTATTACGCTAAATAAATACTTAAAACCGCTTGGCGTGAATACCGCTTTGCTTACTTCAAAAACAACGGCAAAAGAACGCCAAACTTTGCTAAACAAATTGGCAAACGGGGAAATTCAAATTTTAATCGGCACACATGCTTTAATTGAAGATAAAGTGGAATTTAAAAATCTCGGTTTAATTGTGATTGACGAACAGCACCGCTTCGGTGTAAAACAACGCGCGAAACTTCGCCAAAAAGCGGAGCAGGTTGATATGCTTTCAATGACCGCAACACCTATTCCGCGCACTTTTGCCCTTGCTTTTTACGGGGACTTGGACGTGTCAACAATCTCCGAACTCCCAAAAGGCAGGCAGGAAATTAAAACTTTTCAAACTTCAGAAACCGAGGCATTTTTAAAAGCGCAAGAGGCGGTTTTGCGCGGCGAGCAAGTTTATATCGTTTACCCATTAATTGACGAGAGTGATAAACTTGAACTGAAAGCGGTAACTGCCGAATTTGAAGCGGCAAAACAAAAATTTCCAAACTTTAATTTAGGCTTGATACATGGTGCAATGAAACCCAAAGAAAAGCAAAAAATAATGGAAGATTTTTTAGCCAAAAAAATTGATATTTTATTTGCCACGCCTGTTATTGAGGTTGGTATAGACGTTAAAAACGCGACTGTTATGATTATTGAAAATGCGGAGCGTTTTGGTTTGGCAAGTTTACATCAACTGCGCGGCAGAATCGGCCGCGGGGAAAAGCCGTCAAGTTGCTACCTTGTAACAAAAAATTTAAGCACAATCTCAAAAGAAAGAATAAATATAATTTGCCAAACTTGCGACGGTTTCAAAATCGGCGAAAAGGACCTTGAAATACGCGGCCCGGGTGAAATACTCGGTACACGCCAAAGCGGCGAACTTGAATTTAAGGCTGGCGATATTTTACGCGATAAAGATGTCCTAAAATGGGCTGTTGAGGACCGCGATTATTTAGTAAATAAAGATTTCTTTTTAACTTTACCCGAACACGCCGCCCTAAAACGCCGCCTAATTGAACTTTATCAGAAGAAATGGCCGCTTATTGACTTGGGGTAGATTAGTAATTATATTCACATATAGTAGTACAACTTGACGCTATTGGTCTATTGGTTTCTTTTGCACATAAACGGCTTGCAGGATGTGTTGGGCTTGGACTTTCTGAAACTAAACAATACAAAGGTTTTCCTGTTTCACGACGCACATAATAATGTGTATTTTTACCAAAAATTTTTCTATAACAAGCGACATATCCTTCTGTCTCCGGATGATTGCACCAAACGTCACAAATAATATTATCTCTTGTTGTTATTTCTAAAGTATGACTTGTTGTTTTTTCCTTTTTAATACTTAAATCAATGTCAATTCCAGCCATTGTTTTAGGGTATTCACTATTGATTAAATAATATCTTTGAGCAGATTGTTGTAAACTTTTTGTAATATTTTTCAAAGTAGAAAATTTTGCTTTACCGACTATCATTTGATATTGCGGCAAGGCAACAGCGGCAAGTATGCCTATAATTAAAACTACTACTAAAAGTTCTATCAAAGTAAAACCTTTATAATTTTTTCTATAATTTTTTAACATAAATTACCTCATTAAAATATAATCTACATTAATATTTTAGAAAAAAAAAAAAAATGTCAACAGAAAAGTGATAAAAACGCAAATATTTACAAATAAGAAGAAAAATTCTTACGGTTTGATAACTTGCTTAAAAATTTCAAGGTCAGTGTCATTTAAAGACATTTCAATTTCAAGCATATAGAAATTATCTTTGATATAATCCTGCCAGCCGGCAGGAAGCTTTACATAATCCTTAAAAGTGGTAATCAGAGGCAAATTCCCGCGCATATCAGCTATTTTTTTAATGTCCGAAATTTTATATTCTTTGTGGTCGGCGAAACGCCAATTTTTCTTTATATTAAGACCTAAATTTTTTAAAGTAATTTCAAAAGATTCAGGGTCCCCCAAAGCACAGAAACATGCAGCAGGGCCTTTTAAAATATCAAGGGCTACAGTCTCTCTTTTTATAAAATCAAAATAATTTTTTGGCTTGTGGCTGGCTTGTAAAACTTTTAAACAAGGATTATAAATTTTAATTTCCTTTTTGATATTTTCAATTTTAGTCTTAGGTACTAAATCACTGTGCGTCAATATAGCCAAATCCGCACGGCGCAAAGCAGTTAACGGTTCCCTTAAATTACCATAGGGTAAAAGACCTCCGCCAAAAGGATTTTTGGCGTCCAACAAAATAATATTTCTATTCCTCTTTAATTTGTGATGCTGAAAACCGTCATCAAGCAAAATCACTTGGCTTTTAAATTCTTCCGTAGCATATTTCGCTGCTTTATACCGGCTCTTACTTACAATAACAGGCACTTGTTTATCTTTTAAAAGCAAGTTCATCATATAAGGTTCATCACCGGCATCTTGCCAATTTATATTTTCTTGGTCGTATAATACCACCACCTCTTGCCCTTTTTTAGGGCGTTTATATCCGCGTGATATAACCGCCGTCCTTATACCCGTTTCCGAAAGTAATCCGGCAGCAAGCAACACCGTAGGTGTCTTGCCTGTTCCGCCGGCAGTTATATTACCTATACAAAGAACGAAAGAATCAACACTCCTTTGTTTCTTTATCTTTAATTTATAAAGAAGAAAATTTATTTTTATACCAATCAAATACAAAAAGGCAAAAACCTTGAGTGTTATTTTGCCTGCCTTATATTTAAGAATTTTTTTACGTAAATTTTCTAACCCCATATTTTTATTGTATTATTTTATAGGATTTCTTGCAAATTAAAACCCACGCCTAGGGGTATGGCGTGGGATAGGAGAGAATATAAATAGAACTGCTATTTATCAGTCATATTCAGCTATGCAATTGGCTAATTTGTTTAAATTGTGCCGTATACCAAGGGGGCTTTCTTTGTATCCGACAAAATAATTTTGTTTGCCCTCGCTGTTTAAGACAACCATTTTAGTATTGCTGATTGATAATAAAAACCTTAGTGTATGTTTCATAAATACTTCCTTTCTATATAAATTTTACCGTTTTTAAAAACAGTTTAAAAGGGCCAAAAGGGAAATTTTAACAAGAATTTGGACCTATAATAATCTTACCCTAAAGTCCTATATCAATGCTTTAGAAATAAAACAAACGAGAACAAAAAGTATAATGTACAATTACGGAAAGTATTTTTAACATATTCCCGCTTGCAAACAAGCCCGCCATTTTGTACTATTTATATATGGAGATAAATCCTTTAAAAATAAACTCGCAGCAAATTTCTTTAATAACGAATCCTTCAACAAAACAGGAACTTGTCAAGTATTTGATAACTAATGTTTGCAGCGGAACTGTTTTGAATCAAGAGGAAGTCTTTAAGGCTGTAATGAAACGTGAACAGGGTATAAGTACAACACTTGATACAGGTTTAAGTATACCGCATGCGCGCATGGATGGCTTAACCGCTTTCAGGGCTGCAATTGCTATAATACCGCAGGGCATCAAAGATGATTTTGGATTACAAATCAAGGTTATGTTCTTATTTCTTTCACCGAGCGGGGAACAGTTCTTCCCGGAGCATTTAAAACTGCTTGCTAAGTTGGCGGAAACTTTTACCCCCCAATTCATTGAAGAACTTTCTAAACTTAAGACTGTGGAAGAAATTGCTGCTAAATTACCCTTTTAAATATGAACCCGGAAGACACTCAAACAGGCCTGCAAAAGAATTCTAAAGTAAAAAGCGTGGTGGTAATATCTACCGCTATGCTCACTTTTATTACCTTTTGGAAAGCAGCCGCTATTGTTTTATGCGATTTCGGCTCAAGTGCTTTTTATGCTGGCGGTATTGCTTACAATGCTTTCGGTCCCGCTTTTCCATGGTACATTTTGGGAGTATCATTCTTTTCAGGCTTACTGCTGATGATGTATCTTGAGTCCTGCTCAATGTTTACCAGGAGCGGCGTTTTCCCCGTAGTTAGTGCAGGCCTTGGCGAAAAGGCCGCGCAACTTGCGGCGTCTGCCCTGCTCTTTGATATGGCTTTGACAGGGCCTATCAGCGGACTAAGTGCCGGCAATTATTTAATCGGTTTAATCAATTCAACTTTGGCTATTTTTAAAATAAATTTTACGCTTAATCCGGAAATGTTTTCAATGATATTTGCCGCCGCAGTTGTTATTTACTTTTGGTACCAAAATGTTAAAGGTATAGCAGATTCCAGCGAAAAGAGCGCAAAAATTATTAAACTTTCCTTAATAATTTGCGGTATTTTATTTGTTTGGTCCGGCATTACTTTGGCTTTGCGCGGCACAGTAACTTTACCGCCTTTAAAGCCGCAATTAACGCAAGAGGCTATGGGTTGGGTTGTCAATATACCGTTTATGCAGAAAGTGGGCTATATCGGCGTTTTGATAGCACTCGGGCATTCCGTTTTGGCTTTGAGCGGTTTGGAAACACTAGCACAGGTTTTTAGAGAACTGGAATATCCCAAAATACAGAACCTTAAAAAAACCGCTTTGATAATTTTCGTTTTCGCAGTAGTGTTTACCGGCGGTTTAACCTTTTTATCTTACTTGATTATCGGGCCCAAAAATTTACCGCAGTACAGCGATAATATGCTTTCCGGTTTAGCTATGTCTTTAACCGGGCCTACAATTTTGAAACTTATACTTCAAGCGGCGGTGGTTTTTGCCGGCGGTTTAATGCTTTGCGGTGCTGTGAACACATCAATTATCGGCGCAAACGGTACAATGAACCGTATAGCGGAATCAGGTATTTTAACAGATTGGTTCCGCAAAATACATAAGAAATACGGTACAACTTACCACATGATAAACACAATATGTATAGCACAACTTATAGTTATTTTCTTATCACGAGGGAAAGTGTATTTAATCGGCCAAGCGTATGCTTTCGGTGTGCTTTGGAGTTTCGTATTTGAAATGGTGTCTATTGTAATACTGCGCTTTAAAAACCGCGAACAAAAACGCGAATTTATGATGCCTTTCAATATCAAATTTGACCATTTTTATATACCTGTCGGTGCAATTTTTGTGGGTTTGGTGGTCGTGGCCTTGGCAGGCATTAACTTGATTACCAAAAAAGTGGCAACAATTTCTGGTGTCTCTTTCGGGCTTGTGCTATATACGATTTTCTATATATCAAGCCGCTTAAACGCAAAAAAAGCAAATATTATGTTTGAAGAAGGCCCGCGCGAAAAGTTAAACGAAACGCAAGTGCCGGAATTAAGCAAGGCTCTAGAAAATCTGCCTTATAAAGAGAATGTTTTAGTAACGGTAAAAGACGCCAATAAACTGTATCACTTTGAAAAAGTTTTGGCAGATTTGAAAGATACCGAAGTCAACATTATCGTTCTTTATGCGCGCCCGCTTGAAAATTGGAATGCCGGCAAAAATAGGGAAGCGGTAAGTGTTGATTATAAAGAATTATTCACGCAAGTAATTTTGAAAGCAGAAAATTTCGGCCGTCAGGTACACCCAATAATGGTTAGCAGCAATAATTTCTTTACTGCTGCCGCACAAACGGCTTTTGCCGCAAAAGCAGAAAAAATTGTTATGGGTGTGTCAGGTACTCATGGTGCAAATGAACAAATGGAATATATGGTTATGGCTTGGGCAGCAATACCTGAAAGATACCAAATTACGGCGGAAATTTTATGGCCCGGCAGGGAAGTATCGTTTAAATTTTAGGAGTTATTATGTCAATCTTAAAAATCTATAAATACGGGGAAGAAATTTTAACACAAAAGACAAAGAGAATTAATTTTAATTCTTTGGAAAAGAAACTCCCTAAAATTATTGAAGATATGACACAAACCTGTTTGATGATGGAAGGTGTCGGCCTTGCAGCACCGCAAGTGGGGCTTGATATTGCGCTTGTAATTGTAATGCTTCCACAAAAAGAGGAAGGCAAATATAAACGTTATGTCTTGATTAATCCCGAAATTACCATTAAAAAGGGTAAAACTTTGAGCCAAGAAGGCTGTTTATCTTTCCCCGGCCTTGCTGTTCAACTTGAACGTGCAACCGAAGTTAAAGTTAAATATTTGGACGAGCGCGGCCTGCCTGTTGAACTTACCGCAAAAGGCTTTTTAGCCATAATTTTGCAGCATGAAATTGACCATTTAAACGGTAAAACATTTATTGACAACTTACCTAAAGTTGCCAAAGATAAAGCCTTAAAACAAATTGAAGAACTTTCTAAAGAGTGGTAGATAATTTCTTAATAAGAGTAGCTACACACACCGCTAGAACAAGTAGATCGAACAGTTTTGTTTGTTTCTTTTGCACACAAACGGTTAGCCGCACCTTTTGGATTAAGACCATTCGTATTTCGAACAAAACAAAGATAAGGTTTTCCTGTGGTCCTATAGATATAATAAGAAACTTGATCCCCAAAAATTTGTCTATAACAAGCAATAAAATTATTCTCTGATCTTGTCCAAATAGTACAAGTAATATTGTCAGGAGTAGTTATTTCGAAACCATAATTTGTCAAACTTTCACTTTTAACATTAAAACCAATATCTAATCCACTCATACTTTTTGGATATTCATCATTTGCTAAATAGTATCTTTGTGTGGATTGTTGCAAACTTTTTGTAATATTTTTAAGCGTATAAAATTTTGCTTTTGCTACTGCAATTTGATATTGTGGTAAGGCAACAGCGGCAAGTATGCCTATAATTAAAACTACTACTAATAACTCAATTAAAGTGAAACCTTGCTTACCGTTTTTTATTTCTTTCATAAATTCTCCTAATTTGCTTTATACAACGTTTTTAAATATACTTACACTAAAATTGTACAAAAAAAAAAAAAATGCAAGTCAAGTGTTTTGTTTGGCAGAGTTTCTTAATATTTGGTAAAATATATGTTAGAAAGTTTAAAATGTCTCGTTCGTCTAGTGGTCCAGGACGCCGCCCTCTCAATGTGTATTGACACCTTCTGAAAATTTCGCTTTTTTACCCTCTGAAAACTGTTTTTTATCTATACAAATTGTAAAAATTTTAAGGCATTTTTACTTTTACCATTTTTGATGTAAATTAACGATTTTTTACCTAAAATGGTCACTTTTTGGACACCTGTTTTAAGAGGGAATTTAACTAAAAAATGATTGGTCAAATATATATGATATAATAAACTTGATTATTATAGATTCTATTGAGCAAGTATTAGTATGAAGAAATATATTAGCGAAAATAAAGAACTGATGAAAGAATGGGATTGGGAAAAGAATAAAGACCTTGACCCCAATAAATTAACTGTCGGTAGTAATAAAAAAATATGGTGGAAATGTTCTAAAGGACATATATTTAAAATGTCTATTAAACAAAGAACTTATGGACAAAATTGTCCATATTGCTCCAATAAACGCGTTTTAAAAGGTTATAATGATCTACAAACTACTCACCGTAAAATTGCAAAAGAATGGCATCCAACAAAAAATCTGCCCTTAACCCCTTATGATGTAACATATGGTAATGGAAAAAAAGTTTGGTGGATTTGTTCAAAATGTGGTCATGAATGGCAAGCAAGAATTGAATGTCGAACAATTCATAAAACGAATTGTCCCGTTTGTGCAAATTTAGTTATAAAAAAAGGATATAACGATTTAGGAACTTTAATGCCTGGTTTGGCTAAAGAATGGCACCCGATAAAAAATGGTAATCTAAAGCCATCAGATGTATCTATTGGGACAAATAAGAAAATTTGGTGGAAATGCCTACTAGGACACGAATATCAAGCAAGTATAGCAAATAGGAAAAATGGGACAAAATGTCCTATATGTGATTCAGGCAAACATACATCTTTTGCTGAACAAGCAATATTCTTTTATATAAGGAAATTATACCCTGATGCAATCAATCAATATCATGCTGATTTTCTTGGCAAGATGGAATTAGATATATATATTCCGTCTATCAAATATGCTATTGAATACGACGGAAAACCGTGGCATAACAAGAAAAAGGGAGCATTAGAGCGTGACCAAAAGAAATATTTATTATGTCATAATGAAGGAATTAAGCTAGTACGTATTGCAGAAGAATTAAGGCCACTAGGTTCTGATGTCGCGGACTGGTCTTTAAGTTCTGAAAATTTGCATAGGTACAAAAATCTAGAATATATAATTTATCAATTATTAACAAAACTAGATTTTTCACAAAAGTATTTTCTAAAGAACTTTGATATAAACATTACTCGTGATCAATTTGAAATTCAAAAATATAAACTTAATAGACATGAAAAGAATTCGCTTAGTACTTTATTTCATGAAATAGCAAAAGAGTGGCATCCTACTAAAAATGGCAATTTAACCCCAGAAATGTTTGTTCCGGGATCTCACAAAAAATTTTGGTGGAAATGTTCCACATGTGGAAACGAATATATGATGTCCATATACCATAGAACACAGCGAAAACAAGGTTGTCGTAAATGTAGCATAAAAAGAAGAGCAGATAAATCTTCAACTCCAATAGAAATGTTAGATATAAAAACAAACGATGTAATTAAAACATTTCCTTCAATAAAAGAAGCAGCTAGAACTCTTAATACTATGGCTTCCAATATATGTATGGTTTGTAAAGGAATTCGTAATAAAGCATGTGGCTATAAATGGAGATACAAAAAATAGGTTATTACTTGCTTAATTTTAAATTATCTATCCATTTGTTTATTTCGGTTATGTCAAACCTTACCGATTCACCTAATTTAACTACACAATTTGCAGGTATAGTTCCTCTGCTCTTTCTGGTGTAGACGCTTTTTACAGTTAAACCTAAATAATTTGCTAATTCCTTTACTGTTAATAATCTTTTTAAATCTGTCATACTTTTACCTCACTTATATAAATATAAATGAAAAAAGAGCATAACAAAATTAAATTTTCATAGTTACACTTTAATGAGTTTTTTATTAAATTACAAATGATTTGTCAATGGTATGGAAGTATAACTCTGCGTACGCGTGAATAAAAATACAAAATCGATTTTAGGTACTAGTTCACAAAATTTGCAAGAAAATTGTTTAATACTTTTTTAATGTAACTTCTTTCTTTCTTCTTTTTAACTCTTTAAATATTTGGTCTTTATTTCATACTGCACTAAATTTATAATACAACGTCCAGCTATACAAAATATGCGTTATTTGGCGAGTTAGCAGGTATTTTTTGATATTTTTGTCAAATTTACCGGTTAACTTTGCATTTAACTCTATATTTTGCAAAGATATTCAGTTATGTATATATTAATTGGTAAACTTATTACCATATTAACTATAAAATATTGTTCAATTTGAAGTATGAGACTATATTAATCTGAATTTATTCTTAACATTTTTCAAGTCTAATCTTAACATTTTTCGTTTTTGTATTCGGGAAATTAAAACAATAATCTTAACATTTTTTAAAATAACTATAACACTTATTACACTTTTTGGAACGAATAATTGTATTAACTTAACACTTTTCGGAACGAAAGTTCTAATTATTTATTACTATTGACAAATTACAATAAATAATATATTATGTATTATATGAATAATAACAATATAAAACATAATATATTAGTTTCTAATTTAATGGAAGATTATAACCCTCAGGCATTGGCAAAAGGTATTGCCAAACGCGTGAAGGCAAGGCGGCTTGAACTTAATTTAACACAGTCCGCTTTATCAAAAAGGTCCGGGGTCAGTTTAGGTTCTTTGCAAAGGTTTGAAAATCAGTCTGAAATTTCTTTAAAATCTTTGTTAAAAATTGCGGTTGCCCTTAATGCTACCGAAGAATTTAAACAATTATTTTCAAAAGTAAACTATCAAAGTATTAGCGATGTAATAAAAAACCAAGAAAATAAAACCCGTCAAAGAGGTCGTAAAAATGATTAAAAAAGTTAATTCCCTTCAAGTGTTTTATAATGAAAAGTTAGTCGGTACTTTGGCTTTGAGGCCCGATAATTTATGTGCTTTTGAATATAGTGCAGATTGGTTGGAAAACGGGTTTTCGATTTCCCCTGTAATACTCCCTTTAAAGAGCGGTGTTTTCACAAGCACTTTTGAACCTTTTAACGGTTTATTCGGTGTGTTTAATGACAGTTTACCCGACGGTTGGGGCAGATTGCTTATTGACAGATTATTAAGGCAAAAAGGAATAAACCCGGCAACATTATCCCCGCTTGATTTACTGTGCATTGTAGGCCCTAAAACAATGGGGGCTTTGACTTATAAACCCACGCAACCTATCGGGCAAGATACCGAAAATAAAACACTTTCTTATTTGGAACAGGAAACACAAAAAATTTTACACGACGAGCCAAGCAAAGAATTATCGTTACTTGCGGCAAAAGGCGGAAGTTCCGGCGGTGCAAGGCCTAAAGTTTTGCTTACTATTGACGGTGAAGAATGGCTTATCAAATTCAGAAATACACAAGATCCGGAAAATATCGGGGAAATAGAGTTTAAATATTCACAACTTGCCCGTAAAGCAGGTTTAATTATACCGGAAACGCATTTGTTTGAAGGTAAATATTTCGGCGTAAAAAGATTTGATTGTAAAGGAAATAAACGCGTGCATATGCATACTGCGGCGGGGTTGTTAAACGCTGATTTCCGTATACCTTCACTTGATTATAAAACTTTAATTGAAACCACATTATTTTTAACGCATGACATAACCGAAGCGGAAAAGATGTTCCGTTTAATGGTGTTTAATGTGCTTATAGGTAACAAAGACGACCACGCAAAGAACTTTTCCTTTATTTATGATGAGGGCAAGTGGCAAGTTTCCCCTGCTTATGACTTAGTTCCTTGCGAGGGTTTTAACGGTCAACACACGACGACTGTTTTAGGCAAAGGTTTACCGAATGAAGATGATATGCTTGACCTTGCCAAACAAACCGGGCTTGACCAAAAACACGCCAAGCAAATCATTGAACAAATAAAGGATGTGTTAAAAAATAGGGTTTAATGATTAAGTTTTTATAAAAATTATCTTCATTTGATAATAACATAGATTAATTTGTAATTTAATGTATAATTTAATTAACGCAATAAAGAAATTTCAAAAAGACAAATATAAAATTAATATGCAAAACACAAAGCAAATTCAACAACTTTTGCTGCAAACTGCAAATATTCGCCGCAAATATGAAGAAGAAATAAGGCAAAATGGTGGTAACTGGAATATATTTTACGCAATCGGTAAAAACCTTTATGAACAAGAATTATTACATTCTCATTTCTTGTCTGTTTTATTAGCATATAAAGATGAGATTACACAAGAAAATATTTTTTTACAACGCTTTTTAGAAAAAATAAATGAAGTAAGTAATAAACAAACTGATTTTTCCCTTTTTTATACCGGACCTATAAAAATTTATACAGAAAAATCTATCGGACATATTATAGAAAATTATGAAGAAGGCGGCCGTATTGATATTCTAATTGAAAAGGGTAATAGACAAATTATTATTGAAAATAAGATTTATGCTGCTGACCAACCAAAACAATTATCACGTTATCACAAAAAATATCCTAAAGCAACAATTATTTACCTTACTTTAGATGGGAAACCACCCACTTTACAAAGCACAAACAATTTACAAGAAGAACAATATATTTGCATTTCTTATCATACTCATATTTTAGAATGGTTAATGGAATGCCAAAAATATACTGCAGGAAATAAAGAAAATCTATTTTTAAATATTGCTGTTCAACAATATATACACCTAATCAGCGATTTAACAGGACAAGGGAGGTGCCCAAAAATGACACAACAAATAAGTGAACTTTTAATTCAAAACAAAGAAAATTTACTAAGTGCACAAGATATAAGTAATAGCTTAATAATGGCTAGAAATAAAGTTTTGACAGATAAACTGTTAAACCCATTATCCGATTTTATACAAAAACAATACTCCACAGAAATAAAACTTACAACAAGAACCAGGGATGGTATAATTTCTGAGTTTGACATTAATGTACCGGCATGGAAGAAAATTATTTTGCGTTTTAATTATGAATTGGGCGGAATTTACGGACTAGGTTTTAAAAGTGAAGAAGATATAAAAGCCGATAACGATACAATTTCAGAATTTATAAAACAACATAATGAATATTTTAGACAAGATTTGCAAACTCCTTGGTGGCCTTTAATATATAAAACAGAGGAACCCTATCGATTTTGGGATTTTAAAATAATACTTTCCCTATTTGATAATGCCGATGAAATAATCAATTATTATAAAACAAAAATTACCGATTTGTTTACCGTCGCTGAAAAATTAAAATCCAACGGTATAAAGTTATAAATTTTTAATCAAATATAAAAAGGATAAACTATGACTGAATTAGAAGAAGAAATAAAGAAATATTATAAAGAACTTTATAATGTCTTTGATAATAGTCAATTAACGGACTGGTTTAAAGACAAAGAAAAATCTTGCCATTTTACCGGAATGCGAGGTAAAAATTATAAAACACAAGTAAAAAAATTATTGATTATCGGTAAATCCACAAATGGATGGGGGCAATTAAATACAAAGAATGCGGAAACATTTTCCCAAGATGCTCTTGAAAAAATGAAAAATGAATATATTGGCGACAATATGAAAGAGCGTATGAGTGATGCTTTTTGGTCTACTTCTTATTTAGTATGGCACAAATTAACAGGAAAAGAAATTGATACTAGAACAGATATGTTTGCCAATTATATCGCTTGGACTAATTTATATAAAATTGTTCCTCAAAAAGAAAATAGCCCCAAAATGCCTAACCCGAATGAAGACCAGCGTCTAATTCAATTGGAAATTGTTAAAAAAATACTTAAAGCAGAGTTTGCATTTTTTAACCCAACACACATATTATTTATAACAGAACAACATACTAAAAATGAAGAACATAAAACATGGTGGAACGGAGAGGGTATTGAACCGTTTATCAAAGATTATAATGATATTCAAAAAATGAACGGTTTTTTAAATATAAAAAATATTCCTGGCGATTATGTGCGTGGCAAAAGTTTGTATTCTGATGAAAATGTAAAAAATGTAAAAATAGTAATAGCAACCCGTCCTGACTATTGGGGATGTACAAATCAAGAAAGGGATTTTATGGCAGATAAAATTTGTTCTGCCTTCAACAATATTTAATTTCTTAATTAAATCATATTTTTAACTTGCTAATTTAGTAAATATAACATATCCTGCCAAATCCGTTCAATACGGTAAGGATGTAAAAGTAAATTAAAAGCAAACATAGTAAATAAAATTATATACACCCTATTTAATTGTATTTGCCATTTGGCTGGTAAAAGTTTTTGTGCTATCAAAATAGTCAAAAAAATAATCGTAATTCCCAATATATATCCCATAATTCCTCCTTAAATTAATGCGGTTAATTCGCGCTCGCTTACGCGGTCTTGAAAATGCGGCTCTTTGCGTTGCTCTTGGCGTAATTTTTCTATATCTTCTTTGCGGTCTTGCCTTTGATAAAAATCATACAAAACATTATAGCGAAGCATAGGGGAAGAATTTTCCTGCAAATAATACTCCTCTGCGTTTTTCAAATCACCCATAAGTTCATACACTTTGCCCTTTTCGGATAAATGGTATTGGTTTATTCTGTGCCAATACCCCTTTTCAAGCGAATTTAATACTTCAAGGGCTTTTTCTTTTTGCCCCATACAAGCATAAATTTCCGCCCTTTGTAAATGAAAGCCGTAAAATTCAGGCCACAGGGCTATGGCTTTTGCATTTTCAAAAAGTGCTTGCGGATAGTCCCCCTTTTCCGTCAGCAAATCTGCATATTTTTTATACAAATTATAGTCCAGCGGCTTTATAGCCAAAACTGTTTCCGCAGCAGTTAATGCCTGTTGCAAATAATATTTCAGATTTTTGGTATTCCCAAGTTTTTTATGGAGTTTATACCGTTCATAATAAATATCGGTTTTGTCCATAGAATTTTCCTTAATCAAGGCAAAATCAAATAAACGAAAAATCTCTTTATAATCTTTCTTTTTCAACAAAAACGGAATGCGGTGATAAGAATTTTTATCACGAACAGATAACTCTATATCAATACTTTGCAAAAACTTATTTCTGGCATCTTCCATATTACCTAAAAGGAAATGGCACTTGGCAATATCTTCCAAAACTTGAGCACGCGGTTGGCGGAAACTCGGCCAATCAATTCCTGTCGTGTTTAAAGGTATAGCGTCCTCTATAATTTCAAAAATATCCAATGCTTTTTTATAGTCGCCTTTATCGGCAAAACTGCCTGCTTTTTCCTTTATTTCCATACAAATTTCCGTTTTGGTTTTAGGTTTTTGGGGTGCAGGTTCGTCGTTATAAAAGTCCTCATTTTCGCAAATATCTGCTATACACTTTTCGCAATAAGCATAAAGATTATACAATTCATTTTTATTTGGATTTGCGGCAATCAGTTTTTTTAATTCTTCCTGTGCCTTATCGTAATATTCATTTGCAATTAAGTTTAATATTTCTTGTTCTGTTTTCATATACTCTCCTATTTTAAAAGTAAAATATTATAAAAAATATCAGCGCCAACACTATGTCATTTATTCATACAAAACCCGATACTTGAGGTAGCTACAGGGGCTTTTAGATTTTGTTCCTCGCTTAACATTTTTATTAAACGCTCGGGCTGATTATTAAGACCTAGTATTTCCGCTTTGCTTTTAATGACGGTAAAATCCGCCGGGGTTAATTTGTTTAGGTGGCTGATTTCCCCCTCCTCAACTTTAAGCCCGAAGAAGAAATCAAAAGCAATTTTAACTTGTGCCAGAGTCAAAAAATCATACTTAACTTTAAAGGTAAAACGTCTTAAACTTGCAGGATCAATATCGTTCATTAAATTAGTTGTGCAAATAAACGGGTAAGGGTGGTTTTCCATCCAAGTAAGCATTTCGTTGACGGCAGTTTTCTCCCAAGCATAATGTGCTTTTGAGCGGTTTTGCAAGAAGGAATCCGCCTCGTCAAAAATAAGCATATAATTTTCTTCCCTCGCTTCTTCAAAAGCGGTGGCTATATTATGCTCCGTTCCGCCGACATAAGGGCTTATTAAATCTGATGCTCTTTTTGGGCAATATTTAATTTTAAGTGTTTCCGCTAAATATCTGGCATAAAAAGATTTACCCGTACCGCTTGCCCCGTATAAGCATAAAGAAAAGTTTAATTTGCCTAGTTTTATCAGACGGTTTTTTAACTGCTCTAGATCCAAATCACTGTTAACCAAATCGGCACAAAAAACAATATCTTTTTTATGCTCAACTATTTGCTTGTGTCCGTTATTTAGGGCTTGATTCATTATATTTATATGTTGTTTTACCGTCTCAATATTACCTTTAACCATTTTTGTTGCTCTAACCGCACCTGCAATTATTGAGGGCGGGACATTATAATCTTCCGCTAATGCTTTAATATCTTGCGTTTGCGTGATTATTTTACTGTCTTGCAAATATTTATTCCAAATACTTTGCCTGACTTCCAAAGGCGGTGTTTGGAAATGTATTGCCAAAGTAAAACGCCTGACAAAAGCACGGTCCATCGCCATTATATTATTGGTACACCAAATTATTGGGCTTTTGTTTTCTTCTAAAAGGCGGTTAATTTCCACCTTATTTATTTTAGTGCATCTGCTTGAAAACATATCTTCCGCTTCGTCAAAAAGCAAACACGCCTTTTTATTTTTGCTTGCTACTTTTAAATTTCTGTATAGGGCTTGAACGCGGTAATTGTTCTCACTTTCCCCTTCGCTGTTTTCACCAATGGTATATAGGTTTTTATTTGCTTCCTTTACAAGCATTTTGGCAAATTCGGTTTTACCTGTTCCGGGGTTACCGTAAAGTAAAATATTTATACCGTTTTTAGCGGATGATTTCATTATTTTTAAGGCAAAATCCAACTCAGGAATATATTTAAAATCTTTTGCCGTCAGTTCCGTCGTTAAATTTTTACCGAGCAAAGTATTAATAAAATCTTTTTCGGTTTTTTGTTTATTACTTATTAAATCAACGAAATACAAAGTTAATCTTATATCACACGATTCAGGGTTAATAAAACCGAGTTTAGCAAGCATGGAACTGCGCCCTACGTATTTAATAATAAATTTATCAAGCATAGCACCTAAAACCCGTACGGCTATGCCTGAAGAATAATGCTGAATTTGCCCCTTGAAATCTTTAAACAAACGGTTATTATGCGGCAAATATAATACTGATAAAATCTCTTTTTCTATCTCAGACAATTTAAATATTTTTGCTAAAGTATCAATATTTTTTTCTTCCATTGTCTTTTGAGTTTTATCATATTTATTTGCAAGTTCTTTAATCTTTGTTTTTATGACTTGGCAAATACCCTTTTTATCTTCATCTTTGTCTTTGTGTATGATGAATTTTGCCTTCCTGCACCAATTGGTAAGGTCATAGTCATTTACCTCATCATTTTCCACCATTTTGTTAATATAATACATGGCTTTATAATCTTGGTTATTCATAATTTTACCTCTCATTTCCTTAATTTATACTAATATGATACAAATTGTTTGCGCCAACATAATGTCGCAATTTTAAAAAGTTTTTTTGAAATACTTTTTGTTACTTAAAATATTCCCGTGTCAGACAATGTACCGCGCCGCCGTATTCGGCAATTTTGGAGCAGTCCACTTTTACGACAGGCTTTTCGGTATAACGTTTGATTGCATCAAATACTTCTTCATCGCGAAAAATATTATATTGCGGCAGAAATACTGCATTTGCTGTTTCCAAAAAATTTACATATATGCCGCTTGCCGATAAATAATCGTTTTCATCAATTTGATAAGGCAAATCAAGTATATTTTTATCGTCAATGAACGGTTTTATTGCTTTAAATTTTTTATCTGATATGCGCCAAGAAAACATGCCGAATTGATTACTAAGGCACAAAATATCCCCTAAAAACTGAATATAACCGTCTATATGGCAAATTTTATCACCGATTTCACGCGGAACCCATACAACCTTATCAATACCGAGTGTGGTTTTTAATTCTTGTTCCGCTTTTTGTTTTTCTTCGGGTTTTGATTTGCGGAAAATAGTTTGTTTTTCAAAGCAAAAAACTATATTGCGTTTGGGGTTTAATACCATATTACCGCCGTCTATACGCAAATCACAAGGTTTTGCTTGCGGAAAGTAATTATGCACTGTGTGGCGTATAAGCGCAGTAAATTGCGGCGTATAATTTGCATAACGCGGATCAAAAAACATCTGGTGTAACTGCCCTGTTTTTTGATTTTGTACCGGTAAAAAATCACGCACCCAAATATCGGGAAGATCCAAAGTTTCTATCTCGTGATATTCCTTTAATTTCGGGTAAAATTCATTAAAAAACTGACGGTAACCGGGGTAAATTTGCTCTGCCCAGCCGGTAGATTTTGCTATAAAAACAATCTCACTCATGGCACAATCTCCAAAATACTTCTTTTTTATGTTCTGCCGGAATTATTGTTTTATCGTTAGGCCAATAATACTCCATATCAATAATTGCCACCGCATCAATCACTTTTTGCGGCAGAATATATTCATAACCGTTAATTTGTTTAAGCAACCCTAAATTTACAAGTTCCTGCCAAGCACTTGAATTTTTGAGATAGAAATTCGGTATATTTAATGTTTGCTCTATCTCGGCAATTTTTACGGGTTTTGAAATTTGATACACATAATAATAACTGAATATCAATTTGGCCTCATTTGATAAAGTAGGCAAAAAAGTATCTAATTCTTTTAATGCTTTTTGTACTTTTGGCTGGGATAAAGCCACTAGACCGATACTTTCCACAGCGTCTAAAACCGTGTCAAAATGCTTAAACAAACTGAACTGCATAATAAAAGCCATTTCTTGATTTTCCATACAAATATTGTAGCAAATGCAAATGACAACATATTGTCGCAAATTAAAAATTTGATAAAAGATATTGTATAATTTGATAAAGGAGAATTTATGTCGGCAATAATAAAAGAAGAAATAAAAAAGAAATTTGAAGGAAAAATTAATCAATTGTTGAAACAAAATGATAGAGAAGAAATACTCAAACAACTTCAAAAAATTAATGATTTATTTCTAACAGAATGCATTTTAGAAATTGATAATATGGAAATTATTCCTATAGAAACTGAAATATATTATGACAATGAAAGCAAAAATTTTAATGACGGAATGATATATAAAGACAAATTACAGAAAAATAGATTCGGTAAACTTTATTTCCATAGATACCAAAAGAATGGTCAAATAAACCATCGGGATGGTGGCGTTGATATTTGTTTATCAAATAAAGAAGATTTTTATTTATCCATTCTCTTACGTAGCGCCTACATTAACGGAAAATTGTTTACGGGCCCGAATAAAATTCAAGAAAAATTTTATTATGACATTTTAGAAAATAGAATTTTAAGTTTAGAAGAAGAAATTAAAGAAAAAGTCCAGGTAGATAAACAAACCAAAGATATAAACACCGAAAATATATATCATCAACCTAGAATTATAGGGAAGCATTATAATAAAAAGGAAGAACAAGAAAAAGAAGAATATTACTTAAATAGTTTAAATTTGGGAGAAGAAGATGGCGGAGAATATAGTTATCTAAAAGATATTGAACATAACTTTTATACAAAAAACAGAAAAGAAGAAATAAAAAAGAAATTCGGAGAGAAAAATAATGGAAAATAAAATTACACGGCTTTTGTATGTTTTAAATCAATTGGATAAAGGTGAGGTCTGCTTAAAAACTATGGCAGATGAAATGGGCGTTTCATTAAGGAGCGTGCAAAGATATATCCAAACTATTGATGATGCTGATTTCCCTATTTATGATGTACGTCCCGGTGTCTATGCTTTTACGGAAGGGTTTAATTTGTCCAAATTGCAACTTGATACTGAAGAGGCAGGTGTGCTTGTGTTTTTATCTGATATCGCAAATACTTTGGGCGGAAATATCGCAACAACTTTTAAAAATCTCCGCCGCCGCATAACCGCACCGAACCAAGAAAACCCGTTTTTCCTTAAAATTGCAAAAGGTTTAAATTTTGAAGACACACCGCTTACGCAAACTTTACGCTTAGCAATACGCAAGAAAAAGTATCTTTTGGTAACTTATAAAAGCCAGACGGGGCAAAAAGTTAAAGAACACCTTGTTATCCCTATAAAAATTGCGTGGTACGAAGGTTTTTGGTATCTCGTTTGCCTTGGCAAAAACGATTATATTTTTAAATTCCGCCTTGACAGAATGTTAAAAGCAGAAATTCAGAAAAAGACTTTTAAAATCAATTCAGCCAAATTTACCGAACTGATGAACCGCAGCATAAACATCTTTTTTGAAGATGAGCGCAATACTTTAGTTACCTTAAAAATTGCCGCACAAGTAGCGCATTATTTTAAACAAAGGTCATATTTCCCCGAGCAAAAAATTATTAAAGAAGCCAAGAACGGGGAACTGACTATAACCTGCAAAATCAGCAAACCCGAAGAAATTTTAATGATAATTTTCCACTGGCTTCCGCACATTAAGGTTATCAGCCCAAAGGAAATTCAAGTCGCCGTAAAAAAGACTATACAAGGGTATTTAAAGGAGATTTAATATGAAAAACATATTGGAATATGAAGAATATAGAAAATTATTAGATAATCCTTTATGGCATTTGTGCCGTTCAAATACGGAAAATGCTATATCAAATTTTTGGGCATATCTAATACAAACGACAGGAAATATTTCTGTTATATTAGGCAAACAATGTCCTCAGAAAATTGATAAACAAAAAGTATTTGCTTCAAGAGAGAAATCTCACACAGATTTATTATTAGACTTAGGGAATAAAATACTTATTATAGAAAATAAAACAAAATCATTACCAAGTGATATGCAAGTAAAAAAATATGCCGACAACTTGATTAAGAAAAAAGAATATAAGAATAAAAAAATAAAGATAGAAAAGTATCTTATTACCCCTATAAAAACAAAAAATAATAAATCTAATGACAAGAACAAAATACAATATTTGACATATAATGATGTTTGTAAGAATATAAACAACTATGTTAATAAAGCAAATTTTAATAATAAAACAAAAATAATAATTAACAAGTTTATTGAGATAATGTTTAGTATTTCAAAAATCATATCAAAATTAAAAAGAGATTATCAATTATTGGGATATTGGCAAGATAAACCAAGTGAAGATATTATTAACAAAATGCGTGAAGATAAAACTTATTCGTTAATAAAATATGCTAATAATAGTTTTTTAAATAGTTTTTTCAAAGATGGCGCTTTTAAGAAAATAAAAAATGATGCTAATACGCTAGAAGTAGATTTCGGAAAAGCCGGACCTCTTATTTCTTTTAAGTTTAAATCTAAAAAAAATAGATTAGAAGGGATACAAATACAAAATAAGCAGTTTAAATATTTTATTGAAGGGCCAAGTAGTATTAGTGACAAAGAAACAAAGCAATTTGCTCAAGAGCATAAGCCCGATGATTATAATTTTGCGGGAAAGAAAGAAATATGCCGATATAAAACTAAAGAAGGTATTTTTAAATACAGATATGTCAAAATAGAAAGTAAAAAAGATTTAATAAAACTACTAAACTTTTTTGTAAAGAAGAGAAAAAAGATATAAACTTTTAAAACTGATGTAATTAAATTTATTTTTTGTCTTTGTCTCCTAAAAATTCCTTTGCATCTTCATACCAATCAAAAAATTCAGATACATCTCCGCATGTTTCACTATAGCATAAGGGCTCTTTATTATTTATTTCTATCTTATCTTTTTTCATTGCGCTTTTCATTACACCATACATCCACACAAAAGAATCTATTCCTTTTATCAATGGAATTTTTGTATTTTTTCTTATCTTAAATTTTTGTATTTTTGCATTATTCAAATATTTAAGTATCATAGCATACCTAAAAAAGTGACACCAATATTTATCTTTCCCTCTTGATTGTTTGCTTAATTCTTTTTTATTTTTAGAGTACAATTTCTCAAATAAGAGTTTTATATATTTTTCCGCATAGGTATCATAAATAGGAAAATTTGCTCTTGTCTGATAATAGCCATACTTAGATAAAGCGCTTACTGCCCGATTTCCTCTGCTTCCTATTTCTTTATTTCCTATTTTGGGTGTCTTTAAAAAATCCATTAATTTCGTTATATCTTTACCATTTATTTTTTTCTTTTTATATACATTATAATTCTTTAAATTTGTCTTATTAAATAATTGTTCCCAATCTTTATTGTCTAAGTCAGAATTTAAAGTTCTAGCTACTGAATACATTCTTTTTAAATATTTAATTCTTATCTCATATTTGTCTTCTTCTTTATATTTTTTAAATAATTTATCTAGAAACCCTATATCTCCATCTGCCTTACCATTAAGTCGTAACCTTAAAACCTTATTAACTAATCTAACAAACTTTTTTACATTTCTCATAAAATTCTCTTTTTATATACTATACCTTAAAACTACACGCACGTATATAAAAAGTCAATTAATTTAACCATAGCCAAAGTATCTTGGCAGCAGTAGGCCAGTAGGTCCGTGCGTAACTTCTTGGCTTCTTCTTGTGGAAGTTTGTCAAAATATAAAAGCATAAAAGCATTCATGGCATCTCCGCCGTGAGCAACGGGCATACCTTCATATGTCATGCTCGGGCAAACAACAGGCAAAACCTTTTTAATAGAGGCACTACCCATAAAATCGGGGTGGAAATAATATTTGGAAAACACATCACAGGTATCTTCAAATCTATCAAGCAAAGAAAGCAAAAAATCTCTGTCCTTCGAGAGAATAGGTAAGTCTGCCAATTCTTTTATTCTTGTCTTTTCAAAAGTATCATACTGCGCAATTATAGAACCTTCTGGGCCTATAAATTTCTTCATCGCTTCAACACAGGCATAGCGTGGGTCGTCTTTGCCTTCAAATAAAAACTCTTTATGTTCCAAAGGTCCGTGCGGCTCATTCTGTATATGTAAAGAAAATTGAAAAGTAATATGCGAATAAGGTCTACTGTTCTTGAAGTGGGGTATAGCAAAGTTTATCGTCTCAAAATCAAAATAATAAAGCGGATATTTTAAGTTCTTAAGCCAAGCGGCAATTGCCTTACTGTTTACATAAGGTTTTCCGGTTTTAAACACCTCAACCCACTTATTTTGCGTTAAATTGCCGAAATAGTCAGGTGGAACTTGCTTTACATCCAAGATACCTTCTTCCTGCAACTGTTCGCCTTTTAGACCGATACGCGGAATATTAAAAATAGATAATTTAGGTAAATCTGCCCAACAATAATTTTGAAACGGACATTGGTCGCATTTAGTTTTACCCCTTAATACCTGTTTCGGCTCGGGTGCTTTTGCCAAAACCGTCATTTGTTTTAAGTTTTCTTCTATCTCGGCAGATGGTTTTAATTTGTGCGTTAAATTTTCTAAAATAAAGAGTTTTTTTATGTCAATTTCTTCCGTCGTCTTCTCATAATCAGAATTTAAGTGCATTAAATAACAAGAATTTATTTTAAGGCCGCAACTACTCAAAACATAATTTTGGACGGAAAGGTCATCATAATGGTTATTTTCAACTTTAGTACTGCTTTTTACTTCAATGATATTATAAGAGCCGTCTTTGTTTTTTTCCAAAATATCAACAAAAACTATCAAATTATTGTATTCAAAAGCCGCCTCATAAATATAATTTTTTTTGGGTAGCAATTCCTGTGTTTTAGCAAGAGCCGCTTTAGGGTTTTGCCAACCGTTTTCCACCAAAATGCCTTGCGGAAAATACTTATAAGCATAGGCCCCGACTTCTTTACCTTGGTCAAAAAGGTGTTGCTGAAAATCAGACGGTGCGGTTTGTTCGTTATATTTATTTTTATACAACCAAAATTGCTTTGGGCAATTTATAAACTTAATATATTGCGATTTCGAAAACATAAATTTCCTCTATATTTTTTATTATACTTTATTATAATACTTCCGATAGTATAGTGTTTTTCTAAAATTATTTTTCCTGCGCACCTGATTTTTTTAAAAGTTCAATGATTTTGCTATATTCCTCTTCTTTAGCCGGTTGAATACCAAAATGACATACTCTCTTATCTGCATGATTTTGAGCATACCAAATTGCATTACGGCCTTCTTTATCTTTGTCATTTACATTTGCACCTGCATTGATAAGCAATTTGACAATTTCTGCCCGTCCTACTCCGCTTGCTTCCATTAATGCTGTTTTTCCGTCCAATGTATTCTTTGCGTTAATATTCGCACCAGCCGCAAGTAATATCTTGATTTTTTCATACTGCCCAAACCCTACACTTTGTTCCAAAGCCGTCCAACCATATTTGGCAAACAAATTTACATCTGTACCGGCGTCAATAAGGATTTGCGCCACTTCCGGTGTTCTTGCTCTCATAAGTGAAGTATTACCAAAAACATCATCCATAGCATTTATATCAGCCCCGGCATTGATAAGCAATTTGACTCTATCTGTTGCCCCTTGCGCACTCGCCCACATTAGAGCAGTTTCACCATTTTTATCTCGCGCATTTACATTTGCACCTCCGTCAATAAGCAATTGGGTGGTTTCTGCGGTATAGGACAACATAAGGGCTGTGTATCCAAAATGTTCATCTTTAGCATTTACCTCTGCACCTGCTTTAATAAGCAGTTTAATTTTATCAACTATCTTTTGCCGATTTTCCAATTTTTCGGATTCCGGCAAAATATTATTAGAAAGAATTTTTCTTTCTTCTAATATTAAATCTATTAATGTCATATTTATATCCTTTTATGAACTTATTGTTATGTATATTATATAAAACTATTGCGACAGCACTGTGTCTTATTAAAATTACTTTTCTGCGACATAATGTTGGCATATTATATTTATAAAATATTTATATAAACGATTTTAACAGGGTAAAAATATGTCAAATATAGAACAAAATGAAAATTTTAATTCAATTTTAACCGAATTTTTAACATCAAAGACAATACGCATAATTGAAGACGAAATTATTTGGACAATGAAAATGCGTGAAATGAAAAAGCATAACAATAATATAAATGCCGAAAGTTTGCTAAGGGCGCGCAAAAAATTAATAAATGATTTTGTGTTAAACTATCAAAAAGAATTATTGCCAGTTATTGTTGTTTTTAATGAGAATTTAACAAAAAACATACGTAAATTATATGATAAAGCGGAAAGCACCTATAAACTGCTTTTACCGCATAACAACAATAATGATTTTACTGTGGAAGGGGTATATTATTTTGACGGCTGCTACCCCAAAAAACATCCTGTACAAGATAATATGCGCCAAGAACTTTGGGAAGCATTAACCGACGAAGATAACAACCCGGGTTATAATTATAGCGTAGCAAAAATAAGTTTCCACAAAATTGACGGAACTACCACTACACCGTCATTAAATGAGGCAATTTATCTTGACAAAACTCCGCAAAATTGGAATGAGGGTTTGGATGATAATTTAACAAAAAATTTACATCTTGTTTACCCTTTCCATAATCTTTTTGAGCATAGCAACTTCGCTTTAACGGATTTTATTTATTGCCGTAATTATAATTTTAACATCAAGTGCGATATTGATATATAAAAAGGTAATTTATGAAAGACAAATTAACACACACAAAACAAGATGAATGGCGTTATAGTACGTCTAAAACAAGTGCTAGAACGAAAGTTAAACGCGCCCGACAAAAAGCCAAAAGGCGCGTGATTGCCAAATATATCAAAGAAAAATTAGATGAAACAGATTTATAATTACTTCCTAAAGCAAAACAAATTATGGCTTTGGCTTTCAACAAAACACTCCGTATCGCCAAGATCATAACGGGTTATATTGCTCATAGCATAGTTTGTAATGCTTTTTACTTGTATCACTTTAACTTCCAATTTGGCTGCCGCATAACCAAGCATAGCACACAAAAGTAAACAAAAAACTATAATCAATTTTTTCATTATTACTCTCCATCTTCTTCTGTTTCGGACTTTATTATTTCATTATAAGTAGCATCATAATAAGATGTAAAATATTGGTCTGCCCAACCATGTCCAACATCATGGCAGATTGCCATTACCCACCTTTTCATATCTGGTCTATGTTCTTCCTTCCAAATACCTATCATTGCCAAAGGTTCTTGTTTATATTTTGCATGTTCAACTATAAATGCCAAAATATCGGATGCGGTTAAAGTATAACAAGTTTTTATCTTGTTATTGAAGTTTGCTATAATTTCTCTTCCTGCAATATCACTACCTGCACAGACCACAGTTCCTTTAGTGACAGGAATACCTGTCAGTAAATAAGTTGCACTCGCCATAGGCAGATTATCCATTGTACGCTCATAAATTTGGTTTGCCAAATCAATAGGGCTATAAGCATAAGTATTGAGTTTATCCCAAAAATCAGCATTTTGCGATTTGATAAACTTCCATTTCGCACGTTCTGTTTTATCCCAATATTTTGATTTGGTACTTCTCAAAAACTGTTTATATTCATCTTCTTTCAGTTTACCCGCATCAACTAAATTATCATACAAAACAGCCGTTTGTTTTATTTCATTTGCTTTTTTTATTTTTGCAAACATAGCACTCACCTCTTATTTTTTTTGATTTCTTAACCTTTGCAAGCGTAATTTCCGGTTCTTCGTAAAACCTGTCTTCTTTGTCAACGATATTTAATACCCACAATGCTTGTATAAAACGCATATCGGGTTGTTTTTCCAAAAACTTTTTCACTTCTTCCAAAATCTCTAAATTATACTTTGAACGGTCTGAATGTTTAGCGGGATGCCAATGTTTTTTCAGTATTTTTTCAATCTCTTTTTCATCTATTGCTCTTCCCGGTTTTTCCATATCGCTAAAAGAGCAATACTCAGAGTACCATTTAAGTTCTATTTCTTTTTGAACAGGGGTTTTTATGAGTATTTCAGCAGAATTTTTCTGGCTTTCATCCTGCGTATAATAATATTCCCTATGAAGCAACATAATAAGGTCTGCTATCTCTGCAAACTGCGGATATCTTAATTGTGAAAGCTCGGGGCGGTTTGGCTCGCCTTCTTTTTTCCTGTACATCTGCGAACATACCAAAACGGGAATATTTAATTTTACGGCAAGTTCTTTCAAAGCACGCATATTTGCAGCAGCGTCTTGCTTATTTTCTTGCTTTATAAGGTCAAAGTAATCAATCACCACAAGTTCGGGTTTTTTGCCTTGTTTTATAAGTTCCTCAATATTATTTTTTATATCTTTTACTTCTAAATTAGGTTTATCACAAATAAATAAAGGGGCTTTTATTAACTCTCCGATTTTTAATGTTAATGCTTTCCATTGCTTTTTTGTAAGCATATCTTCGGAAATCCTAAATCTTTCTATTGATGAACGAGCGCAGGCCATCCTTTCATAAATAACTTTTCCGCCTGTTTCAAGAGAAAATAAAGCCACAGGTAACTTCTGCATAACCGCGACATTGTAAACAATATCCAAAGCCAAGGCACTTTTTCCTTGCGCTGGGCGAGAGGCCAAAAGTATTAAATCACCTCTCTTAAAACCGCCTGTTGCGGCATCTAAATCAGTAAAGTATGTTAAAATATTTGTATTATTGTTCATTTTATTACTCCTTAATTAAAACCCTAGAATTGCAATATTTAATAATTTACCGTATTTATCATATAAATCGCAATTATATGCTAACTGCTCTTTGCTATTTTCCACCACTTCTTTACCGTTTAACATAAAACGAAAGACACCTTTGTCTTGCGTAACTTTTACATATTCTTCATGCCCGAGATGACGGAGATAAACGACTTTATCCCAATCTATACCTTTTTCCACATATCCGCTAATACTTCCGTATGCGTCGTGTAATTTTTCAAACTTTTTCCATACTTTGTGTATATTTTCAAATATCATAACAACTCCTTCTTTTTTCGTTTCAATTCTTTAAATATTTGGTCTTTAAGAGATAAAATGCAATTGTCTTTAGGGTTGATTTCTAAACCGTTATCGCAATCAGCAAGGGCTTTATCGGTTTTACCTGTGCTGTAATAAAAATAAGCTCTGCGATAATAATACATACTGTCATTTTTACCGAACTCTATGGCTTTTGTATAGTATTTTTCCGCACTTTTATTGCTATGCTTTTGAAAAAATATATCAGCCATATTTAAATAACATGCTGCGTCTTTATCGTCTATTTTAAGTATTTTTTTGTATTCTTTAAGGGCATCATCCCACTTACCTAACTTTCCGAAACAATCTGCACAACAAAACAGATAATAAGTATTTTTAGGGTCTAACTCAAGTGCTTTTGAATAATCCGCAAGTGCTTTTTCGTATTCTTGATTTGTTATATAAGCAAAAGCCCTGCCTTCATAAAGTTCCTTTGTATTTGGATGTTCCGTAATGAACTTTGTATAGCGTTTAATCTCATCTTCCGGGCTGTATAAAGCATTAAAAATAATTTTTGTTTGTTTTGTATCTTTACCGTTTTTCATATTTTCCCCATTTATTTTTTGCGATATAATTATTCTCTATATGATGCTGATAACTAAGCACCATATAGAGAAATATTTTGTATTATTTTTCTTCTTTCAATTCCGCAAATTTTTGCTTAATCGTCGGGTTTCCGTAAGTTAATTTCTTGATAGTTAAATCTTGCAATTTATCATTAGCCAGACGGAAATTATTTTCGGAAGCAAGCAAATTAGTCTTAACTTTTTGTAAGCGCTCAATAGTCTTATCTATTTCGTCTATTGCGTCCTTAAATTTGCTGCCGGCAAGTTGATATTTCTTTTCAAATTGACCTTTGAAGTCAAGCAATTTATTTTCAAAGTTTGTAATATCAATATTTTGCTTTTGATATGCTAATAATTGGTTTTTATCTTCTGCATTTTTTAAGGCAGCATCTCTAAGCAAAGTAATTATCGGTATAAAAAACTGTGGTCTTATTACATACATTTTATGATATTTATAAGACATATCCACAATTCCCATATTGTATAAATCGCTGTCTTCTTCAAGCAAAGATACTAAAACCGCATACTCGCAATTTTTATTTTTTCTATCTTTATCTAACTTCTCTAAAAAATCTTCGTTCTTTCGTTTAGTTGCGGTGGTGTCTGATTGGTTTTTCATTTCAAACATAATGGAAATAACTTCTGCCCCTTCCGGAGTTTTTTGTCTGAAAATGAAATCGCCTTTACTGCCGGAGGAATCATCATTATCTTTTTCAAAATATGCATCTTTGAAAGCAGTAGCACGCAATTTGTTAAATTCATTTTGACAATGCTGTTCCAAATTCTCACCCAACATTTTAGTGGAAAGTTTGGCTTTTAAGTCCTTATAATAAGCAATTATTTCATCTTTATTTTTAATTTCAGTTTCGTATTTATTTTTGAGTGATTGCTCATTAATTTGCAATTCCTGATTTTTTAAATTAATTGCATTTTGCAGTTCATTTATTTTTTTATCTTGATTAGCGCGTATGCTAACAATTTCTTGTTTATATTGCAAAATAGTTTGCTCCTTTTCCGCTTTTGCTTTTTCTTGCAATATCTCTATTTCCTTATTTTTATTTGCAATTAGACGCTTTTCCACTTCTTTAATTTCATTAGAAAATTCTTCATTTCTAATTTGACTGACAATCTTTGCATAGTTAGATTCATCAATCGCAATTTTTGTACCGCAATTAGGACATTTAATTTCTGCCATAATAATTCTCCTTATTTTAATTTTAATGTTTAACACTTCAAATTTTTAATATTAATATTTTACAAAACCAATATGACAACATATTGTCGCGCCATTTTTAATTTTGGTTCTCCATCAATAAACAAACCTTGTAAAGTATGTGCGACAGTTTGTAAACGTCCGCATTTAACTTGTTGTTTGTGAGATAGCAATGCTTGTTTATTTCTATCATCAACGACTTATATTTCACTTTTGTATCAGAAGTCATAGAGCCGCAAAAAGGTGTGTTAAACGCAACTTCTAAGCCATTTTGCTTCAAATACTCTTTGATTTTTTGTAATAATTCTTCCGACGGTTTTGTATCATCTTCGTTAAAGCCCAAACAGATATCTGGGCGGTTAGGTCTTTTGTCTAAATCGCAAGCAATCGGCATAGAGTTAAAACTGTGCAAATCAAGCAAAAAACAACCGTTGCCGATATTTTCTATGCTTTCCTTTAACTCGGCGTGCTTATGTTTGTAATATTGGGTATAATAAGCACTATCGCCGAAAATTGACCTGTCAAACGGCGTTCCGTCAATTAAACGATTATATAAATAGTCCATACCTTTGGCAGACATCGGCTCTTTACTATTGTCTAAATAACGCTCCAAATCAATAACAAAACGGGAGTAATCGCTCTTTATTTTATTCGGTAAAAAGTGATATAAAACATCAACTTTATAGTCCGCCAAAATCAATGCATCTTGCCTAAGTTTATCCCATTTAGAACTATTATCAATATTAGGCAAGAATAAGCCCGTATGAGGTATCCACGCTACTATATTTTGAAATTTATTCATATCAATATTTCTCCATACATAAAATACTTTTAATGATGTTGCGATATTCTATCAGACGATTTGTTACCGCTAATTCTTTGCAGTTAAGGCAAGCAAATTTAATAAAAAAACCGCCTGAAAATAGTGAGCCGACACAATTATAAGGTATCATCGTTGCTTTGCCGCAAGTCGGGCAAATTACTTTGGGGAATTTGTAAGCGTGTAATGAGCCGCTGGCATACGGGTAAAAACCTATGCTGACTTTCATATTTTCATTGTAAACAGACGGTTTTTCTTCGGCTAATATGCCCAAATATAAGTCGCCGAAATGATGCCTGTTTTCCCTGCGTTTGGTTAATTCGCAACGCTTTTTATCTTCTGCTAATGTTATAAAGCCCTTTAAGGGTTTATTAAAATATGCAACACCGTATTTCAAATAAGTTTCCCTGCCGGAGCGGAACAAACTATATATTTCAGGCGTAATATCTAAGGAATTTCTGCCGTATCTTTCCACAAAAACTTGTGTAGAAATTAGGACTTGCACATTTTGTTTTGTTAGATTTTTTAGAAACAATGCTATTTTATCCTGCCCTTTTTTAGTAAAATTTCTGATTGTTAAATTCTCAATGATAAAACAAATCAAATTTGGGTGAATTTTACAAAAATTATCTAAATATAATTGCTCAGATTTTTCTATGAAATGAGAAAAAGAATTTTTATCATGGTACAAAATTTCTTTTTCCGGATATTTTGCTTTTAGTGCTTGCTCCAAATTTTTGAAAGCGCAAGAAGCAGCAAAAATATCGCCGCGAATAATTAAACTGTTATACAGCGGATCGCCGGGATGTTCCAAGATATGTTGAAGTTGTTGCTGGAGTTCCGGATGATTTATTTTGATGTACTGATATTCATTTTCTATCATAATTATACTCCTATGTTTTTTAATTTCCACAGGAGTATAAAATGAAAAAACCCATCGTTTAGACGGGCATAAAATGTTGCTTACCCATCTTTCAAGCATTAGCACCTTTTCTGTTTTCAGATAGGTTGCTGTGTAGTCATTGGGCTTGTCCCTCGTACACTCTCTATGGTCTGGATATTATAGCAAATTATTTCCACATTTTGCAACAAATTATAAAATTTTATTATAGATTTGATATAATAAAATAAAGTTGTTGAATTTAAGGAGAAAGTAGTAAACCCATTTTAAGTGGGAAATTTAATTTAATCTGTTTTTGGAATCCTATAGAAGAATAGGATGGTTTTTGGGGAAACCCAATTTCCACTCGCATCCAAAAGCGGTTGTTAAGGCAGGAAATATGTTTGGGTAGCTCCCGAAGTATTTCTTGCCAAATGTTCACATATTTTTGTTTAGGAAAATTTTCTAATATAAGAATTTGTGCAACTACGACTGCTGTTGGTTATACCTGCGAGTGGAATAACTGGCAAGCAGTCGTTTTTTATTTCCACAAACAGACAAGGATATAAAAATGAAATACGAACATTTTATTACAAATAATAGTGAGGACTCTCTATCTACTACAATAAATAATTTTTTACCCATATGCGATAAATTATATTTTTTAGTAGGTTATTTTTATTTTTCAGGTTTCCAAAAAATATATAAGAATATTACAGAAACACAAGAATTAAAAATTTTAGTTGGTTTGGATGCAGAAAGCAGATTAATCAAATCATATACACCAATAAAAAATGAAGAAATAGAGAAATGGGATGACGAAAAAAGGAAATCTTCTTTTTATGAAACATTGGTAAAAACAATTGGTGAAACCTCTTATTACGATAACCGAGAAAGTAAAGAAGCATTTGAATTGTTTTATAAAAAAATTAAAAATGGAACATTAGAAATCAGACAAACTTCAAAACCTTGTCATGCTAAAATGTATATTTTGGAACATTCTAAACAAACTCAAGCGGGAGGCAGTTTGCTTGGCACTTGTATAATAGGTTCTAGCAATTTATCTGCTAACGGTTTAGAGAACAATTTTGAAATAAATGTACAAAATACCAATAACCATATGTTTGAAGAAGGCAGAAAAATTTTTATTAATTTATGGAAAGAATCTACAGAATTAGTAAATAAAGATAATATTAATGATTTTGAGGAAAGATTTGTTAAAAAAGTTTGGTTCAATAAAACATGTTCCCCTTTTGTTTTATATATTAGAGTTTTAATAGAGTATTTCGGAGATGCTAGAGTACATAACGGTTTAATTCTGCCAAGCCACATAGATTCTGATTATGCCAACTTACAATATCAAATAGACGCAATTGCAAAGGGCATAAGAAGTTTAGAAGAACATAATGGCGTTATAATTGCAGATGTCGTGGGCCTTGGCAAATCAATAATAGCGACGACCATTGCTGCTAATATGCATCTTCCGGTATTGCTCATAGTTCCCCCACACTTAATTCCCCAATGGCGTGAATATTCTTTATCCTTAAGAGAAAAGGGAGAAGTAATTAGCAGAGGTAAATTGGAAGACGCTATAAAAATTGCCCAACAATGGAAAAATGAAAGAAGGAAATATTTGGTAATAATAGACGAAGGACATATATTTAAAAATGATGAAACTAGCAACTATGATGATGTGGAAACTATTTGCAAAGGTGAAAAAACCATAATTCTTACTGCTACTCCATTTAACAATCATATAGAGGATATTTTTAATTTAGTTAATTTATTCCAAACGCCGGAGTTCTCCACAGTAAAAACTGTTAATAATTTAGCAGAAGCAGAGAGAGAATTAAACGGAAAATATAAAAAAACATATAACACGTTAAAAGATTGCAGAAATATATTGAAAAAATTGGAAAGCAACCAAAAATTAAATCAAAAAGATAACCAAACTTTAAAAAAAGTAGATGAAGATACGATTCCATCATCTAATATTGAAGAATTAAAACTTTGGTTAAGAAGAAAAATAACAGAAAAACAAGAGGAAATAAAAGATATAGCCAAAAAAGTGAGTTATATAATAAATGAAGTTGTTGTAAGAAGGAATCGCAAAGATTTAACGGCTATTCCTAAGTATAGTTCGGACTTAAAAAAGCAAAATATACGATTTCCTGAAGTTAATGACCCTAAAGATTGTACTTATGATTTAGAGAATATTTCCGAAAAATATGTAAACACGTTAAATAAAATTTACAAAAAAGGCGAAGATGCCCCATTTAAAGCAGCCCGTTATAAAATTACTTCGTATGTTAAGGATAACCCTGAGATAAAAAAAGCATTGGAAAAATATATAGGTATCAAAAGTGATAACGAAAACAATGCTGATTTTTTAAGGAGATTATTGGTCCGCCGTTTTGAGAGTTCAATAGCTTCATTTCAAAAAACGCTAGAAAATATTTTAAATGCTTACAGAAATATTTTACAGATATATAACAATACAGGAAGGGCGGTAATCTCAAAAAAATTAGATTTGACCACTATTTTGAACTGGGAACCGGAAGAATTATTAGAAGCAGAGCATGAGTTGCAGATATTTCAATTATCTGATATTAGTGAAAGTGACACTTTATCTGTTAGCAAATTATCAAAAGCAGAAGAAAATAAATATGCTGAAAAAGGGATATATTTCATACATAAAGATTACATAAGAGATTCTTTCAAGGAAGAAATGAACAGTGATATTGCAATTTTAGAAGAAATTCAAAAAGATTGGAAATCTTTTAGTCCTGAAAATGACCCTAAACTCAACGGCTTGATAAAAGCTATCAAAAAGCAATTAGAGGAAGATAAAAACAGAAAAATTATAGTATTTTCAGAATTTGCCGATACAATAGAATATTTAGCAAAGAATTTCCATGAAACTGAAATAATTAAACCTATATTTTATACTTCAAAAGAAAGTTATACCAAAAGGAAAGAAATTAGAATACAATTTGATGCAAGTTGTAAAGAAACTAATGAAAATGATAATCGTAACCTATTATTTACTACTGACGCATTAAGTGAAGGTGTTAATTTAAACAAAGCAGGAACTATTTTTAACTATGATATCCCATATAACCCAACAAGAGTTATTCAAAGAGTTGGGCGTATCAATCGTGTTAATAGGAAGATGTTTGATAACCTTTATATTTATAATTATTTTCCTTCTTCCTTCGGGGAAGGAGAAACAAACGTAAGAAATATTTCTGATATCAAAATGAGAATGATTAACTGGATTTTCGGTGAAGATACTAAATATTTAACCGAAAAAGACGAACTTCGTAAATCTTTAGACAGTATTAATATTGAAGAAATAGCGAACTGGGATACTAAATATCAAATAGAACTTGAAAATATAAAAAAAGATTTCCCTGTGGAATATGAAGAAGCCAAAAATTTGCCTTCTAAAATACATATAGCAAGACAACAAAAAGATAAGGACCATAAAGGGGCTTTAGTATTCAGCAAAAAAGGAGATGTAGCTATATTTAGTTTCTGCGATACAGATACTAAAGAAGTGAAAAATCTTACCTATGAAGAAGCTATAAACTTGTTTAGGGCTGATAAGGAAGATGATAATAGGGAATTATCTGCAAATTTCTTTGATTGCTATGAAAAAATTAAAGAGAAAATGAGAGAATATTCTTCCGCTTTGCACAACGATAACACTACCAAGCAGGCAATGAAAGCTTTAAGCCAAATAGAAACAAAAATAAGACAAAGCAATTACACTAATAGTCAAAATAAAGATTATTTAAGCAAATTACGCCAACTAGTTCAAGAACATGCATTTTCTTCCAATAAAGCGAAACTTAAACAGATAGGTAAAGCGGGCGAAAGAGTACAAAATAATGATAATTTAGATGACATTTTTGCAGAATTACAAAAAAAGATTCCTAATTATTATTTAGAAGAATTAATGGAGCAGTATAACAAAGAGAAATCCGAAGTCAAAGACATCGTATTATCAGAAGAATTTATAGGAGATGATATCAAAGGAGAATTATTATGACTTATTTAGAGCAAAAGTATGAAAGAAATAGGGTTATTTTAGGGTTGCGAAATAATTTTTTACCTGATTATAGGGTAGATGAAAGAACAATAATATATCAAAATGATTTAATTCAAAAAGTTGTTAAATTAGGCAAATGTGAACAATTACAGCTTCCCATATACGAAATTTACCATTCCAGCAAGGATGCAAGGGTGGGGCTCACCAAAGAGGCCTTAAAAATCATTAAAGGGGATGGATATACTGGGCAAGCATTGTTTTTGTTTATTCCTCAAAATCCCACCCAATATCGCATTTCCCTAATTACTTACGATTGGGTACAGCAAGAATGTAGCAATCCGCGCAGATTTTCTTTTTTAGTAGGTGAAAACGCAAAAATACATACCGCAAATAAACAATTAACGGGAAAAGTTCATACAAGGGAAGAATTATTAAAACGTTTTTCTATTGAAGTTGTTAATGATGCATTTTATGGCGAAATATCCAAACATTTCAACGAACTAATTGAAAACATTAAACATCCTAAAGGCGTAAACGATACCGATGAAGGATTTAAAAGATTACAAAATTTTGCTGTTCGTTTAATAGGGCGTTTGGTTTTTTGCTGGTTCCTAAAAAAGAAACACCGCCAAGATGGATCCCAACTTATTTCTGAAGGGCTTTTATCTTCTGAAGCAGTATCTGAGTGCGACGGTAATTATTATCATGACATTTTAGAGCCATTATTCTTTGAAACACTTAATAAACCTGTAGATCAAAGAAGAGAAAAATGTCAGAAAGGTTATTATAAAGATATTCCATTTTTAAACGGTGGTTTGTTTAACCCTGATACTGATGATTGCTATAAATTGAATGACTTAGAACAATCAGAATATTACAAAAGTTTAAAAATAGAAAATTCTTGGTTTGAAAGTTTATTTAAAGTGTTTGAACTTTATAACTTTACTATTGACGAAAATACTTCTACAGATATAGAATTATCAATAGACCCGGAGATGTTAGGCCGTATTTTTGAAAATTTATTGGCAGCGGTAAACCCAGAAACAGAAGAGTCATTACGAAATCAAACAGGTTCTTTTTATACTCCACGTGAAATAGTGGATTATATGGTCACACAAAGTTTGAAGCAATATCTTTATACAAAAACAGATATAGACCATAAAAAAATTGATTCATTATTTGAACTTGAACACAAGTTAGAAACTCCTGAAGAAAAAGAACAAATTTATGAGGCCTTATTTGCTATAAAAGCATTGGACCCCGCGGTTGGTTCAGGTGCTTTCCCTATGGGAATATTACAAAAAATAATGGCTATATTAAATTTAATAGATTCTAAAGGAGAAATATATAACAAAAAAAATTATGAAATCAAAAATTTGACATTAAGAAAGATTAATTATGAACATAAATCGCAGTTAATTAAAAATTGCATTTATGGTATAGATATCCAAACCATAGCCATTGAGATATGCCGTTTGCGTTTTTTCTTAACTTTGATAATAGATGAGGAAGAAGATCATATTAAGCCATTACCTAATTTGGAATTTACATTTGTTTGTGCCAATAGTTTAATCCCCCTACCTAAACAAGAAGATGGATTTTTTAATAATGAAGATTTAATAAAAAAGTTAAAAGAAATAAGAGAAAAATATTTTAATTCTTATGGAAAAGATAAAAAAGACTTACAAAACGAATTCTCTAATATTCAACTAAAATTATTTAACAAAAGATTATCACAAGGGAAACAAAATCTACTGATTGAAGATCCACGGTTCAAAAAACAAGAGAGTAAAAATACTAATAATGATATGATAGATATGCTATCAACTTGGAAACCTTTTGAAAACAGTAGTACTGGCTGGTTTGATTCTTTCTGGATGTTTTGCGTACAAGATGGTTTTGATATTGTAATCGGTAATCCTCCATATGTTTCCAATAAGGGGGTAAGTAAAGAAGATAAGAAGAAATATATATCAATCTATGACAGATCCGACGATTTATATAATTATTTCTTTATAAGGGGAATGGAATTATTAAAAAGGAATTGTACATTAGTATATATAACTTCTGATACTTTCTTAACGCTTCAATCTAAATTAAACATTAGACAGTTGTCGCAAAAAAACAAGATAATAGAACTTATAAAAACAGATAATGTATTTAAAGGAGTAGTTGTGTCGCCTATAATTTCAATTATCAAGAAAGTGAATGACGAGTCTGATTATAGTTTTATATTTAAAGATGCTGTGGCAAATTTTTTCAATCCTATAAAGAAAGAAATTAAAATATCTGTTTATAGAAAAGCAAATAACAATGTCTTTTTTTATCCTAGTGATATTAATATGAAATTTTATAATAAATTTAACGACAGAATCAAAGAACTGTATTCGCAATGGTGGGATAAAATTAAAACTGCATCTGCCATAGAAAAAAACAAACACGATTTGGAAGAATATCGTAAGAATCTCAAACCAGGAGATGTCACTTTCTTAGGCTGTATTACTGAAGGTGGACAAGGTTTAGCAACAGCAAATAATGGGAAATATATTGCTGTTAGAAAATCAACTAAACGAGTAAATAATATAATCAAGAATAGACCTATAAAATTAAAGGCAGCAATAAAAAAATATAAAATTACTGAATTAGATAATCTAGATATTTATGCATATTTAGATACTCTAAATGAATCAGAAATTGCTCATTTATTTGACAATTTAAAAGAAAAATATGGTAGAGATATTTTTGGTCAAGGATTTTTATATAGAATTATTGAAGATAGTGAGATAGCAGATGTCGATATGCTTTCTCAAGATGAAAAGGAAAACGGTATAGATAAATCTAAAAAGCATTATGTTCCTTATGATAAAGGTGATCAAGATGGAAATCGCTGGTATCTAGATACACCGTATGCTATCTCTTGGTCTAAAGAAAACGTCCATTTTTTAAAGACTAACTCTGGGAAAAAAGGAAAGGGAATGCCAGTGGTAAGAAATCCACAGTTTTATTTTAAAGAGGGATTTTGTTGGAATAATGTACTATTACCTAAAAATGAGGAAAGTAAGTATATTAAATGCAGAGTCAAAAGCAAGTCAGTTAATGATGTCGCTAGTATGAGTTTTTATAATAAATACGATGCAATTTCTACTAAATATCTTATTTCATTATTAAACTCACGATTTATATATGATGTATTAAAGGAATTTATTAATAATACTGTAAATTTGCAAATAAATGATTTTAGACAATTGCCGATATTAATTCCGAATGACGAACAAAGTAAAATATTGGAGGATATTTTCGATTATTCTTATGAATTAAAAATAAAACAACAAAACACAAACACTAAAGATCCAATTATTGAAAACAATTTGTCTCAAAAACAAAAATATTTAGATGACATAATTCTCAAAATGTATATCAATTAAAACTAAAATGACATAACATTGTCATTGAGAATAGTTATAATTATTAAAAAAGGAGATATATTATGGATAAGAACAAAGGCACTAAATTATCAAGAGAAGAAGAAAAAAATCTATTTATCGCAATTAATGCAAAAAAGCAAGAATTAAAAGTGTTAATTGAAAATTTCCATTTCCATAATCCCGATGAACTTTGGAAACAATTAAAAACAAAAAATCTATGTGATACAAATATCATATCAAGACAAGAGTATGAGAGGGCAGAACCATTAGAAGCAAGACAATTAATAAATACTATTGAAAATATTAAAAAAATAGAACAAACATTGTCAGAATATAAAAATAATTCAGATCCTAAATATAAGGAAATAATAAATCTCTTGCCTATCAATTTAGATAATTTTAATGACTTACACAATAATATAACTAAAATAGAAGAAGAAATATTATTAAAGATTGACAAAATATTCAGATCCTATTCTTATTTAGTAGTAAATGAAGTAATGGAGAGATATAGTAAGTATTGTTCAGAAGAGGAATTATTAGACCTAATCCAAGAAGGGAATATCGGATTAATGGAAGCGATAAAACATTTTGATTATACCTCGTATTCTAATTTTATTAATTATGCTCAATTATGGATATGGAAGAATTTGGAAATAGCATTTCATAACAATCCAGAATTGATTCATATTCCAGAGCATATAAAGAAAATAATTTCACTATTTAATAAAGTTGGAAATAAAATCCGCCAGGAACAAGGGCGCGAACCAACGGTTGATGACTATGCAAAGACAATGCGTATTTCTGTCACAAAGGTAAAAAAAATTTTAACAATTATACAAACGCAAAATTCTATATCTCTATTAACACCGATTTCACTGGAAGATTCAGTTGAAGATGAAGAAAATATTAAAGATTCTGTTCAATATGAAGAAAATATTGGTAATTTTATTGAAGATAAAGACACAAAAGATCCCGATAAAATTACAGAAGAAATTATTAGAAAAGAAGATGTAACAGAAGTTCTTTCCAAACTTTCCGAACGAGAAGCAAAAGTTATTAAATACCGCTTCGGTCTTGACTGCAGCTACCCGCGTACGCTTGAAGAGGTGGGCAAAATGTTTAACGTTACGCGTGAACGTATCAGACAAATTGAAGCCAAAGCTATTAGACGTTTGCGTCATCCAAGCCGAGCGAAAGACTTAAAAGATTTTTTAGAAGACACAGAATTTGATAAATAGCCAATTATATACTAAACTTTAAGCTAAATTTGAGCAAATAAAAATTATTATGTACCATAAGAAAAAGAACACATTATGGGAAAGGAGATATTATGAAAAATGATAAGGAAAAGCGTTTAGTACGCCTGTTAAAAATAATTTTAACTCTGGACCAGGGTACTATTCGTTTGGAAAATGTCGCAAAAGAAGAAAATTGTTCGCTTAGGACAATTCAAAGGGATATCGCCGCTCTTGAAAGAGCAGGGCTTCCGCTTATAAGAAATAATAATAGCACTTGGGCTTTTATGGAAGATTTTAATTTGCGTAAAATAACCGCTACAAATGCCATAGATAATTCCTTCCTTACCGAAATATTAAACTATATAAACACCAATAAACTCGGGCAAAAGTCAGAATTGGCCGACAAAAACAAAAGTATCTCCGCTTTATATGCCGCTCTTGCCAATAAATTATATAAAGAAAATGATTATCAGGCGGCACTAAACTTATATAAAAGGGCATTTTCCTTTAACAAACAAGACACCGATATTAAATTGTTTATTATAAAAAACTATATCAAATTAAAGAAATATCAAGAAGCATTAAAAATAATGCAAGAACCATCTGAAAATGAAGAAATAAGCCGGGAAAAAGTATTATGCTATCTGCAATTAGGGCAAGACAAAAAAGCATTAGATGAAATGGATAGATATTTGTGTATAAAAATATTTGCAAATTTACCAATTTCGGAAGAATATAAAAAAATGGATATATTATACCGTTTAGGAAGATATAGTGAAATACCGGAATTAATAAAAAAACGTTTAATCAACGTCGTAAATAAACGAAATATATATTATATGTATTACGCGAATTTAGGGCTGCATAATTTGGAAGAAGTCAAAAAATATTTTACCGCATATAACAAAATATCGCTTGATGAATTAAATTCTAAAATTACTTATTATGATTATTTAACCAAAACACATTTAAGCAGATATATGGAAGAAAGCAAAAATATTCATATGTACTTAGATAATAAAACAGAAGCCGTAAAATATTGTAAATTGCTTTATAAAAATTTAATAGATTCAGTGGATTCAAACATTTCTACTTGGATGATAAAAATATATAATATGTCACAATTATACCGCTCTCCAAACAGTAAAACTAAACTTTATAATTGGTGTAATCAAGCGGTCAAACAATATCCCACTTATGAAAATTATTTTGCAATGGCTTTATGTTATTATATGCACCAAAACATTGAAAAAGCAAAAGAAAATTTTAATAAATGTTTAGAGTATCTGTTAAAAGAATATAAAAAAATAGAGATAATTGACGACATATACATAACATTAAAAGATCAAGACTTTGAATGCTACTGCCACTACCTTAAACCTATTATAGATGATACTATTATTAAAAATTTTACTGATAAAATAAATAATTATAAATTAAAATATGCTAAATCCATATTAAAAAATCCCAAAATAAAGGAAAAGCGCAGATGCCTTTTTGCCGGTCAAATATTCAAAAAATTTAATAAAAACAACGAAGCAATAATATGTCTGAAACGTGCTCTAAGCGGTAACACTTACTTTGACACAGGTATTTTGAAAAATTTGTGCATAATTTATAAACAACAAAAGGATGTAAGTAATTTCAAAAAATACTATTCTCTTGCTTTACAAACATTAAATCAAATGATATATGGAAACAATTTGTCTTCCTATTTTTATTTATGGCAAAAAGCAGAATTTTTATATGATATCGGAAATTATGAAACAGCATTATTATATTTTAGAAAAAGTTTGAAACAATCGTATTTTACTTGGTACGACAGACAAATTATGAATAGGGCAAGAAATAAATTCATTGATTGTTGCAGAAAATTTAATGATAGGGCAGCGGAAAATGAATTTTTATACTTATATCAAACCGTTACTAAATACCCGATTATTTAGGTCGCTTTACCATAATTACATAATTACCTCCCCCCTAATGGACTGAATCTAAAAGATAAAAACAAACGAGTTTGGTTCATTAGGGGCCTCTTAACTAAAATAAAATGACATAAGATTGTCATTAACTTATGTTAAAATTTTAGCGCGGTGATAATATCACACGGTAAATTATAAATAACAGGAGAAAATAATATGGCATTAATTAAATGTAAAGAGTGCGGAAAAGAAATTTCCAGTTTGGCAAATGTTTGCCCAAACTGCGGTTGCCCAATAAAAACAGATACCCAGCAAAATCAAGGCAGCAATTTCGTATTAGATAATACCGGCAATAATTATTTGGAAATGGCACAGTCTGCTTTAATTGCCGATAATTACGATGAAGCAATACGCTATGCAAACAAGTTAATTGAAAGAAATACTAACGATTACGAAGCATGGCTCATTAAAGGTAAAGCGACATTATTATCCGGCACGGTAGCAAATACCAGATTCAAAGAAGCGATATATTGTTTCAATAATATTTTAAGCAAGAAAAGTGATGCTTTTTTATTGCGCTGTGATATAGTAAGTAGTATCTTATCCGTATACGAAAATTTCCAGGCAAGAATTGAAGGGAACAAAAAAGGTGCTATTTCACAAGCGCTTATAAACGGTGTAATAGATACTATTTCCGGAACAGATTTGGCACAAGAAAACATTAATGAAAGAAATACCAATATATCGGTGGTAGAACAACTGAAAAATGAATTTTCCGCTTATGTTATTCCTTTTATTGATACCTATAATTTGAAATGGGAAATTAATCTCTTCCTTTCAAAAAGGCCGATAGGTAATACGGAAGAAGAAATCGAAAGAAATATTGAAAGAATAAAAGAAGATATAACAAATGGTAATATAGAAGATTTTTATCAGAATTTCTTAAATCAAATACAACCCAAAAAAGGCGGGTGTTATATAGCAACTGCCGTATATTCTTCTTATGATTGCCCGGAAGTATGGGTTTTAAGGAGATTTAGAGATTTTTGTTTACTGAGAAATACCGTCGGTCAGGGTTTTGTTAAGTTTTATTATACAACAAGCCCGGCATTAGTAAAAAAATTCGGTAAAAACAAAATTTTTACATCTTTTTGGAAAAATATTTTAGATAAATTCGTTTCTTTCCTAAAAGATAAAGGGTTTTCAGACCAACCTTATAATGACTAAAAATACTACCCCTTAAAGACCTATTCATTTAGGTCTTTAAGGCAACATAATCAAGAAACAGTAATAAAAGAGGTAATTATGCAAGAAGAACAAGAAGATAACCGTTATGCACTTGTATATAAATTGCCAGACAAGAATTACAAGTACACACCGGAAGAATTAGACGAATTGGCTTCACTATATATAACTCGTAGGTGGCTTGTAGATTTGAAGCCAAGACCAAATCATAGTGATCAAGGTACTACAAATACCATAATGTTTGCTTGTTGGTTTATCCCTATGTGGATATTCTGCCATTTAACACTATGGTACGCAACGGGTGGAGATAACCTTGTTGCAAGTACGTGGAACTCGTGGGATCATACAATAGAGTTAATACAACCCAAAGTGGGTTTTGGAGGTTTAATTATGTCATCATTTATTTTAACAATATTAGTTTTATTAGGTATCGGCGGTATAATATCAAGGTTTAGTTATGCGCAACAAGATGAAGAAGATAGAAATACAAAAAAATTATTAGCAAAGGAATTAAATGCACACAGTCAAGTAGTAGAAGAAATGGGCAGGCAAATGCTCACGTTAAAACAGAATAATGAGAACGGTATGAAAGAATTAGAAAAAGCATACTACGACGTTGCCAAATATAAGAAAATGTATCAGGAAATGAAATCAAAGAGCGAGAAATTAGATAAGCAAGTACAGAAGTTAGAAACGAAAGTATTAAATCAAGATACCACTATTGCCAAATTAGAGAATAAACTGGTAAGGGGTACAAAAACTAATGATTAAGCAGAGGATTAACTATGAAAAACATATATATGGACGAAGATGAATTTGAAGAATTTGCTGCGGCAACTACCACAAGTGAAGAAACAAAAGCGGGGTGCTTGGGTACTATTATTGTAGGTTTATTAAGTTTATTTATAGGACATCTTTTATCTAAGAAAAGATAGTATTTACAGAAGATAATGACTAATAGCCAAATAAAGGAAATTAGGCCATTTCATACATATTTACAGAATACAAAACGAAATCCCATATTTTATATCTCTGATTTTACATAAAGGAGTATATAGTGAAAGGAGAACTAAAAGTTCCTATAATTTCCTGCCAAAATTTTTTTACCCTAAATCACTTTTTGTAATGCTAAAAATATGTTTTTTTGATGTGATATCTACGGTTTGTGCCTTAGTGATGTTCAACTGCTTTCCTTGGGGCGTTTTGGGGCTTTAATCGATATCTTAAATAGGTCTTGAAAACGCACTTAATATTTGCTATCATGATTACCCAGGGCTATTATATGTTTTCATTTAATATATACATTTTACATAAAACAACGCTTCCAACAGTAACTTAAGAAAAAGAGCCCGAGATAATGGTTTACATTTATACCTATATTGAAGAGTATAGATGAAATATGACTAACTATGATACTCTAATATAGGTGCTTTCTTCTATACTCAAATTACATATAGGAGAATATATAAATGGCCAATGATAAAGTCGGATCTAGATTATTTTCAATAGATGGGGATTTTACAATTATCCCTAAAGAAAAAAGAGAAATACAGCATGAATATCTTAATTATGCTGAAAAAGAAGGAAAAGCGAAGTTTAGGTACTATACAAGCAATTATATGCCCACAGTAGAAGTTAGAGCATCTAATGGCTGTATTGTAGAAGTAAATTGGCATGCCTGCCCTTCCAAGATTCTTTTTAATCATAATTTACAGGAACTACAAGCCGATGAAATAGAATACATGTTTGATGTCCTGATTGCTGATTTAGAATACATGGGGATCTATACAACTAAGGAAATTCTCAAGAAACAGCCCCTAAATGTACTTGATGTAAATAAACTTGTTCTGTGGCCCAACAACATTGACTTAGCGTTTTATATGCAAAGTTCCGCAAAACAAGGACATTTCACGAATATTATCAGTTTATACCCAAATGACGGTGTAAGTGTTAATAATACTCTAAAACACAGGAAACTGATAATTTATGACAAAAGTAAAGAATCTGAGGAACTCAAGTATTTAGACAAAGAAACATTGAAATTTATGAAAAATGCTGCTTTTACGCTTATCAATGTGGAATATCAAATGAGAACTAAAAAAGAAATAGACGCTGAATTTAAAACACAGAAAATATCCTTGGCTAATACTATGGAAAACGCTTTTAACCCTATTATCGCAAAAACCATACTTTGGAACAGGGTGAATGAGTATTTCAAAGATATTTTTATAACATCAGATGAATATGAAACTATCAAAGAAAAAGTCACCACATATTGTAAAAAGAATGGTAAAAAAGGATGCGAAAAAATCACTTCTTTGATAGGTATTGCTTTTATGGCTAAAAAACCTGGAATCAAGAATCAATTACTTCAATTCAGTGATAGGAATACTGTGAATAGAAAACTCAAAGAACTAAGAGAAATAGACCTAACCCCTGTAAAACCATTGGAAGAGTTCAAAGCATTGATTACAAACGCCATTGAAACTAACTTTCCTATAACTTTAGATTATTTAAAAACAGCAGATAAAACCATTAAGTGCAAAGGATCTTATGCAGAAAATCCCCATAATATAGATTTTGGCAATGATTTTCCGGACTTAGGGTACATATCTATCAAAAACATATAAATTAAAGGAGAATAAAAAATGCAACTTAATTCTGTAAAAAGACAAGAAGAAAAAGAAAAAATGTTAGATAATACAAAACAAATAGAAAAACGCTTATTAACCGTAGAGGAATTGGCTACATATATGGGTACAACCGTTAGTACTATATATACCCTAAAATGTAAAGGAAAAATACCCTCAAATTGTATAGTAAAACGCGGTAAATCTTTACGGTTTGACTTAGTAGAAATTGATAAGTGGATAAATGAACTTAAAGGAGAAGCACATGCATAAAATAACAATAAAAACTAAACAAAGCTTGAAAACCCTTTTAGGGAATGCTATCATGATGATCCAAGGAGAAAATTATGGGTGTTAAACCTATCGGCAAAGATACTTACCTTATTGATTATAGAGATGGTGAAGGAGACAGGCATAGAAAGATTATTAGAGGCAGTAAAACTTTCGCAAAAGAAGTTTTAAACAAAATTCAAACGAAAATATCCGAAGGAATATACTTTCCCGATAGAGTAAAACAAAACACTACTTTTAAGGAGGCAGCAGAAAAATATTGGTCTTTACATTGTTGTACGACAAAAGGTGCTGCCAAAACAAAGTATATTATAAATGAACTTATCAAAATATTTGGGAATAAACGCCTTAATGATATAAAAACTTTTGATATACAAACTTTTTATAACAGAAAAGTTCAAAAGACAACACCTTCAACAGCAAATAGAAATTTTTCTGTTATGCGGGCTATTTTTAATAGGGCAATTGCTTGGGATATGTTTAATGGAATCAACCCTTGTAATAAAGTTGCCAGAAAACGCGAAAACCCTGCTAGAATGACCTTTCTAACCAAAGAACAAATCAAAATGTTATTGAAAAATGCCCCGTCTAATATCAAACCAATTCTGAAATGTGCTTTAATGACGGGTATGCGGCGTGGTGAAATCTTGAACTTAACTTGGAATGATATTGACCTAGTAAACGGCATTATTTATATTAGGGATTCAAAATCAGGCAAATCAAGGCAAATACCAATGATACCCGAACTTATAGAAACTTTCCAAAATTTACCTAAAAAGAAGGGTAAAGTTTTTGATATTAAAATTGAGTGTCTTAGGAAAAGGTTTAACAAATTGCTAAATAGCTTAAATATTACAAATTTTCGGTGGCATGATTTACGGCATACGATGGCTAGTCAATTTGTAATGAATAATGGGGATTTAGTGGTCTTAAAAGAACTTTTAGGGCATTCCAGTATGAATTTAACCCTACGATATTCCCATTTAGCACCAGAGCATATAAAAAAGGAAACGCAAGTAATTTCTTCAATATTTCATTAAATAAGAGTTATATAACCTTTATAGAATGATTTATGCAAATTGTTTTTTATTTTAATGTGAACAAACGTTTGAAAACACATTACAATGAACAATTAATGGATATTACTGGTATTATATATATAATACCAGTATAAAAGATAACATTTCTATATGAAAACTGTTGAAATTAACCTATATTTTTGTTATACTTATAGTAGAATTCAACAAATTACAGATGTAAACATTATAACTATATGAAAGTAATAAAGGGATATAATACAACTGAAAAACTGTATCAAATTGGACTAAATGATAGAGATATAGTTTCTTATTGCCAAAATGGCAAACTAATTAAACTTAAATATGGTCTGTATCGTAAAGCTGATATGTTCCTCAATAATCAAAACTTTATTGATGCAGCCCAAGCTATGCCATATTGCGTAATTGCACGAATTTCTGCACTTAGTTTTTATGATCTAACAACATTTATCCCTAAATATGTTGAAGTTGATATTCCTAACGGTTATAAAAAACCTGTTATAATATATCCAAATGTCAAAATTAAGAATGCAGACATAAATAAATTCAAAAAACATATCATTACACAGAAACAAGGCCGTTATTCTTTTCGTATTTATGATATTGAAAAAACATTGTGTGATTGCATTAAAAGACGAAAAGATATTGGGGTAGATATTGTTCGTGAAGCTCTTAAAACATATTTGAAACATCCGGATAAAAATATTGATAAACTTTTTAAGGTAGCAAAGAAAAACCATGTGAGTGTGAAATTGCTTTCTGAATGGCTGGGGGTAATGCTATGAGCAGACCTATTAAAAATATTGCAGCATCTAAACAGCGTAAATTATTGTATATTGCCAGAACTGAGAACCAAGATTTTAATGAATTACACAGACGTTATTTACAAGAAAGATTTTTGTTCCGTATTTCGCAATCTGAATTTAAGAATAATTTTATTTTAAAAGGCGGACTTTTGCTTATTACAATAGATTTACCTAAAATAAGACCGACAATGGATATTGATTTCTTGGTTCAAAGTGTCAGTAATAGTGAAGATAATTTGAAAAAAGTATTTAAAGAAATATGTTCTATACCTATTGAAGATGGTATTATTTTTGATACTTCTTCTATAACAACACAAGAAATTGATAAAGATGGAGATTATAAAGGAATTCGGGTAAAATTTATAGCTGTTATGGGTTCAAGTAGAACTCCTATGAGTATTGATTTAGGATTTAGTGATAGAATGATTCCTGAACCTAGGGAAATAAATTTTCCTACCATATTGGATGAACCTTCACCTAAATTACGAGCATATTGTTTAGAAACTATAATTGCCGAAAAATTTGAAGCAATTACAAAACTTTCTCTTAGTAATAGTAGAATGAAAGATTTTTATGATTTATATATGATTTTAACAGAACAAAAATTTAATAATGAAGTTTTGAAGAAATCTATTAAAGCAACTTTTGAGCACCGTAAAACGCCTTTAACTTTAAGTCCGCTTGCCTTTACAAGTTTATTTTATAGGGATGTTAATAAACAAGCGACATGGCAATCATTTCTGAACAATCATAAAATAACAAATATTCCGGCAGATTTATCTGTAATAGTAAAAACTTTGAAATACAAGTTAATACCTATAGTAAGAGATATTTAACAGATATAAAAATCAATCTTATAGCAGCATTACTTAATATTTGGTAAAATATATATTGAAAGTCTTATTCATCAAGCTGAAATTAGGGTTTATGCTTGTATTTTGGTTTTGTTCTTTGTTTTTTGTGTAGTTTTTTGCTAAATTTTACTTTTAGTTTTTTGGCATTTTAAGAAGTCAAATTTTATGGTCTTTTGAAAAAGTGGTCATTTTTTGGGCAGTTGCCGTATTTTGGCTACTTAAACAAAACAAGAACTAAAAGAAAGATAAAAACAAATCACCGTCGTAAAAAAGCAAAAAAATTTTAATAAATGTCTCGTTCGTCTAGTGGTCCAGGACGCCGCCCTCTCAAGGCGGAGATCACGGGTTCAAATCCCGTACGAGACGTTTTTTATTGACTATTTCTCAGTAAACAAAAATAAAATTTATCTGACTTTTATATGATAATCGTATTTGGAAAGTTTGTAACTTATTACACAAGCAATTATAAGCATTAAAGCACCCAAAATCAAAAAGGTATGTGAAATACCAATCACGCCGGCCAAAGAACCGGCAAAAAAACTGCTGAAAGAATTTGTTCCGGCATAACACAAACTGTTAATACTCATCACACGCCCGCGTTTTGAGTTCGCAATAACCGACTGTAAAAGCATATTTTCAGTAGAAGTAAAACTTGACATCCCAAGCCCGGCAAAAAACATTAAAATCAAAGTCAAAGTAATACTGCTGAAACTGCCCATCAAAATATAAGCAAGGCAAATTGTAAAGCAACCCCCGAATAAAATACGCCGCATCCAATTAACACTTGTTTTTGTTGCAAGCATTAAAGAAGCAAGCAAAGAGCCAACCCCTACAGCACCAAGAACAAAACCCAAAGTATCAGCATTACCTTTAAGCACTTTACTTACATAAACAGGCATAAGCATAGGATAAGCAAGCATAAGTAAACAAAAAATCGCGAAATAAAGTTGAAGCAGTGAAATTTGATGATGTTTAATTACGTAAGAAAACCCGGTTTTTAAACTATGGAACATACTGTCATTTTTGACTTCTTCGGGTTTTTCATCGGTAATTTGCATCTTTGAAACTAAATAAATATTGGGCAGTATCAGTAAAAAATTTATAAAAAAACAAATTGTGATATTTGTATAAGCAATCAATATACCTCCGATAGCGGGCCCAATAAAGCGTGCCAAATTAAAGCAAGCGGAGTTTAAGGAAATTGCATTTGGTAAATCTCTTATATCATCAACAAGCAATACGAAAGTTGATTGTCTTAACGGATTATCAAGGGCAGCAATACTGTTCAAAAAAAGCCCGCATACGACGATAGACCAAATTTTAATATTACTTGTAACAGTAAAAAGTGTTATTAAGAGTGCTTGTAAAGCAAATAAAATTTGCACTATCAAAAGTAATTTTTGACGGTTAAATTTATCAACGATTACGCCGGCAAAAGGCGTAATTATAAAAAGCGGAGCGGCGGTAAAACACATAATTGTGCCCATAGCAAAAGGCGACTTTGTTATGTCATACACAAGCCAAGCGATAGTGATATTTTGTATCCAAATCCCGATTTGCGAAACAGCAAGCCCCGGGAAAAATAAACGGAAATTCCTATACTTAAAGGCGCGAAACATTAACTTCAACTTTTGCATACATATATTTTAGCATTATAAAAGTAAGTCTGTTTTTATATGTTAACGTTTCGCATACCACATACAAACAGCTAGAACGCGCTTGCATTTTTAAGTGCTTTTTGATTTTATTTTCTCGTCGTTACATTTAAATACCTCTTGACAAGCTTTTTTTTTTTTTTTTTTTCTACAATATAGTATATAGCTAAAATAAAAATGCTGTATAGATCATTTTAGGAGTTTTTATGTGTAAAATAAAAAATGGTGGGCGAGGTTTCACACTTATTGAACTTTTGGTAGTAGTTTTGATTATCGGTATTTTAGCGTCAGTTTCCTTAGCGCAATATAAAAAGATAATTACAAAAACACAATTTTCAGAAATTGTAAGCACTTTAAAAAGTATGATAGATGCGCAAAAACGTTACTATATAGTTAACGGGACTTATACAGATAACAGAGATAATTTAGATATAAATTTTCCCCAAGCAGAATCAGAATCAAGAAAATATCTAATACAAATAACCAAGGATATGCATTGTGGTTTAGAGGGTGCACCAAGAAATATATATTGCAGAAATAACAAAATAAATATGTCTTTACTTCATTTCTTCAGTGGTACATACCGTTGTACAAATTATGATTTAAACAACTACAATAATGATGAACTTTGTAAAAAATTTTTAAATACAACTCATACATATGATGGCGGAGACAGACGCTACTATGAAGGTATACCTCAAAATCTATAATCCACATTTACAAATTTAGTAAAATATATATAAGTAGTTCTACATTATATTTAAGGAATTTTCAAATATGGATATAGGAATTGTCGGGTTGCCAAATGTCGGCAAATCTTCACTTTTTAACGCATTAACACAAGCAGGCGCACAGGCGTCAAATTACCCTTTTACGACGATTGAGCCAAATGTCGGTGTTGTACCTATCCCCGATAAAAGGCTTGATGCACTCTTTGACATTTTTAAACCGCCAAAGAAAACTGCCGCGTTTATCCGCTTTGTTGATATTGCGGGTATCGTCAAAGGCGCAAGCAAAGGCGAAGGCCTTGGAAATAAATTTTTGGCAAATATCCGTGAAGTTGATGCCATAATCCATGTTGTGCGCTTGTTTGAAAATGAAAATATTACCCATGTTGCCGGCAGTATTGACCCATTACGCGATATTGACATCATTCAAACAGAACTTATGCTTGCCGACTTGGAAAGCGTGGAAAAAATGCTCCCTAAACAAGAAAGCGCCGCCAAATCAGGCGACAAAGCCGCAAAAGCAAAACTTGAAGTACTTAAAAAACTTCAAAAATGTTTAGCGGACGGCAAACCGGCAAGCGCCTTAAATTTAGACGAAGAAGAAAAAACCGATTTGCAACTTTTAACCTTAAAACCCGTCTTATTTGTGGGTAATAATTCCGAAACACCAAATAAAGAAAATGCCCAAAAAGTTGCCGATTATGCAAAAAGTTGCGGCGCGGGTTTTGTGGAACTTTGCGTTAAACTTGAAGCGGAAATTGCCGAACTTCCAGATGACGAAAAACAAATGTTTTTGCAAGACCTCGGCAGTGATTATACGGGGCTTGAAAAGATTGTCCGCGCCGGTATGGCCTTATTAAATATGTGCACATTTTTTACTGCAGGCCCGGAAGTTGAAGTGCGCTCTTGGTTAATCCCCGTCGGCTGCCCGGCACCGAAAGCAGCAGGTAAAATACACTCTGATATTGAACGCGGTTTTATTTGCGCGGAAGTGTACGACGTAAAAGATATTTTGGAATATAAGTCCGAAAAGACTTTAAAAGAAAAGGGCTTAATACGCCAAGAAGGGCGCGATTATATTATCAAAGACGGTGATGTTTGTGTCTTCAAATTTAACGTGTAAAAATGCCGCTTTGTGCGGCGGTTGTGCTTTAATCAAAGTGCCGTACGCGGAACAACTTAAACAAAAAGTTTCCGCCGTCAGCACTTTGCTTGAGCCGTATTTTAATGGCGAAATTAAAGTTACACCTACTGCGCAAAATAAATTTTACCGAAATAAAATTGAGTTAAGTTTCACACACCAGCCGATACACAAAGAGCCGCAAAATAAAAAAATCAAACGCGATAAAACCGTTCCGCTTGAATTTGAGGATGTTTTGGGTTTCCGCCAAATGGGGCGTTGGGACAGGGCGGTAAACTTAACCGATTGCCTTATTTTTAATGAAAATTTACCTTGGTTTGTTTACAAAATTTTACTTTGGGCAAAAGCAAAAAATTTAAGTTTTTACGACCAACGTAAACATACCGGAACTTTGCGAACTTTAATGATGCGCCAAAGTTTTAACAAAAAGGGCGGCATGCTTGTTTTTATTTCTACCGCACCTTTTGATACAAACGGCCTAACTGAAATTTGCCAACAAATTTACCCCGGCTTTAGTGTTTTAACTGCCATTAACGACGGTATGAGCGACGCAAGCGGCATTAAAGATTTAAAAATTTTAACCGGCGCAGATACCATACAGGAAGCACTAATACTAGACGGTGGCAAGGAAATTGTTTTTGAAATTTCTCCGCAATCGTTTTTTCAAACAAATACAAAAACCGCAAATTTAATGTACCAAAAAGTACGCAACAAAGTTGCCGAAATTAAACCAAAAATTTTATATGATTTTTATGGCGGCGCGGGTAGTTTTTCCTTAACTAATGCGGACCTTGTGGAAAAATCTTTTTGCGTGGAGTGCGTACCCGAAGCGGTGGAAAACGGCAAAAAAAATGCCAATTTAAACAACATAAATAATGTGGAATTTTACTGCCAAACAACGGAAGATTTTTTAACTGAAAATAATATTCAGGCAAATAATTCCCTTATTATTTTGGATCCTGCGCGTGCAGGCGTACACCCAAAAGCGTGCGAAAAATTGGCAAATTGCGGCGTAAAAAATATTTTATATATTTCCTGTAACCCAAAAACTTTAGCGGAAAATTTAGAAGTATTAACAAAAAATTACACCGTTAAAAATGCGGAATGTTTTGACTTTTTCCCCAACACAAAACATATTGAAACTTTTGTGGAGTTAGTTTTAAAATGAACCAAGATTTTTTACAAACTTTAAACCCGGCGCAACTTGAAGCGGTAAATTACAACGGCGGCCCTTGCCTTATTATTGCAGGTGCCGGAACAGGTAAAACCAAAACTTTAACTTGCAAAATAGCAAAACTTATACAAGACGGTGTTCCACCGTTTAGAATTTTAGCAGTAACATTTACCAATAAAGCAGCAAAGGAAATGCGCGAGCGTTTAAATATGCTCGTAGGCGGCGTTGCGGGGCAAATTTGGATATACACTTTCCACTCTTTTGCACTCCGTATTTTAAGGCAAAACGCTGAAGCCGCAAAACTTGTGCGCGACTTCGTTATCTACGACGAGACAGAGCAAAAAAAAGTTATCACTTTATGCCTTGAGGAAATGGGCGTAAAGGAAGCCAAAAAGGAAGTAAACTATTATGTTTCAATAATCTCGCGCGCGAAAGATGAAATGCTTTCCGTAGAAGATTTTTTGGCGCAGGCCGTTGCCTCAAACAATGAAAAAAAGATGCAAGTAGCCGAGGTTTACCGCCGCTATCAAGCAAAACTTGACGCAAGTTTTGCCCTTGACTTTGGGGATTTACTTTTTAAGACGGTACTGCTGCTGAAAAACAATCAGGCCGTACGCGAATATTACCAGCAATTTTTCAAATATATTTTAGTTGATGAGTATCAGGACACAAATAAAACACAATATATTTTAACTTCGGTGCTTGCGCAAAAACACCGCAATTTGTGCGTCGTCGGCGATCCGGACCAGTCAATATATTCCTGGCGCGGTGCAAACATTAAAAACATTTTGAATTTTGAACGCGATTTTAAAGATGCAAAAGTTATTACGCTTGAGGAAAATTACCGCTCCACACAAGTTATTTTGGACGCGTCAAATAAACTTATCAAGAAAAATCACAACAGGAAAGAAAAGAGTTTGCACACTTCAAAACAAGGAGGCGAGCCGATAACAGTTCGCGAACTTGTTTCGGAAGGTGAAGAGGCGCGATTTGTAGCAAATCAAGTGCAAATGATGGTGGAAGATGACGGCGCGAATTTAAATGATATTGCAGTTTTTTACCGCACAAATGCACAATCAAGAAATTTTGAAGACACTTTCAGACGGTATCAAATACCGTACCGCTTAATCGGTGCAGTAAAATTCTATGACAGAAAGGAAATTAAAGACATTTTGGCCTATGCAAAACTTTTGGTAAACCCAAGCGACAGCGTAAGTTTGCTCCGCGTAATTAACACACCGCGCCGAAGTATCGGCAACACAACAATTGCCGCACTTTTAGCACATGCTCAAAAAAATAATATATCTTTATGGAGTGCTTTAAAACAACAAAATTTTATTGAAGAAATAAAGCAAAAAACCGCACAGCGCGGAATCAAAGAATTTATTAATTTAATAGAGTCCCTAACTTTGGAAAAAGAAATGCTTGTGCCGTCTGAAACTATAACTAAACTTTTAGAACTTTCCGGTTATCAAAAAAGCATTGAAGATGAACTTGAAAAGGACCCTGAAGCCGCCCAAAGAATCGGCAACTTAAACGAACTTGTAAACGCGGTTAAAGAATATGAAGAAAGATGTATTAAAGACGAAACCGCCCCGACTTTAAGCGGATATTTGCAGGAAATTTCTTTAATCACTTCCGCCGAAGATGAAGGTGAAACGCAAAACGGCGGCGCAGTAACTTTAATGACGGTGCATTTAGCAAAAGGGTTAGAATTCCCAACGGTATTTGTTACAGGATTAGAAGAGGGTTTATTCCCCCTCTCCTCTAAAGATGAAGATGAACTTGAAGAAGAACGCCGCCTGTGTTATGTCGCCATGACGCGCGCAAAAAAGAATTTATTTATGACCTATGCCGCAACGCGCCGCATTTTCGGTAAAACTTATGAAAATTTTGCTTCCCGCTTTTTATATGACAGCGAACTTTTGGAACAAGAAGATTACCAACCGCAAGAAAAGCAGGAACTTGGTTTTAGGGCAAGAACTAATGGCAGTTACCGCGGCAAATACGACCGCTTTTCCGGCAATACAAGTTATAATAATTCTTCAAAATACAAAACAACCGGAACGGGTTTTGACTACGACGATTTTGATGATACCCCAACTTTTAGCGCGCCTGAACCGAGTTTTAGCAATCCACAAACAACCGCGACAAATGCACCTGTCAGAAATGTAAGCAGCGGTGTGCGTATCGGCACAGTTATAAAACACGGTGTTTTCGGGCTTGGAAAAGTTGTTTTAATTACCGGCAGCGGCGAGGCATCAAAAATTACTGTCATTTTCAACAATGGCACAAAGCGCGTTTTTATGCAAAAATATGCCCCGCTTGAAATTGTTAGGCAATAAATTATATATCGTGTCCTTTTCCAGAATAACAGCGACGTAAAGGAGTGCTAAAATCCACATTTTTATTTTCTTTTTGGACAAATTGTTTACATAAATTATCAATTTCATAATTATCTAATTGATAATTACAACAAAGAAAAGTTCCATATGGTAACAAATACATTAATGATATTGAATGTGTAGTAGAACAATATAAGTCATATGACAATCCTTCAAGACCGCACTGAATATCATCTGATACCTCTATTAGATACTTTGTATTTGGAAATCTTATTTTGCTTCTAGGATACTCTATATCTAAATTATCACGATTAGTAGTATAAGCATCATTTATTAGATAATAACGCTGTTCGGCTTTAAGTATATCTTGTAAACTTTGCCTGATTTTTGCAAAACGGGTTTTTAATATTACTTTCCTATACTGCGGTAGTGCAATCGCCGCAAGTATGCCGATAATTAAAACAACTACTAAAAGTTCTATCAAGGTAAAACCTTTATAATTTTTCCTACAATTTTTTAACATAAGTTACCTCATAAAAAATTAATCTATATTAAAATTGTAGAAAAAAAAAAAAAATGTCAATAGCTTTTTTATCTTCGTAAATTTAAAGATTTATAAGGAAATTTGGTCTAATGGTCAAAAATGTTGCTGATTAAGTATCTTTTCCTTAAAATTGTTGCTCTTTTATTTTCCTCCCCCTTTGCCGTTTTATTTTTGCCTTAGCAAAAATAAGAAAGGGCGGAGGGGTTAGGGGTGGGGGTTGCCCATTAATACATTTTACGTCTCTGAAGTTTACTAATAAGGTACCCCCCTCTTGCCTCGCAAATAAAATTTGCTCGGCTTTCTCCCGCCCATTTTTTACATAGATAAAGACCGTAAAAAATGGGTGGCGAAAATAAGGAGGGCGGCTCTTAAAAAATCTCAAAGGTTGTGAACCCCAACAAAATTTATTTTAGACAATTTTCTAGCAAAGCATGCATTTCTGGATTTGCACGCTTAACCGACAAAGGCCTTCCTTCTTTAGAAGTAAAACAATGCTCACTTACGGCAGTTGCGGAAAGTTTATTCTTGGTTAAATTAAAAATTTCATACTCAAAATTAACACGAACGCCGGTGTATTTTACGGCTTTAATTTTGATTTCAAATTCATCATCAAACCAAACAGGAAAGTGATAATTACAAGTAAAACTTACAACAGGACTGAAAATATTTGCTGTTTCCATCGCAGTAAAAGGTAAATTTATTTTGTCAAGAAAATACACACGCGCCTCTTCCATCCACCTAAAATAGTTTGAGTGGTGCACTACAGCCATTTTATCCGTTTCGTGATAATGCGCTTTGCGTTTATAGGAAATAATCATTTTCTTTTATCCTTATTTAAAGTCATACCTTCAATTAAAAAGGTAAATGCGGTTTGGAATGTTTTTAATGCTTCATCAAGTTCAAGGCGGCTTTTTATGGCGTCCACGTTAAAACCGCGGCAAAAGCACCAAATTGCATAAGACATTTCTTTAACATTCATCGGCTTCAAAAAACCATTTTTAATACCATATTCAAGGGGTGGTATCATATGGTCAATCCACCAAAGTTTATTACTCTCGTTGATGATATCATTATTAAACATATAATCGCTGAAATCTTTCTTAATTTCATAAGTTTTAATTAAGACGTCCATAGCAAGACTAAGCAAATATTTATGATAATTTTCTTTCTTATTATAAGGGCGCAAAATACATTCGCGCATTTTATGTACAAGATTTTGTGATACGCACAATAAAACCTCGTCAATATTTTTAAAGCGGTTATAAAACACCCTGTTTGTAATTTTTAATTTTTTCAAAACCGCCCTGACATTTATATCAGAAGCGCCCCCCTCATAGACCATTTTTGTAACTGTATCTATGATTTTGACAGAAATTTCATCTTGCAATTTTACGCCGCTTGAATAAGGCATAATATCCCTCTTTTATGATGTTACAGCACACTGTATGCCGTATTGTAATTGTAGGATTTTTTACAATGTTTGTCAAATTTATTACTGCATATAATACAGAACAAAAAAGATAGTCTTTTATTTCAATGATTTTGCGGAATTCGGTAAAACGAAGCCAATAGGCCTGTCACGGTTAGGGACTTGTTTGACTACTTGTATTATCCCGCCTGTTTCGCAGATAAAATTATAACCGCGCATACAAGCCGCGCCGTAAGGGCGCTTGCAAATTTCACGCTTATCATATCTGCACAAAAAAGGTATACGCGGAGGATATGTCGCAACAGTTACCGTAACGGAATTCCAGACTTCGTATCTTTTAATTTCCAAATCAACTTTACGCAAGGATAAAAATTTGCGCGTAGCCGGATTTGTAAAACCGATATATTCTTGCACTTTCTTTTTAATGTCGGGTATTAAAAAGTTCTTATCCCATCCCTGCGTATATTTAACGGCCCTATGGCTTTCAAGCTGCCAACGGCGTGCAGCATAAGCGGATGCTATTTCCGCTTTCTGTAATACAATTAAAAGACCGTAAATTTTAATAATAAAGAGTGCCAAAATAAAAAAGATAGGGAATAGCAGCACCACTTCCGTAGTGGCTTGCCCGCGCCGTGAACGTAAAAAAGAAAATGTAAACATTATGGAAACAACCTCACTTGATATTTCGGCGTGGGATAGGGCCACACACAATTATTGCTTTCATTAGTACATTGTAACGCAGCGCGAACATGCAGTTTCTTTGCATATTTTTTGAGATTTACCCTAAAGTAATTGTCCGGTGGAATAATAGGTTCTCTTATATCAATACCGGTATACATTTTTTTAATTTTACTTTTTGTCGGTTTATCTAAATAAGAAAATTGATATAAAGGCATAAATTTTGCGTGTTTCGGATTTGTATGGGTAAGTAATAAAGCGCCGGGATCTGTGTCATTAGAATTACGCCAAAACCAATTCATATCTTTCATAGTAACTGATTCCAAACCCAACTTATAGGGTTGCAGGGCCCGAACACCCTCTTTCCCGCATTGGCTTAATTTACAAGAAGAACTGTTATAATAATAACTTTTCCTAAAAAATTCCCCGCCTGCCGTCAAACGCTCATATACTTTTTTTTGGTTTTCATAAATATTTTCAAACATTTTATAGACAGCAATATATAAGGTCAAAGGGGAAAAGATACCGTTTTCTTTATCGTCCTCATCTTCATCCGAATTATAAACATATTTGTAGTGTTTGACCCATTCTTGTTTATTTATGCCGTATTTCCAATCGTTGACTTGCGGCGAATCGGTATTCCAACTTTTAGGGCGGCCTTCACCCTTTTCCACATCTTCTTGTTTATCGGTTTCTACGTACTTTAATTCCCAACGGCCGGCATCATCCCTAGGGTTACTATCTTGTTTAGCCATGGCAGGGAAAGCACCTGCCTGATAAAATAAATCATAATAGGTAATTTCCGGAGGGCCTTCATAATCATCCTCTTCCTCTTTGGGGACAGGATACATCATATTTTCACGAAATACCCTAAAAGGAAATGCACCGTTAACATAAGCAACTGCATTTAAAAAATTAGAATAAGAAGTAAGTTCAATAAAAGCCGCACTATCCAAAGCAAACTGACTGCGAATTTTAAAACGTGAAAGCTTTGCCGTTTCAAACAATAAATAAATGACCAGCAAAATCGTCGGTATCAATAAAATTGCCGGAAGTACTATTTGCGCTTTTTGGTTTTTTAAGTAGTTAAAATACCTTTTCATACTAACTTAAAACATTACCTATTATTGTAAAAAAACCGCCTGCCAATTCCTTATGAAAACTAATAGTAAAAGCCAAAATAAAAGCAACTATGGAACCTAGCATAAGCAAAAATTCTGCCGTCTGCTGTCCCTTTTTATTTGCTATTATTTTAAATACTTTTTTTATCATTTTTCTGATGATATTATGCCAAGTTTTATTGCCTTTACAACTGCTTCCGTTCTGCTCGTTACACCCAATTTATGAAAAGAACTGTTTAAATGGTTTTTAATTGTCTTAACACTACAATTAAGTTCCATAGCAAGTTCTTTATTGCTGAGGCCTGCGCCTAACATATCAAGGACTTTAACTTCCGTTTTGGTAAGCATAGCTTGTGTCGGGGCATTTGGTTCCCCCATTTTACGAAGACCTTGAAGAAGTTTACTCATCATCTGTTGAGGTATCATTAAACCCTCGGTTGTAAAAGTACGAATTGAGTTCACAAGTTCTGCCGCCGGTAACATTTTTGATAAATAACCGTTTGCACCGGCTTGAACGGCATCCATAACATGGGCCTCATCTTCAAAACTAGAAAGCATCAAAATATTTATGCCCGGTTCTGCTTTTTTAATATTGCGGGTTGCGGTAATACCGTCCATTTTTGGTAATTTAATATCCATTAAAACAACATCCGGTTTTAACTTTTTGGCAAGGGCCACCGCTTCCTCTCCGTCTGCTGCCTCACCAACGACAGAAATCCACTTCTCGCCGGTTAAAACATCTTTGATGCCTTCCCTAAATAATGTTTGGTCATCAGCGATTAGAACTTTTACGATTTTCTTTTTAGTTGCCATAGTATCTCCTATTTATCTATAAGCGGTAAAGTGAAACAAAAGGATGAGCCCAAGCCCTTACCTTCACTTTCTGCCCAAATTTTACCGCCGTGATTTTGGACGATGTCCTGTGCTATTGATAAGCCAAGGCCCAAACGCCCGCCGCCCGTTGCACTTTGATAAAAACTTTTGAAGAGTTCTTTAGTTTGCTCAGGCTCTATGCCGTCACCGGTATCCTTAACTATTACTTTAGCATTTTTATCATCATTTTTCACTACCGAAATTGAAATTATGCCTTCTTCCTTCGTATGTCTTATGCCGTTTTCCACGATATTTGATATAACTTGCCTTATTCTTTTTGGGTCGCCAAATACAAAGAAATCCCCTTCACTTTCAAATTTCATAAAAATATTTTTTAATTTTGCTTTTTCTTTAAAAACCTCAAAGGCACTTTTTAACATTGAGGTTAATTCAAATTCCTGTTTCTCTAAACGAAGTTTGCCTTTCTCAATAGCAGCCCAATCCACAAGGTCTTTTACTAACACAAAAATTTGCCCCAAACTTTGTTCCATATAGCCCATTTTTTTTGTTTGGTCCGCATCGGGCTGTTTTATGGTACGCTGTAACATCTGGAAACTCATATTCAATGCCATTAAAGAATTTGATAAATCATGTGAAACAATTGAAAAGAATTTGCTTTTCATAGCATTTAAATTACTTAAATCTGCGTTTGTCTTTTTAAGTTCGGCAAGCAAAGCGCGGTTGCTTTGTTCCAAATAAAATTTCTCAAGTGCCATTTTGATTGTTCTTTTTAAATAATCAAAATCCACGGGTTTCATCAAAAAATCGTAAACGCTTTCCTGTATAGCCTTAACGGCAGCGTTTAAGGATGCGTGCGCAGTTATCATTATAATTTGGGTTCTTTCGTTAAAACGACGAATTTCATTTATAAGGTCAAGGCCTGTTCCGTCACCCAAGTTATAGTCCATCAAAATTACATTAAACATATCGTTTTTGACAAGGTCCATACATTCTTTGGCACCCTCGGCCTGATAGACATCATAACCCTCCAATTCCAAAAGTTCGGATAATGTCTCCCTTAAATTCTCGTCATCATCAACCACTAAAATTTTTGCTTTTTGATTATCTATTGTCATACTATTTATTGGCATTGGCAATACTGAAAATAAAAGTTATTTTCGTTCCTTTGCCTTCCTCGCTTTTTAATTTAAAGTCAACTTTATTCCTAACACATACTTTCTTAACTACTGCAAGCCCAAGACCGGTACCGCGTGCTTTTGTAGTAAAAAACGGTGTAAAAATCTTTTCTTGCAAGCTGGCAGGTATACCGGGGCCGCTGTCTGTAATGCTTAAAGAAGCACGCCCGTCTTTCAAAAGTTTTGTTTTTACGACAAGCATACCCCCTTTTTGCATCACTTCTATGGCATTAGCTATAACATTTCTAAGCGCTTGTTTCATTTCCTCACTATCTATTGTTACAGGCAAATCATCAGTATAAAAATAAGTTGTCAACTGCACATTTTTAGGTATAGGATAGGAAGATAAAATTTCCCTTGCATACAAACTTAAATCAATTGTTGTAAGTATTTGTTCTCTGGTTCTGGCATAACCCAAAATTTCTTCAATAATGCCGTTTGCCTGGTTTATTTCTTCCTCAATAACTTTAAAATTTTTAGACATTTTTACATCTATATTATTACCTAGCCGCGCTTTAAGCAAATAAACTGCATTTTTTATAACGGCAAGAGGATTTTTAATCTCGTGGCTTACTACGGACGCCATCTGCCCTATAGCAGCAAGACGCTCTTTTTTAATCAATTCATTTAACGCTGTTCTTAATTCCTTAGTACGGCTACCGACACGAATTTGTAATGACTGGTTAAGGCCGGCCAAATCCTCACGCTCCTGTTCAAGTTCTTCAAAACGTATTTTAAGGGAGTCAATCATCTTGGCAAAAGCTAAAGATAAAGCACCTATTTCATTGTTCGGGAAAGGTAAATCTTGAACTTCATCAGCTTTCCCTTCTTCCATTTTGTTAAAAGCATTGGCCATGACGTTCAAAGGCTCCACCATAATGCTTGATATATAAAAACTTATAAGCAAAGCAAAAATTAAAGTTATAACCACAATTGAAATAATTTCTTTGGAAAATTTGGAATAAATATCAAATAAATTTCCTTCCACCTTGTTCAAAGGAAAATATGTATAAATTAGCCAGCCGCTTAAATTATTTACTGAAAGAACACCAAGCTGCCCGTCCATTTCAACGGAAATCAAGGCCCCTTCCTCAGCTTTCGGGGCCAATATCTCCATTTCCTTTCTATATCCAGCAAAAGTTCCCTCATTAACCCCGTCTTTTGAAGAATATATCAAAAGACCTTTTTTAGTAAAGATAAGAACATCGTTATCGCCCTGCCCCGCTAACAAATAATTATTTAGATTACTTAAAGGAATTTGTGAAGCCACAAAGTTAGTTTTATCTAAAAAACTATTTTTAAAAGCTATTGAAACACTTAGGCCTTTACCCTTTACTACCCCTAAATTACCTACTGTTAAAGCACCTGTTTTTAATGTGCTTTCTATTTCATGTTTATATTTAAATTTTGGTTTTGGGCCGAAATAAGCATATTCGTGTGCATTAGAATCAAAAAAAGCAAGGGAGGCAAACTCCGCACTTTCTTCTATAAAACTTGATATATATTCATTCTTAGGACTTATTTCATGCCTATTATGTAATGTATGTATATTTAAAAAATTATTAAGGAGGAGAGTACTGTTTTGGAAAAATGAATCAATCTCCTTACCTGTGGTAAGATTTAAAGTTTTCAATACCCCCAATTTTTCTGATTTTAAAAGAGCACTTTCATAATGATATGTAAAAAAGAAAGCAAGAAACAAAGGTAACAATGCTACCAAAATACAAGAAAAGAAAATTAATCTCTTTAACTGCCCTTTTTTCATATTCTACGCTTTTTAGAATAAAATCGGTATTTCTTTTTATGAAATCTATAAAAATTGGGGCATAAAAATATGCCCCAATTTAAATAAGTTAAAATTTCTTTAACATTGGCCTTGCGGTGCTGCCTGGGCAGTGCCACCGTAATTTTGCTTGAACCCCTCAAGACCGGGAATATTACCTAAAGAACCCATATCGGTTACTGTCCTGCCCTGCCAAATAACAGATGGAGAAGCAGATATATTATAAGCCTCGGTAATTGCCATATCTTCTTTTAATTTTTCAAGACCGAATTTCCAATATTTATTAAAAATCCTAGGGTTAATACCGGCCTCTTCGGCAGCGCGGTCCCACAAAGAACTTCTGTAATCTTTATTTCTTATTTCAAGATATTTCCAAAATTTTTTGGGATATTTTTCGCGGATTATGACTTGTCTTACATTTTCTTCCCATTCCGCCGAACCGTGCAAACTGTTGAACTGTTCGCCGTTCCTTCCGGGACTGACAATATAACGAACATTTATTTTTAAGTCTTTGGGCAATTTTTCAAGTTTCATAAGGTCAATAATTTGATTTTCAGCCCTAACTCCAAAAGGGCATTGGGACATAACAAACAAATCAAGCTCCATCGGTCTCAATTCCTTATTTGCATAAACGCCGTTCCTTGTTTGATGCTCAAAAACAAGATGACCATTATGTTCTTTTATTTGCCCAGCCTTTACGTATCTATCAAATTTTTCTTGTACTAAAGCATTATTTTCAACTAAATATAAAGGCATAAAGTCCAAATTAAGCCCCTGATATTTAGGGTCCTGTAAAGCAGCTGAACGGTTAACTTCTGTAACTTTGATAGTTTTACCAAGTATTTGTTCCAAAGCGGTATTTAAATTTTTATCAACACCGCCGGTGGCATCCTCATCCATAACAATAACTATTACGGGTACTTCTTTAATAGTATCGGTTTTTGTGGATTTTGCGGCTTTTGCAGCGAAAGCACAGGTAGCAAAAGTCAAAACCATGACAACAGTAAGGAACTTCTTCATGTATGTTACTCCTTTATATTTTTGTTTCTTCTTTTTTTATTTCTTCTTTTATCTCTTCTTTGACAGCAGGCTCTTCAAGTGTAAAAGTAAGCCCTTTTATGCCGAAAGAACAGAACAAATTGTATACAAAAGCTGCTATGACGATAATAATCAAGTAAACCATTGTATCAATCAAAGTTGATAAAATAATTTGCAAAATGCTTTCAACTAAACTTAAACCAGGAAAACTTGCCACCTGTAAGATATAATTTACCAAGCATAAGGCAAATATCAACAACGGGAATGCTGAAAGTATTATTGACCTTAAACTAATATTTTTTATTTCTATTTTCATATAATCTCCTTAAATTATTTCTTCGGTTCCAAAATTATCATCGTTCTTATTATACCACCTTTAGAGGCCAACTGCAAGGCCTTAATGGTAAAAATACGATTACCGCTTTTTGTAACCGTTTTAAATATTTTGCCGGGATTATCCATCGCTTGCCCGACAATATTGACAATATCCTTTTGTGTTCCACCGAAAATATCTAAAAGATGGATAGGGCCTTCCTTTTCTATTTTTAGTTCAAAATTGGCATGCATAATATTGTTATTTTCATCTACGACTATTGCCCTTGTTCCTTTTGCAATAGTAATTGCAAGTACGGAAGACCACCATTCCTGTTCATAATGAAAGCGGCTTTGCTCTACTGCTTCTTGTTCTTCAAGCTCCTTTTTAACTTTACCCAAAAAGCCTTCAACCGCTTTGGCAAGCAACCCTATTTCATCGCCTCTGGAAGAAAAGTTTAATACAAAACTCTTGGTTGAAATATTTTCTATACCTTCTGCAAGCTGAAGGAGTGGATTTGTCACGCTTCGTATCACGAATATATACAGAACAAAACCCATTAAAATAAAAATTACTACAGAACCGGCCAAATACATAGTTAAGGCCTTTTTTATTTCTTCTTTAACTTGCTTTCTTGAAACATCTACGCTGATTATACCGGCAATTTTATTTCCTTTAGCCTTTAAAGGTATTGCAATTTCATAATAATTGCCTTCTTTCTTTATTTTAACACTTGGATTGCCGGTCCTTGCGGCTTCTTCTATGGCATTTGTTTCCAAATAACCGCCCCTTTGATAATCTGCAATCGGCATATCTAAAAGTTCAAGATTTTTGTGCCATCTGACAGTACCGGTACCATTAAAATAAACTACATTGCTTATTCTATTATCCTGACGGGGCCAAGAGGATATAATTTCATTTTCAGGTACAGTCAAATAATTTTTTGATACCAACCCTTCAATCAAAGTACTTGCATTTTGACGAACTGTATCAATAATCTGATTTTGTAAATTAAGATCAAAAACCCTCTTAAACAAATTAAAATACAACAAACCTCCAACTATAACCGCATATATAGCGACTATAGTAAACCAAATAAACCATCTTGTACTAATTCTTTTAATCATAATTACCTGTTACTGTATTTTTCCTCAACTCTTTTTAAACCTAAAGCAGCATCTGAGTTCTCCGGATTCAAATTAAGTGCTGCTTGCCATTCTTCTTTCGCCTTTTCGTAATTGCCTTCACTAAACGCTGCTAGACCATAACGATAACGCTTAATTGACTCTTGACGTGCTGCTTCCGAAACTCTGGTAGGTGCTTTTTCCACAATGGTTTGCGTAGGGAATTCATCCCCTTCAACTTCTGTGGTAATTGGAGGAAGCTTCTCAGAGGTATCTTCTTTTGATATCGGTGCAACAGGAGCAGCGGGGGTCTCCGCTTTTACCTTATTATCAGGTTCTCCTTTAGGTGTATCGGCTGTACGAACAACAGGCAAAACAGCCGGAATTTCTTCTGTCTCAGTTTTGTTATTTTCTACTACTACAGGTGTTGTTTTATCCTTAGGTTTAGTTACCGGTTTATTTTTAGCCCTTTGTGCATTTTTAACCAATAGCAAAATATCCTGCTTGCTATACCCCCACTTTTGTGCTTCTTGCCAATTTGCGATTGCAGTATTATATTTTTTCTCATTATATGCCTTATTCCCGGCATTATAATAATTATTTGCAATTTCTTCCTTAAGTTGAACAATGAATTTCTGGGTTTGTTGCTCACCGGGTTGTATTTCTTGGGCCCTGTTAAATTCTTTATAGGCGTCGACTAAACGTCCTTTAGAATAATAATCAAAAGCCTTCTCAAGTGATTTTTGGCTATCTTCTTTTTTGATTAAATTCTCCACCTCGGCAATTTTTAAATTTAAAGCCGGGTCATCTTTTTTAATCATTAAAACATTATACCACTGATTTAAAGCTTCTTGATAATCACCTTGCTTATAAGCATAATAACCACGGCGGGTATGTATTTTTGTAAATTCATCATCAATACGCTTAATCCAATTCTTTGCGTCTTCCTGATTAGAATCTAAAACCAATATTTCTTCAAATTTGCTTTGGGCTTCTACTAAACGGCCTTGCTTATATAAATTTATTGCTTCGTTATATTTCATATCCAAGATTTCTTTTTCAGAAATCGTTCCGTATGTCGCCATTTTCGTTGCAGTATTTGACAGCGTTTGCGCTTTTTTCATACTAGGATCTATACTTAAAATAACATCTGACAATTCTGCCGCACGTTGATAATCCCCTTGCTTATATATCGTGTAGGCATTATCGTATACCATGTTTAAGGTAAAATTCTGAATTCTTTGTTTTTCAAGTTGCACTGTGGACATATACTGCCTTCTTTGTTCTACGTTAGCAAGCGTCCCCAGAGATACTTTTTGTAAATCAAGCATTAACCCAGCTTCTTTACCGGTTTCTCTTAAAGGCCTGTCAGCAGCAGCCGCATAAGCAAAAGATGCACAACATACTAAAGCAATAAAAGTATAAACTGTCTTTTTCATTTTAAACTCCTAAAACGGCATACCGCCGCGCATAAAATCTGCAACCATCGGCGAAAGCATCATAATGAACACCACCGGGAATATAAAAATGAATAATGGTATTAACATTTTTGTTGATGCCTGTGCTGCCAATTTTTCGGCCTTATTTAAACGCCTGAATCTTAAGTCCATAGAAAAATTACGAAGTAATTGGACCAAACTAGTACCAAGTTCATCGGACTGAACTATCAACCCCACAAAAGACCTTATATCCTGAACACCCGTTCTTGCCGCTAATCTTTCCAAGGCCTCGCGCCTTGAATAGCCGAGTTTTGTTTCATTTAAAGTCTTTTCAATTTCTGCTTCAAGCAAAGTTTTTTCTTTTGCTATTTTTACTATACGCTCAAAGGCAGTCATATAATCAAGCCCTGATTCTATAATCAAAGCCATCAAGTCCACCGTAGTAGCGAAATTTTGTAACATATCCTGCTGACGTTTCTCTATTTCTGCTTTATAGTAAAGGTCCGGTAAATAAAAACCAACGGGAATAAATAAAATAACAAGCCAGCTGCCAAATAAAATAAACAACCCTATAGGCAACCCTATAGCCGCATAGATTTTATAATATAAAATATCAACCGGCTGTGGTTTTTCAGGACTGCCGAGAAGCAAACAAATATTTTCAAGAGGGGCTTGTAAATGAAAGAAATTGAGAACGTAAAAAGCAACCCTGTCAAGCAAATTTTCATCGGGTTTAAGACGCGCGAAAGATGACGCAGACTTTACCTGTTTTGCCTCTAAATCAGCGATATCAAGTTTTGCCTGGGGAGGTGTTAAAAACATAATGAAAGCAAGGAACAAACACACCGCACCGCCAATAGATATCAACATCAATATTAAATTTATCATCCCTAGGCTCATACCTTGATTTCCCCCAACTTATTAACTGCTTTAATACCAAGAAATATCCAGAATATACAAAACAGCAATACCACTATACCAACAGTAGTAGTATAAAATTTTATCATCGTATCAGGCTGGAAAACAAACATAACGCCAACCATTATCCATGGCATTATACCCACGACTATCGCCTGTATTCTTTGCTGGGCAGTCATGGCTTGCAATTTTTCCTCAAGTTTACTTTCCTCACGAATATTTTCTACGATACGCTCAAAAATTTTTGTTAAATTACCGCCTACCTGCCTTTGTAAGACTATGGCCTTTACCATGTATGATAATAAACGCGACTCAACCCTTTCTTCCATCATTTCAAGGGATTTTTCAAACGGAGTACCCAAACTATAGTTTTTAATTACCAAAGCAAATTCTTCAGAAATAGGCGGCCTTAAATCTTTTGAAACCATTTCAAAACCCTGAACAATATCCATACCGGATTTTAAAGAGTTAGACAACAAAATCAATGCATCCATTAATTGCTGATTTATTTTTTCCCCTCTGCGCTTTTTTAATGTATTAAGCATAGCACCAGGCATCTTTAAACCGGACTGAAGCCCTATAGCAAAAAATAGCGCTAAAACTATAAAGCCCATAAAACCGCCCAAAGCAACTGCAAATAAAATACCAATCAAAGTAAATACCGCAACAGTACCTACAACCATATACTTAATATTTATTTTGATGAACTGCCTGTTATAATCGTCTACCCAAACAGCCGTCTTTTGTAGATATCTGTCTATGGCATTACTTATTGCATCATTTTGGTTTTTCATAATCAACAACGAGGCAGCAAAAACAAGCAGAGTACCAAACATTGTAAGAACTATTAAAGCGATTTGATTTTTCGGTTTTTCAAAACGAACGGGTGCCACTGCCAAACCTTGTTTCATCATTATGGTGGAGTATATGGAATTTGATAATATCGCCACACCCATAACAGATTTTCTAAATTTATTTCTCCATTGTTTCGGGGAAACAACAAAAGATTCACCGACACTTACCATTTCATCACTAATCAGTTCAAGTGTCCCTATAATTTGGCGTCCGCGGCCGTCCATACTGTCATAGAAAGCAGGGGTTGAAGCAATAATATCCAAATTAATCAAAAAACGCGTACGGAGCATACCAAACATTTCCATAATTTCCTGGGAGGTATAAGCCGTACCTTCATTTATGCCCTTAGCTAAAGATAAGAACTCGTGAATCATATTAAAGGCCTTTTGCCACATTTGGGCTTCGCTGTAATATTGTGTACCGTCGGATGAACTTTGCTGCCAAGTTATATTTTTAGACATTCCGGGAAGTTCTTTGGCAAGCCAGGCAGGAACCTGTATAGGTTGTTGGCTTTTACCGCATTGTGAAGGATTAAATGCACGTTGTTCCAAAGGCTTTTCAACATTAAAGAAATTATATACTGCATAAATTTTCTCTTCGGCACATTTTAATACATTAGTTTGCCTTTCGGTCAACACTTGCTGGGCAAAGCACAATTCCTGCCCTAAAACAAGGGTTAAAACGAAGAGTAAAAATTTACCGTTTAAATATTTCATTATTCCGCCTTATTAAAAGTACTTTCAGGTACATTAAGACCTTTTGCTTTAAACTGTGCGAAGAAAGTGGGCTTTTCGCCGGTAGCAGCGAATTGTCCTTCCACCTTTCCTTCCTTATTAACACCGGTTTGATTATATCTGAACAAATCTCTGGTTTGAATAATGCCGTCTTTTTGACCGCAAACCTCGGTAATATAAGTTACCTTTCTGGAACCATCTGAGAATCTGGAAAGTTGTACTATCAAGTTGACTGCCGAAGATATCATCTCCCTTATAGCCCATATAGGAAGTTCCGCACTTGCCATCATACACATAGCTTCCAAACGCGTTAAACCATCCCTAGGGGTATTTGCGTGAATTGTAGCCAAAGAACCCTCGTGACCGGTGTTCATTGCCTGTAACATATCTAATGCTTCTGCACCACGACACTCACCGACCACAATTCTATCAGGCCTCATACGCAAACAGTTAATAACCAAGTCCTTAATAGTAATGGCGCCTTTGCCTTCCACGTTAGGCGGACGGCTTTCCAAAGAAACCCAGTGTTCCTGTTGCAATCTTAATTCTGCGGTATCTTCTACGGTTACAATACGTTCATCACCGGGAATATAACTTGATAAAGCATTTAAAAATGTTGTTTTACCGGTACCGGTACCACCGCTGATAATAATATTTTTACGAAGTTTAACACAATTTTCCAAAAAGAACATACATTCCCTGTTTATTGTACCAAAGCGATAATAATCCTCAGGTCCAAATGGTTTTTGGGAAAAGCGCCTAATTGTTAAAGAAGGCCCGGAAACCGCAAGCGGCGCAATAATTGCATTTACACGGGAACCGTCTTTTAAACGAGCGTCCACCAAAGGTACAGACTCGTCAATACGCCTGCCAAGCGGGGCCACAATCCTTTTAATAACCTGCACAACTTGGTCATTATTTCTGAATTTATAGCGCGTTAAAGTCAATTTACCTTTTTGTTCAATAAAAATTTTATCATAAGCGTTGACCATAATTTCCGTTACGGTAGCATCTCTCATCAAAGCTTCCAAAGGACCAAGGCCCAAAATTTCATCTAACAATTCTGTTATAAAACGGAGTTTCTGGTCCCTTGATAATTGTACATTGGCCTTTTTTCTTAAAACATCATCAATAATTACAGATACACGTTTCCTTGTTTGTTCATTTTGGGAACCTTCTTCACTGATAACAATACGCTCTACTTCTAATGTCTTAATAACGTCTTGATGTACCTGTTGTTTTAAATTGTCCCAATACGATAATTCTTCACCTTTATCAGTATGGCTGGGCGCACGGCCGGTGTTTACTACACTTAAAGCTTCCCAAACCTCTTTTGAACCGGCTTTAAAATCTTCATTTGAAATAGTGGTAGTCCAAGTTTTATCTATTGGTTTTGTTTCTTCTATTTCCTTCAAAATCGGATGCAGGCCTTCCTGTACCCAAATTGAATCACGATTTACCAAAATCTCAATTTCACGTTTGTTTGAGGATTCAAAAACGCTCTCCTCCCAAGTTAAATAAACAAGCGGCTCTCTACCAAGACGAATGAAGAACTTATTTACTTCGTCATGAGGAATTGCCCCCGGCAGATTATACTGATTACAAATAATCTCCAAGCGGTCTACCGGGAAGTGCATTTCCTTAAAATCAGTAAACATACTAACCGTTGTATTTAAATGTGAACGGGTGCAATTAGTAACCCAAAAGACCTTGTCTGCAATATCAAAACCAAAGGACTCCATAGGAAAACTTGAGTCAATATCTAAAAATATATCAAAATGCTGTTGCAAACGGGCTAAAATAGGTAACAAAACTTTAGGAGAAACTAAAGATACCTCTTGTCTGGTTGAACCTATAGGTAAAACACCGACACCAACTTGTGTCATTGAAATTTTACCCCTGATAAGCGCTGCTGCTGATTCTATTGCAACATTATCTAAGCCAAGTGCTTTGGATAAATCCGCAACAGTTACCGGTTTTTTAATACCCAAGTAAAAACCGTGTTCTTGCCTGGCTAAAGGGTCTAAAGGAACTATAATAACAGGCCTTTTTTGCATTTCTGCCCAAGCAATAGCAAGATTTAAGACCAAAGTCGTCTTACCCACACCTTCCTTTGGGCCCGTAAAAGCAATTACGCGGGGTTCACCGCCAAAAGCAGGAGTTTGATTTTCTTCCATACTATTCCACAATCTCCACAGTTATAAAGAGGAATAAGGAACGTTGCTCTTCTTCAACGTTTTTTGTCCTAAAGAACATACCAAGCAAAGGAATACTGCCAAGGATTGGCACTCTGTCTTCTGCAATACTACGGCTGCTGCTTTTTAAACCGCCTATAACTAATGTTTCGCCGCTATTTAATTCCACTTCCGTTCTTAATTTCCTTTCTGTTAAAGAAGGTACAGAAGTACCGTTTAAAACAATAGGGTTTGAATAATCTGGATTAGACAATTCAAGTTCAAGTTGCACGACAATAATTTTATTTCGTTCCGGTATAATTGTTGGCAAAACATCAAGTTTAACGCCGTAAGACCTAAATTCAACACCGGCAGAATTATTTTGTACCGTAGGGAAAGGAATCTGGCCCCCGGCAGAGAAACTTGCACTTGTATTTGTTCTTGCCATAACTTTAGGGTTAGACAGAATTTGCGCCTTACCCTCTGTTTCCATTAATTTTAAGCGCGTACTTAAAAGGGATTTACGCTCAAATTCCCCTATAGAAAAAATTCCGGGTATAGTACTTTCATGAAAGTCCAAAAGCTGGTTCCACGAAAACCCTTTTGAAGTAGAAATTGAACCGCTTATTTCCACAATATCCGCGCTTACGGCCACTAAGTCCGTTTTTCTGGCATTGGCACTCTGCGTTAACACGGCAAGCGCCAAAGGCAAAATCAGTAATCTTAAGATTCTTTTATTATTCATAACCTATCCTTTAGTAACTAAATAATTTTGAAAAACTTGAAACCGCCATCGGGTACATCTTGCTGTCCCCGCTTGAGCGAACAACTATAGTTATTTCCCCTTCCTCTTTGGCTAATGCCAAATATTGCGCTTCTAACGGGGTTAAAGCCAAACTTAATACGGAACGGTCGGAAAATGCTGCAGCATTTGCCTCTTTCTCGGAATTTGCAGCCTTGCCGGCAGCATCCAAACCTTGTCCCAAATTTGAACCTACACCTAAAACCAAAATATTTTGCAAAATAGTAGCAGCCATATTCTCTTTAGCACCGCCTTTTAATGAGGCCTCAAAAGTAAGCAAGATATCAACTTTATCACCGGGTTTCACCAAACTTGAAACGCTGTTATTCACTTCCAAGATAAAAGCACGGTAATTCGGCGTTACCTTTAAGCTGATACCGGCATCAGGGCTTAAAGAAGCAAGTGATGATTTAGTTATTTGGTCTTCTTTAGAAATAGATACACGGGTAACTAAATTTTCAATATCCGCGATATTATCCCCCTTGGAGAGTATAAAAGCATTCCTCTGAACATATGCAGACGGTATTTCCTTTGCCTTAATAAAATTCCTCTGCATTACTTTGCCCTCAGGAATATCCACATTGGCTACAGCCACTGTCACGGAAGAACTTGCCTTTTGCAAAGAACTTTGTGCCATATTTAAAATTAAGAAATAAATTACCGCAGCAACCAACGCGAAAGCCAACGGTAATAAAGCATTTTTCTTATTCATAACTCTCCTTAAAAACTACCTTAATATAAATCAAATCAGTTTAACAACGGCTTTTCTATCGGCATACGGGCATTTGCCTTTAGCCATAAAATTCCAAGCCGCTTTGGCTCACTTGCAAAAATATAACTTGTTAAAGGGTAAGCCAAATCTACCCTGTAAACAATGTTTACTACTAAATCCTCATTATGATGAAACCTAACTTGCGGGTCATTTCCGGTACGTACTACTTTTGAGGAAAACCGCACCTTTTTACCCGGGTCCGAACTGCCTATCATCTGTGACAGTGCCGTACGCATTTTATTTTGCATTCTTGTCGGATCAGCCTGGCCGCTTGCCTTTTTGACACCGACCATTGACCCTACCCGCGCAAGCTCATAAGAAATATGGTGGGCAAGCAATGTATGATAGGCAATATTACCAAGTTCCAATAAGACAAAGATTATCATCATAAAAACCGGTAATACTACAATAAGTTCTATTACTGTTTGCCCACCCTTATTTCTGTACATTTCAAAGAACTATAAATTTGCTGCTTGGCCGGTGATTTTGGCTTTGATTTGGTCAAACAATTCAGGCATAAAAGCCTTAATAGCAGCACCGACTAAACCAACTACAACGACAATAATACCAAGCATAAACAAATACTCAATGGTATTTTGCCCTTTTTTATTCTTGATGTTCTCAACGGCTTTGTTAAAAGCCAAGTGCATTTTTGCGATGTATTTCATAATTCCTCCGATTTTATTATAAATTTTTACTACCTAATTAAGCTCATACACAGACAAAATTACTTTTGCCCCGTTCTCAAATTGCCTCGGTATTATATGGCTGTAAAGTTGATAAAAAAGTACAAAGGCCACAAAAAGCGCTGCAGTAGTCAAAATATACTCTACTGTTGCCTGTCCTTTTTTATTTTTAATCTTAACATTCATAATACCAATTTCAAAGAACTAAAACTGAATTCTTACTGCTATTTGATGGGCTGTACCCAAAGCACCGGACGGCAGCATTGCATAATCAATACCCAACCCGTAACCCATAACTTCACTGCTGTAAAAACCAAATCCTAAAGTAATTTTGGAAGTATCTTCAAGGCCGATTTTTTCAGCCAAATCTCCTTCCTCGGCATAACCTGTATTTTCACGGTTATAGTAACCGACGCGTATATCAAAAGTGGCAACTTCTACTAACTCCTCCGGAATATGTATCACAAGGCCGACACCGTAGCGGGCCTTATCATCAACATACTTAACAAGCTCGCCCGCCAAGGAAAAATACTTTGTGTTAAGAACAGCCCCGCCGCGTAAGGCAGTAGGAACTTCCTTTTTATCTCCCAAATTTTGCCCCATAATACCCAAGATAACGGTATCATTTCTGCCTATTCTAATACGTCCGCCGACATCAAAAGCCGGATTAATATGCCTAACACCGTCATTTGTTTCATTTATATACTTTGCTGTTGCACCTAAATCTAAGAAACCAAAAAAGTTCCTTGCCAAACTAACGGTTCCGACAAAATCTTGTACAACTTGTCCTGTAATATCACAGGTACCGCCCCAATCATTACGGCAGTCCAAATTACTCAAACGCAAATAACGCAAAGTAAAACCCAAATTTGTTTTACCAAGCGGCTGAATATAGGCAATAGCGCTGTCGCCGACACCCTCAAACCATTGCATATGCGAAACCTGAAATTCCCTGGTGGTTGCCGTTGCTGCACCGGCAGGGTTCCAAAACAATGCCTGCGTTCCGTGCGACAAAGCCGTAAAGGCATTACCCAATGCCTGCGCTTCCGGCGCACCTGTACCGAGTTTCAAAAAGGCACTTGCAGAAGTTCCTGCATTATCATGAATATCAGCCCGCACCGCAAGGGTGCTGAACATTACAACAAATATTAGTATTAATTTTTTCATTTTAGTTCCTTATACCTTTATGGTATCAAAATCTTTATTACTTTTTGCGTTTTCTTCGCATTACCACGCGTA
>CAMZGO010000002.1 GCA_947306425.1 uncultured Elusimicrobia bacterium | reverse complement strand
CACACCCGTTCCCATTCCGAACACGGCAGTTAAGCTTACCAGGGTTGATGGTAGTAACACCCAATTCGGTGTTGTCAGAGTAGATCGATGTCTGTCTCATTGCTACCCTTTTTTATTTGTTTACTTCGTCTTTTTGGCTAATTTTAATTTTTTCCAAATTTCGAATACTCGGGGCTGCCGCCCCTCACGGTATACACTCATTTGGAAGAAAATTAAAATTATCTCAAAAATACTCGTAAACGTTTAAAAAATTTTGCATTGTCTTTTCGGTAAATTTTTGTTTTTTCTTCGGCTGCGGATACCTACGTGTTGAATAACACTCCGCCCTGCGGGCGTGTTCACTCGGTATACCTTGCCTTGATAAAAACAAAAATTTTCTCGGAAATACTAGTAAGCGTTATGATGTGTAGTGTTCATATTTAATGTTTTATTACATAAATTGTTTCATGTGTACTTATTTACTTGTCAATAAATTTGTTAGAGAATAATCTACCAGACATAAGCATTTCCTTCTATTACACCGCCGAATCGTTTTGCTAATTTTTCACATCTTGTACTTACACATTGTAATGCATACTTACCATTTGAATAATAACGTATTCGTTCCCGTGAAGGTCCAGGTCCCCAGAAATAGAAATTGCCCCATGTTTCTTGATTGCGAAGTATTATATTAAATTCTAGTTTCCCGCATTTAAATGAACAAGAGTCTGAGTTCATGCAAGAGGATGAAATCCCAGGAATGTCCACATCTAAATCACCGAATTTAAAGTAATTTGGCGATGACGGATAACCGCCGCGAGAAAGAGCAGCAACCTGTTGGGCATTCGTTATAGTTTTTAATACAGACATTATACACATAAAATTACTCTTATCAATTATTTGTCGATATTTTTGCAAAGCAATACCTGCTAAAACACCGATAATTAAAATACATATAAGTAATTCTATTAAAGTAAAACCTTTAGCAAATTTTTTGTTTATAATTTTTAATTTTTTCATTTTTGTTTCTCCTTTAATTTTGTATTTGTTTTGGAACAATAAAAAACGGCTCTTATACTTGAGCCTAGTGAAGTAACCCTCATATAACAGCCGTGGTTTATTAATAATTTAATAAACACTCGGCACAAAACATACGACTCATGACTTCCGTATATTTTGTGCCTCTAACAGCTGTTTTTGGACTTCACTAGTGCTTTTGTTTCTCAAAAGCTCTCCGTATTCCTTATACGGTCCCAAAAACAGATTAAATTTTATCGGGGGAAATCCCCCGCATAAACAATAAATTCTCCTAAAAACTTATAAAATACTTCTAAAAAATAATAACAAATTCCGTCGGTCTTGTCAATTTTGAAATTAAAAATTTCTAATTCTTTTTATGTGTTTCCCAATTATAACTGTCGCGGCACATATCTTCTAAAGTGTATTTCGCTTTCCAGCCAAGGTCATCAAATGCTTTTTGTGGGTTAGCATAACACGCGGCAATATCGCCTGGACGGCGCGGTTTTATTTGATAAGGTATTTTTACATTATTTACTTTTTCAAAGGTTTTTAATACTTGCATGACGGAATAACCTTGCCCGGTGCCGAGATTATAAATTTTTAAACCTTGTTTTTCCTCTATAACTTTTAGGGCTTTTACATGGCCTTTGGCGAGGTCCACAACGTGAATATAATCACGCACGCCGGTGCCGTCAGGCGTATCATAATCATTTCCGAAAACATTTAATTCTTTTCTTTTTCCGACTGAAACTTGAGTTATATAGGGCATTAAATTATTTGGTATACCGTTTGGGTTTTCCCCAATTAAACCTGATTTATGCGCACCGATAGGGTTAAAATATCTAAGCAAAACAATATTCCAATCAGGAATGGCCTTTTGAAGGTCAATTAAAATTTGTTCAATCATGCTTTTTGTCCAACCATAAGGATTGGTGCAAGTTCCCTTCGGGAAAGTTTCGTCAATTGGGTTAGATTTTGGGCTACCGTACACAGTTGCCGACGAAGAAAAAATCAAATTATGGCAATTATATTTATTTAAAATTTCAAGTAAAGACAGTGTTCCGTTTATATTATTATCATAATATTCTAAAGGTTTTTGGCAAGATTCCCCTACGGCTTTTAAGCCTGCAAAATGTATGCAGCAGTCAAATTTGTATTTAGAACATAATTCTTCCAAGTCTTTTTTGTTGCGTATATCTACATTAAAAAAAGGGATTTTTTTGCTGGAAATTTTTTCGATACTTTTAACGACAGTTTCCGAGGAATTACATAAATTATCAATTATAACTACCTCATGGTTTTGACTTAATAATTCCACAACTGTATGAGAACCGATAAACCCCGTTCCGCCTGTTACTAATATTTTCATAATTCCTCCGTCAATTAATATTATATCAATTTAATGAAATTTCCAAAAGATAATTCATCTTTCATTATAAATTTTTCTCAAGGGGATTTCTTCATCATTTTTATATTTTTGTGAGCTAAAAGGAATATATTCTGTTAAAAATAATACAGATATGTCTAAATATAAGAAATCACGCATCTATCTGCGGATAATCCGCAAAATATATCTTTCTCGGTTGCTTTACCGGCCGGGCATAATTTGGAGCATATTTTTTTGCCCGTATTATTTAAATGTCTGCAAGTCAGAGGTTTCCTGCCACAATTGTCGCCTATAAAGTCAATATTCAAAATATAGTATGCCGTTGTTTTTACATATCTTCTTGCGGCAGGGCCGTTAGTATCTACAAAATATATAAAATTTTTTGTTTTTATATATGCTTCATTTGGTTCTTTTTCAATAATTCCGGGAAAAGTATTCATTTCCAGCAGGTCATATACTGCTTTAGGGTTTTGATTGTATAATTCTAAAAATGCGGTATCAATTCCATGGGAAAGATTAAAGGCAGTTACAACCGTTATAGTATTTTTTAACCAAACTAATGCTTGTTTTGAAATAACATACTCTCTTACAAAATGGTATCTGGGTAAAGCAACTGCTATCAGGATACCGACTATCAACATATATACAAGTATTTCAATTAGAGTAAATCCTTTGCTGTGTTTTTGTGCAGTCATTTTATTGTCTCCTATTTTGAAATTTGAAGCAATAAAAACGGCCGTATATTTTGTGAACAATCAAATGCACAAAATAACAGCCGCAGTTGTTGCTACAGTTAAGCAGCAACTTTCAGCATACTTTCACCCGTCGGTTAGTCGTATACTTTTAACACAGCTGTTTTTGGTTTGATTGTTCTTTTGTAGTCGCAAAAGCATGGCCTTACAGAGGTCCCCAAAAACATTCAAATTTTTACTAAGTCTTTTTAAAGACTTATTTTGATACTTATATCCCGGTAAGCAAATATAAAATAATTATAGCAAAAAGTAAAGAGATATTTTCATAAATTATAAAAAATATCTTATAGGACTAAAGTGTAATAAAAGTATTATCAGTGAAATGACTTGCCAAACATTTGCAAATATTCTATAATATTGTTAGTTATAACTAACAAAGTAAAATAATTAAGGAGTAAGAAAAATGAAAAAGTATATCTTGGCAGTTCTAGGCGTTATTATGGTATTACCTTTGTCTGCTTTTGATTTGGAGTATAATTTGCTAATTGATACGGAACTAAGAAAAGAAATTTCAAATCAAATAATTGTTTCCGTACAAAATCAAATCAAACAAGCCCCCAAAAAACATATAAAACATAAAGAAGAACCGGAACTTCTTGTTCTAATAAGAGCTAAAATGGATGAAACTATGCAGCGAATATGTAAATATACAAGTTTCCGCAAAAATGTTATGACAAATGCTTTTATAGAAGGTCAAAAAAATCAAAAAATTGCATACGAACAAATGCTTTATTGGGATGTTCCCGCGCAGATTTTTGATTATATAAACAATAAATTTGATGTAACACAGATAAAGAATGTTTATATAAATTGCAGATATACCAACAAAACTGCAATAGAAGTAAAATTTAATTATCTAGGCAAAAATTACATTGTTGTTTATACTTATGATGAAACATATAAATTCGGGCAAGAATTACCGATAGAACTCATAGAAGATAATTTGCAAAAATAATTTAAATAATATCTTTATTATAAGAGTGCTTATTTCTGAAGAGGTAGGCACTTTTTTATAGTATTAAGGTCATTTAGACCTATGCCGCTCATGGGTCTTAATGCTCTTGCGGTTAGTAGTAATATATATTAAAATTAGAGTAGATAGTTCAAAAATAAAGAGGAGATATTATGAAAAAAATTATTTTAACTTTAGCGGCAATAAGTATGGCGTTTCCTTCTTTTGCTCTTAGTGATTTTAATATTGACAAAAAATTAAAGGAAGATATTACAAGTAAGGTTAAAACTTCCGCCGATGAACAAGTGCAACAACGAACCCAAGTCAGGCAGGAAAAAGGAATTCATCCCTTACTTAAATTAATAACAGATAAAATGGATATGGCAGAAAAAGTCATTGCTAAAAATATAGAACATCCTTTCCCGCGTTGGGCGGCACCTAATTATCTTGAAGGACAAATCCGACAACAAAAAGCCTATCAGCAAATGAGAGAATGGGGTGTAGCACAACAAATTTTTGATTATATAAAATATAACTTTTCTTTGAATAAAGTAACAAAAACAGAAGTAAATTGCAATTTTAATGGCGAAACAAAAATAGAAGTTAGATTTACGCATTATGATACAGTTGTTGCCGTTACATATAAATATGACCCGAAATATAAAGTTGGCGCTCCTGCACCCATAAGGCATATAACTATTAACAAATAATTCAAAAAAAAGGATTATAAGCCCACTGTAAGAGTGCTTGCCTCTGTCTAGGCCGGCACTCTAATTTATTTGGCGGGCAATTTTTTAAAATTTGCATTTTATGCCGTTTAAAAGCGCGCCAACGTGCGATTTGTATACGGTCAATTTCCGGTAAACGCCTGCCTAAAAAATAGCGGCAATACCATTGAAACCAACCCCGCACATCAGGCCCGATAATCCAACCTTTTCTTTGCCATTCTTGCAAACTTTGGCGTGATTTGATTTTAAAATAATTTAATTCTACATTCGGTTTTTTTATATCTATTTTTGCTTTTTCAAACCAAATTTTTGGGAATTCATTTTGACAGTCGGTTAAATAATGTCCTTCAAAAACCCCAAGTTCCAGCATTTGTTTCGGTGTTAATTCGGGTTTAAAATCAGGTGCGAAATTCTGCCCTTCCTTCTCATTTAAAAAATAAGAATACCCCTTTTGCATTTTGTCATTTACTTTTATTATCATACTACCCCTCTGTTTTTATAGCAAATTTTTATTTCAAAGCCAAGCATCCTTTCAATATAGTAAAATATATTTGTATGAATAAAAATATTGTAATAAACAGAGAAAAAACAATTATTAAAACCAGCATTATCGGTATAATAACAAATGTCATATTGGCAGCTTTCAAAGCGGCAGTGGGTTTATTGGCAAACTCTATTGCGATAGTTTTAGATGCGGTAAATAATTTGTCTGATGTATTATCTTCCGTAGTTACGATTATCGGTGCAAAACTTGCCGGTAAAAAGCCGGACAAAAAACACCCGCTCGGGCATGGCAGAATTGAATATATAAGTTCAATGTTTGTTTCCGGTCTTGTTTTTTATGCGGGTATTGTTGCACTTATAGAGTCCGTTAAAAAAATTATTCATCCCCAAAAACCGGAATATACCGCCGTTACACTTTTTATTATTGCCGTGGCTGTTTTGGCGAAACTTGTATTAAGTGCTTATGTCTGTAGGCAAGGTAAAAAAGTAAATTCCGGTGCTTTAACTGCGTCTGGGAAGGATGCTTTTTTTGATGCTATTTTATCGGCTTCAGTTTTACTTTGTGCAATATTTTATTTAGTTTTCGGTATTTCTTTGGAAGCGTATATGGGTGTGATAATTTCCTTTGTCATTATCAAAGCCGGTGTAGAGATGATGGGCGAAACTTTTCACGAAATTGTCGGCCAAAGAGTAGATGCAAAATTGAGTAAGAAAATAAAACAAATAATAAACGAAGAACCGGAAATACGCGGCGTTTACGATTTAATGATAACCAATTTCGGCCCAAACAAAAATTATGCATCTTTACATATAGAACTGCCCGATACTATGCAAGTGGATGAAGTTGACCGTTTAACCCGCAAGATAGAAGAAAAAGTCTATCATAAAACAGGTGTAATTTTAACCGGTGTCGGGGTTTATGCTTTTAATACTAAAGGCGGTGAAGCGGCAGAAATTCGTAATCATATTCAGAAAATAGTTTTGGCGCACGATTGGGCATTACAACTGCATGGATTTTATGCCGATATAGAACAAAAAAGTATGCGTTTTGATGTCGTATTAAGTTTTGATATTGACAAAGAAGAAGCACTTGAAATTTTATTTGAAGAAGTACATAAGGTTTACCCTACCTATAAATTACAAATCGTTCCTGATATCGATATCGCAGATTAATTTTTTTAATGTAATAAGTGCTTTATATTTGATAAAATATTTATTGTTGTAGTACAATTTGATGCTTTTGGAACCGTATGTAGAATACGGAGAGCCGTTAAAGTATAACGGCAATCAGCAGTCCAAAAACAGACCGTTTCTCAATTAGTTTTTACTAATTGTGTTCTTGTTGTTATCGTGAAATACCGATAACAGCAAGGAGACGGCTGTATGTTTGGGTTACTGCTGATGCTCAAATATGTAGCCGTTTTTTATTGTCTAGATTTTGAAGTTAAGGAGAAATAAAATGAAACAAAATAATAAACAAAACAAAAAGGGTTTTACCCTTCTTGAGATGTTAGTAGTTATATTAATCATAGGCATTTTAGCCGCAATTGCTTTGCCGCAATATCAAATGGCTGTAAAAAAAGCAGAATTTGCAAGGTTGCAGCCAATGACTAAAGCGTTGTTAGATGCCGAAGAAAGATATTTTTTAACGAACGGAACTTATACCGGAATAGAAAATTTGGATATTGATATGCCAGGTGCTACGTATGTTAATGTGTATGGTTCTATATTAGCGAATGGAAGTATTTGCTCTTGTAACGGAAACGGACAATGGCTATTTTGTGCTACAAAAGATAAAAGAAATGCATATGGCGTAATTCCATCTAACTCTAATTCGTATCCTTGGGGAGCCGGTAAAAAATATTGTGGTGCTTGCTCTTTAGATACTGAAGATAAATATAATAAATTTTGTCAAAAAATGACAAATAGAACATCAGTTAGCATACGAAGTAATTGGCTTATTGTAGATTATTATTGTCAAGGAAATCTGTATCAATTTGAATAAATATTGTTAATCACATCCTCTCCATATTTTGTAAAATATACATATGGACTATAAGGACTTTGAAATACCAAAAAATCTAAAGTTTAAAATGGAAGATATCATCGCCTTAAAAGGCTTTGAGGGTTCTTTCTTGGCTGATGTCAAGGATTTTGCCGATATATTTCCGGAAGAAGAAAAACTTAAAAAAATTACTCTTAAATTAAAGATGTCCGTACTCTCAAAAGATATCTTAATTAAGGGCGAAGCCGCCGGTATTTTGGAAGTACCTTGTTCCCGTTGCTTAAAGCGTTTTGAAAAACCCTTTAAGGAAGAAATCAATACGCTGACTAGCAAGAAAGATAAAATAATTGATATAATGTATATAACTAGGCAAACGCTCCCCCTTGTTGTGGGGATAAGGGATTTGTGCTCTAAAGATTGTAAAGGTTTATGCCCTATTTGCGGCACTAACCTAAACGAAAAGCAGTGTAAGTGTAAAGAGGAAAAATATTCCCCTTTTGCCTGTTTGAAAGATAAATTTAAAAAGTAGTAAAGTGAGGAAATAAAATGCCTAATCCAAAGAGAAAGCATACAAGATCAAGACGCGACCTTAGAAGGTCTGCTAATTCCAAATTGACGGCAGTACAGACCGTTACCTGCTCTAATTGCGGTGCGCCTGTCTTGCCCCATAATGTCTGCAAAGCATGCGGTTTTTACGGTGGTCAGTTGGTAGCAGAAGTTAAAGTTAAAAAAGAAAAGAAACAAGCGCAAGCGGAAAAATAATTTCTTATGAAAATAGCCCTTGACGCCCTTGGGGGCGACTACGGTGTTAAGCCAAACATTTTAGGTGCAATCAAAGCAACAGAGGATTTTGGTTGTGAAGTTTTTTTGGTCGGTGATGAAAACAAGATTCAGGAAGAATTAAAAAACCATTCTTATGATTCTGCCAAAATCACGGTTATTCATGCGCCTGAAATGATTGATATGGAGGCCTCACCGGCCTTGGAATATCGCCGCAAAAAAAATGCGAGCATCGTTGTCTGTGCTAAACTTGTAAAAGAGGGCAAAGCAGATGTTATGATTTCGGCCGGTAATTCCGGTGCAACTATGGTTGCTGCATTATTCGGGATTGGCCGCATTAAAGGTGTCAGCAGGCCGGCTATTGCAAGCCCAATGCCGACGCAAACAGGCTTTGCTCTGATTGTTGATGCCGGTGCCAATGCAGATTGTAGCGCAATCAATCTATTGCAATTTGCTGTGCTTGGGAGCGTATATTACAAACATATATACGGAAAGCCGAATGCAACAGTCGGTTTGCTGTCTATCGGTGAAGAAGAGGGCAAGGGTAACTTGCTTATTAAAGAAACTACAAAACATATTCGCAAACTCGGCCTTAACTATTATGGTAATATTGAAGGGCGAGATGTCCATACAGGCATGATTGATATCGTTGTTTGTGACGGTTTTGTAGGAAATATTGTTTTAAAAACCTCTGAAGGACTTTCAAAATCTTTGTTTAAAATGATAAAGTCAAATTTAAAGGGTAAGCCTTTAGCTATGCTCGGAATGCTTATGGCCAAACCGGCTTTAATGAAAGTTAAAGAAGTTACTGATCCGGATACTTTCGGCGGTGCTCCTTTACTTGGTGTAAACGGAAATGTTATTATAAGTCATGGTAAATCCAATGAAAAGGCAATTTACTGTGCAATAAAAGCAGGTATAAAAACAGTGGAAAGCAAGGCTTTAAAAGCGATGGAAGAAGCGATTGCTTCTAATAAAGCAATTTTTGACGAAGCGGAGGGCAGATAATATGCCGTTTTTCACCGGCCAAACAGTTTTAATTACGGGCGGTGCGCGCGGTATCGGCCTTGCGCTGTGTGAAGCATTTTTAAAAGAGGATGCCAATGTCGCTTTTTGTGCAACAAGCGATGAAAGTATAAATAGGGCCAAAGAGTATTTATCAAAGAGTTACAAAGAGAATAAAATATTAGCAATAAAAGCAGATGTCTCAAAGCAGGAAGACTGCGCCGCTTTGGTAAATAAAACTTTAGAAACTTTTAAGCAAATTGACGTTTTAATAAACAATGCAGGTATAACACGCGATAATTTGCTTATAAGAATGAAGGAAGAGGATTTTGATAAAGTAATTGATATTAATTTGAAAGGTGCATTTTTGATGCTTAAAGAAGTTTCCCGTATAATGATGAAAGCCAGAAAAGGGGCAATAATAAATATGTCCTCAATAGTAGGGCAAAGCGGAAATGCAGGGCAGATAAATTACAGCGCCTCAAAAGCGGGTTTAATCGGGCTTACAAAAAGTGCTGCGAAAGAACTTGCCTCAAGAAATATCAGGGTTAATGCTATTGCACCCGGTTTTGTAAAAACGGAAATGACGGCAAGTTTGCCGCAGGAAATACAAGAGGGTGCCTTAAAAATGATACCCTTAAATAGATTTGCAGAAGTTCAAGATATCGCCCAAGCGGCGTTATTTCTAGCCGACGCTAACCGTGCAGGCTACATAACGGGCCAGGTTTTGGCCGTTAACGGCGGACTATATATATAGTTTTTATGGAGGAAAATATGGACGCAAAATCAATAGAAGAAAGAGTAAAAAATATCATCGTTGAACAACTTCGTGTAGAACCGGAACAAGTTAAACCCGAAGCACAATTCGTAAACGATTTAGGGGCTGATTCCCTTGATACCGTTGAACTTATTATGGCTTTGGAAGAGGAATTTGATATTGAAATCCCGGATGAACAAGCCGAAAAGATTAAAACAGTCGGCGAAGCGATTGAACATATCAAAGCAAAAGCAAAATAGGTAGTGACGGAAGAACTTGAAAAGGTCCTTTCTTACACCTTTAAAGATAAGAATATTTTAAAGGAAGCACTCACTCATCGTTCGTATCATTGTAACGGCGCGCATCATAATGAGCGGCTGGAATTTTTGGGGGATAGTGTTTTAGGCCTTGTTGTTGCGGCCTATTTATATAAAGCCCTTGATACTAAAGAAGAGGGAGTGCTTTCTAAAATAAAAGCAAATTTGGTTTCCAGGCGCAATCTTTATACTTGGGCGGCTAGTATCGGTCTAGGTAAATTCATGTTGCTTGGCGCAGGGGAAATTGCTACCGGAGGGCGTAATAGGCAAAGCATTTTGTCAAATGCTATGGAGGCATTAATAGGAGCCATTTATTTAGACGGCGGATTTGACTGTGCTGCTGCTTTTATCAAAGATTGGCTGCATACTCAAAAAATTGAAATTGATTACGGCGACTACAAAAGTACTTTGCAGGAATATTTACAGCATCGCAGAAAACCTATACCGGAATATAATGTAATTTCAAAAATCGGCCCGCAACACGACCAAATTTTTACGGTAGTTGTTACGGTTAACGGTAAGGAAATAGGCAAAGGGAAAGGAAGCAATAAAAAGACCGCTGAACAAGAAGCGGCAAAAGAGGGCCTAAAATTCTTCTCGCAATACAAAAAATAGGGGTAATATTATGCGTAAAGTTATAAGAACTATGTTATTAGGGGTATTTTTAATAGCCCCGGTTTTTTTATTAGTATTGTATACAATAAATACTGCAAGAAAAGAATCTCCCAAAAGTGCTAATGTTACAAATTTAAAACTCGTTACGCCTGTTGCAATTATTGATGAAATAGTACAAAAAATTGAAGAGGGTGCTTTTGAAGAAGCATTGGTTAAAATTCAATCAGAATTGCCCGATCCTAATATTCCTTCTTCGTCAGGTACGCCGCTTACTGTTTTAGCGGCAGAATTAGATTATACGGATATCGTTGCCACTCTAATTCAAAAAGGGGCAGACCCAAATAAAGCAGATTTAAACACTTCTGAAACTGCTTTAATCAAAGCAGTGAGAAATCAAAATTTTGATATGTTAAATGTACTTTTAACCGCTGGGGCAGACCCTAACTTAGGTACGAATCAAGGCCTTACACCGCTTGGACTTGCTATTGAATTAAGAAATGAAGGCCTTGCTAATCATCTTTTATCAAACGGTGCTACGAACGGGGTAAATGATGCTAATTTAATTTCATACGCTTTCAAGAAAAATCCCATTGGCGTCGGGTTAATGCTTTCCGGGGGAATTTCTCCAAATGTTACAGACAATGAAAATAATACCCCGATTATAATTTCTGCTGCAAATAATGATCTGGAAAGTGTTAAACGTTTGCTCTCTTATCGCGCCAATATAAATGCCAGAAATAAACATGGTATGACGGCTTTGCTTTATGCGGTAAAAGGAAAGCATAAAGAAATGGTAGATTATTTAATTAACAACGGGGCCAATATTAACATAAGCAATATTTACGGTCAAAATGCGCTCTTTTGGGCTGCTTATTACGGTGACAGTGAGTTGGTACACAATTTGCTTATGCTTGGGGCAAATTATCAAAAAAAGACCCGCCGCGGACAAACCGCTTTACAAATGGCTAAAGCCCTTGGACATACGGAAACGGTTAAAATGTTGGAGGACTTTATTGCATATAAAAATTTACCGCGCGACAGTAAAGGAAATATCATTTTGCCTAAAGTGAACCAACAGGATGCTGCCTCTGTTTCAGAGCAGGTTTCTGAAACAATACCTGAGGGCGGGGACAATTCGGTCGGTAATGATATAATGGCGGAAGTTAAACAGAGCCAAAAACAATCAACGCCCCAAAATGATATAAAACAAAATCAAGGGAAAGATGTATCAAACCAGACGCAACAAAATCAAGCGGAAATACCCCAAATGCCCGGGGGGATGGATATGTCTTCTTTAACCTCAATGATGGGCGGCGGAAAAGGCGGAAATATGGACCAAATGATAAAAACAATGCAAAGCATGGGGGCGGCCGGTCAAACTTCTTCAAAAACACAACAAATTTCAAATATGCCGGCTAATGTTCAGATGCCCGCCGGTATGAATATGGGGGATATTTCCAAGATGATTCCTGCCGGTACTCTGCCGGCCGGTATGGATTTAAATAAATTGATGTCAATGAATCCCGAACAATTAAAGAAAATGGGTGTACCGGAAGCCCAAATTTCACAAATAACCCAAGCCCAGCAGCAGACGGGGCAAGCACAAAGTTCTTCCGCTTCAGGATTGACACCGAAAGATTTAAGTAATACATCTTCAAAAACGTCAAGAACGAAAACACAAATAAATAAACTTCAAACGTCAGGCAATAAATAAGGTTTTACTTATTTTATAGCATTTTGAGTAATTGCGAAATTTCTTTGAGTTCAATAAAATTTTCGGAAGATATTTTACTTGCATCCCCGTTTTCATAAAACCAAGTAAATTTGCTGGGTATAAATACGGCTTTTGCACCAAGTGCCAAGACGGGTAGAATATCTGATTTAACGGAATTTCCGACCATCAAAAATTCTTGCGGTTTAACATCTAACTCTTTTAGTAAACGGGCATAGGACTTTTTATCTTTCTCGCTCATCACTTCAATATGGCGCAAGTATTTGATTAGGCCCGAGCGGTAAATTTTATTTTCCTGTTCAAGCAAATCTCCTTTAGTGGTAACAATAATTTTATATTTTTTGCTTAATTTTTTGAGGGTATTTTCTGCCCCGTCAAATAACACTATCGGACTTTTAATTAGTTTCTTACCCAAATTTATCAAACGTTTTGTTTCATTTGCGGACAATTTATTTTTTGATAATTTTAAACCTGCTTCAAGCATATCTAAAACAAATGCTTTAATACCATAACCGTAACAGGGAATATTTTTTACTTCCGTTTTCCAAAGTTCTTTCATAGATTGTTCTTTGGAAGCATAAGGGGACATTATTGTGCAGAATTTTTGTTCGGTTTTACGGAATAAATTTTCATTTTGCCAAAGGGTATCATCTGCATCAAAACTTATAACTTTTATATTGCTAAAATCAAGCATTTAACAATCTCCTTAATTAAAATTAAGCACCTTTTATAAGGCGGGAGTATAACAGTTCCGGCAATCCGCAATGTCGCATGCGGCGCTGTACGGAAGCTATATCATATTCAACTCTAACCAAGCGAAAGGTATTTTCACGTGTATCAATAAGGCCAAAAGAGGCCAAGGAATTTGCATCCCTGGGCTGTCCGGTAGAACCGGGATTAATCATATACCGCACATTAGGCAGCATTTGTATGGTTACGTCTTTGCCTAAAAATACGTCAATTTTCGGCTTATGATTGGGCAAATAACTCATTATAAAAGGTATATGGCTATGCCCTACAAAACACAATGAACCTTTCCAGAGTGATAAATTAATAAGGAACTGCTTAGAAGTTAAAAGATAATCCCTGAAAGGGTCAATAAAAGAGCCATGCACAGCCGCGAAATATTTACCTTGAAAACTGTGCGGGAAAGTTTTTATAAAGGCCAAAGAATCGTTAGATAAATTTTTAATGGTGTAACGTAAAGAAATTTTGGCATAATCGCTGAACCATGCTTGGGCTTCCTTGTGGAATAAAGCATAATCATGATTGCCCATAACACCGAAAAAGTTTTTAATTTTTTTTATGGCTTGGGTACATCTTTCCGGGTCCGGCCCGTAGCCGATTAGGTCCCCGCAAAAGACATAAGCATTGGCCCCTAGTTCTTCGGCTTTCTTCAGCACGGCTGTTAAGGCTTCATAATTTGCATGGATATCTGATAATACGGCGTACCTCATTTTAATATTATAGTATATTTAAGTAGTACAGGGTAAAGAATTTGCCAAAATCGTTTAATATTGCTAAAATAAAATTATAAACTTCATAAGGAGATATTATGGAAAATATAGCAGCATTTTTGGGCCTTTTTGTATTTATCGCTATTGCTTATATGTTAAGTACAAACAGGAAAGCAGTCAGTTGGAAAACAATTGCTTGGGCCTTTGGCTTGCAAGTAATCTTTGCCGTTCTTATTTTAAAAACTAGCATTGGTATCGCGGTTTTTGATTGGCTTAATGACATAGTGCTAAAGGTTTTGGCCTTTCAACAAGCCGGTGCGGAAATGGTATTTGGCAATTTGGCCAAATCGGATACTTTGGGTTATATATTTGCCTTCCAGGTTCTGCCTACAATTATTTTCTTCTCCGCTTTAATTTCTTTACTGTATTATTTAGGAATTATGCAATGGGTTGTTTATGCTTTTGCTGTTATTATAGGTAAAACGTGTAAATTATCCGGTGCGGAAAGTTTAAGTGCTGCTGCGAATATTTTCGTCGGGCAAACAGAAGCACCTTTACTTATTAAGCCTTATGTGGAAAAGATGACAAAGTCCGAACTAATGTGCGTTATGACCGGCGGTATGGCAACGGTTGCCGGCGGTGTAATGATGGCTTATGTCAGCATGCTTAAAGACACCGTTCCCGGTATTGCGGGACATTTAATTGCAGCAAGTTTAATGGGTGCGCCGGCAGGTGTGATGTTCTCAAAATTACTTGTTCCCGAAACTGAAAAAACTGTTACAGGCGGGAATTTAAAAATTGCTTATAAAGACCCAAGCGCCAATGTTTTAGAAGCAATTTCAAACGGAACAACAACCGGTGTTTCCTTGGCAATAAATGTTGCCGGTATGTTAATTGCTTTTACCGCTTTAATTGCATTATGTAACGGTGCTCTTGAATGGATAACCGGTTTATTTTTGAGTAAAGCACTTTCAATGCAGCAAGTTTTTGCTTATGTGTTTTCACCTTTAACCTGGCTTATGGGGGTCAGCGGTAATGATATTATGACGGCAAGCCAATTAGTCGGTGAAAAGACAGTTTTAAATGAATTTATTGCCTATGCAAACTTTGCTGAAATTTTAAACGGTCATACTGTTGAACTTACAATGCGTACTAAAGTTATTTTAAGTTATGCTTTATGCGGTTTTGCAAACTTTTCTTCTATCGGTATACAAATTGGCGGTATTGGTTCACTTGCACCTAGCAGACGCGGTGATTTGTCCCGTCTTGGTTTTAGGGCTTTACTTGCGGGTTTATTTTCAAGCTGCACCCGCGCGATACTTGCCGGTTTATTAATTGGTTAATAAATTTTTAAATTACCCCGCTGAAATTTTAAGTAAGCGGGGTATATTATGGAAAAATTTTAAACCGCAATTTAAAATTTATATTGCTTCCTATAAACTTTAAGTAAAATTATCATTCGTATTTATTCTTTTGTTATTTCTCATTTTAACGACATTTCTGTATTAAATAATGATATCTCCCAAAATAGGTCTTGACTTCTATTTTTTTTTTTTTTTGTACAATTTTAATATAAAGATATTTAAAAACACTTTATAAAGCGAATTAGGAGATTTTATGAAGAAAATAAAAAATGCAAACAAAGGTTTTACCTTGCTTGAGTTATTAGTGGTAGTTTTAATTATAGGAATTTTGGCGGCTATTGCTTTACCGCAATACCGAAATGCAGTCAGAAGGGCACGTGTTGCCGAGGCCAAAATCGCTTTACGCGCTTTATCTGATGCAGCAGACAGATATTTTTTGCGACATGATGGTGCTGGGTGGTATTCTTTAGAAGACCTTGATGTTCAAGTTTCCCAGGAAACAAATAATTGGTTTTTTGACTTTTTAGAATGTTCAGATTATGGTTGTCGGGTTATTGCTTTTCCAAAATGGGAAAATGGTTATACTATACAATACGGAAGTTTAAATTATGAAGATCCATTGTACAGAGGTTTATGGTCATGTCAGATTTCTAGTGATGACTTCATTGAAAAGTGTAAATCATTAGGAGGGCAGGAATGTGATTTTGACGCGGATCATTATAAACTCTAAAAATTTATAAATCAATTTTATAGTAATTCAAAAACCTTCGCCAAAACTTCTCCATTTAATATATAATGTTAAATATAAGCAAATCGTTTTTGCATATCTTTAGTTAAAGGAGATTTTATGAAAGCAATTTGTAAAACCAAACCTGCCGCCGGTGCGGAATATATTGACATTGATATTCCAAATATCAAAAGTGATGAACTTTTAATCAAAATTCATTGTGCTTCAATTTGTGGCAGTGATATTCCAATTTATAATTATTATGATTCTTGGGCAGCGCGTAAGCATAATTTTCCCTTTGTTTTTGGTCATGAACTTTGCGGTGAAGTAGTGGAAATCGGCGATAAAGCAAAAGGTTTCCAAAAAGGTGATTTTGTATCGGTGGAATCACATATTTTCTGCGGTATGTGTTACCAATGCAGAAATGACCAAAGGCATGTTTGCAGTAATCTAAAAATTTTGGGTATTGATGTGCCCGGCGGTTTTGCGGAATATGCCGCAATTCCGGCCCGTTGTGCTTGGAAACATACCGACAATTCTTTAAAAGATATTGCAAGCATCATGGAACCTTTGGGTAATGCTGTTTTTGCGACCTTAACGGAAGATATTGTCGGTAAAACAGTATTGATTTCAGGTTGCGGTCCACAAGGTCTGTTTGCGACACAAATCGCACGTGCCTGCGGTGCGGCAAAAGTTATTTGTACGGAAACTTCACCTTTTAGAACCGCACTTGCTAAAAAAATGGGTGCAGATGCCGTTATAAACCCGCTTGAAGATAAAGTCTTAGAAAAAATAATTGATGCAGGTGGTGAAAAGTCCGGCATTGATATTGTGATTGAAATGTCAGGTAATCCTGCAGCGATAAATACTGCTTTAAAAGCAGTTAAACCGGCCGGGCGTTTTATTGCTTTTGGTTTACCAAAAGGTGATGTTACACTTGATTATGCAAATTCTATCGTCTTTAAAGCAATACGTATGCAGGGTATAACCGGGCGCGAAGTTTTCAGAAGTTGGTATAAAATGGAAAGCCTTTTAAAGAGTCATGCCATTGACCCACGCCCTGTAATCACACATACCTTTAAGATGAAAGATTATCAAAAAGCATTTGAAATTGCAGCCGACCCTAAAAAAGAGTGCGGTAAAATTATTTTAGTTCCGTAGGTGAATTATGGCAAATATGGATTTTTTAAAAGATGAAATTGCTCAACTTAAATCGGAAAACCGTTTTATTGATCCGGCAGTTTTGGAAGATATGCAAAATGCCGTTTGCACAATCAACGGCAAAAAAGTTATTAACTTAACTTCAAACAATTATCTTTGTATGACGGCACATCCAAAAGTAATTGCCGCCGCCGTTGAAGCAACAAAAAAATACGGCATAGGCACAGCGGCAGTCCGCACAATTATCGGTACTACCACCTTGCACGAGGAACTTGAAAAGCGCCTCGCCGAATTTAAAGGGACAGAGGCTTCTTTGGTAATACAATCCGGTTTTACTTCAAATACCGCAGTTTGCCAAAGTTTGATGACAAGCCCACAAGATGTTTTAATTTCAGACGAACTTAACCACGCTTCAATCATTGACGGGGGCCGTTTAAGTAAAGCAAAAAAATTAATTTACCGCCATAGTGATATGCAGCATTTAAAAGAAATTTTAGATATGCCGGAAGTCAAACAAGCGCGCCGCCGTTTGCTTGTTACTGATGGCGTTTTCAGTATGGACGGTGATATTTGTAATTTGCCGGAAATTGTAAAACTTTGCGAACCGCGTGATGTCATGGTTATGGTTGATGATGCCCACGCAAGCGGTGTTATCGGCCCGCAAGGGCGCGGCACCGTTGCACATTTTGGGCTTAAAGGGAAAGTTGATATACAAATCGGTACCCTTTCAAAAGCCTTTGCTGCTATCGGCGGCTATGTTGCCGGCTCTAAAGAGTTAAAGGCTTATATGCAGTCTGTTGCGCGCCCGTTCTTATTTTCAAGTTCACATCCCCCAGCCGTAGTAGCAACTTGTTTGGCAGGGCTTGATGTAATTTATAATGAGCCGGAACGCCTTAAAAAACTATGGGACAATACAAAATTTTTCAAAGAAGAACTTAAAAAGTCCGGCTTTGATACAGGCCACAGTGAAACACCGATTACGCCCGTTATGGTCGGAGACAGCGCGAAAGCAAAACAATTAAGTGCTATGCTTTTTGAAGAAGGTGTTTTTGCTTTGGCAATTTGTTTCCCAACAGTTCCGCGCGGTAAAGAGCGTTTGCGCACCATAGTAACCTCAGGCCACGAATTAAAGGACCTTGAAAAGGCTGTTGCCGCTTTCAAAAAATGCGGCAAGGAACTCGGTTTGATTTAGTATGAAATACTGTCTTAAGAAAACTGCTATACTGTCTGTTTGTGTAGCAGTTTTTTTAACCGCTTGTGCAAAAAAAGAAGAACAGAAACCTTTAAACCACAAATTGAATATTGCGGTTTCAAGTTATGTGCCGTATACTTTTGCTAAGTCTGTTTTAGGTAACTTGGCAAATTTAACTTTGCTTATTCCGCCGGGAACTGAAGCCCATGCTTTTGAGCCTAGCCCAAAAACAATTAAGGAATTAAAGCAGTCGCAAATATTTTTTTACATTTCTAATTTTCTTGAGCCATGGGCTTTAAAACTTGATAAAAAAGCCGTAATGCTTGCCGAAGGTTTACCAAAAGTTTTACCTAATGACCCGCATTTTTGGATGAGTTTTGATAATGCTGAAGTCATGGCCCGGAATATGGCAGATTATGTTATAAAAATTCGTCCAGATTTTGAAATGCAAATAAAACAAAATTTATTTACATTTTCTAAAGAGATGGAAAATTTGAAACATTTATATTCAAGTATTTTACCCTCTTGTAAAGAACGTACTATTTACCATGTGGGGCATTTGGCTTTTGGTTATATTGCGCTTGATTACGGCTTAAATTTTAAAGCCTTATTTTCTTCCGATATGGACCAAGAACCTAGTGCTAAAGAAATTGCGGAGTTAGTCAAAGCAATTAAAGAAAACGGCGTAAAATATATCTTTTCCGAGGAACAATTAAACCCCGCCCTTGCCGAAACAATAGCAAAAGAAACAGATGCAAAAATTTTGATGTTAAATACTGTTGAAGACATAACTAAACAGGAATTTGCCGAAGGTAAAACTTATCAAAATCTTATGCTTGAAAATTTAAAAAATATTGCAATAGGCCTTTATTGCGAAGGGGAATAATGAGTATTTTAGAAGTTAAAAATTTGTCTTTTTCTTACACGGGTCAAACTGTTTTAAAAAATATAAATTTTAAAATTACGGAAGGTAATTATATTGCTCTGCTTGGCCCAAACGGTAGCGGTAAAACAACCTTAATTAAAATTTTGCTTGGCTTACTGCAGTCGCAAAAAGGCAAAATAATTTTGTTTGGCAGCGCATTAAAAAAGTTTAATGCTTGGCAAAATATCGGTTATCTTGAGCAAAAGGCTAATACACCGCACAATATGCCTTTGACAGCTTTTGGGGTAGTGCGGCTTGGTTTGCTTAGCACTAAAAAAGGTCTAAAACTTTTTAACAAAGAAGACAATAAAAAAACTGATGCAATAATGAAAAAGCTGCACTGTTATAGTTATAAAGATAAATTATTTTCAGAACTTTCCGGCGGACAGCAGCAGCGCGTTTTACTTGCAAGAACTTTAATAAATGAACCTAAATTTTTAATTTTGGATGAACCTTCCACCGCTTTAGACAGTTCTTCAAGGGAAGAGTTTTTTGAAATTATTTCCGCTTTAAATGAAGAAAATAAAACAACTATTTTGCTTGTAACTCATGACATTTCGCAAGTCGGCAAATATGTAAATAAATTTTTGATTTTGGATAAGCAAATTGTTTTTTACGGCTCAAAAGAAGATTTTTGCAATTCCGCAGAAGTTACCGAATATTTCGGCCCTTATACCCAGCATTTAATAGACCATTTGCATACTACCGGCACTTGCCCTTTGCCCCATAATCACGGGCATAATTGCGGGCATAATCATGGGGGGGAAATGTTATGAGTTTTGCTGAATTTATATCCTATGGTTTTGTGCAACGCGCTTTAATTTCGGGTGTTCTGGTTTCTTTGATTACGGCGCTGCTTGGTGTATTTTTGGTTTTAAAGCGACTGTCTTTACTCGGGGACAGTTTAAGTCATATTGCGTTAAGCGGCGTGGCCGTAGGCTTGCTCTTAAATGTTACGCCGGTTTTTTGTGCTTTACCGATTGTTATGCTAAGTTCTTTGGGTGTTTTTAAACTCAGTAAAAATAATAAAATTTATGCTGATAGTGCGCTTGGTATAGTGTCCTCTGCCGGTATAGCTTTGGGTTTGATAGTTGCTGCACTCGCCGGCGGTTTTAATACTGATTTGATGGGGTTTTTGTTCGGTAATATTTTAACTGTCAGTACTTCAGAAACTATTTTAAGCATAGTAGTATTTTTAATTGTTATTGCTTGTTTATACTTTTTTTATAATGCTTTAATTGCAACGGTGTTTGATGAAAATTTTGCAAAAACTGCCGGTGTTGATGTAGATAAAATAAATATTCTTTTAGTTCTTTTAAGTGCGGTTGTTGTCGTTCTTGCGGTTAAAACGGTGGGTATAATGCTTGTATCGGCACTAATTATTATTCCGCCGACAAGTGCCTTGCAAATTGCCAAAAAGTTTAAAAGTGTTTTGATTTATTCTTGTGCATTTTCTGTTTTTGCTACTGTAGGCGGGTTATATCTTTCCTTTATTTTTAACCTTCCGCCAAGTGCTTTAATAATAGTTTTAGAATTAATAATCTTATGTGTTTGCGGTTTAATTAAATATGGAAAAGCAAGAAAAACTAATTAAAGAACTTAAAAAATTGTACCCTAAAACCGAACCGGCCCTAAAGCATAAAAATGCTTTTGAAATGCTTTGCGCCGTAATTCTTTCCGCACAATGTACCGATGCACGCGTCAATTTGGTTACGCCGGAATTATTTAAGCGTTTTGGAACACCGCAGAAAATGGCAAAAGCCAAAAGGGAAGATATTGAAACTATTATAAAATCAACCGGTTTTTACCATGCAAAAGCAAAAAGTTTGCACGAAAGTGCAAAAAAAATTGTTGCCGATTTTAATTGCAAAGTACCGCAAACAATGGAAGAACTTTTAACCTTACAAGGTGTCGCACGCAAGACGGCAAATGTAGTTTTGGGAGATTGTTTTGATGTTGTTGAAGGCGTTGTTGTTGATACGCATGTTAAGCGTTTATCTTTCCGCTTGGGTTTAACAAAAAATACGGACCCGCAAAAAGTGGAACAAGATTTAATGAAAACTTTTCCTAAGAAACATTGGTATTATTTGAGTAATGCTTTAATATATCACGGCCGCCGTGTTTGCGATGCCAGAAAACCGAATTGTGCCACCTGTACACTTTCTAAATTTTGCCCCAAAAACGGCGTTAAGAAATAAATTTAAGATTGAAATTTACTTACGACACGTAAATGTTACAAACATAAAGAATCATAATTTCCTTCCTTTAATTTGCTAAAATATAGGTATATAAAACTTAAGGAGAACTTATGAAATTCAACAGTTTTGAAGAACTTATTGACCTCGTAAAAGGTCAGGAAAACCGCGTCGTGGTCCCCGGCGCAAATAATAAAGAGGCTTTAACCGCCATCAAAATGGCAGATGATAAAGGCCTCATTTCACACGGTATTTTAATCGGCGATACTGAAACAGTTAAAAAAATGGTCCGCGAAGTCGGTTTACCGGAAGAAAAATTTGAATTTATACAATGTACCGATGTGCCGGAAATGTGCAACACCGCCGCCCGTTTAGTCTATGAGGGTAAAGGCGACTTTTTAGTAAAAGGTCTTGTTGACACAAAATATTACATGAAAGCAATTTTAAATAAAGAATTCGGCTTTGTTCCTCAAGGCACACTTTTAACACATTTCGTTTTGTTTAAGACGAATAAATACCCAAAAATGTTTGCGGTAACAGATTCAGCCGTTGTAATTGCCCCTACATTAGAACAAAAAGCACAGATTATCAATAATGCTGTAAATATTTTCCACAAATGCGGTGTAGAAGAACCAAAAGTTGCAGTTGTCTGCCCTGTGGAAAAGGTTAATGAAAAAATTCCTTCCACCGTTGATGCCGCCGCTTTAGTTCAAATGAATAAAGAAGGCAAAATTAACGGTTGTGTGGTTGAAGGACCTTACGATTTGTATATATCTGTTTCCAAAGAACGTGCGGAAGAAAAAGGTATTAAAGGCGCAAAAGTTGCAGGGGATGCGGACCTTTTGGTTTTGCCTGATTTGGATGCGGCAAACCCGTTTTACAAAGCGTTGGCTTTCTTTGGTGACGGAGCACAAGCAGCAGCAGTATTGGCCGGGCCGAAAATCCCTGTAATTTTACCTTCCCGCGCTGACAGCCCGCAGCTTAAAATGAATTCAATCGCACTTTGTTGCTACTTGAAAAATTTTAAATAGTGTACTAGGGGCAACTTAACCGTTGCCCCCTTTTTTATGTTCAAAGAATATTGTAAAGAATTTTGTAAAGTTTTCTTGAAATGGGGGCTTATATGTCTAGCCTTTGGAATATTTATGATATTTTTTGTCTCTGAACATAGAAAGCGACTTGAACTTGCCAATCTGCCTGAGGAAATATATTTTAAAAAAACACAAGGTAACTTGGGAAAGCCCTTACAAAATTCTCTTCAACAAGACGGTTTAAGTAAAGAAGAAGCCCATAAAATCGTTAATAAACTTGATACAGTTTTGAATATGCGTCGTGTTTCAAAATACGATAAATATTTGCTGACATTAGATGAAGATAATAATTTTAAAATGCTTGTCGTTACAAAGGATTTTTCAAGATATTTTGTTTCTTTGGTTGACGGCGAAATGGTGGCAGGTATTATAGATATTACGGTCCAAGGCAGGCAGCGACAAGCTGCAGGCGAAGTTAAGGACTTTTTATTTACTTCAATGCAGGCACAAGGTTTAAAACCAAGTTTTATTTTGGACTTTACCGATATCTTTTCCTGGGCTATTGATTTTAATACCGAGACAAGACAAGGTGATAAATTTGCCATCTTATGGGAGGAAGATTACACCAAAGCCGGCCGAACTTTAAACGAAAGTATTATCGCCGCTTATTATGAGGGGGCCGTATCAGGTAAAAATTATGCTTTTAGGTTTGAAGATGAATATTATGATGAAACCGGCAAATTTACCAAAAAGATGTTCTTAAAATCGCCCATTAGTGTTCGCGGTGTTCGTATAACTTCACGTTTTTCTAATGCGCGGTTACATCCGATATTACGCATTAGACGTCCACATTTAGGAATAGACTATGCCGCCCCCGTAGGTACGCCCGTTGAAAGTGTGGCAGACGGTGTTGTTAAATTTAAAGGTAAAAAGGGCGGTTTCGGTAATTATTTGGAAGTTGCACATCCAAACAATTATACAACCTGTTACGGACACTTGAAAAATTTTGCCAAAGGTGTGGAAGTTGGGGCAAAAGTTAAACAAGGGCAGACTATTGCTTATGTCGGCAGTACGGGGCTTTCAACAGGGCCGCATCTGGATTTCCGCATCAGGCAAGGTAAAAAGTATTTTGATTTTTTAAACAGTAAACAACGCAGTTCGGCAGCACGCGAAATACCTGAGCAAAAAAGAGAAGAATTTAATAAAATAAAAGAAGAGTATAAATTATTGCTGGACAAAATTTTAGAAAATAATTAGGAGATATTTTATGACAAAGAAAATTGTTTTAACCGGCGGGCCTGCTTCGGGCAAAACGACAGTCCTTTCCATCTTGAAAGAGGAATACGGTACGGATATTGAGGTCGCAAAAGAGGCCGCAACCTTAGTTTACAGCGGCGGTTTCCCAAGAAATGATACAAGCAAACGTTACACTTACCACGCCCAACGTATAATTTATACTTGTACCAGAGAATTAGAGGATTTGGCTACCGAAATTAACCCTAATGCAAAATTAATTTTGTGTGATAGAGGATCCCTTGACGGTGCAGTATACTGGCCCTATGGGGAAGAAGACTTTTTAAAAGTAATGGGTACAGATATTCAGACGGAATTTGACCGCTATTATGCCGTTATACACATGTCCCCGCCGACGGACCCTAAATATTACCAAAACACCGCCGTAAGAATTGAAACCTTAGAGCGTGCCCTGGAAGTAGACCGCGAAATATTGAAAATTTGGGAAGGCCATCCTCGCCGCGTGATAATACCTGCCTATGATGACTTTGTGGAAAAGGCCCTTTTGGTTCGTAAAACCATAAAACAAATTATTAACGGAGAAATATAAATATGCTGTTTGATTTTTTATTTAGGCGCAGAAGCAAAAAACCTTTACAAACATCCCAGCCGGAAGAGCCTGCAAAACCTAAAACCCTTGAAGAGCGTTTGGAAGAGGAAAAACAAAATTTACCTTCTTCCGTTAAAAATATGATTGATAAAGATCCTTCTTTAAAAGAGCGTTTTATTAAAGTAGCTAAACAAATGGAAGAGGAAGGGGTTGACATGTCTTCCCCTTTGGCTATGCGTAAATGGGCAAAAGCCAATATGAAAAGGATTAGGGAGCAAGAGTACGGAACAGTCAAACCTATAATCAAAACCAAAGAACCGGGACGTAATGATCCTTGCCCTTGCGGCAGCGGTAAAAAATATAAAAAATGCTGCGGAGCAAATAAATAAATGCGTTTTGAATTCCACGTTGCCAAGCGTTATTTAATGAGCCAGAGTAAAGGCGTATTTTCTTTAATAACCACGCTTATCGGCGTGCTTGGCGTAACGGTCGGCGTGGCGGCTTTGATAACCACTTTGGCTGTTATGAGTGGATTTCAAAATGACATTAAAAAACATGTTATAGGTGCGCAAGCACATATAATGGTATTTGGCAAAATGCCGGAAGGCAGATATCAAAAAGTACAGGAACAAATTGAACAAGTTCCGCAAGTGCTTGCAAGCGCCCCTACAATTTACGGGCAGGCAATTTTAAGTTATGGGCAAACTTCACACGGGGTTTTATTGCGCGGGCTTGATTCAAAACAAGAGGGAAAAGTAAACACTTTAATTACCTCTTTGGTTGAGGGTTCTTTTGAACCAAAGGCCGGTTCTAATTTGCCGCCATTGGTGTTAGGTACGGAACTTGCCGATAATATGGGGTTGGATATAGATGATGAAGTCGTGCTTGTTTCCCCGCAGGGATTAGCCGGAGGATTGCCTAAAATGAAACGTTTTAAAGTTACCGGCTTTTTAAAAACAGGCTATTATGAATTTGACAATACTATTGTGTATACGGACTTACAAAGTGCCTCTGATTTCCTTGGTTTAAAAGGTGCGGTAACGGGTATAAACATTAAAATTAAAAATCTTGATAAAGCCGAAGAAGCCGCCGCACAAATTTCCGGTTTGATAGGTTATCAATATACGGTTAAAACCTACGCGCAAATGAATCAAACATTATACGCCGCGTTGAAACTTGAAAAGGCAGTTATGTTCATAATCCTATTTTTGATAATCATAGTTGCAGCCTTAAACATAACATCAAATTTGATTTTGTTCGGTACAGAAAAATTACGCGATATCGGCATTTTGCGCACTTTAGGGGCAAGCCCTCGCCAAATAAGAAATATATTTTTGCTTGAAGGCCTTTTTATTGCAAGCGCCGGTGTAATACTTGGCCTTATTTTGGCTTTTATACTTTGTTTTGTAATTGCAAATACTAATTTAATACAATTACCGGCCGACATTTATTATTTGACAAAGGTGCCTGTCAGTTTGCAATTTTTTGATGTATTTTTTGTTATTTTGGGCAGTTATTTGGTATGTTTTGTTTCGGCCTTATATCCGGCACATAAGGCCTCAAAAATAAATCCTGTTGATGCGGTACGTTATGGCTGATATTTTGGAAATTAAAGATTTAACTAAAATTTATAAAGAAGCACAAGGTGAGATTTGTGTCTTAAATAATATTTCCTTTTCAGTAGGGGAGGGGCAGTATGTCGTTTTTATCGGTCCTTCCGGTTCAGGTAAGACGACTTTGCTTAATTTAATTGCTTTACTTGATAAAGCAACAAAAGGCGAAATTATTTTTAAGGGTAAAGATATCACTAAAATAAAAGAAAATGCCGCCGCTAAATTACGCCTTTCGGAAATGGGTTTTGTTTTCCAGTTTGATGCCTTATTACCTGAATTTACTGTTCTTGAAAATGTTTTGATGCCTGCTTTAATAGCAGGTAAAAAAGCCAAAACACGGGCTAAATATTTACTTGAAAAATTCGGTATTTGGCAATTGGCTTCCAAATTCCCGCCCTCTTTAAGCGGGGGGGAAAAGCAAAGGGCAGCCCTTGCCCGTGCGTTGATAAATAAACCTGTCTTGCTTTTGGCAGATGAACCTACCGGTAATTTAGATACGCAAAGAAAAGAACAAATTTTTAAAGATTTTGCCCAAACCGCCAAAGAGGAAGGTACAACTATTTTGATGGTTACGCATGATGTTCATGCGGCGGCTTATGCTGACCGTTGTTATAAGATAGAGAACGGCACAATACAAAAGATATAATCTTATAGTTCATAACCTTATTAATTATAACTTGTTTCCTTATTGCTGTTGCCCGTATAGCTTTGTTATATTCGGGTTTGATGGAACTTTTTTTGGTAATTAAATATTTCCTTTTTAATTAAAAATATCGGTCTAATGGTCAAAAATGTTGCTGATTAAGTATCTTTTCCTTAAAATTGTTGCTCTTTTATTTTCCTCCCCCTTTGCCGTTTTATTTTTGCCTTAGCAAAAATAAGAAAGGGCGGAGGGGTTAGGGGTGGGGGTTGCCCATTAATACATTTTACGTCTCTGAAGTTTACTAATAAGGTACCCCCCTCTTGCCTCGCAAATAAAATTTGCTCGGCTTTCTCCCGCCCATTTTTTACATAGATAAAGACCGTAAAAAATGGGTGGCGAAAATAAAAGAGAAAGCAAAAAAATAACATTCCATCATTTTTGAGACGGTATTAGCAACATTTTTGACCATTAGGCCAAAATATCAAACAAACCGAACCTTAACATAATTTTTGACTTTTAACGCACTATACGCTAAAATATATCTGTAACCCTTACTTGGTTTTAAAAATAACCATTTAAGCCCCCCGATTCTATAATACTGAAGGTAATAATAATGGAACTAAATAAGATATTAGCAAAGCAAAGAACATTTTTTGCAAGCGGTGCAACGCTTGATGTTGATTTGCGTATCTCAAAACTAAAACTTTTGAAAGATACCATTAAACAGTATGAGGGGGAAATTTCCACCGCTCTAAAGCAAGATCTCGGCAAAAGTGAATTTGAAAGTTTTATGTGCGAAATCGGCCTTACGTACGAAGAAATAAATTATATGCTTAAGAACATAAAACGTCTTGCTGAAGAAAAAACGGTGTATACACCTTTATTCAATTTCGCTGCACACAGTTATTTAAAACCTGCGCCTTATGGAAATGCTTTAATTATCAGCCCATGGAATTATCCTTTTTTACTTACTATAGGACCTTTAATTGATGCTGTTTCCGCAGGCAATACGGCCATAATTAAACCAAGTAAAAACTCTATGGCAACAACTTTGATTATGGGTAAAATTATCCGTGCCTGCTTTAAAGAAGAATATGTTTATTTAGTAGACCAAGATATTGACCGCGCACGTGATTTGATTAAAGAAAAATTTGATTTTATATTTTTCACAGGCAGTTCAACTATCGGTAAAGAAGTTTTAAGGCAGGCGGCAGAATATTTAACACCCGTTGTTTTGGAACTTGGCGGTAAAAGCCCGTGTATCGTTGATCAAAGCGCCGATTTAAAACTTGCGGCAAGGCGTATAGTTTTCGGTAAATTTTTAAACTGCGGGCAAACTTGTGTTGCACCGGATTATGTTTTGTGCCATAAAAGTATCGCTGCAGAATTACAAAAACAACTTTGCGCGCAAACTCAAAAACAATACGGCAAAAAGCCTTTTGAAAATAAAAATTACGGCAAGATTATAAGTGAGAAGCATTTTGACCGCTTAAGCGGATTAATTGAGCCGGAAAAAGTTATTTTTGGCGGGCAAATAAATAAAGATAATTTACAAATTGCCCCAACAATTATGACAAATATAACTTGGCGAGATAAAGTTATGCAAGAGGAAATTTTTGGCCCTATTATGCCCATTTTAACTTTTGAAAATATTGAGGAAGTTATTGAAATGCTTAATCAAAAACCAAAACCGCTTGCCTTATATTTGTTTTCAAAAGACAAGCAAACTATAAAGCAAGTTACAAGTCTCTGCCGTTATGGCGGAGGATGTATAAATGATACTATTATTCACCTTGCTAATAGCGGAATGCCTTTTGGGGGTGTCGGTGAAAGTGGTATGGGCGCTTATCACGGCGAGCAAGGTTTTAAGACATTTTCCCACACAAAAAGCATAGTTGATAAAAAGAATTGGGTAGATTTCCCTGTCCGATACTCCCCGTATAAGAAACTTTATCTGAAGTTATTAAAGTTTTTGTTAAAATAAGATATAATGTAACTATGAAAAAATTATTTATATTAGTATTAGCAGTATTTTCTTTCGCCGCTTGCAATCAAATGACACAACCGGCCCAAAATTCACAAACCGTGCAGGGCTATGTCTTGCCCGGTTTAAACGGGGATAGTTATAATTTTACCGAAAAAGTTAATCAAAAACCCGTCGTAGTTGCTTTTATGGCAGGTTTTTGCGGCTGGTGCAAAAGGATGCTCCCTTATATGGATGAACTTGCCGGTAAAGTGCCGCAAAATCAAGCAGATGTTATTATTGCTTTTATGGATGAAAATTCCTCAAGTCTTGTAAATTTAGAACCTGTAAAAGCAGTAAAAAACATTGATATTTATTACAATGCAAGGGAATTAATGCAGGAGCAAGGCGTTAGGGGTTTTCCAACAATTATGCTTTTTAAAGACGGCGAACAAGTAGAAATATGGAACGGTTATTCACCGGAACATGTAGGCAGTATTTTGGAAAAACTTAAAAATCTTTAATAAGAATTGACGATACAAAAGGCCCTCACTTAATGTGAGGGCCTTTTGTGTTATAATTAACCATTACTTTTGATTATATTTTTGGTCTAATGGTCAAAAATGTTGCTGATTAAGTATCTTTTCCTTAAAATTGTTGCTCTTTTATTTTCCTCCCCCTTTGCCGTTTTATTTTTGCCTTAGCAAAAATAAGAAAGGGCGGAGGGGTTAGGGGTGGGGGTTGCCCATTAATACATTTTACGTCTCTGAAGTTTACTAATAAGGTACCCCCCTCTTGCCTCGCAAATAAAATTTGCTCGGCTTTCTCCCGCCCATTTTTTACATAGATAAAGACCGTAAAAAATGGGTGGCGAAAATAAAAGAGAAAGCAAAAAAATAACATTCCATCATTTTTGATACGGTATTAGCAACATTTTTGACCATTAGGCCTATTTTTTAAAATCAATAATTACCACTGGGCGTTTTGAACTTGTACCGATTTTTCCTTCTTCGGCTTTTTTCAGTGCTTCAGGCCAAAAGCCCTGCATTTTCAGCACCAGTTCCGCAACTTCCCTAAAGGCGCCTTTTCCACCGTCAACTTGTGTGATATAATCCGCCTCACTTTTAACCTCTGGTACAGCATTATTTACAGAACATGCAAGCCCAACATATTTTAAGGCAGGTATATCAATAAGGTCATCACCTATATAGGCAATTTCCTCAGCCTTTAAATTGCAGCGTATCATCAAATCTTTCAAAGCAGGCAGTTTATCAAGATAATTATAATAGAGATAATCCATACCCAAAACAGAAGCCCTGTGTTCTGTCGCAGGTGCGTTCCCGCCGGTGATAATACCGGTTTTAAAGCCGAAATCGCGAAGCAAAATAAAACCTATACCGTCATAAGCACAGAATTTTTTTACTTCCGCTATTTTGCCTGTCGGGGTTGAAAAAAAGTTCATCGTAGCATCAGTTAAAACCCCGTCTACATCGGTTATAACCGCTTTAATTTTTTTAATTTTATCCGTTAATGTTAAGTTCATAATTATATTTTACCAATTTATTGGTTCTGTCATATCAGTTATCCATATACTGTTACCGATATTTTTTCTTCTTGCCGGGTCCATCAAAGTAATAGTAAGGTTTTCTGTCGGCCCTTTTAAAACGAAATACGGCATAACCCGGGCTTTGGGTTGATTTTCAAAGTTTAAATTGTTGCGTATTTGTTCCTGTAAATATAAAGAATAATGTGGGATTACAAAGCGCGGTGCCAAGAATAAACTTATCCCTAAAACAAGATAACATAAATATTTTGAAAAATCAAAATTGTATATCTTTATAAAATATTTAATTAAAAATAGAAAGGATAATAAAGATACTATGGAGGCAGGATAATAGGCCCTAACGGGAGGTTGCGGTACAACGAACAAAATAAAAGCCATAGTAAAAGCACTGATTAAAAGTGATATTGATAGCCAAAAATCAGTGTCTTTAAAATTTCTTTTGTCTTTATCTATTGCCGCTATTATCAAAAATAATAAGGTAATAACCGGAAGGAAAAATTGAGCCTTAAAAAAGTCATTAAAGTGGGATATATGGAAAAATAATTTTTCCCCTAAAGATACGGAAGATATATTGGAAACACCTTCTATCAGCATTTTACTGTAATGGGCGGGTGCTGAAAAGAAAACTAAGCACCCTATTGCTAGACCAAAGATCATAAAACTTAAAGCGCGCGGTGTTTTTATATTTTTAAAGTTACAAAATAAACCGAAACACACTGCTATTGCCAAAGCAACAGGAGAGGAACATTCATTACTCATTCCCACAATAAAACAAAGTATAAACAAACATATTTTGGTTACCCAATTATCTTTAAAAACAAACTTTTGGCACAAAATTTGACGTAATACACAAAGCATAAGCAAAAAGAATAAAATAGACCAACTATAGTTTATTGCCCCGCTGAGCCAAAACATAACTTCGGAGGGGCTGCAAATAAAAAATATGCTCATACACAAAATTGTTAAGAAATAAGGCATATCTTCAAGGTTTTTTATATTTGGTAAACGCATGAATAAAATATAAAATATACATAAACAATTTGCAAATTGAATTATGGAATTCATTAGAACAAAGGACCATTTCCCTAAAGCAAAAATCGGCGGACCGAACAATATACTTATGCGTGGAACTAAGGATAAATAGGCATCTTTAAATATTTCCCAGGTAAAAGATTCTTTCCATCTAAAATATTCATCTAACGTAACAGGGTACCAATAAGACATAGTACCTATAAAAGTAATAAATATCAAGGCAATAATAGCCCATAAATAAATGCTGTATTTTTTCATACCTACATTATATCAATTATAAAGGCCGCAAAATTTATATAATATAATTATGAAGAAATTTTTATTGTTTACCTTAACAGTAATTTTAATATCCTGTGCGCCTAAGTCGTATATAAGCAAGACATACAATTTTAATAATATGAAGCGTATCGGGGTATTGCCTTTTAACACTCCTACTGAAACTTTTTCCGGAGCAGAAAATTTATTTACAAAATATCTCATAAAATATGGATATACAGTTGTGGAACGTGCGCAAATTGAACAGGTTTTGGAAGAACAGGATTTAACCTCAAAATATCTTTCACCCAATGTAACACGCCAAATCGGGAAAATTTTGGGTGTTGATGTTTTGTTGGTAGGGGAAATAACTTCTTATCTGCCTGAACAAAAAACTATGCTGTATAGGGTAACAAAAAACACTTCCTCTACTCCGGTTTATAATACTCAAATAACAAGAAACAATGAAGGGGAAGTTAAATTCCGCCAAACTTACGGCGGTCAGGATTTTAGGCACAGTAAAGAAGTTACCCCCACCGAGTATACAATTTATGCCCAAGTAGGTGTAGTTGCAAAAATGCTTGATGTTAATACGGCTGAAGTCATTTGGGTAGGGGATGATACTAAAGAGGGCATAAGCGGCCTTGATGCCTTAGATTCCAGCGCAAAAGGTATAATAAAAAGTTTTGACAAACAAGTAAAAAAAGCAAAAGAACGGGCTTTATGAAAAGACAAAATTATATAGAAATAGAAAGTCCCAGCACTTTTTTTTGGAGTTTTATTTGCATTTGTCTTGTGCTGATAGTAATTTTTATTTTACATCAAAATCAAGGTGTAAAAGTTAATACGCAAACGATGCAGAATTTTGTTTTAACGGAATCAAAACAGCAGGCAAGCCCTATAAAGAAGTACTTTCCTGTACCTTATTCCGTAAAAGATATAGCAGTTGATTAAAAGAGGAATTATGATAGATATTAAATTTTTAACAGATAATTTTGAAGAAACAAAAAAACGTCTTGTTTCAAGAAATAAAAAACTTGAAGAAAGCGCGCAAAAGATTTTTACTTTACAAAGTGAATATAAAACTGCTTTGCAAGAATTGGAAAATGAACGTTCAAAAAGAAATGAAATTTCTAAAAAAATAGGTATGCTTCGTGCTAAAGAAGGTCCGCAAGCCGCTGAGGAGGCCTTAAAAGAAGCCAACAATTTAAAGGTAAAAATGCAAAATATTGAGGAACGTACAAATTCTTTAAAAGCCCAAATTGAAGAAATAATGTTGACTATTCCTAATTTGCCGGATATAAGCGTACCTGTAGGGCCTGATGAAACAGCCAATATAGTGGTTAAAGAAAATACTTTGCCTATTCCTAAATTTGATTTTGAGGTTAAAGATCATCATGCTATTGGCGAGGCACTTGGTATTTTGGATTTTGATACGGCTTCAAAACTTTCCGGCAGCCGTTTTGCTTTACTTCGCGGGCAGGGCAGCCGTTTGGAGCGTTCCTTAATAAATTTTATGCTTGATTTACATGTCAAAAACGGTTATACGGAATTTATGCCCCCGGCTATAGTTAATGCCGATGTTCTTTACGGTACCGGACAATTACCTAAATTCAAAGAGGATATGTATCACTTGGAAGGGGAAGAGGACCAATATTTAATATCTACCGCTGAAATACCCCTGACCAACATGTACCGTGGGCAAGTATTAAAAGAAACAGATTTACCTAAAGCCTTTTGTGCTTATACCCCGTGTTTTAGGAAAGAAGCCGGTTCTTACGGTAAAGATACACGCGGTTTAATCAGAAATCATCAATTTAATAAAGTTGAACTTGTATGGCTTTCCAAGCCGGAAGAAAGTATGGATATTTTAGAAAAGATGACACAAGAAGCCGAACTTGTTTTGCAAACACTTAATTTGCCTTACCGCCGTGTTTTACTTTCCAGCGGTGATATGGGGTTCAGTTCAGCTAAGACGTATGATTTGGAAGTTTGGTTTCCTTCCCAGAATTGTTTTAGGGAAATTTCAAGTTGTTCAAATTGCCTTGACTTTCAGGCACGCCGCATGAATTTGCGTTATAAAAAAGAAGGGCAAAAAGGTACCGAATATGTTCATACTTTAAACGGCAGCGGCATAGCTGTCGGGCGTACTTTTGCCGCAATACTTGAGAATTACCAACAGGCAGACGGCTCCGTTTTAATTCCCCCTGCTTTGAGGACTTATTTCGGGAGCGATAAAATTGAAATTACTAAATAAAATTTTGCTTGTTGCTTTGTTTTCTTTAAGCATCAATCTGTTTGCTTGGGATAAAGTTGACCCTGTTGTTTTAGCCCATGCCGATAAAGGTGTTGATGCTATATATAATCTTGATTTAGATACTGCCCATAAAGAACTTTCCGCTTTACTCAAGGAACATCCTAACTATCCTTTAGGTCTTTTCGGCCAGACTATGATTGAGTGGTCCCGCTATGAATATGAATTTGAAAAAAGCAATAAGCAGCAAGCAAAATTTTTTGAAGATATTATAAATTCTTCAATAAAAGGTATTGACTCCTGGTTAAAACAAAACGGGCAGGAAGCACAGGCCTATTTGGCGCTTGGCGGTATTTATGGTGTCAAAGCAAGGTTTTTATTAGCAAACAAAAGTTATGTCCGTGCCTATTTTACGGGCAGAAAAGGTTTAAAATATATGAATCGTGCTATTGAACTAGACCCGGAAATGTATGATGCCTATTTGGGTAAGGCCATCTATGAATATTATGCCGGTACTTTACCGGCAGTAGTTCGTGTTCTTGCAAAACTTGTAATCAGCGGCAATGCGGATAAGGGTATAGAATATCTCAATTTGATTAAAGACAAAGGCAGATATTCTGCCAATACCGCAAAACTTTTGCTTGTGGAAATTTCCATAGAAAGCAAAAAATATGCAAACTACCCTTTGGCGGAACAATATATCAAGGAAATTATAGAAAAATATCCGCATAACCCTTTATTCCGTTTTGTAGCAATTATTGCTTCTTACCAAAATAAGAACTATGAAGAAGTTAAAAAAGGTGCTAATGATTTTTTAAGTAAAATCGGCAAAGAGCCGTTTTATAAAGAAATTTATATTGCCCGTTCTTATACTGCCTTGGCAAGCACTTATATGCAGGAAGGTAATTATCAGGAAGCGGTTAAAGTTTTGGAACAAAGCATTGAAGCTACCAAAAATCAAGAAATGAGCCGTTGGCAGCTTTGGAATATTTTTCGTCTTGCACAAAGTTATGATGCTTTAGGCCAGCGCGCCAAGGCAACAGAAATTTACAAAAGCATTACAAATTACAAAGAAACCTGGGGTATTGATGATGAGGCAAAAAAATATTTAAAAACCCCGTTTATTGCCGGTACTGATATAGGCTTAATGAGCCCGCCGTAGTTAATTTATAATATAAACTCTACAAATTCCTGAAGTGCAAGATCCTTTACTATTAAATTTACCTACGCTTTGACACAATTTATCATAACGGGAATTTTCTTCAGTATTTGCTGCAACACATAAAGTTTTATTTTTGTAATCCTTGTTTTCACTGTAAACATAAAAAATAATGAAATGATTTTTTAAACTTCTATCATTTTCACACCAAACTTCCCACTGACTATACAAGACACACTTTCCCCAACTAAAATAAGATTCTTTACCGTCTTTACTAATACTATTTGCCTGAATATCTACATCTAATTCCCTAAAATTTGTGGAATATCTATCGTTAACCAAATAAAAACGTTCGTTAGCATTGGCTATTGCTTTCGTAATATTCATTAATGTGGAATATCTTGCTTTATCAACCGCAAGCTGATACTTCGGCAAAGCGATGGAGGCAAGTATACCGATTATTAAAACTACCACCAATAATTCAATAAGTGTAAAACCATTATTTTGTTTGTTGCTTTCTCTTTCCATTTTATTTTCTCCTTTAATTTATTTACAAAACCAATAAAAACGGCCGTTATATTTGAGCCAATACGAGTAACCCAAAATATAACAGCCGTAGTTTACTTTTAAAAGTAAACACTCGGCACAAAACCAACGGTTTATAACTCCGTCAATTTTGTGCCTTTAACGACTGTTTTTGGACTCGTATTGTGCCGCCTTTCAGCAGCGCACCTTGGTCTTTCAAGGTTCCAAAAACGTTTCAAATTGTACTAAGCCAAAAAATATTTTGACTTATTTGTATTTACAAAACTCCTTTAATTTTATATTTTTATTATACAAAATATTTGTCTAAAAATTTTGTTATTTCTTGCTCGTATTTTATGCCGGCTGCCTCTTGGCAACTTATATGCCCGGCATTATCAACAAGCCAAAATTCTTTGTTGCATTTAAGGGCATCAAATACCTGTAATGCCATTTTATAGGATACTAACCTATCTTTTTTACCGTGAATTTGCAAAACGGGGCATGTAATCTTTGCGGTTGTTGTTTTGGGGGCAAGTTCTTCAAGCCCGATGCCAAACATAAGCCTCCTAAAACGCAAAAAAGCATAAACAACAGGATAGTAAGGCAAGGTATGATGGTTCCAAGCCCATTTTCTAACTACTCTTTTATAGGAATAAAAGCACGCTTCCAGAATTATGGTTTTAATATTTTTATCTTGCGCCGCAAGATAAGCCGCTACCGAAGCCCCCAAACTAATTCCGTAAAGTGAAATTTCTTTTGCTTGTTTAGGATTGTTTACACGCAAATATTCCAAAGCGGCAAGTCCGTCAAGATATTCCCTAAGGCCTTGGGCGCTTTTACCGTCGCTTTCCCCCATACCGCGAAAGTCGAAATAAAATAAATTGTACTTTTTTGCCAAAAAAGCAGTTTGCGGAAGTATTCTGCTTTTATCCATTTCAAAACCGTGCATAAGAATTACGGTTTTCTCACTATTTTTACAAGGTATAAACCAACCCTTTAAGGTAACATTATCTTTGGTTTGGAAAGTAATATTTTCCGCCGTTAAATTAAAGTCCTTTGGAAAGGCACCGAGGGGTGGTTTCTGCCAAGATAAAGCCCTAATAATTTTTAAACAAAATATTAAAATAATTAAGGCAATAAAAAGAATAAACGTAATCATAATTAAATTATACAAAATAAACTTTTATTTAATAAAATAGTAAAATAACTTTAAGGTAAAAATTATGCAATTGCCTCAAGATTTTATTGAATATACATCTGCTTTGTTCGGTGTTGAGCGTTGGCAGCTTTTTTTGCAGGCGCTTAACCAAATGCCTGTAACAAGTATTCGTTTTAATCCTTGGAAATATAATCAGGAAAATATTTTTCCTGATGCAGAGGTTGTTCCCTGGTGCCGGCAGGCCTATTGGTTAAATGAACGGCCTAATTTTACCTTAGATCCTCTTTTCCATGCCGGTGTTTATTATGTGCAAGAGGCTTCCTCCCTTTTCTTAGACTATGTATTGCGGTATTATGTTAAGATGCCGGTTTTGGCTTTGGATTTGTGTGCCGCACCGGGCGGAAAATCAACTTTAATGCGCGCGGCTTTACCACAAGGTTCTATGCTTGTTAGTAATGAACCGGACCGCCGCCGTGCCAATATTTTACTTGAAAACATATTAAAACAAGGCCACCCTGATGTGCTTGTTACACATAATTTACCGTATGATTATAATAAAACGAATTGGATTTTTGATATTATTTTAACTGATGTACCCTGCTCCGGCGAAGGGTTATTTCGCAAAGATAAAGATGCAATAAAAGAGTGGAGTTCGCAAAATGTTAATTATTGTTGTAAGCGCCAACGTAAAATTCTGCAAGATATATGGCCATGTTTAAGGGAAGGCGGTCTTTTAATTTATAGCACTTGTACTTTTAATACTCATGAGAATGAAGAAAATGTTCGTTTTATCGTTGAGGAACTTGGGGCTGAAATTTTACCTGTTCCGATAAAACCTGAGTGGAAAATTGTTGGTTCTTTATTGGGAGGGTGGTCTTGCCCCGTGTATCGTTTTATTCCAGGTATTACGCAGAGCGAAGGGCTTTTTATGGCAATATTACGCAAAAAAGGGGAATATTCCGGCCCGGCAATTTCACTTGATTATGTGCGCCGTAAAGCGAAGTCAAATAAACTAATACATCTTTTATCTGATGGTATCCCTGTTGAAGAACAGAAAGGAAAAGAAAACATCCCTACTGCCGCGCAGGCACTTTCTTTAAACTTAACAAAAGACGCATATCCGCGTGTTGAACTTACATTAGAGCAAGCACAACGTTATTTACACCGCGAAAGTTTTACTTTGCCGGCTGGTGCGCCAAAAGGTTTTGTTATTGTTACTTATCAAAATCATCCTCTTGGATTTATGAAAAATTTAGGGGACCGTGCAAATAATTTATACCCTAAAAATTGGGCTATAAGGCAAAATTTTTAAGGAGATATTATCTATGGAATTATATGAGGCTATTAGGAAAAGGAAAACTACCCGCGATTGGCAAAATAAAGATGTAGATATAAAAACAATAAAACGCATTGTTGATGCAGGCTTAAAAGCACCTACGCATAACCATATGCGCGAATGGGAATTCATTGTATTGCATACTTCCGAAGAGAAAACAAAAGCCCTAAAATTCATCAAAGAAGGTGTGGAACAATTTAAAAAAGAAAATTCTTTTGACTCTTGGCCCGATAAAACTATTGAACAAAAAATGTATAAATATGCGGTTCCGCGGCAGTATGATATGTTATTTAATGCATCTTACATTATCATTCCTCTGTTTAAAGGGAATTCCCTTAAGGCCGAATCGGTAGATCAGTTAAATGCTTTTGCAAGTATTTGGTGCGTGATAGAAAATATGCTTTTGGCTACTACTGCTGAGGGTTTAGGTTATTCCATAAGTGTTCCTATAGGTAAAGAAGGTAAAAATGTTTGTAAAGAATTAGGCGTGCCGGATGATTATATAATGCCCGTTTATATCGGTATAGGATACCCCGATGACAATGCTCCTGATATGGATCAATACAAATATTCTGCTGATGAAAAAATACATTTTGGCAAATGGTAAAAATATTTCATAATTTTGTAAAATAAATTAAGAGCTATTTATGATTAGTTTTTTTGTTTGTTTAGGGTTGCTTATCCTCTCCTTTTTTACTTATGCAAAATATGTAGAGCATGTTTTTGGTCCTACCGATGCAAAAACGCCGGCAATACGTTTTTCCAACGGTGTAGATTATGTTCCGATGCCTCTTTGGCGTATGGTACTTGTGCAGCTTTTAAATATTGCAGGGCTTGGGCCTGTGTTTGGTGCGATTGCAGGGGCATTGTGGGGGCCAAGTGTATTTTTGTGGATTACTTTAGGAACAATTTTTGCCGGTGCCGTGCATGATTTTGCTTGCGGATTTTTATCACTTAGAAATGACGGTCAATCAATTGCGGAAATTACCGGTATTTATTTGGGCCCGCGCGTTAAAATTTGTATGCGTATTTTTAGCGTTGTTTTGCTTATAATGGTAGGAACTGTTTTTGCAGTAGGGCCAGCCAATTTGCTCGTATTTTTATTTAAAGGCCATGTTGCGGAAGGCAGTTTTTTAACAAATACTTATTTTTGGCTTACGCTGATTTTCCTATATTATTTCTTGGCAACTTTTTTGCCTGTTGATAAAATTATCGGGCGTGTTTACCCTATATTCGGTATTTGTTTACTGCTTATGGCTTTAGGGGTAACAGGCGGAATGTGGGCAGAAGGATATAGCATACCAGAAATTAATCTTCATAATTTTCACCCTGCGCATTTGCCGATTTGGCCTCTTATGTTCGTAACGGTAGCATGCGGTGCAATATCGGGTTTTCATGCAACGCAATCGCCGATTATGTCGCGTTGTATAACCAGTGAATACCAATCCCGTCAAGTATTTTACGGTGCTATGGTTATGGAAGGTATTATTGCGCTTATTTGGGCAGCAGCCGGTTGCGCTATTTATGAACGTACCGGTGGCCTTATGACAGGTTTACAAGAAATGCTTACGCATAGCGGCCAAGCCGGTGTAGTATATGATATTTGTTTAAAAACTATCGGGCCGCTGAAGTTGGGCGGTATATCTTTTGGGCTTTTATTTGTAATGATTGGCGTAATTGTTTGCCCTATTACTTCGGGAGATACGGCTTTCCGCGCCTCAAGATTAGTACTTGCCGATTGGTTTAAAGTAGACCAAAAACCTTTTCTTAAACGTCTGCGCTTAAGCTTGCCCCTTTTGTTTACCGGTATAATTGTCAGCCAGTTGCCGTATGATATTATATGGCGCTATTTTAGTTGGTCAAACCAAACTTTGGCTATGATAGTTTTGTGGGCCGCAACAGTTTATTTGTACGGGAAAAAGCAAAATTATTTTATTACTTTAGCACCTGCAATTTTTATGACGGCAGTTAGCAGTACATATTTTTTAATTGCGCCGGAATGTTTACATTTACCTTCTTATATTGCCTGGCCTTTAGGTTTTGTTTTAACTGCGCTACTTTCCACTTATTTTATAGCGAAGATGAAAAAAAACAAATGATTATGTTTTTGTTTTTATAACAATAACTAATAATAGTTAAATGTATTCCACATTTATATCCTCTACATAGCATGAATAGTAGTGTTAGAAATGTTACAATATTTAAAAGAACGCAATGACATAGGAGATATTTATGTCTTATAAAATAGGTTTTTTAAAATTAAGAGTTTCTGTGGAAGAAGGTTCAAAAAAAGAAAAAATTATTAAAAATATTATTAAAATAGAGGAAAGTATAAAGAGATTTTTTGCTCAATTTCTTAAGAAGATAAAGCACAGAGTTCTCATTAATAGTCAGCGATTTTATTTTTATGATATTATTTTTTCTAGAGCTTATATGTGGATTGTTGAGGAAATGGAGAAAGACTGTTATGGTCTTTCAAAAATTGATTTCAAAAAAAATGATATTGTCATAGATATTGGTGCTAATATCGGTATAGTCTCTATTTATCTTGCCAAAAAATATCCTTTTTTAAAAATATACTCATTTGAACCTTTTAAAGTAAATTATGAATCTTTCATTAAGAATATTAAAGCTAATCAAATTCCTGAGGGAATAATTAATCCTTTCAATATGGCTGTAACAAAAGATGGTAGAAATATAGTTATGAAAACAGTTGACGTTTTAAATAGTGGCAGTTTTACAGTGGACTTTCAAAAAGATAAAGTAGATCTTAATTGCAAAGATATAGTTCAAAGTACCACTCTAGATAATATAATAGAAACTGTATTAGCAGCAAATGAGCAAAATCATATAAAACTTTTAAAAATGGATTGTGAATTGTCAGAATATGAAATATTAAAAAATACAAAAATAGATAACTTGAAAAAAATATCATATCTTAGTGCTGAATTTCATGAAAAAAAAGGTTTTGGTAATCCAAAAGCACTTGAAACTTATGTAAAAAAATATATTCCTAATTTAACAATTACGAGATGTAAAATAGATTAAGACTTAAATATTTTATTCTGCCAAAAGTACTTAATTTAAACAATATCTTGTCTCTCATAATATAGTAAAATAGAAGCAGTAATGTTTTTAACAATAGGAGAAAAATTATGAAAAAGTTTATATTGATGTTTGTTTTTTGTTTTACTTTATTATCTTACGGTGCTGCTGAGGATAAGATATCTTATGATAAAACCGGTTTTGATAAAGTTTATAATGTTATTGACGATGCCGTGTTTGATATGCGCTATTATTCGCCTTATAATTTTACCGGTGCCAAAATAAGAGGATATAAAGCACCTGTTGCTTATATGACAAAAGAATCCCTTAAAGCCCTTGCCGTTGCCGCAGAAGATTTACGTAAGCAGGGTTATAGAATTTTGGTATGGGATACTTATCGCCCGCAAAAAGCCGTTGACCATTTTGTTGAATGGATAAATGACCCAATCAATCCAGGCAATAAAAGTTTTTACCCCGATTTAGAAAAATCAGATTTAATTGCCGGCGATTATATAATGCCGAAATCAGGCCATACACGCGGTAGTACAATAGATTTAACCATTATTAAACAAGACGGTTCTTTTGTTGATATGGGCGGCACTTTTGATTTGTTTAGCGAAATATCACACCCCGATTATAAAAAATTAACAAAAAAGCAAAAAAAGAACCGAAAAATCTTGCGTGATGCTATGGTAAAAGCCGGTTTTAAAGGCCTTGATTCCGAGTGGTGGCATTTTACCTTAAAAGATGAACCTTATAAAGATACTTATTTTAATTTTGATGTGGAATAAAAATTTTTTATGGCAACTTTGAAAACTAAAATTTTAGGAATAAATTTTGAAAATCCTTTCTTACTTGCTTCTGCCCCACCGACAGCATTGATAGAAAGTATTGATATGGCTTTTGAGATGGGCTGGGGCGGTGCTGTTCTTAAAACTATTACGCCCGATGATTTAGAAATGAACGAAGCAAGCCCTCGTTATGCTGTTTTAAAAGATAAAAGAAATATCATTGGTCTTCAAAATATTGAACTTTTAAGCCATAAGACAATTAAATATTGGTGCGATGGAATTAAATTTTTAAAACAAAAACATCCAACTAAAGTTATTATTGCTAGTATTATGGCTCCTGTAAATAAAACAGCATGGCAAGATATTGTAAAAACTTTAAATAATACTCCGGCTGATGCTTTTGAGTTAAACTTTTCCTGCCCGCATGGTATGCCGGAAAAGGGTATCGGTATGGCTATAGGTACTGATAGAGAAATTTCTGCTACCATTACCAAATGGGTAAAAGAAGTCGCCCAAAAACCTGTTTTTGTTAAACTTTCGCCTAATGTTTCAGATATTACCGAAATTGCCCTTGCCGTTGAAAATGCTAAAGCAGACGGACTTGCCGCCATTAATACAGTGCAAGGTTTTATGGGGCTTGATTTAAAAACTTTACGCCCAATACTTGATGTTAACGGCAAAACGACATTTGGCGGTTGTTCTGGTACGATGGTGCGTCCTATTGGGCTTAGATGTGTGGCACAAATTCGTCAGGCAAGTTCTTTACCGATTTTAGGGCAAGGCGGCATTTCTACTTGGGAAGATGCAGTACAATATATTGCCGTCGGTTCTGATGCCGTTCAAATATGTACGGAAGTTATGCTTAACGGCTATAAAATTATCGGCCCGATGTTAAAAGGTTTACAAAATTATTTGGAAGAAAAGAGTTTTGCTAATATTAGTGCCCTTAAAAATAAAGCAATAGAAGTTCTTACTGCACATAAAGATTTGCAAAAAACCACGCTTGCCTATCCTCAAATAAATCACGAAAAATGCGGTCGTTGCGGAAAATGCGTTACAATTTGTATGGAGTCAGAGCATCAAGCACTGCAATTAAATGACGGCAATATAGTGGTAGATAAAGAACGTTGCGTGGGATGTGGATTATGCCGTTTTGTCTGTCCGGCAGGGGCAATTACACCCCGTCAATAATATACTAGAGAAAATAATAATGAGAAGAATTAATTTATTTCTATTTGCAGTTATTTTACTAATGGGGTGTACACACCAATTAAAAAAAGATTATCTTTCACTTTGGAATAATGCTGCCCCCGCTAAACAGGCACTTGTAAATTATATAAAGGCGGTGACGGATAAAAAATCGCCCGATTTTATTCCTGTGAAAAACCGCATTGCCGTGTTTGATTTAGATGGAACACTCATATTGGAAACGGACCCGACATATTTTGATTGGGCATTATTTGAACACCGCGTATTGGATGACCCTAATTACAAACCTACCGAAGAACAACTGACAGCAGCCAAAAACTCGCGTGAAAAAGGTATTTTCCCGTCACTGAGTAACAATCGTGAGAAAATGGTTTCCGAAGCGTACCAAGGGCTTTCTGTACAAGAATTTTATAATTTTGTTCGTGCGTTTATGCAGAAAGACCAACCCGGCTTTGAGGGGATGAAAAGGGGGAATATCTTCTATAAACCTATGTTGGAAGTAGTGGAGTATCTGGTCAAAAATAAATTTACGGTTTATATTTGCAGTGGCACAGACCGCTTAACCGTCCGTCCGCTTATTGAAGCAAATATGCCTTATATTCCCAATCATCAAATACTCGGATCCGATAGTACGATTATAGCAAGCGGACAAGGGGATAAGGACGGACTTGTATATATTTTTGAAAAGGATGATAATCTCGTGCTAGGGGGAAAGAATCTTGTCAAAAACCTACAAATGAATAAAGTGTCACTCATTGAACGAGAAATAGGTTTGCAACCCGTACTAGCGTTTGGCAATACGTTTAGTGATGCTAGCATGGTTAACTATACTATTTACAACAATAAATACAAAGCACTAGGATTTATGCTTGAGTGTGATGACTTGAAGCGCGAGTACGGCAATATGCAAAAGGCTCAAAAAATGCATGAGGGTTGCAAAAAATATGGTTGGATTTGTATTTCCATGCGTGATGATTGGAAAACAATTTACGGCGAAGGTATCAGACGGCGGTAAATAATGGTGAAGAAATTATTAGTTGTTTTTGCCTTCGTTCTTGTATTTACAGGGTGTGCCGAAGCACAACTTAAACAGGAATTCACCCTGCAAGGTGACCATGGCCGATTATCTGCCGTTTTGCAAACGCCGAAACATAAAAAAACTTATCCGCTTGTTATTATTGCACATGGCTTTAATGCAAGCAAAGAAATGTATTTGCTTACAAACCTTGCCGCACAACTTAATGAGCATGGTATTGCTACCCTTCTTTTCGATTTTAACGGACACGGACAAAGCGAAGGTTCCTTTTTGGATATGACAATTCCAAATGAAATTGAAGATGTTAGACGCGTTTATACCTATGTTACAAAATTACCTCGTGTTAAATCTGTTTCTATGGTGGGGCATTCTATGGGGGCTGTGGTGGTGGCGATGTCGTCAGGTGAATTAGGCGCTGATAAAATTGAAACGATAGTACTGATGTCCCCTGCACCGGAACTGACTAAAGATACAGCTAAAGGTGATTTGTTTGGGGTAAGGTATGATACTAAAAACGTGCCGGAATATATTACGCTTTCTAATGGCCTAAAAGTAGGTCGTGCATTTTTAACTACAACACCCAATGTGAAAATTTATGAAATATCAAAACTCTACACGGGGCCGGTATTTGTAGTTCATAGTAAAGATGACCAACTTGTGCCCTATAAATATGGCCTAGAGTTTAGCCGAATTTATGAAAATGCTTTACTGGAAACTTTACACGGATTTGACCATAACTTTACGCAAGACACACCTGCTGTCAATAAAAAAATTACCGATTATTTAGTAAAACAGCTTTTGTAAAAGATAACTTTTATTAAATGAAATAATAGTTTTTTTGTTATGCAAAGTTTTTTATTAAGAATATATTTACTTTAAAAGTTATCGGCAAAAAGTTATAAACATAAACATTGGATTGTTGTGTAATTTTTTATAAAATATTATGTGTGTGCCATTGAATAGGGACGAATATGACATCATTTATACAACTCATGAAAATGCTTATATCAGGCAGAACATCAAAAGGAATTAGGTTTAGAACTGATTTATCTATTATCTTAACTTTTGCAGTTCTTATCATAGAAATAGTAGTTTTTTATGTATGTTGGGATTCTATTCCGGATACGGTTAAATATGATTATGACTTTTCCGGTGTACCTAATAGTATTTGTGAGAAAAAATGGATTTGGGCTAATCTTGCATTACAAATATTTATTTGTGCTTTTGTGTTTATAATAAAATATTTTTCATATAAAACAAAGCGTGTCCGTCGTATGATTTATGATGAAAATAATAATTTAATTCCGATTATGGATAAAAGATTTTCCATGTTCGCCTGGGAAACTGCAATGCTTTTTGTGACGACGGAACAATGCTACATTTTTGCACTTCTTGATATTATTGAAAACCGCACGTGTGATGATTTAGTGACGATTATCTTCCTATTCTGGCAGATTGTACTTATCATTGAATTTTGGACAGATATAAAAGCATTAAAAACGCCCAAAGCACCAAAAGCCGACGGTAAAACTTTGGTGTAAGCCGAAACATAAATATAACCATATATTAGTTTGAGTTATTTTTGTGATTTATCTTCGGTAATCGGATCAACTGCACAATATGCTGTAAATGTTCTTGTATAATAAACGCCCATAGTTAAGGATACTAGGGTTTCGTCAATCCAATCATTATTTGTTTCCATCTTAACAATTTTTCCGTTTGGGCAAATTTTGGAAAAATCATGATTATGTTTCCTACCCATACCCCATAAGAAAAAGTGGTCTCTTTCCGAATATGTCTGGACATTTGAATAGTTGTCTGCATTTCTATCTATAATAAACTTTGAATTTGTACAAGAACACAAAATACCAGTACATAAAATAGCAAATAAAGTAAGTAATTTTTGTTTTTTCATGGGTTAGTTCACTCCTAGTTTGTCTTTTTCTTTGTTTTTGGTTTGGTTTCCCTCCTATTTTTATTATACATAATATTGAGAAAACAATAAAAAGTGACATTTTAAAATAATTCTACATACAAATATGTAACTAGGTTACTCTAATTTTACTATAATATATATATGGTTAAATGTGAAACAGAAGGCGAAGTGGCAACCATTACTTTAAAAGGTGTTCTTGACGGTAATGAACACTTCGACATGACTACCGAAGCCTTATCAAATAAGAAAATACAAATAGTCGGTGAAGATATTACATCTTGGAATACAGATTTTGTCGTTACCCTTTTTGATTTATTAAAACATATCTCTAAAAATAATATTACCTATTTAAATCTGCCCAAAGGAATGGAGCAATTACTGCATTTGGCTTTTCAAGCACCGTACAAAGAAGAAGAAAATTTACCGGCTAGCCTCCCTTTTTTAGAAAATATCGGGGATTTGGGAATTCGCTTTTTCCGTTCTTTTAAAAAAGGCGGTATTTTTATTTTAGACAGCATTTCTTCTTGGGGCAGGCAATTGGTAGGTAAAGCCGTATATCGCAGTAAAGATTTTTGGATGATTTTATCAGATTGCGGCCCCAAATCTATTCTTATTGTATCCTTAATCAGTTTTATGGTTGGGCTTATTTTGGCTTTCGTAGGTGCTATACAACTTAAAACTTTTGGGGCACAAATTTATGTAGCAAGTTTGGTTACTATCGGCATGACGCGTATTATGGGTGCAATTATGACCGGTGTTATTATGGCGGGCAGAACAGGGGCCTCTTATGCAGCCACTATCGGTACTATGCAGGTTAATGAAGAATTAGATGCTTTGCAAACTATGGGTATTTCTCGGACAGATTTTTTGGTTTTACCACGTATGAACGCCTTGATTATCTCTATGCCCATTTTAATTTTACTCTCAGATTTTATGGGTATTTTAGGCGGATGTTTTGTATGTGTGTTATTTTGGGATATTCCGTTGGCAGAATATGTTAAATATGCTGTTAATTCTTTTTATATAACGAATTTTTTGGTGGGTGTTTTCCACGGTATTGTTTTTGGGTTTATAATTGCTTTGTGCGGTTGCTATTTCGGCGTAAATTGCGGCCGTAATGCTGACAGCGTCGGAACTGCCACTACCAATGCGGTAGTATATGCTATTGTCTGGATGATTGTTATGACGGGTTTACTTACAGCCCTCTTTCAAGTATTGGGAATATGATGAAACAAAATTATATTATTCGTGCAGAAAATTTAAGCATCGGTTATGATAATAAAATAATTATGCGTAATTTGTCCTTTGATATTCCTAAGGGTGATATTTTTATCATTATGGGCGGTTCCGGTTGCGGTAAAAGTACACTATTGCGCACTTTAACAGGCCTTATTCCGGCACAATCGGGAAAAATTTGGATACGGAATATAGATTTTATAAAAGCCCGTAAAAAAGAAAAATTGGAAATAATGAAACATAGCGGTATTTTATATCAAAGCGGCGCTTTATTCAGCTCTATGACTTTGGCAGAAAATGTTGCGCTTCCTTTGCAACAATATACCAAATATTCTCAAAATAAAATTGACAAAATTGTATCGTTTAAATTAGCGTTAGTCGGTTTATCTGGGTATGAGAATTATTATCCTTCCGAAATTAGCGGCGGTATGCGTAAACGCGCAGGGCTTGCGCGGGCACTTGCCTTAGACCCTGAGATAGTTTATTTTGATGAACCGTCAGCCGGGCTGGATCCCGTCAGTTCCAGAAATTTAGATGATTTAATATTGGAAGTTAATAAAACATTGGGTACAACTATTATTGTTGTAACACATGAATTACCTTCTATTTTTGCCATTGGTAAAAACAGCATTTTCCTTGATAAGACCGTTAAGACCATATCGGCAAAAGGGAATCCAAACGAACTGTTGAAAAACCCGCCAAATGAACAAGTTTTTGAATTTTTAACAAGAGGAGTTAAACATGAAAAAAGAACCAAATAAAAAAGTTGTCGGTCTATTTTTGCTTATAGGTTTTGCGTTGTTTTTAACCTTAATCGGAAAATCTGTTTTTAATAAAATACAATCGGATACAAAAGATTTGGCCGTAATGTATTTTGACGAATCATTACCGGGCTTATCAGAAGGGGCCCCCGTTATATTTAGAGGGGTGGAGATTGGTAAAGTCACGCGCATAGTATTGGTAACCAATAAAGATGATTTGGATTTTCATGTGGCGGTTTATGTCCGCTTTAAGGAAACAGATATTATCAGTGAGGGTTCCCTTTGGGAGAAATTGTGGAAAAAACAAAAAGATGATCTTGATTTTTTGAGTATTATGATTAAAGAGGGGCTTCGGGCGCGCTTGGCATCCCAAAGTTATTTAACGGGGCAACTTAGAATTGATTTGGTTATGTTACCGGGTACGGAAATTGTAATGTTTGATAGTCCTAAAAAGGATAATATCCCACAAATTCCGACGGTTTTATCTCAGAGAGAAGAACTTGTCCGTGGGTTAAATAGAATTAGAATTCAAGAAACACTTGAAAAAATTAACACGGTAACAGATGTTTTAGGCAAAGAATTACCTGTCTTGTTGCCTGCCTTAACAAAAAGTGCAGAAAATTTAGATGAAAGTTTATCAAAAATAGCCCAAAGTGCCGGAGAAACAATGAATAACTTAAATGAATCTTTAAGTAATGTTTCAGACGCGGCTAAATCAGTTGAGAATTTGACAGATTATTTGGAAAGACATCCCGAATCTTTAATTAAAGGCAAAAAAGGAGAGGAAAAATGAAACTTATTAAAATTATCGTCCCTTGTTTATTACTAGGCGGTTGTTTATTTGGTACCAGTAAACAATCTAGGTTTTACACACAAGATGCTATTGCAACGGAAGTGATTTCAACTGACTACAATACTTTTGTGGGTGTTAATCGCGTTCAACTTCCGAAATATGTGGACCGTCCGCAAATTGTTACGCAACTTAAAGATACCGTACAAATAAATATATCGGAATATAACAGGTGGGTTGAATCCCCTTCCTTTTTGGCAACACGCGTGGTAACAGAAAATTTAAGCACATTTCTTCCTGCAGCAAAAATCAAGATGAACCAATCAAAAGGGGAAGATTTTAACTATACGATTTCTGTGGAAATTGTCAGAATAAATGCTATTTTAAAAGATAAAGCAGAACTTGTTGCATGGTTTACCATTAAAGATCAGAAAGGCAAAACAATAACAAATCAAAAGTTCGTAAAGACTGTCAAAATTGGCAAAACTTACGACGATTTGGCACTCGGATATAGTCAATTATTATCTGACCTTAGCCGTGAAATTGCAAATATTTTGATTAAATAATAATTAAAATAATATAGTAAAACAAAAGCAAGAGTTATTTATAATAGGAGACGATATGAAAATTATTCCCTTAAAATTTTATGAAGGCGGTTATATGACACAGACCTTCGCTTTCGGCGGAACGCGCGAAGAAGAAGAATGCGCACCGACAATGATTTATGCTTCTAGCTTGCAAAACTTTTTAATTGACGACGGCAAAGATGTAATTTTATCTGATACCGGCCTTCCAAATAAAACCCCCGATATACCTGCAAAAGCAGGTGCTTCACTTTGGATGGGTAAACAAGTTGCTACCTTTAAAGAAGCCCTTAAAAAAACCGGATACAAGCCGGAAGATATTACAAAAATCGTTGTAACCCATAAACACCCCGATCATACAGGGGAACTGGCAATGTTTCCTAATGCTAAAATTTATATTTCCCAAACGGAAGCTGACACCATGAAATTAGAGGGGGATAACATTGTTCGTGTGAACTTTACCGACGGCCCTTATAAGAACTTTCCTGAAAGCCAGCGCATTACAGATACTCTTGTTATGGTTCGCGCAGAAGGCCACACAAAAGGCAATTCCGTATCTATCTTGCAAGACGGGGATGTTTATTATATGTTCCACGGAGATGTGACCTATACTGATGCTGCCTTGTATGAGGACGAGTTATCAATCATATTTGAAGATAAAGAAAAAGCACGCGAGACCTTAACCCGTGTGCGTGAATTCTGCAAAAATAACCCCACAATTTACTGCTCCACGCATTGCCCCGAAGGTTATCTTAACATAGAGCAAAAAAAGATTATCAAGTTATAATTAAGAACACAAAAAACCGCTCTTGCTTAATTGCAAGAGCGGTTTTTTTATGAATATAGTGTCCACTTGTATGACTTCTGGACACTATAATTTTGGCTAGTTATAGCAAAGCGCGGATTTTCGTTTTAACTGATTCTAAATCACTATTAGATAAAAGTGGAATTAGGTCATTTATTTCTTCAACATTCTTATCCCACCATTTAAACTTAAGTAGTAAATCAATCAATTCATCATCAAAGCGTTTTTTGACAACTTTGCAAGGGTTACCTACAGCAATTGTATAGGGGGGAATATTTTTTGCCACCACAGAATTAGCACCGATTATAGCACCATCTCCAATATGTACACCGGGTAAAATTGTGACATTTTGACCTATCCAAACATCATTACCCACAACGGTATCACCTTTTAAGGGCAGTTCTTTTGTTACGGGGGCAAGAGCATTACCCCAGTCGCCACCCATAATATAAAACGGATAAGTGCTTGCACAGTTCATTCTATGATTAGCACCGTTCATTATAAATTCCACACCTTTAGCAATAGCGCAGAATTTCCCGATAATTAGTTTGTCACCTATAAAATCATAATGATGGGTGACGTGTTTTTCAAATTGTTCAGCACCGTTTACATCATCGTAATAAGTGTAATCTCCTACAATGATATTTGGGTTCTTTATTACATTTTTAATGTAGCAAAGGCTTGGGATTTTTTCGTTTGGAAATATTTTGTTTGGATTAGGTATATTTTTCATACTTTTATTATAGAATATTGCGAGCATAAATAACGCAAGGATTTTTTATAGATATAGTGTCCACATGTATAACTTTTGGACACTATAATTTTGGCTAGTTTTTGTTTCTCATAATACAGTAAATACTGCTTGACTTGGAGTTAACTCCAACTGCTATAATTTTAGTATAACAACTTTTGGGGCGGCACTAATCTAAAATCTAGGAGATAATATGTTAGGAAATTTTACTTATCACAATCCGACAAAACTTTACTTCGGGGAAGATGCTTTAAATAATCTAAAACAGGAACTACCGAAATACGGAAAAACAGTACAACTTATTTACGGCGGCGGTTCAATCAAGAAAAACGGTATTTATGATGCTGTTGTAAAAATTTTAAAAGAGAACGGTAAAGAAATTGTGGAAGACGGCGGTGTAATGCCAAACCCCACAGTAAAGAAGTTAAAAGAGGGCGTGGAAATCGCACGCAAAAATAAAGTTGATTTTCTTTTGGCGGTCGGCGGCGGTTCTTGTTGCGATTATGCAAAAGCATTGTCTGTTTCCGTTAATTGCGAGGATGACCCTTGGGAAAAATATTATATACGTTTTGAAGAACCCACTTGCGAAGTTTTGCCTATCGGTTGCGTTTTAACTATGGTCGGCACCGGCTCGGAAATGAACGGCGGTTCGGTTATTACTAATGAGGAAAAACACCTCAAAATCGGGCACGTTTTCGGTGCGGAAGTTATGCCCAAGTTTGCCATATTAAACCCGAAATTTACTTTTACGCTTCCCCATAAACAAATGGTTGCAGGTATTTATGATATTTTCAGTCATATTTGCGAACAATACTTTTCCGGCACAGATGATAATACCAGCGATTATTTGGCAGAAGGTCTAATGCGTTCAGTAGTTCACAGTTCCTTAATTGCGGTGGAAAACCCGCAAGACTATGAGGCCCGTTCAAACATTATGTGGTGCGCTACTTGGGCATTAAACACTTTGATTGCCAAAGGTAAAACTACCGATTGGATGGTGCATATGCTGGGCCACGCGGTTAGCGCATATACAAATGCAACGCATGGTATGACGCTTGCGGCAGTTTCTTTGCCTTATTTCCACCATATTTTACATTATGGGCTTGCAAAGTTCAAACGCTTTGCTATAAATGTGTGGAATATTAATCCGCAAGGTAAAACCGATGAACAAATTGCCAAGGAAGGTTTACAAGCACTTGAAAATTGGATGAAGAAAATAGGCCTTACATTAAAAATCGGAGAACTCGGTGCAACACCTGATATGATTGAAGGTATGGCAGATGCAACGATTATTTTAAAAGGCGGTTACAAAGTGCTTGACCGCAAGGAAATTGTTGAAATCTTAAAGGAAAGTTTATAATTTATGACAATTTCCGAAATCAGCAAAAAATGCAATATTTCGCCTGATACCTTACGCTACTATGAAAAGGTGGGTTTGCTCTCGTATGTTAATCGTACTTCCGGCGGTATACGTAATTACACCGAACAGGATTGTGCGCAAGTAGAGTTCGTCAAATGTATGCGCAGCGCAGGGCTTTCCATAGAAGTATTGCAGAAATATTTTGAACTCTTTAAACGCGGTAAAAGCACCCTTAAAGCACGCAGAGATTTGCTTGCAAAAGAAAGGGAGAATTTGCAAATGCGTTTTAGAGAATTGCAAGATACAATAAAGCGTTTAGATTATAAAATTTCCGTTTATGATAAAGCGCTTAAGTCAAAAAGTAAAGAACTTAAATTTTAAGGAGAGATTATGAAAAAATTATTAACATTATTATTAGGGCTTGTGGTTTTAACAGCATGCCACAGCGCACAAAAAGTGCAGACAAATGAAACAAAGAATAAACCTGTTGTCTATTTTACCCAAGATATCAGCCCGGAAGGCCTTGTCAAAATATATGATAAGATTTCCCAAAATATTGACGGTAAAGTGGCCATTAAATTTCATACAGGCGAACCGCATGGCCCAAACATTTTACCTGTGCCGATGGTAAAAGCATTATGGGAACATATTCCAAACAGCACGCTTGTTGAAACAAATGTTTTTTATGATTCCCCACGCCAAACAACAAAAGGCCACCGCGAAACACTTAAAACAAACGGTTGGACTTTCAGTAAAGTAGATATTTTAGACGAAGACGGAACTGTTATGCTACCCGTAAAAGGCGGTAAACATTTTAAAGAAATGTCTATGGGCGGACATATTCTTAACTATGATTCGCTTGTAGTTCTTACACATTTTAAAGGTCACACTATGGGCGGTTACGGTGGCAGTATGAAGAATATAGCTATCGGTATGGCAGACGGTAAAATCGGCAAAAAAATGATACACCAAAAAGGTGATAATCAATGGGGTTATACGGGTGCAACCTTCCAAGAACGTATGGCAGAATCAGCCAAAGCAACTGTGGACCATTTCGGTGATAAAATTGTATATATCAATGTTTTACGCCGTATGTCTGTTGATTGCGATTGTGCAGGAACTTCCGCCGCAGAACCTAAGGCGCGCGACATCGGTATTTTAGCATCTACCAATATTGTGGCGGTGGACCAAGCATCTTTAGATCAAGTATATGCCTTGCCTGAACATGAAGGGCACGACTTAAAAGAGCGTATAGAATCGCGTGAAGGTTTACGTCAAATTTCCTATATGAAGGAACTCGGTATGGGAACAGGCGAATATACTTTAGTTGATATTGATAATAAATAGGAGAATTTATGAAAAAAACACTTGTAACTTATTTTAGTGCCAGCGGTGTAACCGCAGAACTTGCCAAGCGTTTGGCAAAGGTAACCGACGCAGATATTTATGAGATTCAACCTCAAACACCTTATACGGATGCAGACCTTAATTGGATGGATAAGAACAGCCGCAGTTCTGTGGAAATGAAAGATTTATCTTGCCGCCCTGCCATCGCAAACGCAATACCGGATGTACAAAAATATGATGTAGTTTTTATAGGGTTTCCCGTTTGGTGGTATAGGGAGCCAAGCATAATTGACACGTTTATGGAAGCATGCAAATGGAACGGTCAAAAGGTTATTCCGTTTGCTACTTCCGGCGGTAGCGGAATAGGAAATTCCGGTGCAAATATGCAGAAACTTGCCCCTGCCGCTAAAGTGGAAAAGGGTGACAAATTGGAGGCTAATGCCTCCGAAACTACCCTAACAAATTGGGCCAAAAAATATTTATAAAAAATAAAGGGGGGATAATATGAACAAAATTATTCAAGCAATGAAGGAACGCCGCAGTATACGCAAGTTTAAGGCGGAAATGCCAAAAAAAGAAGATTTGGCACAAATTGTGGAAGCAGGCTTATATGCCGCAAGCGGAAAGAATCAACAAGCAGCAATTATTCTTGTTATCACAAATAAAGAATTGCGTGATAAACTTTCCAAAGCAAACTGCAAAATCGGCGGATGGCCGGACGGGTTTGACCCTTTTTACGGCGCACCTGCGGTGTTAGTTGTTCTTGCAGATAAAAATTGGGTAACAAGCAAGTATGACGGCAGTTTGGTTATGGGGAATATGATGCTTGCCGCGCACTCTCTCGGTCTTGGTAGTATTTGGATACACAGGGCCAAAGAAGAATTTGAACAAGATACATGGAAAAAACTGCTTGCCGATTTAGGTGTTAAAGGCGATTGGGAAGGTATCGGCCATTGTGCCGTCGGCTATATTGACGGTGAAATGCCAACTGCTGCCCCGCGCAAAGACAATCGCGTATTTTGGGTAGAATAAAATTATTAAGGCAAAAAAGGACCGCCTTTGCTTAACCGCAAGGGCGGTTTTTATTTATTCCACTGCTTTTTAATCATTTTTGGAAGGTCGGAATATTTAAAACCTATCATCATGGTAAGCGTCTTTTGCATGGTAGCAAAGCAGGCAATCATAATAACTAACCCAATAATTAAGTCAATATAGGTTATTAAGGAGTGTTTTATTAGATAACTAAATAAAATAATGCTCACAATACCCTGTATTTCCGCCGTTATAAACCCGGGGGAATAGAATTTGGGACATTTAAAAAGTTTAATTGCCAAGATATGTATTATGCCTTCAAATAATCCCAAAAACGCAAGAGGCAAAATAGCTAAAGGATATTTATGCAAAATAAGTGGTGTAAGAGTGAATGTTAATAGCAAAATGCTTGTAGGGATACGGCTGGCTTTTTTTATATCTGCGGTAAGTTCAAACCCTAACATCTTCGCAATTAAATCGGCAAAACCGCCGGGGTAATGCATTTCTTCCCATTCATGCAGAACAAAAAGGAAGATATAAACAATCACAAACTTTTGTAATACGGACAAATCCCCAATAATTCCTGCAACAACTAAAGCAGCTATGGAGATTACACTATAAATTTCTAAAGCATAGGATTTAATAAATTTCGTCATAAACATTCTCATAAAAGTTCTTTATTTATTATAGCATTTTATATTTACCCTTACGGTTGAAAAAGTATAAGGAAAAGGTCACTCTCGTATGAGAATGGCTTATGGTCGAATGGTGCGCCTAACACGGCTGTGTTCACGACAATCTTCTCCTGAAGACAGGACACTATTCTTATACAAAAAGTGCTGGAAAAATGGGAACTTTTTTGTTTTGAAAAAAATTTTTTAAGCTATATTTATGATCAATTGTTCTATTTATATGTCACAATGAATCTACCGACGGTGGTTTAGACAAAGAAAACGCTAATTTTTTATACAAAAAGTGCTGGAAAAATGGGAACTTTTTTGTTTTGAAAAAAATTTTTTAAGCTATATTTATGATCAACTGTTCGATTTATAGGTTATTCTCGAATACACCGACGGAGTCTTAGACGAATACACGTCTCTTTTTTCATACAAAAAGTACTGAATTTGTGATATTTTTCGTCTAAGATTGTCAAAAACAGGCATAAAAGATTAGTTTATAATGTTTTACTTTTTCAAATCCATATAAATTGGAATTCGTTTAGTGCTATTGTTTCTAATATTTAATTAGAATTTTCAAAAAAATTAAACTTATTAAACTTAAAAAAATCAATAAAACATATTAGAAATCGGGTGTTAACTTGATTTTTTAACAAAAAAATGTTAATATTTCTTATAAATGGAGGAAAATGAAATGATAATAAATTTTAAGGTTAAAAATTTTTATAGCATAAAAGAAGAGCAAGAGATATCTTTTAGCATAACCAAAAAGGATAAAAAGGATGATTCTTCATTTTTATCTGAATGTGGTAATTTATTAAATAATACAATTGCAATTGTTGGTCATAATGCTTCTGGTAAAACAAATGTATTAAAAGCTTTGTCTTTTTGTTTATGGTTTGTAAAAAATTCTTATGAAATGTTACCCAATGGGAAAGTTTCTATTTTGGGTGTAATGCCTCATAAGTTATCTAAAAGTGATATTTCATCATTTGAAATGATATTTGAAAATAACAATAGAGAGTTTCAGTACAAGTTAGATATATCCCGTAAGGGGGTGCAGTATGAATTCTTAGGAGAAAAGAAGCAACGCGGATATTCAGTCGTTTATGAATTAAAAAGGACAGAGACAGAAGATAATTTTATGCACTTTAATTTGCCTATGTTGAATAAGGGAGACAAGGATCGTTTTGCAATGCGTAAAAATATATCTTTATTCTCTTTTTTACAGAATACAGGGCATCTTCCGGAGTTCGGTTTAACAGAATTAACTAAATTTGAATCTAATTTAGGTTTTTTAGGTAAAAGCATGCAAGATTCAACACAAATATTCCTTCAATTAAGAAATACTATAGATAAAAATTCAGAGAGATTTTCTAAAATACTTAAATTCTTAAGAAGAATGGATTTTAGTATAGAAGATATCGTCGACAAGGACGAGTATGTTCCGTTTACCAATGTTACTAACCACGGCGATGTAAGACAAGTAAAGAATATTATTTTCAAACATTCCAGCGGTGAAAGTACTTTTGATCTAGATTTCTTTAATGAATCCAATGGTACCCAAAGAATGTTGCTATTATTAGATAGAATTTTTCAAACTTTGGAAAAAGGCGGCATTTTAGTAAGTGATGAAATTGAAACAAGTATTCACCCTATGGTAATTCGCGAATTAATTAAATTATTTGCAGATGATTCAAATAATCAAAAACATGCCCAAATCATATTTTCAACACACATACCGTTACTTTTGGAGGACAGAAATAAAACCCAGATATACTTAGTAGAAAAGAATGAAGAATTATCTTCTGAAATATATAGGCTCGATGATGTCGAAGGAGTTCGCAATGATGATAATTTCTGCAATAAATATCTAGCCGGAGCATATGGTGCTATTGGAAATATTAGGAGAATATAATGGTAAAAAAACATCGGAAAGTAAAGACAACAGTTTCCGTTTCTCTTGAGGGTAAAAGAGAACTCGCTTTTTTTGATTACCTATGTGACCTTTTCTACAATCCTGAAACAAGTCATATAACGGTAGAGAGAAAGTTCGGCGGAGATTCTGATAGTATTGTAGAAAGAGCTATAAGGAAGTCTAGTTATGATAAATCTTTTGCTTGGTTTGATGAAGATGTAAAATTATCCTCTGAAGTTAGAAGAAGTTTAGAAGAGTGTTGGAGACAAAAGTTTGATGCATCAGTTTCGGATAAGGATTTACAAAAGACATATAATAAAGACAATAGAAATCCAATATTGATTGTTTCTAATCCACGGGCCTTTGAAGGTTTAATTCTGTCTTTATTTAATATTCATCTTGATAAAACAGCTGACACAAAGAAATACAAAAATGCATTTGACGGCCATACAAAATGTGGCGGCGATCTTGATAAGGAAAAAGAATTTTATAAGAAAAATTTACCCAAAGAAAAACTTGAAAAATCAAACAACGAGACAATTAGTTTAATTTTATCAATATTTGGAGATAAATGAAATAACTTTAAAGAAAAGAATACAGGAACTATAATAAAATGTTTATTAAAAAGATAAAGATTAATAATTTCAGAATTTATCCATTTTCAGAGCAAACTCCTTTTCAACTAGAAGGACTCAATATTCCCACTAAAGAAAATGGGTCAGGATTAAATGTTTTTGTAGGTGAGAATGGTACTGGAAAAACTACCATATTAGATGCCGTGTCTCTTTGTATGTCGGAGTACAAGGGAGATACTGTTAATATTTCTGATCTGAATCAACCAAACAAGGAAATTAAAATAGAAATCATTGCGGATAAACCATTTGAATATTTAGGAGTAATGCCTAAAACAATTTTTAAAGGAAAGGGGTTTTTGTTTACAGCTAAAGAAAGAGAAAGAAATACAAATTATTTATCTTCTATGCTTGTACATGATTTAGAAGTAATAAAAGCTGATGGGGAAGATAAACCTAAAGATGGAGCTGTAGATTTAAGAGTATCAGTAAAAAATCCCTGGATAGGGAATAGATTTGATAATATTGAATTGGTTTATATAGAGAGAAATAGAAACTATGCTATTAAGACGGGAACATTTAATGATACTAAGTTTGATCGAATTATGGAGGATCTTAATAGGCAGGTTATTCAAAAAGATATATCCACAGAATTGATTGAGCAAAAGTTAACGGAATTAAAACAACATTTAGATTGTCGTATACTTGGAAATGCTATTAAAAAATTCCGCGAATGCTCAGGGGTAAATATAGAACTAAAATTGATGGACCCAATGAGACCTTTTAATCAGTCCTTTCTAGCCCATACTACGCCTTCTCATATTTTCTTACCGCTTAATAAGATTGGAAGTGGTTTTGAAATGATGTTTTCCTTAATTTATTTATTAGAAAATATAAAAAGAGATGAGAATGAAGTTGTTATTTTAATAGATGAACCTGAATTACATTTACATCCCCATCTTCAAGAAGAATTTGTAAAAATTTTATTTGAATTATCTGCTAAATCACAGGTTTTTATTACTACACATTCTCCATTATTGCTGAAACAGATATTTCAATATACTAAAGCTAATACTCATATTTTCAAATGTAAAGATGGAGATTTTATAAATTTTGATGATTCCTGGCGAGTATTACCCTATATATCTGCGAATGAAATAAATTACTTAGCATTTGATTTGGCAACAGAGGAATATTTTAATGAATTATATGGGGAACTAATGGAACACTTTGATACATCAAAATCTAGGGTTGTGGATGAAAAATTAAAAGCAATAGGTATCTCTTTAGATACAGAATGGATAGATGCACGCGATGGACAAGAAATTCAATGTTCACGGATTTGCTATATTCGTAACTCTATACATCATCCGGAAAATACTTTAAATTCACCATACTCTAAAAAAGAATTAGAAGAAAATATTGAGCAAATGCGTACAATTTTAAGAAGTTAAAAATTATAAGTAGGGGTATAAACTAACAAATGGAATTAGCTAAAAGTGTTATAGATTTAATATCAAGTATTTTCATTCTAGGTGGTATTATATGGGCAACATATAAAGCAGTTGCCTTGTTCAATTATAGATATGATTCAGAAATTCGCAAGATGTATATAGACAATTGCAAAAGTATAAGAGAGATTATAGGAAGGGTTATGATTAGTGGCGTTGTAACTACGAATGATTATGAAGAGGTTAAGGAAGTATTTCAAAATTCTGTATTATTTTTACATAAGGATGTAGTGGATTTTACATTTCAAGTTTATAATGTTATTGCCACCATAGAATATAATGAAATAGATTTAGCAGATGCTTATGATGATAATATTAGAAAAGAAAAGGCTGAAAAAATATGTAATGCTAGAAATAAATTAGTAGATTTGAACAAAAAAAGTTTGATAATTTATAGAAAACATATTGTAAATGATGGTATTAACTTTGGACGTTTTAAAGATATTATAAATGGGGAAATATAGCAAAAGAATAATTATGAAACAAAAACGTTTACGAGAATTGTTTGAAAATACAGAAAATTGTTATGAGTTGGATGTTGCTAGATATCAATATTTGGAAGAAATTATTAAATTGATAGGGAAAGTATTGTTAGTTTGCATTTTGTTTTGGGGTTTAAATTTTATTGGAAAATACTTAGCTAGTCATAAGGATTGGTTACAAGGCGGTTTTGATTCTAGTATTTTGTTTTCTATTTTCGTTTTACCTCTCCTATATTCATTAAAAGATGTTAAGGACTGTTTTGGCTCGTTATTTGTTAAAATTTGGAAAGATAAAACATCTATTACAGTGAGGAGAGGTTTGTTATGGGTAAAGTATGATAAGTTATACCTCAAAGATTTAAATAATATAGAAATGTATCAATCAATTGGTGGAAAAATAGGAGGATATTGTTCTCTAGACTTGTATGCTGTAGGTGGGGTAGTTTCTTTACCCTATTTAAAAGACACTGATAAAAATAGAAAAGTAGTTTCTAAATTAATGGACAAAGCAAAAAAGAATTGATTCTTCTAGGAATAGATGTCACTACTAAATTCTATTTTTAATTCAGACGAAACTAATTTAATTGATACGGTAATTTTTATACAAAAAGTGCTGAATTCGGGGTATTTTCCGTATGAAATTATCAAAAATAGGTACTTGCTAGCGGGCGTTTAAATCGCATGTTGGCAAAAAGCCCCTGTATCCAAAACGTCAGGCGATTTCATGCTGTTTAGCCGGGAACAGGCCACCCAGCTTAAGAAGTAGCCTTGTGTGCACTTTTCTGCGAATGTAGTTTTACGGTTTAGTTAATATCTTATTTTGAAGTAATCAAGAATAGTTTTAAACCTATCTTGAGCGGTTAAGCAAGTATCTCTAAGACGTTCTTTGTTTTTGGGCCACTCTTGTAAACCCTTGTAGTAGAACATTTTTAAGTCATCTGAAATTATGAAAGGCACGATACCGGTTTTTAAGCATTCTTTGAATAGAAGTAATCTGCCTATGCGGCCATTACCGTCTTGAAAAGGGTGAATAGCCTCAAACTTATGGTGGAAATCAAGCAAGTCGTCAAAAGTTTTGTTTTCTAAGTTGTTATAAGTGCTTAATAAATGTCTTATTTCCTTTGCCACCTGCTCGGGTTTTGTTGTTTCGTGTCCGCCAACCTCATTTGGCAGTTTTTTATAATCGCCTACGGTAAACCAATCTTTACGGCTATCGGTAGTTCCGTTTTTTAGGGTTTTATGCAGTTCTTTTATAAACCTTTCGCTTATTTTACAATTGGCGTTATCAATAATCATATCAATACACTTGAAGTGATTCGCTGTTTCGATAACATCATCTATTTTGACTCCGTTACTTTCAACTCCAAGAGTATTTGTTTCAAAAATAAGGCGTGTTTGGTCTTCCGTTAATTTACTGCCTTCGATATGGTTAGAATTATAAGTTAAATCAACCTGTATTTTGTGATATATTCCACCATGTAATTTGGAAGATTTTTCTGCTTTAATAATTTCAAATAAAGTAGTAGGGATATTTTTATGTTTATTACTTCTTTCCGGTTTAGTGGCATTTTCGGGTATTTGCCAAGTTTTGCCGCTTAAAACGGCCCCTTGTATTTGCCCGTTAGCACAATAATTGCGGACACTCCTCTCGGAGCGTTTCCACATTTTTGCAATTTGGGCTACTGAAAGATATTTCATATTTTACTCCCTTTATTAAATGATAATAGATTATCGGCAAAAAGTCAAGGGTTATTTGTCAAATAAATTTAGAATTTTGCCGATAAATTGAATTGTATAGGGAAAAGGGAAAACCCGACTGTTGTTGGCAGCGATTTTAAACCAAAAGACTAAAGTAACACCGTAAGCAGTACCTGTCAAAATATGTGATACTATTTATAAAAAACTTTTGAACTTTTAATATTGATTATCAAACAAATTGCTAGTACAGATATTTCATACAAAAATGTAGAATTAGGCGGATCAAAAAGAATGGCGAGAGAATAAGTAGCCATAAAATTTACTATGAATAATAGAATTTTTGAGAATCTACAAGGCAAAAAAGCTAAAACAATTATTGAGGGAATAGTTTGATAATAATAAAATGATGAAAATATATTTATAATGATTAAACCATAAGCAAGAATTCGTAATGAATATAAATAACTATTAATATTTCTTTTTTGGGCTCCATTAGAGATTAGGAGTTCTTTCATTTCTTTATTTTTAGCATAATATATAGGTGTGTTTCCTTTTTTGTCTGTTATATTAATTTTTGCCCCTTTAGAAATAAGCAATTTTACTATTTCCTTTCTATCATATGCCACAGCATAAAACAGAGGGGTTCTCCCATTCTTATCAGCATGTTCTAAATTCTTTTTTTGGTTTATTAATGAGGAAATATTAGATATTTCTCCATATATTATGCTTGATATTAATTCATCTTTGTGGTAATCTTTAAGCCATAATAAAGCTAATGCTCCTAAAGGGGATAATAATGAAATGCCGTTCTTTGGCTCAATAAACATTACAATTAAAATAAGAAAAGCAAATAGAGCATATACTAAAGATGCTCTTTTTTTTGATTTTAAAGAATAGATATATGGCGCTTGTGACGAAGTAACTATAAAAGCTATGATAATTACCCAACAAAGTAGAATTAACAAGGGTTCAAATAGTGCTAACATTGCCGTAAAACCACCTGATATTAATATAGCAATTAACAAACAAAAAAATAAAATTTTTAAACAATCAATAAAATTTTTCATAATTCTTAATACCTTTATTATATCAAAAAATTGGTTTAATATATAAAAATATTACAAGTTCTCGGTATTTTTGAGCAATAAACGCAGAAATAAACGTATAATTTCTGCGTTTATGTGTTAATATATACTTCCTATATACTTATGTGCTTTTTAATATGAAAAAGTGTCGTAAACTCACCATGTTTTACTAAATTTATGGGTGGTTTATAACATTTTCAATAGGGAAATGCGGTAAAATATTGGCCATTTCCATCTAAAAATATTCCCAATCGGCAATATTTTTTTATTCTTTTTTAATAAACTCGCTAAAATCTGATGTTATTTGAAGGCATGCTTTGTTAGGACCGCAAACCGTTTTGGATTCAATATGCAAAGTCGGCTTAACTTGCGAGGTAGGTTCGGTGTGTTGCGGTAAATCATTATGTTTTGGCAATTTAATAACTGCGTTTTGAAGATGCGCAGGGGCTAAATGGGCATAGATTTCGGTCATTTTGATACTCCTGTGTCCTAACAATTTAGATACCATATAAAGTTCAACACCGTTTTGCACAAGTTGACTCGCAAAAGTGTGACGCAGTTTATGCATAAAACTTGGGACATTGGCTTTTTGGACCATTCTTCGGTACATGGTCGTTAGAGTGCCTGTGTTGCGCGTAGGCCCCAGGGTTATTACAAACTTGTTTTGTGCCGCAATTTTAGCCCTTTGTAAGGCCTTGCTTAAGGCCTCTGTCATAGGTACATAGCGGAAATATTCCGTCTTGTTTGGGGCAATATAAAGTTGATTGTTTTGAAAATCTACATCTTCCCATTTGAGTTGCATTATTTCGCCGCGGCGTAGCCCCGCATCAGCACCGAGGAGAACAATTATCCGCCATTTTTCGTCCGGGCAGGCGGTCAAAATTTTATCAATCTCTTCCGGAGTGTGAAATACCACTCTGCCGCGAGGTGCTTTAAGTCTGGTTACGACACTCCACTCTTGCTTGTGGATAAGTTGCCATTTTTCGCCCAAGTGCATAGCGATTTTCATCCGTTGCACTAAACCGTTTATATGAGAGTTACTGCACCCTTTTGTGATAAGATGTTGCTTATATTTTTGTAATAATTCGGGCGTAACATCCTGTAAAAACCGTGGTTTCTTTACTTCCTCAAAATACCGAATAGCGAGTTTCATGTGGTTTATAGTGTATCGTGACCTTTCAACCGACATAAAATAAAACAGTTTATCTTTGAAAGTTTGCCAAGTTATATGGATGTGTATTTTTTCTTTAATAGCATTTCTGCGCCGGATAATTTCGTCATATTTCATACGCGCAACACGCATATTTTTAGTTTGCAACGAAACACATCTTCTGATACCCGAGACATCTCTGTATTCCGCGTAATAATACGGAGATTTAGTAGCTTTTCTGATACCCATAATTCCTTCCTTAAATGTTATGTTTTTGGTTTGCCTGGTTATGCAGGGGGATTTCTTCGCCTTTTCTTACTTCGGCATGGTCTGATAGAAGGTATCCTTTAACTTTCCAACACTTGATAGTGCGCTTGTTGCAGTTGATTTCATACCAATAATCTAAGTCGGTGTGAATTACGTATGAAATTTCATACTCCTCGTTTTTATCTTTTATTAGGTTATTGACTAGTATACTGCCGTTCCAAGAATTGAGTGTTTGCTGCCTTTTTATTAAGTCCGCGCCGACGCCCTCTGGGTATCCGTCGTGATGATGATAAAGCAAAATTTCTCTATCCAAGAATTTAACTTGTATTTGGCATCTTGTACTCATAACTTTCTCCTTGCTTTTATGTTTTTAGTGCTTAGTGGGGCATTTTTAAAGTACTTTTTAGGTTCTTTTTGAGAAGTGCCTCCCGTCTAGCATCATGAACATATTAACTCTTTTCAACGGAGAATAGTCAAGGAATTTAAGAGGTAAACAGACACTATATTATATGCCTAAAAATGATAAAATAAACCCAAATTATTGTAATAAACCACCACTATGATGAAAAAGTTATAAGCTTCTTTCTTGTTTTTGTCCTATCAATAAAGTATTATATTAATATGAAAAGAGTTCGTATCTTTAATGAAGATATTCCAAAGATTAATTTACATTGTAGAAAAATTTTACGTGGTCCTGAGACAGCGCTTGTCCGAGATTTTATAGATTATTATGTGGATAAATTTCTGTCAAAAAATGTGCAAGATAGTTTAGCAGTATTTATAGAGCCTCATATCATTTCAGGTTTTCCAGATATTGTTTTTGCTTTATATAACCCAAAAATATTTGACAAATGGAATAAATATAGGGTTGAACTGAATACTTCTGATTTAAAATTATTTTTATTTATTAAAGTAAAAAAGAAAATTAGCGGGAAAATGATTATTGATTTATTAAAATTACCAGAAAAACAAACGATTACATCATTGGAAAAACTATTAGACGCAGGATTGATAATTAGAGAAAAAAAACAATGGATTCCTGCGAAACTTTCAGAGATATATGGAATAAAGAAATTAATTTCAATAGAAGCAAAATTAAATAATATGAAAAGAGTAGCGGAACAGTCTTTTATAAATACGTGGTTTGCATCTCAGTCTTATGCTCTAAGTAATACAATTAATACTCCATTTAATATGTTAGAAGAATTTAAAAGGTGTGGAATTGGTTTATATTGTAAAGATAAACCTTTTAAAAAAATATTAGAGGCCCAAAAATTTGAGCTTCCTTCAAGTTATATTTCTTTACAATTTAATGAGTGGATTGGGAATGCTTTATACTAATTTAATAACTTTTGAAGAATTTAAAAAAGAATATATAAAATGTTTGCCAATGAAGCGTGGTGGTCAAAAGCAAGTTTTTAGTGCTTATCACCCCGTATATGGAGAAGTAGTTATTAAATTATATTTTCAAGCTGATGTTAGAGCTGAACGAGAAATTACAATTGGTTCAAAAACAATGATGTTAGAAGTTCCACATATACATAAAGTACTTAGCGTTATTTATGAAAATACACCAACATTATGTGTTGTTGAACAAAAAATTATAGGAGTTTCATTAAGAGAGGTCTTAGATAAAGAGCATAAATTGTCTGCTGCAAAGGCACTACATTTATTAGAAAAAGGGTTAATTTTTATTAAAAAATTAGAAGAACATAGAATTATACATAGAGATATTAAACCAGAAAATATTATTTGGGGAGACGATGGTAATATATATTTCATTGATTTTGGAATAGCACGTTTTCTTAATTTGTCCTCAATAACACAAACTCAATCGCCTATTGGTCCTCATACACCAGGTTATGCTGCTCCTGAACAATTTAATAATCTAAAAAAATATATTACTTCGAGGGCTGATATTTTTTCTTTGGGAGTAGTTGTATATGAATGTTTATCCGGAAAAAATCCTTTTCTTACCTCTAATAATCCTAATACAGTTTTACAGAATGTAGCTAATCTATATCCTTCTCATTTGGATATAGCAGGGGATAAAGATAAGGAATTATCTTCTTTTATTTTATCAATGATACAAAAAAATCCTTCTCAAAGACCTAAAAATGCTATTCAAGCTTTGCAGTGGTTGCAGACTGTAAAAACAAAAATTGAGATTTAGGAGTATTTGTTATGGAATTTTATATTCAAATGGGACATGGAATGCAAAAAATGATTTTAGAATTATTGCATGATTGGAAACAAGGTAATGTTATTTTAAGTCCTATTAATATTGATGCTGATAAAATTGAGACTTTTACTAATCATGTCCATAAAAATGGTGGAGAAGTCCTTTTTGACCCCCAGCTTTATTTGCCACGAGAACGACCACAGAAGTTATCCGATTATAAGTATTGGCCACAAGGTAATGTTACACTATTAGAAAAGGGGTCATGGGACATGGTAATCAAACCCCTAGTAGATTTAAATTTACGCTTAAATACTAAATATGTAATTACTCCGGCTTTTTTTGATTTAACAATTGATGAACGATGGAGTAAAATGCAACATCAAATTATTTCTTCTGCATTAAATTATATACAGTCTAATAAGATATTTCATACATTGGCTATTTCTTCAGATGTTATATCTAATTCTGAACAAATTGAAACAATTATCTCTAATGCCGAAAAATGGAATATTTATGGTTTTTATATTGTTTGTCAACATCCTAATGATGTCTATCTCGTTGATAATCCTATTTGGATACGTAATTTGTTGTCATTGGTATTAGGATTGAAAAGAACAAATAAGAAGATTATATTAGGGTTTTCTAATCAACAAATGCTTTGTGTAGGCCTAGCTAAATGTGATGCAATTGCATCAGGAAATTTTCTTAATACACGTCGTTTTAAGTTAGATAGGTTTGAAGTTAAAGATGATGATGAAATAAGCAGACGTGCTATATGGTATTATGCTCCTCAAACTTTCTCTGAATATAAAGTTCCTTTTTTGGATTTGGCAGGGCAACAGGGAATACTCTCATTATTGCAGAATGAAGGAATTACGAAGAATCCATATTCTGATGTATTATTTGCAGCTGATAAACCTTCTTCTTCTACTTATGGAGAGACTTTATCACATAAACACTATTTAAGTTCTCTTAAAATTCAAACAGAAAATTTTGTTAAATCTAGATTTAAATCTACTTTGCAGAATTATGTAGATATGTTACAAAATTCAAAGAACATATTAACCACCTGTAACTCTAAATCTATTAGATGTGAAGGTAGAGATTTCCTCTCTGTTTTGGATGCACAGCAAGCTGCGATTTCTGTTCACAATGAAACTTTAGGATTTGTGTCTGAGAAAGAATGGAATTCTTTATAAAATTAATATGAATTAGTTTGAAGTATCTTAATATAAAAAAACAATATTAATTATGCCAGAATATAATATTACTCAACAATTTAGCAATCAAGGAACTCGTCAAGATGTTCGAATGCGGTTAGTTAACGCATTTGCTAAAGAAATTCCAGGACAAGGAAAGGGAAATCTTGCCTCTAAATACTCGTACTATGTAGAAACATTAAATGATGGTAATCGAATATATTTGAGAAGACCTGCCAATTTACACAATGGTTTTGATTTTATTGTGTGTATAGAAAATTATAATTTTGCATCTGCTATTGAAAAAAGACGAAATAACCCTAAACATGAAGATATTATTCAAGATTTAAGGCAGAAAAAAGCTTCTAATTCTCAAATGTATCGGAAATTATACGACATTATAGAAAAAGTTTATTCTTGCTATGATGTACCTGAATCATCCTATGCTTCTATTAAATTTATAAATGGATTTTCAGTAGAGTTGATAGTAAAAACACTTAAATGGCTTTTTATTGAACAGGATATTCGCTATTGGAGTTATTCCGGTAGAGATATGCTTTGGTTAGGTATTCCTCGCCCCTAAAATCACTTCCTGAACACAAATAGATACTCATGGGCAAGTAATAAAAAGTTATATTTAATGCTGTTTGTCTTCCAGTATCCTGTTGCTTTACAATTATGTTGTTCTTTAATAATGATTTCTTTTAGTGTAAATCCTGCATTTAAAAATTGTTGCATTACTTGGAATCCTAAAGGAATTACACATCCTTTTTTGCGAGTATCTCCTATAAGAATTGCACAAAACTTATCTTTTTTTAATACACGGAAGCAAGAATCAGCAACTTTTTTAATTTCCAGTAAGAAATCTTTTATTTTAAAGTGTGATAAGTCCCCTTCGATATCTTTACTGTATTGAATAATATCGGCATAAGGAGGGTGCGCTGCAATCAAATCAATACTTTCATCCAATACACCTTTTAGATTCCTAGCATCCCCTTTTCTTACTGCTATTTTACCTGGATTTTCACACTTAAATTGAAGATGTTTTTTGGTTAATTCAATCGCGGAAGGGTTTATATCAATACCAATAGCATTGCGTCCTAATAGTTTAGCTTCCACCAAAGTCGTGCCGCTACCGATAAATGGGTCTAAAATTAAATCTCCCGGTTTGGAATAACGTAGAATGATATTTCTTGGAATAAAAGGAGACCAGTTTCCTCGATATTTACCGTCGTGTGTAGCCCAATCTCCTCGTTTTTTGAAACTCCATACAGTATTGGTCTCCAACTCAAATTCTTCAGGTTCTAATAATTGTTTCTTTTTAGCCATATTATTTAAGCAGAGTATCCATGATGCCGTCTTCCATATCTTTGATATTATAGATATGGGGTAATACATCAAAAGTTTCTTCTAAATTATGCCTAGCAGATGCCCAGCCTTTGCCATCTGTAAACCATACGAAAGTAAATCCAGGAATATCTGCGGCTTCCAATGCTAATGTTTTATAACTGCGTGCAGTTTCATTTAGTTTTGAGCCGCCACCGGAATAGAAATTAGTTTCTATACCGTAAATCATTTTTGGAGTTTTTACAATAAAATCAAATCTTTTTTCTGTTTTTCCTTTATTAGAAATAGCAGATAAATCAATATTCCATTTTTGCTGTATTTCGCTGACATACATTTCGGGATAATATGCTTTTGAAGCATTATCATCTTTTTTAGTAATACCTGCTTTTTGTAAATATGATTCTACTACATGTTCCATAAGATGACCGCCACGATTTTTGCGCCCATTGGAATCCAGACCAGTTTCTACTCCTGTAGCATAATCTAGCAAGTTACTTATTAAATGATTTTGTAATAAGTTAAATAAACCCGATTTTTGCATAAATTTGGCATATTCTTCCGGAGTTGTTGCTACTTTATCAAAACGATAAATGCGCGAACCATTCTCATCAGTAATAGCTACTTCTTTTCCTCTTATCGCAAGTAGTAAAGGTATGCATTTTAGAACTTCCGGATACTTATTAACTAAATTAATAAATTCATTTTTTATATCCTTATGCCCAATAAGTGCGTTTAAGATATTCAATTCCACTCTTATAGAATCAATATTGCCATATACTTTATTAAAATCTACGTAATAGTCATAAGTAGCAATAGATGTTTTAAAATTAGATAACCATTTTTCAAAATTACGTGTCATATTTTTCTCCTAAAAATTTGCGATAAGAAGTTCATTAATTTTTCCACGAGATGTCTGTTTGCAGTTAATCATACGGGAAGCAAGCACCCTCTCTATCTTAAAAGCACGATATAATTTGTCAAAGAAGGAATCTTTTGGGTTAACATTGTGAGGGTCAGAGTTGCTAAGTAAAACCTTTGCATGTTTGCTATTAACTTTTTCCACATAGTGTGCCAGTTCAATTTGAGCGTCATCATCAAATTCTTCAGCCGTATAAGAAGTGAAACTAGATGTTTGAGTTAATGGGCGATAAGGGGGGTCAAAATAGACCATAGTTTTATTATCAATAAATCCCATAGATTTCTTATAATCGGCACATACAATTTCAACTTTCTGTAAAAGTTTAGATACTTTCTTTAAATTGTCTTCATCGCAAATAAGCGGATTTTTATATGCACCCATAGGAACATTAAATTCGCCTTTTCTATTCACGCGATATAAACCATTAAAGCAAGTATGATTTAAAAATATAAACAAAGCAGCTTTTTCTATTTTTTGTGCCTGTTGTTTTGTTGTTAACTTATTAAAAAGTTCTCGTTTTTGATAATAATAGGTTTTACGTTGAGATTCATTTCTTCTTAAAAACTCATTTTGAACTTTGATAAGTTCTTTTATTAATTTATCAACTTGTGTTTTAACAATTATATAAGTATTAATCAAATCTTCATTAATATCGCTGATATAAGCTTGTTTAATTGGGTAATTAGTTAGGACATGGAATAAAACTGCGCCACCACCTACGAAAGGTTCTGCATATTTTTCGAAACTATTTAATTTGCTAATTCTTTTGTCGATATCAGAAAGTAATTGTGTTTTACCTCCTGCCCACTTCAAGAATGGCTTTGCTACACTTCTTTTATCTACATAACGCAAATGGCGATTATCATTTGGTTTGGGAGTTTCGGAAGGAATAAGCCACATATTACCGATACGATTCAGCTCGGGAATACGATTATTTTGACAAAAAACTAATACACGTCTTTGTGAAATATGCCACTTGGCGGCAGCTTCTTTTGTAGTAAGATATCCCTGCATAAAAACCTCTTTTATCTAAATTATACAATTATTCTTTTCTTGGAACAATAGCAATATCATTCTTATTGTAACAAAATAAAAGCTGAAATAGTTAGCATGTTTTTAGATAATAAATAAAATGAAGTAACTAAAATATTTCTGGTAAGCCAAGAGACTTTAAATACTCATAAGTGTTTTCATAGAATTCGGGTAAACGAGTAATATCAGTACTATCACCTTTAGGAATAAAAATTACCATACCTTGACGGGCTCTTGTGAGTAATACTCGGTATGCATTCTTTAAATAAAGTTGTTTATCGGATGAATTTACGTGGTTCCAACGAGTACCTGTAAAACTGTTATATGTCCATTCATGTCCATCAAATCGGAAATCAGCATCCCAAGCAACTATAGAAAAATCTACTTCTAAACCTTGAACATCAAATTCAGTGACAACATCTTCTAAAGCATAGCAAGAGCGTACATCTTCTTTATTGTTTAAGAACCAATTAGCAACAGATATTTCATTTTTGACAAAAAGCCCTTCAGGTTTTAAGCGTATGGCGCCACTGCTAGCTAATAACCCATATTTATTTGTCCCTCTTGCATGCTTTTTAACCCATTGCTTAGCAGCGTTTAAATTACGAGTAATTACTAATGGGTATTTATCTTTTATTTCGTTATATAAAGTTTTAGCTTGTTCCTTATTTATATCTAATAATGCCTTAATAAAAGCAGATAGATAAGGCGTTCTAAAAGACCTAACGGAAGTATTCAAATGTAAAGCAGCATTTTCAGTTATTTTTAACCCTTGTATCAAATCATTCCATGTTTTATCGCGGCGGTATTCTTCGTCATTTAATTGGGGGGTAATATATATATCCCAATTTGTAAAAGAACGTCTTAATGATTCAAACCATTCTGGTAAACCTGCTTCCCCTGTATTTATTTCTTGACCTCCTCCAACGAGACAGATGATTACTGCCCAATCGTTATGTCTATCCATGGTGCTGATTAAAAATTCAGGTTCACTGTATTGAAAATTAGGGATTCCTTTTTTAGTGCTCATAAATTTGACTAACATTTCTTTAGTCCATGAGCGCTGAGCTTCATCAAAAATGGCCACTCTTTCTGGGGGGATATAATTATTTGCTACGAAGTAGTTACGATATTTATGAATAATTTGGATAAAAGCTGAAGTGCTTCGTAGTGCTTCACTTTTTGAGATATGATGTCCTTTTTGTTTTTCTTGTTCTACTTTATCGCGTGCCAATGCTTCCTGTAAAACTTGGACTAAAGGGGAGTTCCCAGATAAAAAGACAGCATGTTCCCCTTGTTTTGCATTAGAGCGTTCAATGGCTATATTTAAGCCAACTAATGTTTTGCCAGCCCCAGGTACCCCGGTAACAAAGCAAATGGATTTACGATGATTTTGCTTACTATGTTCAATGATTTTGGAAAGTTCAGAAGTAGTTATTGTTAAATTAGTAGCGCCTGCATCACTGCGTGTAATATCATGCACGTTATGACCTCTATATAATGCTTGTGCTGCTTCTATTATGGTAGGAGTAGGTAAGTATTCTGATTTTTCCCATTGGTTATAATTAAGAGGTTTTTCATTGTATATAGTTGTAACTTGTGAAATTGTTTCTGCAAGATTATGTGCATTACATCTTAAAGGTAATATAATATGTTCCTCTTCTTGAATATGGTTCTTTATCGCAGGAGCTAATGTAGAAACAACAATAGGAACTAGTAATCTATGATGACTTTCCTTATGAAAATTATGCAAGTCTAATGCGTAGTCATATACTTGTTCATATGCCGAGGAATGATATTCCTTATCCCCACATTTAAATTCCAATAAAAATACAATATTATTATGCAGGAATATTACATCTACCCGTTTACCCATACGAGGAATAGTGTACTCAAATATTATTTGCCCTTCATTGAATTTTGCTAATTGTTCTTTAAGAATAGATATTTCTTGTTCCCATGTATTGTTTTGTTGAATCGTAGTATCTGAAGTAGTATTATTGGCATGAATAATACCTAAAATTTCTTCTGTAGATTTTTGAAGAAATTGTAATAGTGAACTAGAATAATAGGAACGTAAATTTCGCATAAATAGATACTTTTATTATAGAATATTGCGAGCATAAATAATGCAATGATTTTTAAGACTCTGTCCAAAAATACATAAAAGGATACTCATAATTTTGTAGATATGGATGGAATAATATAGTAAAATATAAACAGAAACTTTTGGGAAAAAGTTCTGAAAAAGTTCTAAAAAATTAAGAAAAAATTCAGAAAAGGTTCTGAAAAAGTTCTAAGAAGATTTAGGCGTTTATAATAATTTGAAGGAGATTGTAGTAAAAGTCCTATTGAGGGACAATATGTAATTTATCTGTTTTTGGAATCCCAAAAGGGATGGTTATTGGGGAAACCCAAAATCAAGACTAGTCCAAAAATAGTCGTTTAGGTAGATAATATTGGGAAGTCATGAGCTCAATGTTATTTGCCAAATGTTACATATTCTTTTCGAAGAATTTTGTAACTACGGCTGTTGTTGGGTATACCCTAGTCTTGAGTAGCCAGCAAACAGCCGTTTTTTTTGTCTCCAATTTCAGATTTCGGAGACAAAAATGAACAAAATTTTCTTCTTCATAATTCTTCTGCTTTTCCCCGTCGTATTATTAAGCGGCAAAAATGATATTCAAGGCAAAGTCGTCAAAGTAGCTGATGGCGACACTATAACTATTCTTAACTCCGAAAACAAGCAAATAAAAATTCGTCTTTACGGGATAGATGCACCGGAAAAGGCCCAAGATTTTGGCAAAGTTTCTAGAGAATATTTAGCTGAACTTGTGGCAGGTAAAACAATTGATGTTACTGTCATAAATATAGACCGTTATGGCCGCTCAGTAGGCAGAATCAAAGTTGATGATAAAGAAGTTGCTGAAGAAATGCTCAAATCCGGTCTTGCTTGGCTTTACACCGCTTACTGTAAAATACCCGAGTGTGAACAGTGGAAGGAACTTGAAAGCCAAGCGCGAGTTGCTAAAATTGGTTTATGGTCAAACCCTACTGCACAAGCCCCTTGGTTATGGCGTAAAGAACATAAATAAAAAAACCTCTCCGCAACTATATACTTCGGTAGCATAAAAATCGTTTTAACTTCATAATCTCCATAAACTCCATAATTGATATAATAATTTAGAGGATATACGTCGCTTAATTATTCTAAATTTGTTATTTTGGTAAGGGGGAAATATGCCTAACACACAACATAATTTGATTGTAATGAAACAATTTGAGCAAGTCATAAATACCGCAGATGAGGCAAAAGCCGAACAATTAATTGCACAAGATGCCTCATTTATCACTCCTGCAAGCCCTACACCTTTATATGGTGGGAAAGGGTATCTTTCCCTTGTGCATTGGTTAAGGCAGTCCTTTCCTGATGTTCAGTGGCACGCATTAGATATAGTAGCGCAGGAAGATAAAGTGGCAGTTTTGTGGGAGTGCACCGGCACACACAAAGGAGATTTTATGGGGATACCTGCCACTAATAAACAATTTAAAACTACATTTATGAACTTTTATTATTTCAACGAGAAAGGTCAAATTACCAAAGATATAGCCGGGGTCGGTATGATTGGTATTTTGCAAGCTTTGCAATCATAAACAATAATCCTTCCGTTGAAGAATTAAAGAAATGGGTGGCACCGTTATTGTGATGTAAAAAAACTGCAAAGGACAAGTTATATGAAAAAGAAACTATTATTTTCAGTAATAATTCTGATAATTTCATTTGTAATTTTCAGTAATATAAAAGGAACAAAGGAAAGAGATATGAGTTTAACTATAAATATTTATTATACCGGGGAAAACGGTAATGCCCGTAAGTTCGCAGAAGAAATGGAACAAAGCGGGACAGCCGCTGCTATCAGAGCGGAAAAAGGGAACTTGAAATATGAGTACTTTTATCCGTTAAATGACAAAGAAACCGTACTTTTGATAGACAGTTGGGAAAATCAAGAGGCCATAGATGCACATCATCAAACACCGATGATGAACAAAATTACGGAACTGCGTAATAAATATGACCTGCATATGCGTGTAGAACGTTATGTATCGAACGAGGGTATTCCTAACAAAGATAAAGCATTTATAAGGCAATAAATAAGTTATAGTGCTTTCTTTTTACACCGCTCTTGCTAACTGCTTGGGCGGTTTTTTGTATAGTGTCCACATGTATAACTTTTGAACACTATAATTTATTTCGCAAATAGAATAAGTATACAGATTTAAAGAAATTATTATCAAAATACTGTAAAATAAAGGTATGGATTTCATAGAAACGTTAAATAATGAAATAACACAAGAAATCAAAAAATACAGTGGAAAGATTGAAGGATTATATTCTGGTTTTAAAGAAATGAATCAAATGCGTAATCAACAATTCGCATACAAAATCGTTTTTGGCTTTTTTACTTCAGAATATGTGCTAAAGTTAAAGAATCCTACAATTTATGATGATGTAGATACTATTTTTCTTTGGGGGCGTAAACTTTTAGAAGTCATTATTGTTGTTAAATATATTTTGTATACCAATAACTTTAAAACGATTTTAGAATATTGTGTCAGAGATAGATACGAATATCTAGAAGGGTTATTGGCTCGGCAAAGGGCAGATAAAAAATTGTTTTCTTATTTAAATATGCCGCATAATAATATGGAAAACCAAAAAGAGGAAATGAAACAAATTATATTAAAATATAAGAATAAACCACGAAAGATGCCATCTATGAAAAAAATGGCAGAAGCTGTTGATTACTTAGATGAGTATGATTATTTTTATAAATTGAGTTCTAAGATGTTACATTTTTGCCCTTTTACTTTAAATGGAGATGCTGACTTCAATTCTTTTGTCCATAAAACAGGATATATTCAGAGAGGAATAAAATATCTAGAAGAAATTTATAAAGAACTAGATAATATTTATCAGTCAATACCTAAAGTTTCTTAATTTTGTAGATATGGATGGAATAATATAGTAAAATATAAACAGAAACTTTTGAGAGAAAGTTCTGAAAAGTTATAAGAAGATTTAGACGTTTATAATAATTTGAAGGAGATTGTAGTAAAGTCCCATTGGGGGACAATATGTAATTTGATATGTTTGTGGTATCCTATACAGGAATAGGATAGCCTTGGGATACAGTCTCAAGTCTAGTCACGACCATAAACAGACCGTTTAGGTGGAAAATGTTAAGGGTAGCTCCCTTATTCGTTTTCTACCGAAAACGTTACATATTCTTATTTATAGTTTTTCTATTATAGGAATTGTAACTACGGCTGTTTGGTGGATAGGCTCGTGACTAGAATATCCATCAACAGCCGTTTTTTTATGGAAAAATTTTTATAAATGAATAAAATCCCCTTTTTTATATTTTTATTGTTTTTGTCTGTTTTGTTATTAGGTAATGGAAGTAATTTCTATTCTAATAAAGCAAATATCATAAGCGGTAAAGTCATAAAAGTGATTGATGGCGACACTATCACGATTCTTAATTCCGAAAACAAACAAATAAAGATTCGGCTTTACGGAATTGATGCGCCAGAAAAGGCTCAAGATTTCGGTAAGATTTCTAAAAGTTATATGTCAGAACTCGTGGCAGAAAAGAGAATTGATGTTACTGTCATAGATATTGACCGTTATGGCCGCTCCATAGGCAGAATCAAAATTGATGATAAGGAAGTCGCGGAGGAGATGCTCAAAGCAGGTCTCGCATGGATTTACACTTATTATTGTAAAATACCGGAGTGTGAGTATTGGAAAGAATTAGAAACCCAAGCCAAAACAGCTAAAGTTGGTCTATGGTCTAACCCTACCGCACAAGAGCCATGGAAATGGAGGAAAAAGCATAAATAGGAGATTATCGTCGTATTATTTTATCTAAAAGTTGCTAAAAATAATTGCTCTAAAAAAATGCTAATATTTATGTACACAAATTTTGCAGTTTAAACGTAAACATTCCTTTTATTAAGGTATTTTTAGTAAAAATTAGGAGAAATTATGAGAATATTTCGTTTATTATTAACAGTATTCATTATAGTTCTTACTTTATCGGCATGTGAGCAGAAACCTAATATTACAATGATAGAAGCAGTAAAAGCAGGAAATGAAAAAGTTGTTAAATATTACATAAAACATGGTGAAATGGTAAACCAAAAAGATGAAGAAGGTACACCTCTTATAATATTAGCATTGCATGCTGGAAAAAGTTCTTTCCCTATTATTAATATGTTGGTTAAAGCAGGGGCAGACGTTAATGTAAAAAATAAAGATGGTAACACCACTCTCATGCTAGCGGCTGAATATCATCATTTAAAAACTATGAATTATTTGATTAAATCAGGTGCTGATGTGGATATCCGCAATAATCAAGGGGATACAGCATTAAAATTTGCAGTATCAGGCGATCTGGAAGGGAAAGAAATAAAAATGTTAGTTGAAGCAGGAATTTATTTAGACTCATTAAATAACAAAGATGAAACTGCCTTAATGTGGGCAAGCGAAATTGGATCTATAAGTGCTGCAAAAGCCTTAATTCAATATGGGGCGAATGTAAATGAAAAAAATAATTATGGTGCTACAGCTTTGATGCTTGCAATTACGAGTGTAAACAGGAGACAAGAAATTATTGAAGCTTTAATTTCTGCTGGAGCAGATGTTAACGCAAAAGATAAATATGGAGATACTCCATTAATGCGAGCAGCAGGACCAGGATTAGCAGATGGTTTGATGTTAAGAAGTGTGCCTAGCCGTGAGGTTATAATGAAAATTTTAATTGATTCAGGTGCTGATATTAATAGTCAAAATCATAATGGTGATACAGCTTTAATGAAAACAACTATATTTGGAGATATAACATCTACAAATTTATTAATAGAAAATGGTGCTAATGTTAATTTAAAAAATAAACAAGGTGAAACAGCATTAAGTTTAGCAAGAAAAGGAAAATATAAAGATATTGAAACGGCATTAATCAAAGCCAGAGCAAAATAAAAACTGAGGAAACATTATGAAAAAATCATTGTTTATTATTGCATTATCAATTTTTATGTGTGGATTTTCTTCATTCGATAAGTTACAACAATGTGCAACTGAGTTCAAAAATAAAGAATTCGATAAAGCCAAGCAAACTTGTGGAGAGATAGTTAAAGAAAATAAAAATATTGCTTTTGTAGATATGGCATCAGATTTTATTACTATGATGAAAGTCGATGAAGAAGAAGTAATAAAGGAACCTAAAAAGTATCTTAAATCACCGGTCTCTCAATTTATGGCTGCAGATATTTTTTATAAAAAAGGATATTATGAAAAAACTGAATATTTATATAGGGAAGTCGCGAAATATGACATAAATAAATTAAAGAAAGCTATGTCAAATGAAGAACAGGGGAAAGAGTTAGTTGAAGCAGTAAATCAAATTGTATTAACAGCACAAACAAAACTGGGGATTATATTAGCTGCGAGTGATAAGAAAAAAGAAATACAAGAGGGTATGAAATGGCTTAAAAAAGCGGCAGACCAAGGCAGCATTGAGGCATTTTATCCATTAGGATTTTACAGTTATTTGTATGCTAACAATAAAAAAGAGTATAAAGAAATTTTTAATTATTTCTTTACGGCATCTAAATCCGGTAATAAAGATGCTTTGATTATGTTAGGGATTATGTATTTTACAGGTAATGGGGTAGAAGAAAATAATTTGGTTGCCTATAATTTGTGGGCTACAGCCGCTAATGCCGGACATGTAGGTGCTAAACTTCTTGTACACTATGAAGATTTAGAATCTTATGTAAAGATGTTTACAAGTTTGAAAATGATGACATCTTCAGATAAAGAACATAAAAGCACGCTTGAATATGTAAATTGGCTTCGTGATGGAAAAACAAAGGAATGTTTATCTAAAAAACAATTGTCAGAAAAAGAGCAAAAGGAAGGTTTAACTTGGTTTTTCAATATGGCTGATATGGGGTTGAATTTTGCAAAGGCATACGTTAGTTTATATATGCTTTCTCAAGGGGACACCAAAAATACTATTGAAGTATTGGCATAGGAGTAAATGCTGTATTTTATTTATTAAAGATAGACAAAAAATAATAAATGACAATAATTTTTTGAGGAGAATATTATGCTAGTTACATTTATATTTATAGTTTTTTTTATATATTTAATTATAAAGTATGCAATACGATACAAAAAAGATGAATGTCCTTTAGGAAAAGAGGATAGGGTAATAGGATCTGCCGTTACTGAATATATAAATGTCGTAGGAATTATTACAGCGATATGTTTGCTTTTTGTAGGTGGGTGGTTTATTTCTATTCTAATTATCTTGTGGTTAATTTTTATAGTGAATGGAAATAAGAATAAAAATTAAAAATGAATTTTATTTGGTATCCTAGCCTTCCACTTTTTTATTCTGCCAAAAGTATGTAAAATGGACACTTATAATATAGTAAAATAAAAATAGAAAGAGTTATTGAAAAAAAGGAGAATTTATGAAAAAACTTATTTTTTTGTTACCACTTTTCTTATTTGGTTGTTGTTTTAGTAGTGCTAAGTTGCGTGTCTTGAATAATACTTATACCCCTGCAGAAAGAACTTTATCATATGAAGGTAGTGGCATTCATTATTCTGAGTTAAGAATGGCGTTGATGGAATACGGAATCAAGGTTTTAAAATATAATACCCGAAATCAATCTTTTTATGAAGAAATACAAGAAACATCTGATAATATAAAATCTACTCATAAAGTAATTACCAATACAAATGTTGTAACAAAAAGTAAATTGTTAGTTTCAATTTCTGATACTTATTATCCAAATATAGAGTGTCTTACAAGTTCATCTCCTGAGGTGTATCAACTGTTTGTTGAAATTACCGATTTAGATACTAATGAAGTAGTTTTTACCATAAAAGCCAAAGGTTTTAATGAGCCATGCGGTTATTGTAGAAAAACTGTATATGAGAATGTAGCTGAAAAGATTTACGATTTCTTTAATCAAAAGAACTCGGCAAATTAATTGAAATATAATTTTTCTTATACATTGTTTTATCGATGTTTATCGATGATAAAATAGTAAGTGTTGATTATGATACAAAAAAAATTATCTTTTTCCCAACGAAATGGGTATAGCAAAGTAAATGACATGATGCAGATAGAATCCTTAAGTGTTTATTTGAGAACTGATATTTGGAATTATCTTTATAATTTATGGTTTAAAGATTTATGTAATGGAAAAGCACCCATGCTACTAGCAGATACATATACTGTATTTCTGCACAAAAGAATTGATGACCTTCCCTATCGCGAAGAAGATCAAATAAAAATTTTTGAAGTTATCATCTTTCAAAGTCCATGGTATATACCCTATAATTTTTTAGAATTTTGTTACGATTTTTTAATGAAAGAATCTTTTCATGTAGACCCGAATTCTTTCTCTTACGAAATTAACTTAATTCTAGAAAGAAACAATGCGGGTTATCGCATGATTGAAGGACAAATCACGCCTATTACAAACGAAAATGAGATAGAAACAATACAAAAGGCAGCTGAAGATTCTCCTTATAAAGAAATAGGTGTTCATTTAATGAGTGCACTTTCTTTCTTTTCTGATAGAACTACTCCAGATTATAGAAATTCTATCAAAGAAAGTATTTCAGCAGTAGAAGTATATTGTAGAAAAATCACAGGAGCCAACACTTTAGGAAATGCGTTGAAAGAATTAAATACTGCTGGTATTATCATTCCATCAACATTAAAAGAAGCTCTTACTAAGTTGTATACTTTTACAAATGGCAAGGACGGAATTCGGCATGCATTGATGGATGAAGCAAAAGTAGGGAAAGCAGAGGCGTATTTTATGCTTATTGCTTGTTCAAGTTTTATTAATTACCTTAAGTCAAAACAAAGTCATATTAATTAAGAAATATTAAATTCAAACATATACTTTCTAAGTAGTATAAGATAAGGTTGCTATGAGTCTGTCATATAAACTGCTGATATATTACTACCTCATAACAAAGAATGTAATTTTGATTAAGAATATGTAATATTGTTAAATAATATTTACATTCTGCTGAAACTATCAAATTTACTCGCTAAAAGTTCGATACCTCCTACGGGAATCAAATCTGCGATCACTCTGCCATTTGTATGTAATTTGGACACTATAATTTTGGCAAGTTCGATTTATAGAAAGCGCAGTTGTTCTAGAGGTTATAGTGTCCAAACTCTGTCCTTGTCTTTCATAGTTCTTGTTGTTCTTTTTGCTCATTTTCTCATACTTTCTCGAGTGAGAAGTATAAAAGTTCTATGCCTATTTTCCGCATCGACCTTTTTCAAAAATTACATTTTTTTGGCAGAAAAAAAGACTACTTTTTACTTAAATTTTCAAAATCCTCGTCAAGAAAAGTGAAAAAATATAGTGTCCGAAGTGTGCCATTTTAATGCGAAAAAGGGGGTAATTTTCTATAATTTGTAAAAAGGGGTATTTTGAGTGATTTGTCGTCGAGAAAACATAAAAAAACCCGCTCCCCAAAAGAGAGCGGATTTTTTAGATGAGCGATTTGATACATTTCTCTACTTCGTCAATGTCTGCCGTCGGTTCAAAACGTGCCACAACGTTCCCCTGACGGTCCACCACAAACTTGGTGAAATTCCATTTAATATCCGGCGAATTTTTCCAGTTTGGGTCTTTTTCAGCCATCATTTTCTCCAGAATCTCTTTATGCTTATGCTCCCCAAATCCCTTAAAACCTTGTTGACTTTTTAAGTAAGTGTACAAGGGCAGTTCACTAGGTCCGTTTACGTCGGATTTTTTCATCTGTGGGAACTTTGTATTGTAGTGCAATGTGCAAAACTGGTGGATTTCGTCATCACTACCCGGGGCTTGATGCCCAAACTGGTTGCAAGGCACGTCAATAATTTCCAGGCCCTTTTCGTGGTAGCTTTCATACATTTTTTCCAACCCCTCATACTGGGACGTAAATCCACATCCGGTAGCGGTGTTTACAATGACCAGCACTTTGCTTTTCAAGGTGGACAAGGCCAAGTTTTCGCCATTGGCGGTGGGAACGTTATAATCGTAAATGCTCATAGTATCTCCCTATTTACAAATTAGCTGTCTTTATGGTATTATATAAATATAAGTACTTATTATGCAAGTAGTATCTTTTTAAATACTATAATTTTCATAAGAAAGGTAAAAACAAACTGCCTATGACTAAAAAATCCCCCCAGCAACTATGCCCCATTAAGTATTTAATCAGCGTATTTGGTGGCAAGTGGAAACTGCCTATTATATGTATCTTAGCTAACGGCCACCCCGTGCGTTATGGGCAAATCAAACGCGGACTTGGCCCCATTACCAACATGATGCTCTCTAAAACGCTAAAAGAGTTAGAAGCATCCGGCATCATCTACCGCAAGCAGTATAATGAAGTTCCCCCGCACGTAGAATACACGCTTTCCACAGAAGGAAAAACCATTTTGCCCGTACTTACCGAAATGGGCAAGTGGGCCGTCAAGCAAATGAAGAAGGAAAATATATTACCTGGTTGTGATACCTGCTCATCAAACACGAAAGGAGACTTATGAAAGATTATAAAAAAACACTACAAGGCCAAGCGCAAGCGGAACTGTCCGGCGCGGGGATGTACTTTACGTTAGCACGCATTGCCAAAGCACACGGTTTAGAAGATGTTTCCATGCAATTTACCGAACTGGCCAACCAACACGCCGACCAAGCCAGTTTCTACTTTACGGCATCCAACCGCTACCCGCAAGAGACACATGCTCTATGGCAGTTTATTAAAGGCCTTTCCAAAGCCGAAGAATACGGCGAGAAAGCTATCTTGAATTTGAGCCGCCAACTGGAGGAAGCCGGGCACAAAGATATTGCACAAACCGTTCAAACGTTCGCCGCCCAGCACAAATACCACGCACAGGTAACCCACCAACTCGTAGAAAAATATGCCCCGCAAGCCGTGAAACAAAACAATAAAAAACGCTATGTCTGCTCTGTGTGCGGCTACGAGTACGAGGGCGATTTGGAAAGCGAACCTGAAAATTACACCTGCCCGGTTTGCACCATGCCCAAAAGTGCTTTTAAATTAAAAGGAGAATAAATATGGACCTAACTCATTATAACGCAAATATATTTGAATTATTTTTACACCAGTGGGCCTTGCTTACGGCCGGCAATAAAGAGGATTTTAACTCCATGACCATTGCTTGTGGAACGATGGGAACCCTATGGAATAAGTCCGTTATTACCGTTTATGTAAACCCCTTACGCTACACGTATGACTTTATGAATAAAAATGATTTGTTTACGGTGGATTTTTTCCCAGCCAAATACCGTAAGGAACTGGGTCTTATGGGCAGTCGCTCCGGCAGAGACGGAGACAGATTAAAAGGGACTTCTCTCACCCCGTGCTTTTTAGACAATGCGGTGCATTACAAAGAAGCAGAACTTTCTTTTATCTGCAAGAAATTATATACCCAAGATTTAGTTAAATCGTCCATTCCACAAGAACTTGCCAAACAGTTTTATGCGCCCGAACATCAAGCCCACCGCATGTATGTAGGCGAAGTAATAGATGTCATCCAAAATAAAGAACATGCCTACGCCTCTTGCGGATGTTGCGGATAATAGACACGGTCTCAGTATGGAGAATACCGCATTAAATATAAATTTAAGTATTTGAATAACTCAATGGAGGAAGTATGAAGATTATTGCACTAAAATATTATGATGGCGGATTTATGACCCAGGCATTTGCTTTCGGCGGTAGCCGCCCCAAAGAACAATGCCAAGCCGTGAGATATCGCTCCAGTTTACAAAACTTTTTAATTGATGATGGCAAAGATCTAATTTTGGCAGATACTGGTTTACCTAACGAAACGGCCGACATTCCCAGAAAAGAAGATGCCGCTTTGTGGATGGGGGATAAAGTAGCCACATTTAAGGAAGTGTTTGAGAAAACTGGGTACAAACCGGAAGACGTTACTAAAATCTTTGTTACGCACAAACACCCCGACCATACGGGCGAACTACGAATGTTCCCCAATGCCAAAATCTACATAGCCGCCAAAGAAGCCGACGCCATGAAACTGACCGGAGATAACGTGGTGCGTGTGGAATTTACTGACGGGCCTTACAAAAACTTTCCACACAGTCAACGCATTACGGAGCATTTGGTATTGGTACAAGCGGAAGGCCATACAAAAGGCAATACGGTGGGCATTTTGGAAGATAACGGCACGTATTACATGTTCCACGGGGATGTGACCTATTGTGATGCGGCTTTAAAAGAAAACGAACTTTCCGTTGTATTTGAAGATAAAGAAAAAGCCCGCGAAACCTTAACCCGCGTACGTGAGTTCTGTAAAAATAATCCTACGGTCTATTGTTCCACGCATTGCCCCGAAGGGTATGAGAACTTGGAACAAAAGAAGATTATGAAATTATAAACTTGTTTTCTTTATACCCGAGCCCCTAGTAAAAGACCACAACTTTAACTGGGGGTTTTTTATCACTTCTACTGTGACCAAAAAGCGCACATGACACAATAAAAGCGCAAAAAATCGTATCCTAGTAACCGGAAAAATCACGCAGATATAGTGTCCACATGTATAACTTTTGGACACTATAATTTTGGCTAGTTCGATTTATAGAAAGCGCAGTTCTTTTATACTTTATAGTATCCAAATAGTGCCCAGTAGTAGGATCATATACTATTATCATAAAAATGATATAATACATATATAAGATATATGCTGAAAAATAATATATTCCTTGTTTTAATTCCAAAAATAAAGATCATATGGGATTGTTCCATAGGGATATATAGTAGTTCGCGTCAGCAAGATATATTGATTGATAACAATTTATGTAGTATTTAAAACAGAGAGCACCAATTTGGTGCTCCTTTTTTTTGGAGAAAATGAATGAAAATATTAGTATTAACATTTAATTTGCTTGGCGGTTTAGGGGTATTTCTGTTGGGCATCAAAATGATGAGCGATGGATTGCAGAAAGCCGCCGGAGATCGTTTGCGGCGGATTATCGCCTGTGCCACTACCAACCGTTTTACGGCAACGCTGTCCGGTATTTTAGCTACCTCAATTATTCAATCGTCTTCAGCCACCACCGTCATGGTGGTAGGGTTTGCCAGCGCGGGACTGCTTAGTTTATCCCAATCTTTAGGGGTTATCTTTGGGGCCAACATTGGTACAACTACCACGGCTTGGTTGGTTAGTATCCTTGGCTTTAAGGTGAAAATTTCTGCGTTTGCTATGCCCATGATCGGCATTGGCTTCTTCTCACAATTTATTAAAAAATGGCCCTTGACTCGTCGTATCGGAGAGGCCATGGTAGGGTTTGGGTTGCTATTTTTGGGTTTATCGCTCATCCAAGGGGCGTTGCCCGATATGCAAAATTCCTCTGCTGTGGTGGAATGGATTGTCAGATTCCGTCCCGATACACTTTTTTCTTTGTTAGGTGTAATCGGCGTAGGAACAGTGCTTACGGTTCTGCTCCAATCTTCCAGCGCGGTTATGGCACTTACGCTTACTTGTGCCGCTAAGGGCCTGATTGATTATCCTACCGCTTGTGCCCTTGTATTGGGCGAAAACATTGGTACCACCATTACGGCCAATATTGCCGCTATCGGTGCTCCGCGGATTGCTAAACGTGCTGCGTTGGGGCACATGCTTTTTAACGTACTCGGGGTAGTGTGGGCGGTAGCATTTTTCCATCCTTTTTTGGGGTTGATTGATTGCTTTGTACCCGGAGCAACTACAGGAAATAGTCCCGAAGTTCTTTTAACTAGCATCCCTTACCATTTAGCCGCCTTTCATACCCTGTTTAACGTTATAAACACCAGCGTGATGCTTGTGTTTATCAAACCGTTTGAAAAACTGATTTTGTTCCTCTTGCCTGTCCAACGTAGCGAACAAAACCAAACGGAACTACGCTATCTAAAAGTAGGTGTTACCACTACACCAGAACTATTTATTGGGGCGGCACGTAAAGAAATTGATGTTATGGGAGGGATGTCCAGTTCTATTACGTCTAAATTACTCCATGCACTAAAAGCCGATTCCAATGCGCTGTTTGAAGAACTTGTACAAGACGTATATGCGCAAGAAAAAGCGAGCGATATATTAGAATATAAAATCACAGAGTTTTTAAAGAACTTGACCCACGAGCAACTTTCGCGCGATATGGTAAACGAGATTATGCATCTCTTGGATCAAACCACCTATTTAGAAAAAATAGCCGACCATGGGGAACGTATTGCTAAACTGCTAACCAAAGCCCATAACATTAAAGCGTTTAATAGACAAGATTACGAGCGATTGGAAATCATTGGACAACAAGTGCGTAAAATTATCAAACATATGCGTTCCACCATCTTGCCTACCACCGAGTTGGATAAAGTAAAAGTTTTGGAGTATGCCCGAGAGCAAGAAGAGGCACTAAATGATATGCGACATAAACTGCGTGAAGAGAAAACATCCAACGACTTTACTAAGAATCAAATCTCCCCTGCCGGACTCACTCTGTATGTGGATATCTTAAACAGTTTTGAGAAAATGGGCGATTATGCTTTAAATGTGGTAGAAGTTAATACGGACCAACCAAAACACTAAATTATAGTGTCCAAAAGTATGTAAAATGGACACTATAATTTTGGCTAGTTCGATTTATAGAAAGCGCAGTTGTTCTAGAGGTTATAGTGTCCAAACTCTGCCATTGTCTTTCATAGTCTTTTAATGTCTTTGTTGTCTTTTAACGTCTTTTATAGGCCAAAAATGTCGTCGAGAAAGTATAAAAAAAAGCCCATTCTCGTCTGAGAATGGGCTTACCGTCGAATGGTGCGCCTAACAGGAATCGAACTTGTATCCCCAGCTCCGCAGGCTGGTGCTCTATCCATTGAGCTATAGGCGCGAAATTTTTATAGCTTAATCGGCTAACATATATATTTTATCAAATTTTTTATGTTATTGGCATTTTTAATTTTATATTTCCTATTAAAATATTCTTTACTACATCAAAAATAAGAAATATTTTATGTCTGTTAATTTTTATTTAATAAAAAATTTAGACAATTATTAACATTTTATGATATAATTAAATTAGATTAGATTAGTTTTGTTCTTCAAGGGGGTAAATAATGAAATTTTCAGAACTAGAAATACCGGGTAAATTTGAAATAGATCAGGACCCGTATTCTTTTGTCGGTGAACCTGACAGTAAGGGTAATATTGTTTTTGTTCGCCATTATAGAAATGATCCTAATTGGAAACGCAAATCAAAGCCGTTAAAAATACCTGCCTCGATTTTTTGGGGTACTTCCGAAGCAGTTAAAAATGGAACCTACAAGCCCAGCAAAGTAACATGTTCTCGTGTTGCGCAACTTGCTTTAACATCAAAAATAAAAACTAAAAAATCAAATAAGAAATAAATTATGAAAGAACCATATAGAATAAAGCGTTTGTTTTGGCATAATTTAAAAAATTTTGACAAACCGGGCATACATTCCTTTGGTGTTGATGAAATAATTGCCGCCGGTGTGGAATTTCACATGTGTGATTCTTGCGGGCATCCTAAAAATTTATTTATTGCAGCTAATTCCGATGGCGATAGTAGTTTTTACTATGAAAAAGATTCTGCACCTGGTATGGGGGCAATCATAGGTGAACATAGTAAAATATTTAGACACATCATCAATAATTTACTTAATGAAGCAGGGGATTTAACTTATAATATGGAATGTCACAAAAAATTATACCAACCGCCGAAATTAAATTTTGTTACTTTTTTTGCTTTAGGACACAAAGGACGTTTTTATAAAACTTTAACCTATAATGAAGTCCATTCCAGGGAACATCCTTACTATCCTCTTTTTACTTACGCGAAACAATTACTAAGTGAAATGCGTAAAATAGAGATACTTCGTTTAAACTCTAAATCCAAATCCAAAATAGTAAACAAAAATAAAAGAACATCAAAAAACCCCGAAAGTTAAATAAATATCTCTCGGGGTTAACTAAATTATAAGTTTTTAATAAATAGGATAGTAAGAACCTGATTCCACCTTATTTTGATCTGTTAAGGAAGAACACACTTTATCGCCTTCCTTGCTGTTATTTAAAACATTACATCTGATAAAGTCCTCGGTATAATTCGCAGTTAAACTATATCCCTTATTTCCCCCTATACGTGTTGCAGTTGCAGTATTGTCATTGTTTAATGTATATGTGAAATATTCTGTATCAAATGACTTCAGATTTGGATTAAAGTTTTCAATTGCAGGTTCAAAATCGTTTATATCACGAAATACTGTTCCGTACTCTTCATAATTAACGAAATGCTTGGCCTGGGCTGCCTGAATAGTACCAAGCATTGTTACTGCCTCACTTACTCTTGCTCTTTCTATAGAACTTGTATATGATGGATAGGTAACCGCCGCGAAACCGGCGATAATAATTACCACTATTAAAAGTTCCATTAAGGTGAAACCATTTTTATTTATTTTCATTTTGACCTCTCTTTTTTAATTTTTCCAAATTTGCTGTTTTTGATAAAATATCTTTTATTTTTTTAAGCAAAGCAAGGCGGTTTAATTTTATTTCTTGTTCCTTTGCATTTACCATTATTTTAGCAAAAAAATCTTCAATCGGTTGTTTTAAAGAGGAAAGATTTGTTAGTTCCACTGCAAAATCATTTATTTTTGCAGGCAAATTATCAACAGCTTTGTTTAAGATAATTTCCTCCTTTTCTTTAAATAGAGAAGTATTTAAATCCGGCAAATTTTGTTGTGCCTGTTTTAAAATATTTGAAACACGTTTTGCTGCTTCCGCTACAGCTTGTAAAGTTTCACTTTTTAATTTTTCAGTTAGTATTTCTGCATTTGAAAGTACTTTATTTAGAGGTATATCAAAGTTCTTTACCGCTGCGATTATATCTTCTTTAATTTGTTTTTCTTCTAAAATATTTTGTAAGCGTTGCCACAAAAACTCCGGCAATTCCGCGATATGATTATTATCATTTTCTGGTAAATTTTTAGAGGAGAGTTCCACTAATTTATTTATACTCAAAGGCCAATTATTTGCCAATATAATTCTAATTGCTCCCATTGCCTGCCTGCGCAAAGCAAAGGGGTCTTGACTTCCGCTTGGAACTTGGCCTGCTTTGAAATTAGCAGCTAAAGTGTCCAGTTTACCAGCCAAACTTACCAAAGCACCTATTACTGTTTTTGGTAATTCTGAATTAGCAGATAAAGGTAAATAAAATTCCTCAAGCGCGGTGCTTACATTTGGGGAACGCCCTTCCTTTTTAGCATAAACACCGCCCATATACCCTTGTAAATCCGTAAATTCATATACTACTGAACTTGCTAAATCCGCATAAGCATAAGAGGCAGCCTCTAGGGCATTTTCCGTATCAACATTTGTAAAGTTTAATATTTTGGCTAAAGATGCAGTTAAATCTTTTACACGGTTTGTTTTATCTTCCATTGTACCCATGCCGTCAATGAAATTGATATGTTTTAGTTTTTTGCGCAGATTATCAAGGCCTAGTTTTAGATCGTTTTCAAAAAAGAAAACTGCATCTGTTAAACGCGCAGTCATAACATTTTTAAAACCGGTTTTTACTTCTTCCTGATTGACTGAAACACCATCCCTTACTGCAATAAAATGCGGTTGCAATTCACCTTTTTTATTAATAACAGGGAACATTTTGATTTGTGTTTTTAGTACAGTTGTCAGAAGTTTTTTAGGCAGTTTCATAAAACTTAAAGACATATCACCTGCCAAAGCAATAGGATGTTCTGTAAAATTAACAGTTTCATTTATTAAATCTTCATCTAAATCAGCGGAAAAACCTAAGGCTCTTGTGCAGCCTTCTATACTTCTTAAAAGTGCTTTCTTACGTTCTTCAATATCAACAAGTATAGGATGTATTTGATTTTTTAAGGCATCTTTATATTGTTCTGGGCTTTTAATTACAATAGGTGTTTGTTTGAAAGAACTTAAGCCGTAGGCTTTGTTGGATGATTTTACTCCTGCAATCTCAAATTTAATAATTTTGCTGCCATACAGGGCAATAATACTTCTTATAGGGCGGGCGAAACGGAGGCAGGAATCTTCCCACACCATATTTTTAGCGAAATTCAAACTTTTAATAAGTTCCGGGAAAATGGTAATAAGAAGTTTTTCAGTTTTAATTCCTTTTATTTTTATATCGGCAAAAATAAATGGTCCTTTTTCTGTTTCTTTAACAATTAAATTTTCGGCTTTAATATCGTTTTTGGCAGCGAAGCCAAGTGCCTGTTGGGTAAATTTTCCATCAGAACCTTTTAACAATTTAGCCGGTGGGCCTTTAATTTCTTTTTTAATATCTTCGCTTGAAGGTGCTAAGTCCTGTATTTCAAGTACGAGTTTCTTATAAGTACCGTATGTCTCTAATTTATTATACTTTAGATGGTTTTCAGCCAATATTTTTATAGCATTTTCTTTAAGCTGTTCTAAAGCAGGCCTTAAAAAACGGGCAGGTAAATGCTCTGTTCCTATTTGCAAAAGTGCATTCATTTTGTAGCCTCCTGTTCTTCATGTTGTTTGATATATTCACCAGCACAAAGTTTCGCCAAGTGGCGGATTTTAGCTATAATATTTGTTCTGTCACTGACTGATATTGCGCCGCGTGCTTCAAGCGTATTAAAATAATGGGAAACGCGCATTGCACAGTCATAAGCAGGTAAATATAAACCCTTTTTACAAAGAGTACGACATTCTTCTTCGTTTTCTTCTACATAACGGCGCAAATTTGTAACATTTGCTTCCTCAAAATTGTAATGGGAGAATTGTCTTTCACTTTCTTTTACAAGTTCACCGTATGTTGTAGTATCGTTCCACATGATGTCAAAAATTGTATCTTTCTTTTGGGAGTACATAGCCAAGCGTTCAAGGCCGTAAGTGATTTCAACGGTAATCGGCTTTAAGGTATAACCTGCCATGATTTGAAAATAAGTAAATTGTGTAATTTCCATACCGTCAAGCCAAATTTCCCAACCGACGCCGGAAGCCCCCAAAGTAGGTGATTGCCAATCATCTTCAATCCATCTTACATCGTGTATTTCCGGGTCAAGACCTATTGATTTTAAAGAATTCAAATAAAGTTGTTGAATATTTGCGGGTGAGGGTTTTAAAATTACTTGAAATTGATAATATTTACCCAAACGGTTTGGGTTTTCCCCATATCTACCGTCGGCAGGACGGCGGCATGGTTCTACATAACAAACGCTGGTAGGTTTCGGTGTTAAAGAACCGAAAAAAGTAAAAGGGTTAAAAGTACCTGCCCCCTTTTCCAAATCATACGGTTGTACGACAATGCAACCCTGTTTTTTCCAATATACTTGGAGATTGTGTATTATATCCTGAAAGTTCATATATACATTATATAATTTTAGTAGATAAAAATGGGAATAAGAAATGCCGAGGGACAGGATCGAACTGTCGACACCTGGTTTTTCAGACCAGTGCTCTACCACTGAGCTACCTCGGCAAGTGAATTATCACTACATATATAATAGCAAATTATTTACTTTTCTTGCAAATAATTAATAATTTGTCACGTAAAAAACGACTGTCATATTGGGGGTTGTTTACAGTCCCAGATACAACAGTCGTTGTTTATAGTTTGTAAGAATTACAAAAATTAAACTGGATATTTTATTTTACATCTCCCATCCATTGTTTTAATGGTTTCATTAAAAAGAGAAGGATTATTGATGCCGCCAAAGGGGCAATAATTAATCCGCCGAAAAATGCTTCATTACTTATCTGCCCAAACAAACTTGAATAATAGCCTGCCAGTTTGTTAGAGGCTGCATTTGCCGTTTTCCATACTGCCATCAAAATACCTACAAATTGCAACGGTGCTAGTTTTGTTACCAAAGACAGCCCAACCGGCGATAAGCAAAGCTCACCCATTGTAAATGCCGCATAAGCAAAAATTAAGTAAAACATACTCACTTTAATTCCGGGGCCCATTTTCATGGCGGCAATTAATAAAACTAAATAACCGATTGCAAGCAGCCATAGGGCGATGACAAATTTTGCAGGTGAAGACGGTTCTTTTGCTTTCTTTGATAAATCAATCCAAAGTTTTGAAAATAAGGGAGCAAATAATACTACAAATACCGGGTTCAAACTTTGGAACCAAGTTGCAGGTACTTCCCAGGACCAACCAAAAAGGCTAATCATCCTGTTTGTATGCTCATAAGCAAATAAATTTAGTGCAGCACCTGATTGTTCAAAAGCAGTCCAAAAGAAAATAACGAAGAAAGCCAAAATAAAAATAACGGCAATTTTTTGTTTTTCTTGTACGGTTAAAGGAACTTTTTTAACTTCTTCGGTTTGAGCAGTAATTTTTTTGGGCTTATCACCTTTGCCGGTAAAATATTTTTCTTTGCCCCAAAGGAATATAAGCAGCCCTATAATCATTGCAAGGCCTGCAGCCCAAAAACCATACCGCCAGCCGAATTTTTCTCCAATACCTCCGCCGATAATAGCAGCCAAAAAAGCACCTAAATTAACCGCCATATAAAATATAGTAAAGCCTGCATCGCGGCGCGGGTCTTGTCTTTCATACAAGGTGCCTACAAGTGTTGTAATGCTGATTTTAAAAAATCCGTTTCCCATAATCAGGAAACCAAGGGCTGTATAAATTATGCCTATATTTTCAAAGCCAAGCAAAAATTGCCCGATGATTATCATCAAAGCGCCCCAGATAATAGATTGTTTTTGTCCTATAAATCTATCTGCCACATAACCGCCGATAATACCGGATAAATAAACTAAACTTGTAAAAGTTCCATAAAGATTTGCGGCATTTGCCCTGTCTATTTTTAAAGCATATACGAAATAGAGAATAAGTAAAGCCCTCATGGCATAATAACTGAAACGCTCAAAAGCTTCCGTAACGCAAATCAGCCATAAGCCACTAGGGTGTGTTTTCTGAACTATATTTTGTTCCATAGTTCACCTCCTGTTATTTAATTAGTTTTAAAGGGTATAATTTGTAATAAAAAACCAAAAAACCCCGATGTATCATCGGGGTTTTTTGGTTAAATACTTATTTCTTTTTTGCTACTTTCTTGGTTGTCTTTTTTGTAACTTTTTTAACAGCTTTTTTCACTGCTTTTTTAGCCACTTTTTTTGCAGGTTTTGCAGCGACTTTTTTGCAGCATTTTTTTGCACAGCATTTTTTTGCAACTTTCTTTGCGGGTTTTTTTACTGCTTTTTTAACAGTTTTTTTAACCGCTTTTTTTGCGACTTTTTTCTTTACGGGCATTTTTTTTCTCCTGCGTTAAGATATATACTTCACAAACAATGATATAAAAAAAATATGCAAAATGCAAATTTTTTTAAAAATTGATATAAATAATTTTTAATTTTTTTGATTTCTACGACGTATTTAAAATAAAAAGTAATTTTTATAAAACAATTACTAAAAACAAACAAAGATTGTTTTTATTTTATATTTATCACTGAACGCCCGTTATTTTCTTGTTTGTTATAAGGGTCTTTAACTTCATTACCATCTACAACAAACATATAATTATATGTACCTGGTGCTATCGTTAAAGTTGTTTCCCAAATACCTTTCACTTTTTTAAGAGGGCTTTGTTTACGCATAGTAAAACCGCTGATGATTGCAACGCTTTTTGCATCATCAAAATATCTGAAGGTAACTTTGCGCCATTTACCGGTTCCGGACACATTAAAACTTTCCCTTTCTTCTTGTTTAGTTACAAGTGTAGGTTCACTGATTTCTTTTTGTTCCTTTGTTTGAGAGGGTTTAGAATCTTCTTTTACTTGATTCTTTTTGTCTGTTTGTTCTTTGTTAATTTCTTGAGGTATTTCTTTTTTCGTTTCTTTTACTGTTTCCCTTAAATCAATTTCTTCCAAAACTATTTCTTCTGTTTTAGGATTACGGTTGATTTGAACAGACTTTTTAGTGCTGTTGGCAAAAGATGAATAAATAAAATAACTGAAAATGCAAAGGGCTATAATGTCCACAAAAATTAAAACAAGCCATAATTCCTTTGATGATTTTTTCTTTTCCAAGTTATTTTCTGTCATAAAGACCTCTTACTTTAAAAAAGCGGGCGAAGGGAATCGAACCCTCGTCTAAAGCTTGGGAAGCTTCCGTTCTACCATTGAACCACGCCCGCATAAATATATTTTAGCAAAAAACTGTTTTTAAAGCAAAATAAACTAGTATCCGAAATTTTAGCAAAATTTACACCGGAAATGTTTATATACAATTATATACTAGTAATCAAAGTTCAACTTCAAATCCAAAGCGTCTTGAATACTATCTTGGGCAAAAAGGTCCGTCATTCCGGCTATGTAATCGGTAACTATAGTTTTTGCATCTGTGTTTTCTTTGGCATATATCTGCTGCATCGCGTGCAAGTAATGCCCGAATTTTTGTGCACTGACCTTCAGTTCCGGCCTTTTATAAGCATCGCTAAAACCGTATTTTTTGAAGAGTTCCAAATAATAATCAAACAAATCTCCTACCGCTTTAAACAATACGGTGCGCAGTTGGGTTAATTTTGGATGGCCGTAAATGTTTGCATAATTAAATTCTTTAAGTAAAGTAATAAGTTCAAATTTTTCTTCAGAGAAACCTAATGAGTCTTTATTTTTTGAATTTTCAATTAAGTCCAAAACCAAAGTATTTATAATTTCGCCGTTATTTTCACCGAGTTCTTTTTTTATTAAAGCAGGAACTTGCGCTTTTGTTATAATTTCAGTTCTGACAGCATCTTCAATATCACGGCCGAGATAGGCGATTTTGTCTGCAATTCTAACGATACACCCTTCATAAGTGGATGGCAAATTGTGCCTGTTTTTAATGTTTTCCAAGTCGTTTGGTTTATTTGAAGGTTTTAAAGCATTGTTTTTAAAATCTTCGCCACAATGACAGATAATCCCGTCTTTAACGGCATAAGTCAAATTTAAACCTTCGCCGTAATTTGTTAAATGTTCTACTACTCTGTAACCGTTAATTTCGTGCATAAAAGGAATCGGTGTAAGTTTTTTCGCTAGGGCACTTTCACCTTCGTGTCCGAACGGCGCATGGCCTAAATCATGAGCAAGACCGATGGCGAAAGCAAGTTCTTCTTCAAGTTGCCAAGCCCCTGTATTTTTAAGCCCTTTGCAAATTGAGGCCGCTATAGTTGCCACGTGTAAAACGTGTTCAATGCGTGTACAAATATGGTCATTTTCCGGAGCGGCAAAAACCTGCGTTTTACTTTTTAAACGTCTGAACGGCTGGCTGTGAATAATTTTAGTTTGGTCCCTAAAATATTCACCGCGGAAATCTGGCTTTTGTGCGTGAGTTCGTTTTTTATAAAGTTCTTCACTAAATGGATTTTTTATCATATAATTATTATAATAAATATGAGAGGTATTTTTCTATGAAAAAACTTGCAGTATACCCCGGTTCTTTTGACCCTATAACAAACGGACACCTTGATATTATTGAAAGGGCTGCCGCTTTATTTGATGAAGTTATTGTCGCAATTTTAAATAATAGCGCAAAGAAATCTTTATTTACAAATGAGGAAAGAAAAGCGCAAATTGCGCCTTTAATCAAAAAATTCAAAAATGTAAAAGTTGATTTTTTTGACGGTCTTCTTGTTGATTATATGAAAAAAACAAAAGCCAACGCGTGTATACGCGGTCTGCGCGCGGTGACAGATTTGGAGTATGAATTTACTTTAGCAAATATAAATAAAAAATTAAGCCCGAAAATGGAAACTATATTTTTTATGCCGAGTGAAAAAAATACTTATTTGAGTTCTTCCGTTGTTAAAGAGGTTTATCAATTTGGTGGGGAACTGAAAGATTGTGTGCCGTCAAATATTGACAAAGCCTTAAAGAAAAAATTTAAGAAATAGTTTACTTGTTTTTATTATAATAGTATATACAAATACTGCCGTTGCATTGTACCCTTTTACTACTGTCACCTACGTCCTGTTGACATATTTTATTGAGCTTACCTTGTCTAGATTCAGTATATAACATACAATATCTTAGATTTTTATTTCCTTCGGCAGCATTACTAAAATATTGTTGATATACAAAATCTGTTCCAAATATATTTTTTATACAGTTTATGTATTTTTCGTTTCCAAAATCTAATGTACAAGTCATTTGTGCAGACCGTATCGTAAACAAAGTATCTCTCTCAAACCCTCCTGTACGTCCAGGCAGTTCAACATCCAATTCATTATAAGAATTAGGGTATCTATCATTAATTAAATAAAATCTTTCAGCGGAATTTGCTAAGGCTTGTGTCATAGCTTTTAAAGTATTAAATTTACTGCGCCCCACAACCATTTTATACTGCGGAATTGCAATTGCAGCCAGCACCCCGATAATTAAAACTACTACCAACAATTCCAAAAGTGTAAAGCCTCTTTTATTTATTTTCATTTTAGTTTCTCCTTTTTTTGCGTATTTCTTCTAATTCCTCTCCCCTTTCTAAGGTGGAGAGGTTAGGAGTGGGGTTATAAAATAAGGAAATATCTTTATTTTAAAACCCCACCCCCAGCCCTCCGCCTTTGTAAACAAAGGGGCGGGGAGTATAAGAAATAAATTTCTTTAAATCTGCTTCGAAATTGTGCTTTAGAAACGAAGCCGTAGAAAAAACAAAGATTAGCCAAAAAGGCGAAGCCAATAAAAAACGGCTGTCATATTCGGTGCCTTTACCCAAGACCAAATATGACAGCCGTATCTGTCGCCTTTTAGGCGACAGTATTAAACATACTTTCCCCCGGCGGGTACTCGTATGTTCAAAGATACGACTGTTTATTTTGGACGGGTAAAGGCGCTTTTGTTTCCAAAAGCCCTTCTGCGCTAAACGCAGATTCCAAAAAACAGATCAAATTTTATGTTAGGAATTTCCCTAACAATTTTATTATAACAAATTATAAGTTATGGTTTTTATTATTTATCTTTAAAAATATCTTGCACTTGCTTGCATAAGTTTAAAATATGTTGGCGGATTTGCGGTTGCTTTTCTTCAAGCATCGGTAATAAGTTTAAGCGAATAAAATTGCGCGTGTAAACATCATCAAAATTCGTTTCGTCATTTTCAAAAGGTAAATTGTGGTAGCCACAATATTCCAAAATTTCTTTTTTAGTTAGACATAAAAACGGCCTGATTATTTTTAATTCACCAAGCGGGCGCACCGCCGGTATGCCGCCCAAACCTTTTAGTTGCGTGCCACGCAAAATATTTAAGAAAAATGTTTCCACATTGTCATCTGCATGGTGGGCAAAAGCAACAACTTTACATTTGAATTTTTCGGCCGCATCTTCAAGGGCTTTATAGCGTAATTTTCTGGCTGCATGTTCCAAACTTAATTTTTCCTTTTTAGCAAGAGTTTTAACGGATACCCTTTTTATAATCAGCGGAATATTTAACTCTCCACATAATTTTTTTACTAGGTTTTCATCACGTTTTGCCGTAGAACGTAAGTTATGATTTATATGGCACGCACAAACTTTAAATTGCTTTTTTTTACCTAATGCGCAGGCGAAATGTAACAAGGCAACAGAATCCGCCCCGCCTGATAAAGCAATTAAAACTGTTTGCTTTGTTTTAAAAAAAATATTTTCCCTATCAAATTTGATAAGTTTTTGCCAAATTTTTGCTTGGAAAGATGTACTTTGCATAAATTCCCGTTAAAAAGTATAATATAATTATTATAGTATATTTAGAGGGGTGTGTTATGGAAGAAATAAAGAAAAAAATTGTTATAGTTGAAGATGAAAGAGATATCTTGCAACTTCTAAATTTAATTTTGGTACGTGCCGGTTATGAAGTTCATGCTTGTGATAACGGCAGAAACGCAATACCGTTAATTAAAAAAGTGCGCCCTCATTTGGTTGTATTAGACCTTATGTTGCCCGGCCTTGACGGGCGTGCAATAGTAGAGGAAATGACAAAAGATGAGGACCTTTTGGGCATTTCCGTAATGATAACTTCCGCTTTGGAAGAAGCTGGCAATATGTTTACCGGTAATCCGATAGTTAAAGATTATTGTTATAAACCGTTTAGAAATACTGTTTTACTGCAAAAAGTCAAAAAAATAATGGGCGATGTTTAAATGTTTTTAATCGTCGGCTTAGGCAATCCCGGGCAAGAATATAGAAACACAAGGCATAATATAGGTTTCATGGTGCTTGATAAATTAGCAAGCACCTGCGGGTTTTCTTTTGAAGAAAGCCGACCTTTCAAGGCACATGTTGTAAAAACCGTTTTGCATGGGCAAAACGTAATTTTTGTAAAACCGCAAACTTATATGAATTTATCGGGCCAGGCAGTTACGGCGGCGGCAAATTTTTACAAAATACCGCCCCAAAATATTTTGGTCATTTGTGATGATTTAAGTTTGGAACTTGGTACTTTGCGCTTGAGGCAAAAAGGTTCAAGCGGCGGGCAAAAAGGGCTTGAAAATATTATAAATTTACTAGGTACCAATGAGGTCTTGCGCCTGCGTTTGGGTATTGGCCCTAAACCTGATTTTATAGATGCAAAAAGTTATGTACTTGGCAAATTCCTTAAAACACAAGAAGCACTTTTGCATACTGTTCTTACAAAAGCACAAAGTACCGTAGAAAAATTATTTAAGGAAAATTTTAATTCCGCCCAGCAGTTCGCTAACAGTAAATAAAAGTTCCTCGTATTAGCAAGGAACTTTTAAAACAATTAATCAACAATATTTTTAATAATACTTTACTGTTGGTTCCATAAAACATTTTGTTGTTGATGAGTCTTCAAAGTATCGGCAGTTTTTTGTATTTGTTGGAATATTTTTTCAAAATGTGCTTCAAATTGTTTGTTTTTTCGTTCAGTTAATTTAACAGAAGCCCATTTTTGCCAATAATGTTCGCTTATACTGCGGGCAGATATATAATGACTGCGTATTTCGTCTAATACAGATAAAATTTGTTCGTCACTTAATTCACTAAAAGAGTCATTAATTGCTTTCTTAATAGATACCTTGCGTGCAGCACGTTTCGGATTTAGGACTTCCGGAATAATTCCTTTTTTTGCGGCATAACGTTGCATACCATTCCAAATCTGTCCGAAATAAAGTGCTTGTTTAGCATAGGTATCAAAAAACTTCATATTATCTCTCTCATCTGATACAGATAAAGTAATTAAAGAGTCATTATTATTGGCTATTGCGTTTTTAATTTCGGCCTTAGCAATATTTGCCAATTCCCAAAACGCAAAGAACGAATTTGTAGAAGTAGGCAGACGGAATTCCACATTGATATTGTTTTCATTTAGTTTATATGACGGTTCAGCTGTTCTCAATTCATATCGCCACTTAAAGAAAGTATACATATCTTCAAACAAAAATTCTACTTCTGGGTATTTTTTAATTAGTTTGTTAAAGTCTACATAACTCATGGTTAATAAGTTAAAAGCATTATGTTGCACTTTTATATAAAGAACATCTGTTGTATTGTCCTCATTGTTTAGAGCATCATTAATAGTAGCTGCAACTGAAGCAATTGCGTTTTGAATAGATTCATTATTTTCATATTTGTTAATTGCTTCTTGTTCTAAGCGGTCTAAAATACGATCCCAACCACATAATTGAGCAGTCTCTTTAACAAAGCCAAAAGCAATTGTGTTAAGAGTTTCACGGAAAGCCCGGTCCGCATCGCTGATATCTTTTTTGGTACGCCAATTACTACTCTGTACATAATGGTATAATTCAGATCGTCTTTCTTCCCATTCATTTGACTTACCCGTAGCGGAGAAAAGAGCATTTTCGTTTATATAGTCCGAAAGGTCTTGCGCTACTTCAGAAATCTGGCAGGTATTTTGATCTATAATAGATTCTAAAATGGACTTGATTTCTTCATAAGTTAAATTTTCCTGTTCTTCATCATCCAATTTGGTGATGTCTTCTTTTTCAACATCATTTAATTTAAGACTGACGTAACGATTTAACTGCTTTTGTATGTCTTGTGCAAAGACGGGTACGGAAAGAATCACTATCAATAAGACTATAAAATTAGCAATAAACAATTTTTTCATAAAGTTACTCCTCATAAGCTTATTTACATAATAGCTAATATGAAAAAGTAAAACAAGGGTATTTAGACCTAAGGTGTTGGGACCAAAAGTCCTATATCCTCATATATTTACTAGGCAAATATGCAAAACAAAAATCCCCCGTTTTAAACGAGGGATTTTTAAATAATTACTTAAATTATTTTTTTGGTTTATTTCCGCATCCGCAACCCATAATTCCACCCCCTTGCCGGTGATAGTCCGGTAGTATAGTAAACAATTTTTAAAGCCCTTTTGCAAGTGTATGTATCGATATCGTACAACCCTTTTCAAGGATCATGTTAAAAATGATATGAGAAATGATATAATTAAAGTAAAATACATTATAGGAAGGAGAATTATATGAGAAATAATAATGGATTTTCGTTTTTTAAGTTTTTATTATGCTTAATAGTTATCGGTTTGATAGTTAAAGGAGTTATGGGTACCAAACAATATAAGACAATGATGTTGAAGTGGCAAGTAAACAAAATAACCCCTATAATGAAACAATGGTTTGACGCACAAGAAAATTGGCACACAACACATGGAAATTATTGTAAAACAGCAGAACATAACGGTATCTGCCTATCTCTTCCGGACGGTGCTGATTTAGGGGTTCATTGGCCAAGTAATTGGGTCCGTAGTGAACTATTTAGTAAAAAAGAAGTGCCGTGTGGAAATTCTACCAGTTGTAAAAATCATAATTTAGGTTGTGTTGCTTCATCAAAATCTGTGTTATGTACTGTTGACGGCAGAATTATGCTTCGAATAGGAGATTCTTTATTCTTGTCACTTAAAGATAATATTTATTGCTCTCCTATACACGATAAGGTTTCATGGAGTACAAAACACGAAGAGGAAGATGCTCTCTGTAAAGAAATAAGCGGTAAAGATCCTATAAAATCTCCATTGACCGAAACAAATTATTATCCTCTCTAAGTTTAAAGCCCTGTTTAATCAGCAGGGCTTTAATAAATTCTAATATTTTTAAATTATAACAACAACTTATTTCTTATCTTCATAATTGCTACCAAGGCGATGCAAACCGTCAGGTATTTCGTCTTTGTGAGGGGATTGTGCCCTGTGCTCTAGAGTTCCTTCTTGATATATCGATTCTTGAGGTTGGTTTACATCAATAACATCTGGGTAAGATTTTAATAACTCGTTCAAATCTTCCCCTTTATTTGAACCTTCATATTTATCTTCTTCCGGTAGAAGGTCTAAATAGAGTTCTATCATAAAACAATCGAGGGGAAAGTAAATGACAAAGCATCTTTTAAATGTTAAAAACCAAAGTATTTTAAAATAATTATCAAAACATATTCGTACAGAAAGCTTTAAAACATCCTTAAAATTTCCGTCTTCCAAAATTAGACCTATAATTATTATTTTTCCCGGCACCGCAAGAAGGGCCCAAAGCAAAATCAATGATATTAGTATTATAAGAAAAAGTGAGTTCCGCCAAAATAAAAAAATTAAAATGAATAAAACTAAGTAAGGTATAGCTTTAATTATACTAATCGCATAAATTTTTGGTGATTTGGATAAAGCTTGTTTAAAAGTTTTCCAAGAATCAACCTTACCGTATATCATGCTGTTTTTTATTATTAGAATATGCCAAATATAATTTAAAATTCCGATATAACTGAAGATAATTGATATAATAATCGCTATTGTTATGATTATGTTTTCGGGTATATTTAAAAAAATTTCTTTGGAGATATAACCGTTTTTAAAGCTCCAAGACAAAAGTAATGCAATAATAATTACTAAATATTCAGCGCGAAAAACATTAACAAAAGAACCTTCAAAATTTGCTTTCGCATCTGCTACAAGTTCTAAAAAAGTTCTTTTAGTTTTCATAATAAATTTTATTTATTATCCCCGTAATCGCCGCCCAAAGGGCGCATATCTTCGAGAGCTTCGTTTTTATGAACGGGTGCTGCTTGTTCGGTTTGAATTTTTTTGTAATCGCTATTTGCTCCGGCAATATTATCAGCATCAAGCAATTGTAAATCACCAAGATTAAGTTCTGTTTCTTCTGTTGCAAGGTCCAGATAAAATTCTACAAAGAAACAAGATATAAACGGATTAAGCATAATGTTAATCAATATGCTAAGTATTATTATGACGAACATAAACACTATTAGGAATTTAAGAACAATAAATAAGAAGCCTATCGCTATAAAACCAACAATCATAAGTATAAAAAATAAAAGTAAAAATCCTAATATTTTAAAGTAATAGGTAAAACATATACCAAAGGAATGTATTAAGACATCTTTAAATTTCCCGTCTTCTAATATTATTCCTACAAATAACATACTTAATGGCGAAAGGGGAATGGTTAAAAACGGTAAAAGATTAAAACAAAGAGGTGAAGCTTCTTTAGCCCAAAAAGCAATAAATATAAAAAGAGGTAGGGAAACAATTAAAATCAAACAAACCCTCAATGACTTAGATAATGCTTTTTTAAAGGCTTGCAATAAATTGCTTTGGCCGGAAAAAATATTGTTTTTTATTATTAAAATTTGCCACGTGCTAAATAAAATCCCTGCGCAAATAAACAGTGTATGCAGAACTATTGATAACGGTGATATTAATTTAATGTTTCTGGAATTTAAAAATTGTTGCATCGGAATGTGGAAGATTTTTCCCATAATAAAATATGCTGCAAATCCAGCGGCAAGTACAAACCAATAAGTAGCCAAAATCCCCCAAAAAGAACTTTTAAACGTTGATACTGTATTTCCAAGAATTTCAGAAAAAGATTTTTTTTGTCCCATTTTATTTCTCCTTTATATATAGGAATTATCTTGTATACCGTCTTGTGATAAACGTGCAAAAAATTCCACAGCGCTGTATATTGCCATAGCGAAGATGAAACAAGCAATAATTTCCAAAATCATACCAATTGTTTCAGCACAATTTAAAGCATTGAAAGGTGTTAAAATATAATGCCAATCTCCTTTTACTGTTCCGGCGGCGGCATTGCTGACCATATCTGAAGATGTTAAAGCAAGTTTGCTTACAGCGGCATCACTTGCATAAATACCTGCATCATACATAGCACTGGATATCCAATATAAGATTGCAGGGCTAAAAAATAAACCACCGCGTAATTGCAGAGAAAACATATAAATTATACAGGGGAATAGGACTTGCATAAAATCGCCTGAAAAATAACAAAACCAATTATCACCGAAAGTACAAAACATATTATGCCCTAAATTCTCGTGTATTAAATAACTTATAAAGTAAGTTAACCGGTTATACATAATACTGTGTTCTACATACATGCCCTTTTCATAAGATAAATATTCTGGGGGAATATAAATTTTACACAGTAGATAAGTTACCACTATAAGCAGCAAAATTGAAAACCATTTATACTTGTAACAAAATATACTTTGACGATAAGGGTCAAAAAAATTATACGCACTTTTTAGGAAGGAATTTGACCTGTTTACAACACAATCACGAACAAAAGCCTTTAGCACTCGTATTGCAATGTATAGTGTTAGAAGAAAAACAAAAATTTTCGGCAATTTTGCCAAAAACATATAAAAATTCAAAGTTGTTTGCATAATTATTTAATAATTTAATTATACATTTTTTTTTCTATTTCAAAAAATTGCAGAGTCGGTCAAAAATTGTTATAATTTAATCATACAGTATTTGCCGAGGTAGCTCAATGGTTGAGCAACGGTTTTGTAAACCGTAGGTTGTGGGTTCGAGTCCCATCCTCGGCTTTTTGCTTATGAATAAAAAAATATTTTTTGCTTTTTCGGTTATATTTTTTTGTGCTTTAACACAAGCCTTTGCATTATCTTTAGAAGAAATTTCAAAATTAAACCAAAACACGGTAGTAACAGTTAATGTTTTAAGGGAAGACGGTTCCACGGTAAGTGCAACCGGTTTTGTAATATCCCCGCAGGGCTTTGTTGCTACTGCTGCCCATAGTATAGACAAGGCAAAATTAGTAAATTTAACTTTTAGTAACGGAGCAATATCTGATGAAGCGGTAATAGTCGCGCGTCATAAGAATCCGCGTGTGGATTTGGCAATTTTGCAGATATCGGTTAATTACCTGCCAAGCGTAACTTTTGCTAATTCAAACACTGTTCAACCCGGGCAGGAAATTGCCGTTATCGGCAGTCCAAAGCGTTTGCAAAACACAATTACAAACGGGCTTATTTCACAACTTAGGAATATCGGTAATGTTACTACTTTCCAAATAAGTGCGCCGATTTCGCCCTCCAGCAGCGGCAGCCCTGTTTTTAATAAGGACGGGCAAGTTATCGGTATTACTCTTTCCAGTTTGGAAGAGGCAAATGTTCAAAACATTAATTTTGCCATACCTTCAAATTATTTGTTACAGATGATGAACGAAAATAAAATTACCCCTAAAATTACAAATGGCAAGCAATTAAATAAAGTTCAAGAATATTTGGGGTATATTATTGATTATTTGAAGAAATGTTGGCGTATTTTTAAAAGTAAAGTTGCGTAAGTGCCTCAAAGTTTAGTAAAATATAGAAAATTAAAGTTAGGTGGAAATTATGTCTTATAAATGTGAAATTTGCGGTAAAAAATCAACAACAGGTAAAAGCGTCAGCCACAGCCATTTAAAAACAAACAGGACTTTTAAGCCCAATTTGCATAAACAAAAAATTGTTTTAGACGGCAAAACCCAAACAGCATATGTTTGCTCTAAATGCTTGAAGGGTGGCAAAGTCGTAAAACCGAGCAAATAATTTACCCAAGTTTAATTAGACCGGGATGAAGTAAAATTCACCCCGGTCTTTTTATATGTAAATTTGCAGTTTACATTTTTTGCTAGCGGCGTCTTTTGGGCTAATTTAAATTTTTCTTTTCCTAGAGTACCGAGAGTCGCTCCGCTCCCGTTCTTCTTGGTACACGTCGTCAAAGAAAAATTTAAATTATCTCCAAAATACTTGCCAGGTGTTTGCGCTTGGTTTGGCTTTATTTTATTCTTCGTCAAGGATAAAATTGAAAATTGCATTAAATCTGCTGCGCAGCGCGAAGATATACTCGCACGCTACGGTTTTGTGCTCTCGTATATTTAAGTAATTTTAATAACTAGAATAACATCTGTCTGGAACGCATGTAAGCCATTTCCCTGTTTCTTGTTTACACAAAATATTTAACGGATGAGAGGAATCCGGACTATATACATAACACATATATGGTCTTACCGAATCTCTATATGCATAATAACAAGTTTTAACACCAAAAATTTTTCTGCATAAACAAAATATGTCTCCGCCCCCCATTAAATCTAAAGAAACGCCACTTAACTGTAAATCTAATTTCGTACCATTTATAGGATATTCATTGTGAGTCAAATAATATTCATGAATGGCCTGATTTACGATTTGTGCTCTGGCTTTCATTTCTGTAAATTTTGTTCTTGCTACAGATAATTTATATTGAGGAATTGCAATTGCCGCCAATATGCCAATAATCAAAACGACTACCAGCAGTTCAATAAGGGTAAAACCTTTTTTATTCATATATTAATTCTCCAAATTTTCATTTTACGGCATTTTAAATTTAACCGTATACTATATTGTAGAAAAAAAAAAAAAAAGCTTGTCAAGAAGAATTTAAGCTTTTCGACTGAGAAAATAAAAATTAAATTTATATTACCTTATTATTTGCGGTGGATTTTTTGTGTAGTCAATTATCTTTGAAGGAGTGTTTTTGCTTGAATTTTCATCAAGTACAATACAAGGAACAATGCCGTCAAAAATATTTAAAAGTTCGTAGGTATTTTTGCAGGGTTCTTGACCATGTAAATTTGCGCTTGTCGCAAGCAGCGGGGAAATTAAATTTTCCATCAAATCAAGCAAAAAAGTGTCGTTTGGAACACGTAAACCGATGGTATCAATCCCGCTGTATTTTTTGCCTTCCTTACTTGCCGTTAATATTGCGGTCAAAGCGCCGGGCCAATATTTTTGCGCTTGCTCAAGTTGGTCTTTATTATCTGCTAAAATTTCGGCTTGTTTCAAAGTGCATAAAATTTGTGTGGGTTTATTTTGCGGATTATTCTTAATTTTATTTAGATTTTCTCTTGCTTTGTTTGCTGTTGCAAGTGCCATTAGCCCGTAAACGGTGTCGCTCGGCAAAATGCAAGGCGCGCCGCTAAGTAAAGCCGTTTTTAAAAGCGTTAATTGCCGCTTTGTCATTTTGGAGAGGTGGAAAACTTCAGTCTTCATCATCTTCCTCCGCGTCGGTTTTACGGCCGTCTAAAATTAAAACAAATTCGCCCAAAATTTTTTTGCGCTCTTTAAAATTTTCCAAAAGTTCTGCAGGAGTTCCGCTTAAATATTCTTCAAAAGTTTTTGTAATTTCCCGCCCTAAAAAAACTTTTATTTGCGGGAAAGTTGCAACTAAAAACTCCAAAAATTTAATTATGCGATAAGGGGATTCATAAATGATGACAGGCTTTTCTACCGCTAGCGCCGCTTCAATTTGCTTTTGGGCTTTGCCCTTTTTCTTCGGTAAAAAACCCAAGAAAACAAAACCGCCGCCGCTTAAACCTGCCGCACTTAAAGCGCAAGTTGCCGCGCTTGCTCCGGGCAAGGCTGTCACTTTAATATTTTCCTGCCGTGCAAGTTTAACCAGTTTCCACCCCGGGTCAGATACGCAGGGAGTACCGGCATCAGATACAAGCGCCAAGTTTTTACCCTCTTTCAGCATTTTTATAAATGGGGGGAAACTGTGTTCATTTTGCTCATTATATCTTAAAGTTTTTGTTGAAATTCCAAAATTATCAAGCAACTTTTTTGTTTGGCGTGTATCTTCGCACAAGACGAAATCAGCCTGCTTTAATATTTCCAAAGCGCGGAGTGTTATATCCTGCAAATTTCCTATTGGTGTTGGGATGATATAGAGCATAAAAATATTTTAGCAAATAATGATAGGTAATTTGTTTCTCTTTTAATTTTTTTCCGGCAGCATCTTTTTGGTAAATTTTGATTTTTCAGCTCCTAAAGTACCGATACGTCGCTATGCTCCTCTACTTCGCGGTACTCCTCGTCGTAGTAAAAATTAAAATTTCCTCAAAAATACTTGCCGGATTCTGGGCACGGTTTGGCTTTATATTTCTTCGGTTAATATTCTTTTAAGGGTTGAAACAGTTTCATTTTTGGGGGATAGTTCTAAGACGGTTTTGCAATCTAATATCGCTTTATCTATTTCCTTTATACGCATGTAAAAATATATTCTGCGGATATAATTATGAATATTATTTTTATCTCCGTTTATTGCTTTGGTATAATATATTTCCGCTTCTTTGAGTAAATCATTTTTTTCGCAAATACCTGCTATATCAAAATTAAGATATTGTACAGGTAATATTTTCCTATAATCTTCAATGGCTTTTTGATATTGTTTAGTTTTTTCATATAAAAACGCCCTGTAAACATAAAATTCTTGCACGTGGGGATATCGTTTTATTAGGTCGCTGAACTCTTTTATTTGTTCTTTAATATCATTTGTCATAAATTTACCTCTTAAATTCAGCCAATTAAAAACGGCTGTTATATAGAGCGAGAATAATAACCCTTACATAATAGCCGTGGTTTATTGCAAAAGCAATAAACACTCGGTGCAAAATATCAAGGGGATCAACCAAGATATTTTACACCTATAACGAACTATTTTTAGAATTATTCTCTGCCCTTAATTGCTTAAAAGCGCGCCGTATTCCTAAATACGGTTTCCAAAAACAGATTAAATTTTGTTTTTCCCTTTTATAGGGGGTGTTGCATTCTCCTTAACTAAAATATTACACAATTATTATAGCAAAATATAACAAATACAAGCCATAATTTTATAAAATATAGAGTACCAAAAATTAGGAGGTGTTAAAACACAAATGACGCACGCACTTAAAATGTCAGTCAAAAAACTCAAAAACTTGAAGTTAAATACTACTGTTATTTTGCTTTCAATTATCGCCTTAACGGCAATTGCCACATGGTTAATTCCTGCAGGGAAATTTGATACAGTTTTAAAAGATGGAAGAAATGTTTTGGTTGAAGGTTCTTTCCATTATGTAGAATCAACCCCTCAAAATTTGTTTGATGTTTTAAAAGCCCCGATGCAAGCATTTTTGCGCTCCACTACTGCAGAAATTATGGCTTTCCTCTTAATTATAGGCGGTGCTTTTATGGTTATTGAAAAGACAGGGGCTATAACCGCTTTTATCAAGCGTGTGAGCCGTGTATTTTTGGACCATCCGAAATTAAGAAATTTATATATTCCTTTAAGTATGCTTTTATTTTCTATCGGCGGGGCAACTTTTGGGATGTCCGAAGAAGTTTTGATTTTTATACCTATTTTTATACCGCTATCTCTTTCGCTTGGATATGATTCTTTAGTCGGTGTAACTGTTCCGTTTATCGGTGCGGCGGCAGGTTTTGCAAGTGCTTTTATGAACCCTTTTACTTTAGGTATTGCACAAGGTATTGCCGAACTGCCGATGTATTCCGGTTTTAAATTCCGCCTTGTAATGTGGGTGATTTGCACTATCGCCGCAATTATTTTTATTATGAATTATGCCCGTAAAATTGAAAAAGACCCTAAAGCAAGTTTAACTTATGAATTTGACCAGGAAAAGAAAAAGGAACTTACTTCCGCAAATTCCGAAGAAGTTGTTTTTACTTTATCCCATAAACTTGTTTTAATTGCTTTTGCCGCTACGATGGGGCTTTTGGTTTTCGGTGTATTAAAATATGAGTGGTATATAACCGAAATCGGCGCCTTATTTTTCGGTCTTGGTTTGCTTGCCGCTATTTTAGGTAAATTAAAAGTGCAAGATGCCTGCACCGCTTTTTACGACGGTGTCCGCGGCATGGCGGAAATAGTGTTTTTGCTTGCCCTTGCAACATCAATTATAATTATTGCCGAAAACGGAAATATTTTGGATACGGCCCTAAATTTCATGGCAGGCATAATTTCAAAATTAAATTCCACTTTGGCAAGTTGGGCCGCATTTATAATGCAGGCAATTATTAATTTCTTTATACCGTCGGGGTCAAGTAAAGCAGTTTTAACCATGCCGATACTTGCACCTTTGTCTGACTTAATTGGTATAACACGCCAAACAATGGTGTTAGCATACCAGTTCGGCGACGGGTGGACAAATGTTTGTATCCCAACAAGCCCGATAGTTATTGCCGTTATCGGTATGGCGAAATTACCGTTTCAGAAATGGTTTAAATTTATTTTGCCTCTCGTTACGGTTTGGTTCTTACTTTCTTTTGCATTTTTGGCGGTTGCAAATTATATAAATTGGCAATAAATTTGCTTTTTTATGCAAGGAAATTTTGTCGCAAATTTAGCAGTTTCAAAACTACTTACCCCCTTAGATTTGGGGGTAATAGTTTTTATTTTGCTGCTGACTTTTGCAAGTGTTTTATACGGGCATTTAAGGCGGCCGCAAAACACAAATAAATTCCTTGATTATATGCTTATGGGCAGGCGGCTGACCTTGCCGCTTTTTGTTGCTACACTTGCCGCCACCTGGTACGGCGGTATTTTTGGCGTTAATGAAATAACCTTTAATTACGGTATTTACAATTTTGTTACGCAAGGTGTTTTTTGGTATATTGCTTATATTATTTTTGCTTTATTCTTAGTAGATAAAATTAAAAGTTATCAGAGTGTTACTTTGCCGCAAGCCGTAGGCCAAATGTTCGGGGAACGCGCCCGCAAAACCGCTGCGGTTTTTACATTTTTTAATATTTTACCTATTTCCTATGTGCTTAGTTTAGGTATATTTTTGCAATTAATTTTCGGTTTTGATTTACTGCCGGCTATGGTACTCGGTACTTTTATTGTCTGTTTATATACTGCGTGGAGCGGTTTACGTGCGGTGGTATTTTCAGACATAATACAATTTAGCATTATGTGCCTTGCGGTTTTGATAGTGGCTTTAATGTCCGTACATACTTTTGGCGGAATTGAATTTTTAAAAAATAATTTGCCGGCAAGCCATTTTTCTTTAACGGGCGGAAACAGCTGGCTTAACACTTTTGTTTGGGCAGGTATTGCCTTAGCAACTTTAATTGACCCGTCATTTTATCAAAGATGTTTTGCCGCAAAAGACAGCAAAACCGCCAAAACCGGTGTTTTAATTTGTACATTTATTTGGTTTTGTTTTGATTTATGCACAACCTCCGGCACTTTATATGCACGTGCGGTTTTGCCGGATGCTCTGCCTGCGCACTCCTATTTTTTATATGCCGTTCAACTTTTGCCAAGCGGTTTAAGGGGGTTTTTTATAGCCGGTAATTTGTGTATCATCTTATCAACCTTAGATTCATTTTTGTTTATTGCTTCCAACACTTTGGCTTATGATTTGCTTAAAGATAAATTTAAAAATCAAGTGCTTGCAAATCAAATATTTTTCTTTTTAATAGGCGGTGTTTCCATTTTGCTTGCTTTGTTTTTTGACGGCAGTTTCAAAAAAATTTGGTTTGTTTTGGGTTCATATATGGCGGCCTGTTTGCTTGCGCCGATGATGGTCGGTTACTTTTTGCCTAAAAAAATTACGGGCAAACAATTTAGCTTTTCCGTTTGGTTATCTGCTATAATTGTTACTGTGTGGAACATTATTCCGCGCGCAGGTTTTTGGGCGGAAGTTGAGGGCTTTTATATCGGCTTATTAGTTAATATAATATTTTTAGGGTTTATTTTGCTTAAGGGGAAATATGGCAAAGTTAGATAAAGTTTTACTTGTTTTAAACGGCAGTTTTGATAAAAATTTTTTGGTGCAAACAGCCAAAAATTATAGTTTTATTTTGGCAGCTGACGGCGGCGCAAATAAATGTTTAAAAGCCGGTATTAGACCTGATATAGTAGTCGGCGATTTAGATAGTATTACCCCCAAAAATAAGGCAATTTTAAAAGGCCGTTTAAAGCAAGTTTTGCGTCAAGATAACAGTGATTTTGAAAAGGCACTTGATTATTTAAAGACCTTAAAGCCCAAGCAGGTTGATATTGCCTTGTCTTGGGGCGGGCGCTTTGATTTTTGCTTCAGCAATTTTTTAGCGGCAAGTGCTTATTTAAAATATTTTAATATTCGGTTTATATTGCCGGATGCGATGGTGTATTTGCTTTCGTACAGTGCGAAAATCAAAGCGCAAAAAGGTGCACGCGTCAGTTTAATTGCACTTGAAGAAATCAAAAATATCAGTACGCAAAATTTAATTTACCCTCTTAAAAATGAAAGTTTGTATGTTGGTCAACGCGGACTTAGCAATATAGCCCAAGGCAATTTCACCGTTAACTTTAAACGCGGTAAATTGTTGGTTTATGTAGAAAAATAATTAATTACGAGATTTTGCCTATTTCAAAGTGTAATGATTCCATTCACCTTTTTCTTCCTTTTTAGAGTAATTCAGATTGTTGCATAATCTATTTGCTCTAACATCATCTTTTTGTGCTACACAAAAATTTATTTTTGTTGGTTGAGCATTATCATCAAATATTCTTTTAATAAATTTTAGTGATTCATCTGATTTAACACATGATATAGTTCCATAATATTGATGAGCAACCGGTTTACCCATGTAACAATAAAACGAATCAAAGTTTGCACGAACGATTCTATCACTGGGATTTGTTATAGAATTATATTTAGGTAATTCTATATCTAAATCATGAAAATTGCTAGGGTGGTCATTGTGTGTTAGGTAATATCTTTGATAGGCATCATCAATATTTTTTACTATCAATTCAAATTTTGAGAAAGTAGTTTTATCTATCGCAATCTGATATTGCGGTAAAGCTATTGCCGCAAGTATGCCGATAATTAAAATCACTACTAACAATTCAATTAAAGTAAAACCTTTGTCTGCGTTTTTTATTTTGTCCATAAATTCTCCTAATTTGCTTTATAAAACGTTTTTGAAGTGTTTATGTAATTGTACAAAAAAAAAAAAAAACGGCTGTCAAGATATATTTAAACCCCTAGACGGTAAAATAGTATCCGGCAAGTATTTTTTGAGAAAACTTTAATTACATTAACACCTTAGAGTATAAAACCAAAGTGTATAAAAACATTTTTGTACAAGTGAATTGAGTATAAAAAATATAATTCGCAAAAATAAAAGAAAAGTAAGGGAAAATTATGCCTGTAATATGTTAAAATATAGTATGGGAATATTCACAATAATAATATCTTTAATTTGTATCAGTACAGGTACCTTTGCCCTCGGTGTAATGACCGGGCGCAAACTCGGCAGTTCTTATAAAAAAGATGCAGCCTTAAAGGCCGCTTTTGTTTTCGCAACGGCCAATTTGTTATCTTTGGCTCTTGCCTTTATAATTGGCTGTTTGCTTATGCCCATATTGGGAAATGCCCCTAAGTGGCTTGTTTTCGTCATGTTGTTTTTAGTGGCTTTGCAATTAATTTTGGAATCAATAGAAAATGCCCCAAGTTTGAATTTTACTGATATTGTACAGAATGTCTATATGGTTAAAGTTGCAGTTCAAACCTCTTTACCTTCTTTCTTATTTGGTTTTACGCTTGCCATGATTAACAGGGGGGCTTTGGTGGTAGCACTTTTCTTTTCGGCCCTGCTTACATTTTTTACTGTTTTATTTGGTATAGTACACGGTAATACTTTTAACAAAACGGTTTTGCATACCCGTTTACAACTTATTTCCGGTGTTGTTATGCTAATAGTAACAGTCAGATACCTTTTGCAAATTAATATGTAGATTTTTATCTTTGTTTTAATTAAAGGAGAAAATATGTCTTATCAAGTACCTGTAAAAAAAGTTTTAATTTCAGAAGAAGAAATCAATAAAAGAGTTAAAGAACTCGCTAAACAAATTTCAACTGATTATGCCGGCAAAACCCCTTTGCTCGTTTGTATTTTGCGCGGGGCTTCTTTATTCTTTTCAGATTTAATAAAAAATTTGAAAATTGATTGTAATTTAGATTTTATGTGCTTGTCTTCTTATCAAGGTACGAACTCAAGCGGTAAGGTTCGTCTTTTATTAGATATAAGGGATGATATTCGCGATAAGGATGTTATTGTTGTTGAAGATATCGTAGATACCGGCATTACGGGCGTTTATTTGAGAGATTTACTAGGGGCCAGAAAACCTGCTTCGTTGGAGTTTTGTACCCTTTTAGATAAACCCCAAAACCGTAAAGTTGAAATTACGCCAAAATATTTGGGATTTAGTATAGAAAACGAATTTGTTATCGGTTATGGTCTTGATTATAATGAACTATACCGCAATTTGCCTTTTGTAGGAGTTTTTGATGAAACCAAAAAATAAAGTTCCGCAAATACCTTTTAGGCAGGTATTGCTTTGGATTGTTTCTTTTATTTTCTTAGTTTTGATATTTTCTAAATTTAATGACGGAGCAAAAGTTAAGCAGATTGATTATTCCGCTTTTAAAGCCAAAATAGCAAGCGGCGATTTGCTTGATGTAACAATTTCGCCGGAAGTTATAACCGGTGTTTATAAAGAAGACGGTAAAGAACAGAAGTTCACCACAGTTAAGATAGAGGATTCCGCCCTTGTAGGTGAACTTATGGCAGCAAAAGTTCCTTTTAAAGCCGAACAAGATAAAAGCTGGATTTTTAACGTTTTATTTAACATTGGTCTTGTTTTGCTTTTTGTTTTCGCTTGGTGGTTTTTGTTTATTCGTCCGCAGAGAAATGACGGGAAAAGTGCTTTAAATTTCGCCCGTTCAAAAGCAAAATTGCAAGACCCTACAAAACAAACAGTAACTTTTAAAGATGTTGCAGGTTGTGATGAAGCAAAAGAGGAAATGCAAGATATTATTAAATTCCTAAAAAAACCTGCTGAATTCCAAAAACTTGGGGCAAAACTTCCTAAAGGTGTTCTTTTATATGGTGCGCCGGGAACAGGTAAAACCTTGCTTGCTAAGGCAGTCGCAGGGGAGGCAAAAGTATCATTTTTCTCTGCTTCTGCGTCTGAATTTGTGGAAATGTTTGTAGGTGTTGGTGCTGCGCGCGTAAGGGATTTGTTTGCCAATGCTAAAAAGAATGCGCCTGCAATAATTTTCATTGATGAACTTGATGCTGTGGGCCGCCGTCGTTTTGCCGGTATTGGCGGGGGGCATGATGAACGTGAACAGACTTTAAACCAACTTTTAATTGAACTTGACGGTTTTGAATCACAGAGCGGTATAATTTTGATGGGTTCTACAAACCGCCCGGATGTCTTAGATCCTGCGTTAACAAGGCCCGGCAGATTTGACAGGCACATAAATGTTCCCTCACCTGATATGAAAGGGCGTGAGGAAATTTTGAAAGTTCATGCACGTAAGGTGAAAATGGCAAAGGAAGTAAATCTTTCCATTATTGCCAAAAGTACACCAGGGTTTGTCGGGGCAGATTTGGCAAATGTAATAAACGAAGCTGCGATTTTGGCTGCCCGCCAAGATAAACCTGCCGTTACCAATGCTGATATTGAAGAAGCCGTTGAACGTGTTATGGCAGGCCCGCAACGCAAAAGCCGCGTAATTTCCGAAAAAGAAAAACGAATAATTGCCGCGCATGAATCCGGACATACAATTATTGCAAAACTTTCCAAAAACGGGGACCCTGTACATAAAGTATCAATTATACCTAGAGGCCCTGCTTTGGGTTATACAATGCAATTACCTTTGGAAGATAAATATTTGACATCAAAAAGCGAAATTTTGGATAAGTTAACAATTTTACTTGGTGGACGGGCAGCGGAAGAGATTTTGTTTGAGGAGATCACAACCGGTGCTTCTGATGACCTATCAAGGGCAACTTCTTATGCCAGACAAATGGTAGCGCAACTCGGTATGAGCGAGCGCCTTGGCCCGATAGCCGTACAGGTTGGGGAGGATGAAGTATTTTTAGGGCGTGATATTTCAAGGCACAAAAATATTTCTGAAGATTTGGCCCGCGCTATTGATGAGGAAGTATCAAAACTTGTTCGTGATTCCTATCAAAAAGCGAAAGATATCATTAAAAGCCACTTAAAAGAAATTAATGCTTTAGTGGAACGTCTGCTTGAAAAAGAAGTAGTGGATGCTAAGGAAATTGATGAAATTTTGGGTATTAAACCTTCCCCTGTTAAGCAAACACCATCTGTTCCGGTACAGGCAGAGCAAATAAAAACGGAAACTAAACCCAAGCAAGCCAAAGTAAAAACTGAAAATAAACCTGTACAAGAAGAACAAACGGAAGACCTTTTCGGAGGGCAAAATGCCTAAATATTTTGGTACTGACGGAGTTCGCTCTATATGGGGGGAATTCCCTTTAACTGAAGATTTTGTAACTAAACTCGGTTACTGTGCTTTGAGAGAATTATCAAAGCAGGTACCGGAAATCAAAAGTAAAGATGTTTTTATTGCACAAGATTCCCGTGCAAGCGGTAAAGCAATTTTGGAGTGCTTAACTAAGGGTATAAGAGCAGCAGGGTATAATGTTTTATCATTGGGTATTTCCACTACGCCAAGTGTTTCTTTGCTTACCCAAAAATATAAAAATATTTGCGGAATCGTAATTTCAGCCAGCCATAATCCTGCTGAATTTAACGGTATAAAATTCTTTTCTGCCGAGGGTACAAAACTTAGTGAAGATATTGAAGACAGTATTGAACGCGAAATTGAAAATTTAAAATCGGTTCCGGCCCAAAAGGAAGATACAAAATTCATGGAAGTACCGGAAAAAGTGGAAGAATATATTGCTTTTCTTAAAAGCACTTTAACTCAAGTTGATAATTTAAAAGGTCTTAATTTAGTGCTTGATTGTGCTAATGGCGCTTCTTCCCAAATTGCTCCTAAAGTTTTTGAGGAACTTGGTGCAAAAGTAACGGTAATCAATAATAATCCAAATGGTTTTAATATAAATAAAAATGCCGGCGCTCTTCATACTGAAGGGTTGCAGGAAGCAGTAAAACAAAATAAAGCAGATGCCGGCCTTTCTTTTGACGGAGATGCCGACCGCCTTATTGCCGTAACCGAAGATGGCGCCGTTTTTGACGGCGATAATGTCATTTCAACGGTTGCTTTATATTTGAAAGAAAACAATAAACTCAAAGGCAATAAAGCAGTTTTAACTATTATGGCTAATTTGGGTTTGATAAATTTTTTGAAGAAAAACGGAATTAAACCCGTTTTAACAAAAGTTGGCGATAAATATGTTTTTGAAGAATTAATGACACAAAACCTTTCTATAGGGGGGGAAACCTCCGGTCACATAATTTTCAAGGACGTTGCGCCTGCAGGTGATGGCATTTTGACGGCTTTGCAACTCTTGAATATTTTAAAAAGTTCAGGTAAAAAATTGAGTTATTACAAAAATTTATGGCAAAAATATCCGTTAAAATTAGTGCCTGTTAAAGTAGAAAGTAAAATTCCTTTGGAAGAAATTGACGGCTTTTGTGAATATGTCAAAGAATTGGAAAATTCTATGGGGGAAAAGGGGCGCATAGTCGTGCGTTATTCCGGAACGGAACCGCTACTCCGTGTCCTTGTGGAAGATGAAAATAAAGATACTGTGGAAGATATTTGTCAAAAAGTTGTTAATTTTTACAAGAGTAAAGTTAAAAATTGTTAGAGGTGTTTTATGAAATTAGGGGTTAATTTAGACCATATCGCAACTATACGCCAAGCCCGCGGAGGTGTAGAGCCAAACCCGCTTAAAGCGGCGGAAATTTGTCTTGCACTCGGGGCTGATTATATTGTTATGCACTTGCGTTCGGATAGGCGCCATATTCAGGAAACAGACCTAAAAAATCTAGCAAAAACGGCCCGCGGAAAAATACATCTTGAAATGTCCGCAACAAAGGAAATGGTAGACTTTGCTTTGTCAATTAAATGCGGGTCAGTTTGCCTTGTTCCGGAATTCCCCAACGAACTTACAACCACCGGCGGTTTAAATTTATCTAAACGAAATATTTTACCTATAACACGTGCCATTAAATCCTTGCAAAAAAAGGGTATTAAAGTAAGTTTGTTTATTGACCCTGACCCGACAAGTGTACGCGCGGCAAAGCGTATGGGTGCAGATATCGTTGAAATTTGTACCAGGGCGTACAGCGAAGCAAAAAATGAAATTTCCCGCCTAGAAGAACTAGAGCGTATAGATATGGCTACGATTTTGGCTAAAGAACTTAACTTAGAAGTACATTCCGGGCACGGCCTCAATTATGAAAATGTCAAAGATATTGCCGCAATTAACGGTATGGAGGCCTTGAATATAGGCCATTCCATAATTTCAAGAGCAGTATTTTGTGGTTTGCCGCAGGCCTTGCTTGATATGAAACTTTTAATAGGGGTAAAATAATGTGCGGAATAGTCGGTTATTGTGGAAAGGAGCATTGTGCCAATCTTTTAATAGAAGGGCTTAAAAAACTTGAATACCGCGGTTATGATTCTGCCGGTATTGCTTTGGAAGAAAACAATAAAATTGTCGTTGTGAAAGCTGTAGGGCAAGTTAAAAACCTTGAGAATTTGATTAAAAAAAGCGATAAAAAAGCCGTTTTAGGTATTGCCCATACACGTTGGGCAACGCATGGAAAACCGTCTTTACAAAACAGCCATCCGCATACTGATTGCAGCGGCGATATCGCCCTAGTGCATAATGGAATTATTGAAAATTTTTTAGAACTTAAAAAGGAATTACTTAAACGGGGACATAAATTTAAATCCGAAACCGATACAGAGGTTATTGCCCATTTGCTTGAGGAAGAGTATAAAAAGGGAAAGGACTTTTTTACTGCCTTCCAAAAAGTTACACGCAAATTAAAAGGTGCTTTTGCAATTGCCGCATTAAACTCTAAAGAACCTGGTGTTATGGTTGCGGCTAAAAAACAGAGCCCTTTGGTTGCTGGTATCACAAATAAAGGGTTTTTCTTGGCTTCGGATATTCCGGCTTTTTTGAAGCATACTAATAAAGCAATATTTTTTGAAGACGGTGATACCGTTAAAATTACCCCAAAAAGTATTGAAATTTATAATGCTGACTTTCGCAAAATAACGCGCAAAGTACATACAATTTCTTGGGATATTTCCGCTGCTGAAAAAGGCGGCTTTAAGCATTTTATGATTAAAGAAATTTTTGATGAACCGCAAGCAGTTAAAGATACTTTACAAACCTTACCGCCCGATATTACTAAAGCCTTTAGTTTGCCTTTAAAAGAAGCAAAAAAAATAGAAGGTGTGTATATTGTCGCTTGCGGAACGGCTTACCATGCTGCCTTGGTTGCTAGGTATATTATTGAACATTTTGCCAAAATACCGGTTGAAGTAGAAATGGCTTCTGAATTTAAGTACCGCCCTATACACTTTAAAAAGAATTGGTTATTTATAGCGGTAAGCCAATCAGGGGAAACAGCCGACACTTTGGCCGCTTTAAAAAATGCCAAAGCCGACGGATTAAAAGTATTGAGTATTTGTAATGTTGTAGGTTCGGCAATAGTGAGGGAAAGTGATTATTCTGTCTTTACTCATTGCGGGCCGGAAATCAGTGTTGCTTCCACAAAGGCCTTTACTTGCCAATTAACGGTTTTATATGCGCTTGCTTTGCAACTTGCTTATGTTCAAGGTGCTATTACAAAGGCGGAATTTGAGGATTTATATCAAGAACTTTTAACTTTACCGGAACTTTTGAAACAAACTTTAAAACTTGAAAATGAAGTTAAAAAAATTGCTGCAAAAGTTTACAAAAGCCCGTCATTTGTTTTTATCGGGCGTAATGCAAGTTTCCCGCTTGCTTTGGAAGGCGCTCTTAAGTTAAAAGAAATTTCTTATGAACACGCGGAAGGTTTCGCCGCCGGTGAAATCAAACACGGACCTATTGCAATAATTGATAAAGATGTTCCCGTCGTTGCCCTTGCGCCGAAAAGTGATTTGTATGAGAAAATGCTTTCTTCCTGCCAAGAAGTTGCCGCGCGCGGTGCAAAAATAATAATTATAACCAATACGTCGGTAAAAAATGCTTTGGATGTACCTTATACTAATGAGTATTTATTCCCCTTAGTTGCGGCAACGGTTTTGCAATTTTACGCTTACCATATAGCCAATTTTTTGGGTAGGGAAATTGATAAACCCAGAAATCTCGCCAAAAGCGTAACCGTTGAATAATATGGAAATTGTAAATATAGGAACTGATATTGAAGAAGTTTCCCGCTTTGAAAACCTTGAAAAAAAGGTTTTGGAACGCTTATTTACACCTAAAGAAATTGAATATTGTTTTTCCAAAAAAAATATAGCCCAACACCTTGCCGCGCGTTACAGTGCTAAAGAGGCGGTCTTTAAGGCCTTGCCTTTTGATAAAATAGCGTTTAAGAAAATACAGGTTTTAAATGATAAATCGGGTGCGCCTATTGTAACTGTTAAAGATAAACGCGCAAATGATTTAGAATTTAAAATATCTTTATCGCACACTAAAAAATTCGCACAGGCGATTGTTTTGGTTTATAGAAAATGAAAATAACTAAGAAGTTTTTTAAGTTAAATTTCCCGAAAATAAAAAAAGATTCTTATAAAAATATTAACGGTAAAATTTTAATTATTGCAGGCTCAAAAACTATGCAGGGCGCAGCGGTTTTAAATGTTTTGGGTGCGTATTTCAGCGGCGCAGGAATGGTTGCTCTTGCCTCAATTCCCGAAGTGATAAAAGCAAATGTTTGTACAGTTCCTCAGGCACTTGTTTTGCCGCTTGAAAAAAATCAAATAGTTGAAATTAAAAAATATATTAAAACTTTTAAACCTGATATTTTGCTTATAGGAAGCGGCCTTGCTGAAATGGCAAAACATACTTTGGAAATTTTAGATTTTGCAAAACTCCCTGCTGTTATTGATGCAAGTTCTTTAACCTTTTTGGCAAGCAAAAATGCAAAACTGCCAAAAGCCGGCGGGCCTTATATTTTAACGCCGCATATCGGGGAAATGAAAAAATTATTAAAACAAAAAGACTTAAATATAAAAAATGCCGCAAAAGAACTTGCACAAAAAACAGGTGCAATTTGTTTGCTCAAAGGGCCTGTTACTTATATCAGTAACGGTGTAAAAACTTATGAAAGCCGCGTTGGAAATTGCGGCCTGGCAAAAGCCGGCAGCGGTGACGTTTTAGGCGGTATTATTTCGGCCTTATATGCGCGGATGCTAAATACGCACGATCTAGAAAAAGCAGCTTTTACCGCAGCGGCTTTAGGTTGTTATTTACATGGTTTTTCCGCTGACCTCGCCGCAGAGGAAATAGGAAAAATTTCCTTACTTGCTACGGATGTTGTACACAAAATACCTTCTGCCTTAAAAAAATTGTTGAAATAAAATTCCATTTTTTCTTTTTAAAAATGTCTTCTGTTAGGGTCCATAACCTTTGAGATTTTTTTATTAAAAGTTTCAAACAAGATGAACTTAAACATTGCTCTTGACAGCCATTTTTTTTTTTTTTGTATAATTTTTGTGTAAACATATTTGAAAATGCTTTATAAAGCGAATATAGGAGAATTTATGGACAAAATAAAAAATACAGCCAAGGGTTTTACTTTAATTGAACTTTTAGTAGTCGTGCTAATTATAGGCATACTTGCCGCTGTTGCTTTGCCGCAATATAAAAAGATTATTTATAAATCAAAATTTACGCAAGCAACACTTATGCTAAACAGTATTTACAAAGCACAACAAGAATATTATACTATTCACGGAGTATATGCATACAATTTCCTTTCACTGGACATTGATCTAAAAACGACTAAAACACCTACTAATTATGCTTATTTTGATTGGGGTTATTGTATGGTTGATGGAGGTGGAAAATATGGTATGTGTGGTTTCAACGGAGCCAGGAAAATGACATGGTGGAATCCCGATATGGGTGGGGATCGTTGTTATGCAGTCAAAGATAGTTCTGTTGGACAAGTAATTTGCCAAGCGGTAACAGGTAAAAATGAGGAACAAAGAGTACCTAATGGTAATGACTATGTTTATTACTTTTAATATCAATTATTAATAATCAGCTAATAAAAAAATTCAAATTTCATTATTTATTTTTTTATTCAAATATGCTATACTTTTAATAAAGGAGATGCTATGAAAAAATTTTTTATAATTTCTTTAACTTTATTCTTATCCTGCAATGCTTTTGCAGTTGCACGCTTCGCCAGTGTCGGGGTAAAACAAGGCAATATCCGCAGCTGTGCAAGTTCAAAATGTTCAAAAAAATTCTTGGTATGGAAATATACCCCTCTTGAAATGTTTGGCGTAAGCAAGGACCGCCAATGGGTTGAAGTAAAAGATTTTGAAGGTTATTCTGGTTGGATTCATAAAGATTTGTTGAGCGAGACACCTGCCTTGGTAGCAAAAAGCGATATAAATGTACGTGTTAAACCTGATGTAAAATCAGATGTCGCTTGGGTTGTTGAGAAAGGCTATCCGATGAAATTTATTAAAAAGCAGGGTTCTTGGCTGCAAGTAGAAGATGATGACGGCGTGAAAGGATGGGTACATTCTTCCGTCGTATGGGGTTTTTTGGAGTACAGAAAGTAAGTTAAATGAAGTATTTTGTAACTGTTTTTTTGTTAGCGACTTTAGGTATAGGAACGTATTTATACCATAACAATGGTGTTGCGGAACCGCAAAGATTTGTGCTTTCCGGCCGTGTGGAAGTCGTTAACAGGTTGCTTAAAAATGCACAGGCAAATAATGTCGCTTGTTCAATTATTGCCAAAAATGAAGCTGATGTTCCAATAGCCATTAAACGTGTAATAAATCCCACTTTCCCGCTTGATTTTGAAGTTACTAAAGAGGATTTGCTTATTGACTCTTACGAAGGTAAAATTAAAATGGAAGTACAAATAAACTCCCATGGCTCTTTGGGTGTTTTGAAAAGCGGTGATATTTTCGGTTCAGGTATACAAGAATACTCTTCCGGCAGTAAAGATATTTTAATTGTGGCAGATAAAATGATTGGTAAACCATCTTTAATCGGCGGCAGAAATAAGGGTAACTTTTTTAGAACCGCTGCAAGATAGATTTTAACCTATTGTTTGTTTCATGACTCTTCCCCGCGCATTAGCGCGGGGCTTTTGTTAATTCCCGCTTTGTTTTGTAAAGCCGAAAGTTGTCATCATATAATCACAAATCTTTTCGAATTTGGAACTGTTATAAATACAGGTCTTTACCAGCGGGGCGTCAGCAGTTCTGCTAAACCTTAAACTATACTTTGCGGTACCGTTTGCAGGATAAACAATTTCCCCTACACATGCTTTCGGCGAAACAGTACAGCTTGCCGTTACTGCATGCATACGTGTTTTATAAAGAGTATTATCTTCGTTCCAATAGCCGCCTTGTAAATCAAAAGTTATTAAATCCTTGGGTGTTAAATCAGCGGTATATTCGGTTTTTGGTTTATAGTCTATGATATAGGAAAGCGGTTTTATAAACATTTGTGCTTCCGTATTGCGTGCTTTTTCCACAATATGCTGGTAAGAGGGTAAAGCGATGCTTGCTAGGATACCGATAATTAAAACCACTACCAAAAGTTCAATCAGGGAGAATCCTCTGTTGTTCATATTTTACCTCCTTGGTTATCATTTTGCTAAGTAATACTGCCCCAATCATTGATAATGCTAACCCTATAACATTATACAAAGTTAATTTGTCATAACCAAACAGGCAAGATAAAATTAAAGTTAAAGCCGGGTAAGAAAGAGCAATAGCGGTAACTTTGGAGAGGGAAAGTTTTTGTATAGTCCAAAACCAAAGTAAATAAGATAAACCATAACGGATAATACCCATATAAAAAAGTACTCCGTAAAATGTTATACCCGGCTTAATAAAAATTGTGTTTGAGTATATTAAAATCAAAACAGCCATTAAAGGCAAAGCATATAAATTTTTTGCCGCTGCAAGAACTTGGCAAGGAATATTCGCTGACAATTTTTTTGCTGCAATATGCGATGCTTGGAACATCCACACGCTTAAAATGACAATAAGGTCCCCTTTTAAGTTTATATTTTTTACTGATCCTGCCATTAAAACAACCCCGCCCAATATAATTAAAAGAGAAGCAAATACCTGCTTAAAAGTAACTTTTTCTTTCAAAAATATTACACTAAAGATAAAGGAATATAAAAGTTCAAATTGGTTTAATATGGCAGTATTTGCAGGTGTAGTAAATTTTAAGGCATACAGCAAACAACAAAACGGCAAGGCAGAACCGAAATTTGCAATTACCAAAAAAGGAATAAAATTATTTTTCTTGAAAAGCAAACAGAAACTCTTATTTTTTATAAGGTATGGTACAAAATATAAAAACCCGATTATGCTTGACAAAAAAACCAGCAAAACACCGTCAATAACATTAACGGAAAGGCCCCCAAAAATAGGGGCAAAACCTATAATAAGCCAAAAGAAGAATAAAGAGAAATATGCCTTAATCATAAGTCAATTTTTAAAGATATCGGTGCATGGTCTGAGCCCATAACATCAGATAAAATGCCGGCATTTTTTATGTATTTTGCCGCATTAAAATCTACCATAAAATAATCCAGCCGCCAGCCGACATTTCTTGAACGGGCTGCTGTTTTATAATCCCACCAAGTATATTGTTTGGGTTCTTGGTTAAACATACGGAAGGTATCTACCAATGCTTCATTAAAAAATCTATCAAGCCAAGCACGTTCTGACGGTAAAAAGCCGGTTATGTTTTGGTTTTCCTTAGGATGTTCAAGGTCAATTTCTTTGTGCGCGGTGTTTACATCCCCGCAAGTGATAACAAATTTTTCTTTGGAAAGTTTTTTTACAAGTTGTAAAAAAGCATCATAAAAGCGCAGTTTATAAGCAATACGATCTTCCCCTCGGCCGCCATTTGGAAAATAACAATTTATAAAGTAAAAATTTTGATATTCAAGCATAATAAAACGCCCCTCAATATCAAATTCTTCGCTGCCTAAATCATAAGTTACTTTTAGCGGTTTTTCTTTGCAAAAAATACCTACGCCGGAATAACCTTTCCTTTGCGGGCTTGAAAGATATAAATTATAATCCGGAACATTTTTTAGACTGTCTGGTAATTGTTCCGGCAAACATTTTGTTTCTTGTAAAGCAACAATATCTGCCCCCGTTGAAAGAAGCCAATCTTTGAACCCCTTTTTTTCTATGGCACGAAGGCCGTTTACATTCCAAGATAGAAAAAGTCTTTCCATAATGATATAATATCATTTTAGGAGGACTTATGCGTAAAGGACATTATTTCTTGACTTCAGAAGCGGTCTCTGAAGGCCATCCCGATAAAGTGTGCGACCAAATTTCTGATGCAATATTAGATGCAATTCTAGAAAAAGATAAAACTGCCCGTGTTGCGTGTGAAACGTTTATAACGCGCGGTCTGATAATAGTTGGTGGGGAGATTACTACTAAAACTTGGGTTGATGTAGATACAATTGCAAGGGAAGTAGTAAAAAAAATAGGGTATACAGACCCTAAATACGGTTTTAATTATTCCACTTGTTCTGTAATAAATATCATCGGAAAGCAATCACCTGATATTAGCCAAGGAGTAGATGTGGGCGGTGCAGGAGATCAAGGATTTATGGTTGGTTATGCTTGCGATGAAACGAAAGAACTTATGCCTTTACCTCTACAACTTTCCCAAGAAATTTTAGTTAATTTGGCAAAATTGCGCCGTAATAAAACATTACCGTATATCGGCCCTGACAGCAAAAGTCAAGTGACAGTTGAATATCAGGACGGCAAACCTTTACGTGTGGATACGGTTGTTTTATCTACGCAACATACGGAAGATATTTTAGATAAAACCGGTAATCAAATTACTGAAAAAGCAAAGAAAGAACTTATTGATAAAGCCATAAAGCCGATATTAAAAAACTGGATAGATAAAAATACTAAATATTTGATTAATCCAACCGGTAAATTTGTTGTCGGCGGGCCTCAAAGCGACAGCGGTGTAACCGGCCGTAAAATTATTGTTGATACTTATGGCGGACGTTGCGCGCACGGCGGCGGGGCTTTTAGCGGAAAGGACCCGACAAAAGTAGACCGTTCTGCATCTTATATGGCACGCTATATCGCCAAAAATATTGTAGCGGCCGGTTTGGCAAAAGAAGTTACGGTTCATATCGCATATGCTATAGGTAAAGCAGAACCGGTCGGTTTTTATTTAGATACTTTCGGGACAGGTAAAATCAGTGACGATCAACTTACTGAAATTTGCCTGAATGTTTTTAGAATGACTCCCAAGGCTATAATAGAACAATTTGGTTTGCGTCGCCCTATTTATTTTAGTACGGCGGCTTATGGTCATTTCGGGCGCAAGGAATTTCCTTGGGAAGTAACCGATAAAGTCCAAAACCTTAAAAAACTTGCCGGGTTTAAATAACTCTGCAATATTACTTGACAAACGGGGCTTTTTACTGATATCATCTTATGAGGGTGTTATAATGAAAAATTGCTTTTATAAAAATATTACTAAAAGTGCATTCTTGGCATTCATGTTTTTACTATGGACTTCGCTTTTTGCGGCCGATTTTAATGAGCCTCGGAAAGTCGTGCTCTCAAAGTATAATAATGCCGTCTATAAAGATTTAACGGTATTAGACAGTATGAACTTAAGCACTGAAGGTTCAAGAACTTTTTTACTTGAACTTGGCAAAAGGCCTACTTATTTTTGGGATTTGAGAAATACTTACCAATTATTCCAACGTCAAACTCTGAACTTAGATAAGGTTAGTTACAACAACAGTGAAAAAAATAGTGATGTGTTTACAATCTACAATATGAATGTGTTAAACGGAACATTTGTTTCAAGAGGTATGTTTTTCCCTTCAAGCGGTGCTAATATATCAGTTGTAGATGTCAATGCCAATTTATTGTTAAACTACAGCGGTGCTTTACGTATTTCACTTAATGTCGCGGAAAATGTTGAAGATATAGATGCTTATGCTAATACTTTGGCTTTTACACAGGGTAGTATGGGTACGCAGACTCCCATAAGTACGCTTAATTTAAGGGATTTAGCTTTCTACATAAGCGGTAATCAAGGAGGTTCAATAGTAAGTGTCCCGTTTGTTTCCCCAAGAATGATGATATACAACGGTATAAGTAATAAGTCAAATTATACTGCCAAGGGAACTTCTACTCAATTTAAACTAGAACCATTAGGTGGATTATCTAATTTGAAAAATTATTATGGTAATTGGTTATTACATAATAGCGGGAAAGTTTTTTCTTCCAGCAATAGTGTTTGTGGGGATACACCAAATAGGTGTTACCATTTGCGCGTAAGTTGCCCAACAAGAGGAAAATGTACCGTTAGCGAGACTCCTACATACGATGAATTTGATGAAAAATTTACATGCAAAGGGAAAACAACAGATCAAGCTAATGAAACCGGGTATTATGATCCAAGTGATGTAGAGTTATGTTATGATTACCAAATAGTGAACCCCGATGTTTCTTATGATAATAATGATTCTTACTATGAATTTAAAGTTCAGGAAGTTTATACTATAGTGGGAGACTCCGTTACTTTAATATCTCAAATACCTGATACTAGAATAAACACAGCAATAGATCCTGTTAAACATATACCGTTAAGTACAAGTACGGTGTCAGGCGATGATTGGGAGTTATATTCACACAAGGGTACTCAATCTTTTTATGTAGATGGAGAATTAAAAACAGGAGTGACCGAATTTAAAAAAATGAAAAACAGCGAAAGTTCTAATCCTTGTTTTTATATGTGTAACGGGAAATTATGTGCACAAAATATTTTTTATATTAGAAATAGAAATATACAGGAAATAAAAAATACATCTGCCAATTTCCTTGTTTCTTATTGGCCGGCTTTTGAAGGGCCGATACAGCATTTGTTAATAGCTAATTATACAGTCGGGTTTTGTCCTAAACAAATTGATGACACTACCTATGCTACCTATGAGAGTAATTATACAGATAACCAAGCAAATAAATTAATGGCCGGAATGTTTACCTATGATTCCTATTCTTCTGTTGTAAAGCCTTATGTTTGTTTGAAAAGGCTGGTAAAGTGTAATAAGTTAAATGAAAGCTCTTCTGGAGCAGTTGAAAAGTTCGAATTGCTTAGCACCGACTATTAGGAGAATTTTATGAAATTAACTTTTTTTAGTTTAGTTTTATTATCTTTAACTGCTAATGTTTATGCCCAAAAAACAGTTAGTTATATATCTTTTTTTCCTCCCTCAAACATCGTGCATAATCAGGTCAACTTGAAACAGAATACAAGTTCATTCAGTTATGATGATTTGACCAGCGGAGTAAATACTCAGGATTATGAAGCTAGGGAAGGCGGTCTTATATTGGGTTCTGCAGATAATGCTACTATCACAATTAGTGATATAAACATAGAAAGCGAGCAGGAGGTGGATTTACCTTATGCTATAAAAGATTTTCAAGTTGATAATATTGTTAGAGTTTTTTCCACAGGAACAATCAATAATATTATCTTGGGTGATAATGTGGAACCGGGTATTAGTGTTTTACTGTCGGCTAATAAAATTATTTGGCCGTTAAGTATTGAATATAAAGAATCATTGGCAGTTACCGTAAATGTGGAGAATGTTGCTGTTGTATCAAATATACAATATGCGCAGAAAAACAGTGATACTAAATTTTCTACTTTTATTCCGGGATTACAGAGTGGTGATAAATTAGAGTGGCGTAATTTACGTATAAATGGTAGTGAAGAATGTAAAAAATATCTTGTTAAAAACCCGCCTGCTATTAATCAGATGACAAATACTGATGGTTGTCGTTCGCCAGATTGGTCATCACAAGAACCTCCGCAGCAACAAGATATGTAATTTTTATTATAAGATATTCAAGGAGATAATATGATAAAAAAGGATTCAAAAGTAGCAATTGATTATACTTTGATTGTAGATGGAAAAGTCGCTGATACTTCAAAGGGGCGTGCGCCTTTAGAATATACTCAAGGTGCAGGGCAAATAATTGTTGGTTTAGAGCGTGTTTTAGAAGGTAAAAATGCGGGGGATAAAATCTCAGTAGACATTCCTGCAAAAGATGCTTATGGTGAAATAAATCCTGAGGCAACACGCCGCGTACCTAAAACTGCAATACGAAATATAGATACAATGAAAGTAGGTGACTTGGTCGGCGCCAGCGCAAACGGGCATACTTTTAGGGCTAGAATTACAGAGATTACCGATACTGAGGTAGTTCTAGATTTTAATCACCCTCTAGCAGGGAAAGAGTTACATTTTGATGTAGAAATTGTATCCGTAAAATAAATTTAGCGTGTAAAAACTACCCTTCCTTGAGGGTAGTTTTTTTATGTCTTTTGTTTATATATATTGTATAATGATATTATAGGTTTTTATATTGTAAGGAATCGTGTATATGAGTAAATTTGAGAGTTATTTAAAAACCCGTGCCGTTTTTGTGGAAAAAGGGATTAAAGCAGAACTTAAAAAAATTAAGAATGCCCCGCAAATTATTATTGACGCAATGGCCTATTCCCTTGAAGCCGGCGGTAAACGTTTAAGACCTATTTTGACTTTGGCTGCAGCTGAGATTTTCGGTGCTGATAAGAAAGATATTTTGCCCGCTGCTTGTGCTGTTGAAATGCTGCACACTTATTCTTTGATACATGATGATTTACCTGCTATGGATAATGATTCTTTAAGGCGGGGCCGCCCCACTAATCATAAAGTGTACGGGGAGGACTTAGCAATCTTAGCAGGTGATGCTCTTTTAACTTATGCTTTTGAAACATTATCAAATTTACAAAATAATAAGAATATTAAACCGCAAAATTTAGTGCTTGCCATGAATTCTTTGGCACGCTTCGGTGGCGTTAGGGGTATGATAGGCGGGCAGGTTTCCGATATTTTTGCCGAAGGAATTTTAGAAGGTAAAAGTAAAAGGGCGCAAATGCTGCTTAAAAACAAACTGTTTAAAGGAAGCAAAATGCCCCATTATTTTTTATTACCTAAAGAAAGTAAAGAGATATCTGCTTGTGCTTTACTTTCATACATACACTCAAATAAGACAGGTGCATTGATAACTACTGCCGTAGAAATAGGGGCCCTGCTTGCCGGTGCGAACGGAAACAATTTGAAAAATATTAGGAATTATGCTTCAAAAATCGGTTTTGCATTTCAAGTTGTTGATGATATTTTGGATGTAACCGCTACCGCAAAACAGCTTGGGAAATCAAATAGTGATGCGGAAAATAAGAAATTGACTTTCGTTACTTTATATGGTTTAGAAGAAGCCAAAAAAGCAGCCCAAAAAGCAATTAAAGAAGCGGAGAAAGCCCTTGATAATCTAACAGGAGTAAATAAAGAAAAGCTTACCCCTCTTTATGATTTGGCAGACTTTTTCTTAAATCGTTCTTATTAGAGGTTCTATGAAAATTTTAGATAAAATCAATACCCCCGCACAACTTAGACTAATAGATAAAACGCTGTTGCCGGAACTTTGCCAAGAATTAAGGCAGGAAATAATTTCAACGGTATCAAAAAACGGCGGGCATCTTGGCTCAAGTTTAGGTGCGGCGGACTTGATTGTTGCCCTTCATTATGTTTTTAATACTCCGGTAGATAAACTTGTCTTTGATACAGGACATCAGACCTATGCCCATAAATTATTAACGGGAAGGAAAGATATATTTCACACAATTCGCAAAAAAGGCGGGTTGAGCGGCTTTTTAAAGATTTACGAATCCGAATATGATACCTTTGGTGCCGGCCATGCTTCAACAGCCCTATCAGCCGCGCTTGGTATGGCTGCAGCACGCGACCAAAAAAAAGAAAAAAACAAAGTAGTTGCCGTAATTGCCGACGGATCTATGACCGGCGGTTTGACTTATGAAGCATTACAAAACGCAGGGCAGTTAAAATCAAATTTGCTTGTTATATTGAATGATAATCAGATGTTCATTTCAAAACGTGTCGGCGCTTTGGGAACATTTTTGACAAAATTACTATCTACAAAATATGTTCAGGCAGCTGAAAGCGGTGCGGAAAGATTAGCTGAAAATGCCAAAATAGACTTTGTAAATAATGCTTTAAAACTTGCAAAGAGGGCACGTTCAATTTTATTCTCTGGGCTTTTATTTTCGGAACTTGGATTTAAATATTTCGGCCCCATTGACGGTAATGATGTCCTTGGTGTGGTTGATATGCTGCAAAGGGTTAAAGATATTCAAGGCCCTGTATTTTTGCATATTGTAACTAAAAAAGGTAAAGGGTATCTGCCTGCCGAAGAAAAACCTACAAAATTCCACGGCCTTGGCATTTTTGACCCTGATACCGGGGAAACAATCGGTACAAGCGATAAAATTACTTATACAAAAGCATTTTCCCAAGCACTTGATAAACTTGCTAAGGAAGATAAAAAGATTACCGCTATTACCGCCGCTATGCCCGAAGGTACAGGCCTAAGTGTTTTTAGGGAAAAATACCCGGACAGATTTTATGATGTCGGTATTGCGGAAGAACATGCCGTAACTTTTGCAGGCGGCCTTGCTTCACAAGGATTAAAACCGATAGTTGCGCTTTATTCATCATTTTCGCAAAGATGTTATGACCAAATACAGCAAGATATTTGCCTTCAAAAACTGCCGGTGGTCTTTGCACTTGATAGGGCAGGCCTTGTGGGTGAAGACGGCCCTACCCATCACGGTGTTTTTGACTTAAGTTTATTTAGGAATATTCCCCATTTAATCATGGCTTCCCCTGCTGATGAAAATGAACTTCAGCACCTTGTCAAAACTGCTTTTGAAGCAAATTGCCCCTTTATGCTCCGTTATCCGCGCGGCAGCGGTCTTGGGGTTAAAATGGATGACAAATTAAATACCCTGCCTATCGGTAAAGGGGTTTGGCTTGAAAAAGGGAAAAATCTTACAATTTTGGCCTACGGCAAAACTGTACATATTGGGTTTGAGGCCTCAAAAATTTTGGAGAAAAAGGGTATAAAAGCTGGTGTTATAAATATGCGTTTTTTAAAACCGCTTGATACAAAAATTATCAAAGAAGCCATTAAAATAAGCCCCAACATCGTTACTTTGGAAGACAATGTCTTAGCCGGCGGTTTCGGCAGCATGGTAGCGGAATTTGTGGCTGATGATAATTTGAATTCAAACCTTTTAAGGATTGGCATACCTGATGAGTTTATTGAACATGGCACTCAAAAAGAACTTTTTGAGCAAATCGGTATGACAGCCCCCAAAATAGCAGTTAAAATTCAGAAGCATTTTAAATTAAAATAGAGGTGTATTATGAAAAAGCAATTACCATATGATTCTTACACAAAGGCCTATCAGGACCTTAATTTCTTGAGAAGTGATGTCGCACGTCCTGTTCGTCTTTTACTTGAGATGCTTAAACCGCAATATATGCTCCATTACAGTGATGTAAAAAACGGAGTTGTTTGTTTCGGTAGTGCTCGTATCAAAGAAAAGGCACCTTCCATAGCCCGTGTTAAAGATTTAGAGGCGAAATTAAAACAAGACCCTCAGAATACGGCTTTAAAACAATCCTTAACAGAAGCAAAAGGGCTTTTAAAACTTTCAAAATATTATGATGAAGCCCGCGCTTTTGGCCGTCTTGTAATTGAAAAAAGCAAGAAACGCCTTGCTGTTATTACCGGCGGCGGCCCCGGCATTATGGAGGCAGCCAACCGCGGTGCAATAGAATCCGGAGGTAAAAGTATCGGCTTTAATATTACCCTTCCGCATGAGCAGGAGCCAAACCCGTATATCAGCAAAAATATGTCATTTTGCTTTCACTATTTTGCTGTCCGCAAAATGAACTTGGTAACGTATGCTGAAGCAGTGGTTGTTTTCCCCGGCGGTTTTGGTACTTTTGATGAGATGTTTGAAATTTTAACTTTAGTACAAACAGGTAAACATTCTGATATACCAATAATTCTGGTGGGTAAAGAATTTTGGAACAGTATTTTTAAATTTGATAAATTGCTGAGTTACGGTGTTATCTCCCATACTGACAAATATGTTTTAGTAGATAATGCCAAACAAGCTTGGGAAGCAATAGAAAAGTTTTATAAGAACAAAAAATCAAAGAAAAAATAAAAAACATAAAAAACTTGTATTAATTTTTAAAAATTTATATAATATAAATATGCATAAATATAAAATTCTTACGCTTAGTGAAAAAGAAGAGTTGTTAGAATACTACAAACAACATGGTTATAAGGAAACTTTTAAGAAGTACAAAGTTCCCTTTGCTACGATTGCTTATTGGCAATCACGTATCAAAGCAGCGAAGCCGTCTGATCCGCATCCGCTTGCTAGAAGATATTTAATACGACCGGAAACGATTGCTTTGGTTAAAGAGTTACACAAGAAATATCCGAATCGTACTTTGAAACAAATAAAGCAAGAAGTTACTAGAAAGCGCCAAAGCATTTCTATAACGAGAATTTGGCATATTATTAAAGATAAATAATCAAATTATCGGATAAACTTTGTTTGTTAGTTTAATTCTACGTGTAAGCAAGAGAGATGTAGATTTTCTCTATGCTCTTGTTTGTGTGTGTGGTGTAGCATACATTTCCAATTTATTTAATCAAAAATGATATACTGAAATTAGAGGTTATTTTTTAATATAGGGCTAAAACCCCTAGAAAAATTTTGTTTTTTTGGAATCTGTGTACTAACACAGGAGTTCTTTTGAATAATCAAAAGAAACTATACACTTCCAAAATGAACAGTCGTATTTGCGGATATATGAGTAACCGACGGGTAAAAGTATATCTAATTCTGCCGCCTTATGGCGGCAGATACGGCTGTCATATTTGGTCTCGTGTATAGTACTAAATATGGCAGCCGTTTTTCTATGTTTAAATTTTAATTTAATAATGAGGACAAATTTATGACAAAAGATATCAAAGCAAAAATAAATGAGTTTACCGAACTCATCAAACAATACCCGCATGTACAAGAACTTTATGTTCATAGAGCAATATTATATGAAAAAAGTAAACAATATCAAAAAGCCATTGAAGACTATAAAATGATATCACCTGTGTATTATATTAATTTTGATATGGCAGGTATATGCGAAAGGAACGGGCTAAATAAAGAAGCGGAAGAATTTTATACCAAAGCAATCAATGAAGATAAAAAGAATATTCGGTCTAATGGTCAAAAATGTTGCTGATTAAGTATCTTTTCCTTAAAATTGTT
>CAMZGO010000001.1 GCA_947306425.1 uncultured Elusimicrobia bacterium | reverse complement strand
AGCAACAATTTTAAGGAAAAGATACTTAATCAGCAACATTTTTGACCATTAGACCTATTTATTTAATCTGATGTTTTTTAAAAATATCATATAGGACAAAAGACCTATTTTAAAATAGGTCTAAATGCTCTTGCGGTCGTTTTTTTTTTTTTTTCTACAATTATAGTGTAGGAACTTAATACAAGGAGATACAAAAAATGAAAACAATTCTTTTAAAACTCAGAAAATGCTTATGTTTAACACTAAGTATTTTCTTGCTTGCATCCAATATGCAAGTTTTTGCGCAGGAAGCGCCTGGATTTGATTCTTTTCAAAACATGAAAACGAATTTAGAATCTCTTAAAAAATCTTTTGAAAGATTGGAAAAACATTATACTAATCCTAAAGAAGCATTAAAGTATTATACAAAAGATTTCTGCAATTATGCTACGGCTTTCGAAAAACAATATATGGAAGTCAGAAATGAGTATATAAATTGGTGTAAGCAAATAAATACCGACGTAAGGGCAATGGAAACTTTCTCAATGAAAGATTTACCACTTAAAGAAGAAAATAAAATGATATTTAAAAATCTTTTTGACAAAGATCCCATAGAAATTAGAGTTAGCGGCGGATATGCAGAAAGTATAATTAATGAAATGAAAAATAGAAAATATGCCATATATGAACGAGGATCAATGGGAGAAACATTTGGAACATATATAGCAGACTCAAATGTTGAAAAAATCTATGAATATATTAACTTCTACAAAAATAGCATAGGTGATATGTCCGATAAAGTAGAAATAATAACACAAATACAAAATAAAACGGGAAGAACTATTATTACTCCTATAGAAATCCTTGAATACGCCTATAAAAACGATATGTTACCTAAAGAAAAAGCCGGTGTTAAATTAACTCTTGAAGCGATGGATGCTGATGTTTCCGTAAACTCTTTAGTTAAAAGTATTAGAAAATATTTAACCGATTTCGGTACTAAAGTAAAAGATGTTAAATATTACCCCGAAGAAAGTTTAATGAGAGAATTAGAAGGAATGACTCTCGCCGAGCGTACTAAATATGTAGATGAATTAACGGAATTGCAATCAGGTTCAAAAGAGTTTATAAAAGATTTTAATAAACTTGACAGACCGGCAAAAAGATATATTAGCAAAAACATAACCGGCGGTGCTTGGGTTTCTGTTGGTCTTGTAGTAGGTTTAACACTTTTGTTTGAACTTATTCCGCAAAATTCTAATGCTAATAATATAAACAAATCTCTTGAAATTATGGACACTTTAGATGATATCTCCTACAAAATAGAGAACGGAGAAGCAACTATGGCGGAAATGTTATATTTCTATACCATACCGGAAAATGAGTATTTAATCTTAAAAGACCCCGTACATACCTTAAACTTTGTTAAATTAGCACAAGGTGCTATGGAAGCGGAAGAAATACTTGAAGCGGAAAAAGAGAATAAAGCGAAAGAAAACAAAGCAATAGAAAATTCTATACTAAAGAATTATCAAAAGCAAGCAAGTAAGACAGACTTCGGCGTCGGAACTTTATAAATAATTAAACAAAAAATTAAGAACAGGCCTTTTGATTTTCAAAGGGCCTGTTCTTAGTAAAAAAACGAACTATTTAACTCGTATAGTTACATCACCGGCATTTTGTTCGTCTTGTTCTGTCATAATGTTAATATAAATTTTGCCATTAGCAGAAACAGTATCAAATTTTTTGTTTTCCCTGTTCAACATTTTGCGCATTGTTTTATCTAACATTATCTTTGGCGAAACTTGTAAAGCAATATATCTTTCCGCCCAATGTAACGGTGATGTTTTCGGTTCTTGTTCTTCTATATAGTCCTCAAGTTCATCTTTAAACTCTATGGCACTTTTAAGAAGATTTTTAAGTTCCGTCTTGTTTGGTTGTACCCCCTGAGTATGCCCGATATAATTAAGCGTTATGTTTTGACCATTTTGTAATTGCTTGGTAAGGCATGCTTCCCAAAAAAAGCCTGTCTCCAAGAAATATTCAACATTATCTTTAAAATGGTCTAAATGTTTATCGGAGCCGTTAAGAACTTGACCGAAAAACAAAGAGCATTTTGTGCTGCTTTCTTCCGTTACTATTACCGTAACATCATTATCATTATTTTGAGCACCTATAAAAGTTGCAGCAAAACAAATGATTACGGAAACAGAAAAAAGAACTACTAATTTTTTCATATTACCCCCTTGTAATCTTTTTAGATTACTTTTTAATTTTACAAAAAAACAAATAACAAAAGCAAGTAAAAACCCTGCCGATAGAAGCAGGGTCTTTACTTGTGGAATAAATTTACAATCGTAATTTTAATTTTTATTTCCGCTTTCTAAAGCAAAACATTGACATAATTGACAGGATTTTTCCTTTTTGTTGTAGAATAAAATATTATCCTTGTCTTCCACAAAACAAAGTTGGCCTTCATTAGTTTTCGTATCTTTCTTTAACTTTCTGTCTTTGCTGAAGTCATCTGTACAAATTTGCAAATCCATCCCCACACACAAGTATTGCCCGTTTGGTTTCAAACAATCTCCATTACGTTCGCTGTAACCTTCATTACATTCCCAAGAACAAGCATCTTTGCCTTGTGCGGAAGAAGTGAAGGACGCATTTATTGGTTTTTTTGTACAATTTGAACATTTTGCTTCTTTTAGTTGTTCATCCCAAAAAGTACCTATTTTTGCACAAATACATTCTTTTGCTAGGGCTTTCCATCCGTGTCCATTTTCGCAAACATAGGACACTTCCTTGCAGTTTCCTTGTTGATTAGGTAATTCCATTTCGTTCTGATTCTCAGGGCGTATTATACATGTTGTTTGCGAAGCACACAAGTTATCATCATCGCAAGAGCAATTCCAATCTGTATATATCCATCCTTTTTGTTTTAAACAAGAGGAATATCTTTTACAAATACCATTTTCTATATTTTTTACAAGGGGGCCTTTCTCTTCACAATAAATACCGTTAAAACATTCTTGCTCTGTACAATCCTTTTCCGTTTGGCTTTGTACACAGGTTTTTCCATTCCATTTAAATCCTTTTTGACAGACACACTCACCCCAAGATTCACAATCTCCTCCATTACAACTTGGGGTACATTTCCTCGTTTGAAGTCCTCGGCCATTACCACAATATCTTTGTGTCTTTTCTACTAACCTTGGGGTAAAGCATACCCCGTCCCTATAACACAAGGAGTCTCCTCCCCCTTTCTTATGTTTACACATTTTACCTTGACAAAAAGCCTTACCTTCTGCATAAGAAGCAAAAAAAGTTGTCTTTTCCGGAGAATTATTTTTATATTTCATTATTATACAGGCATTATCATTATCAAGTTCAATATAAAAATCCCCACTTCGCCCTGTATTATAATCAGCTTCACTTTTATTAAAACGGCTGCGCCTTCCCATTCGCATTGTGGAATTTTCAAAATCCATATCAGTATCCACATCAGTATAAACATAAATATTCAAGGAAGCAGCTATATCTTCTTCAGCAAAGAGATTCTTTTTATATTCACCGGTCTTTTCTAAAAAATCTTTTTGACTTTGTGAAATCTTAGATATTATTTCTTGTGCCTGACGAAAAACAGTATGTTTTTTCCACATTCCTTTACCGTAGATATAGCCGAATACTGATAGCAAAACTACCACCAGTAAAATAATCCTCTGCTTTACACTCATTTTCTTAAACGTTTGTACTAAGAGGATAAAAAAATCTTTAACATTCATCTGTGCTATGTTTTTCATAATTATAGTATACATTTTTTGTCTTAATTTGTATAATGTTTTTGGGGGGCCTTTTAAATCGTTAAACTTATGATACAAAAAAAATCTAATTTATCTTCTGCAACATTATTAGCACTTTGCGTCGGTGTTTTTTTAGTACTAGGGGGGTTATGCTCCAGTTTTACACTGAGAAATATTTTGCTTAATCAACAAAGAGTTTATATTTCGGAAATAGCCCAAAGGGCTGCCGGGGATTTTGTCGGATATATTAAAAGGGAGATGAAAACCCTAAAAGCTATTTCAAGTGTTTTTGCGGATTTTTATAGTTATTCTTCCTTAGATGATTATTTGCTTATTTTAGACGACATAAACAAATATAATGCCTTCCAACATATAGGTTTAGTTTTTTTTAATGACAAAAAAACAGCTTATTTTGAAAACGGTGAAAAGGTTGATTCATTTATACCCCAGGAAATGTTAGATAAAGCAATTAACGGAGAAAGTGTTGTTTCTAACTTAATTTGGGATCCTTTAACCAAAGAACCGGTAATTATTTATACCACGCCTTTTGTAGTTAACGGAAGAACGGAGGCCGTTCTTTTTGCGACGCAAACCGTAGCAGATCTTAAAAAAATACTTGGAAATTATAAAATTTCCGGCGATGGTTTTATTGTTGTTTTAAATAAAAAAGATCAGGTAATAATTGACACGGAGGAAAGTTCCCCCTCATTTACCGATGATTTAAAAAATATTTTATCTTTAACAGGCGAAGAAGGCCAAAAATTTTACAGATATTTGATTTCTGCCCTAGACAAAAATAAAACCGGTTTAATTGATTATACTATACAACGCAGCGGTGAACTTCACTTAATTTCTTTTGTAAAAATTTCTGTTTTAGGCCTTGAAGATTGGCACTTACTTTTTGTTATTCCTTCAAACACTATTTCTTCTTTACAGAGAGAAATTTTTTTGGGTTCTCTGATATTTTGCATAGCTATTATAATTTCTTTTGCATTAATTTTAGCATTCATTGAAAAAAGAGAACATATTCAAAGAATGGAAATTTATAATACCGCTTTTAAAGACCCCGTAACAGGAGCTTTTAATATGCCGCGCTTTCGTATGGAATTAAAACATATTCTAAAAAATAGAAAGGATCAAGATTTTGCCCTTGTTGTTCTTGATATTGATAAGTTTAAACTCATAAATGACTTATATGGTTTCAGGCAAGGGGATTTAGTTTTAAACCATATAATAAATGTCTTACAGGAAAATACAAACCGGAGTAATGGGGAAATTTTCGGGCGTTTAATCGGGGATACTTTCCTTCTATTAATTAACTACAGGGAGGAAAAAGATATAAAAACCCGCTTGGATAAAATTTATAATGCAATACAAAATTGTTATGCCGTTACCGATACATATTACACTATTTCTACCTATTTCGGTGTCTATAAAATAACTGATGATTTACCTTTTTACTTAATGCTTGACAGGGCCAGTTTGGCCAAGAAAAATGCGAAAGAAAGCGTAAATAAAAAATATGTTTTTTATGATGACACCTCTCTAAAAAATGTTTTATATAGAAAAGAAATTGAAAATGCTATGCAGCAAGCACTCAAAGAGGAGGAATTTAAACTTTATTTTCAACCAAAATGTGCTTTTAACAAAAAGGATATTTGCAGTGCCGAAGTTTTGATACGTTGGGAAAACAAAAAACGGGGATTAATCGGGCCGGACCAATTTATACCCATTTTTGAGCATAATGGCTTTATCACAAAACTTGATTTCTATGTGCTTGAAAAAGCTTTAAAAACACTTCGCTCTTGGTTAGATGAAGGTTTAAAACCTTGTAAGTTATCAATTAATTTTTCGCGCTTGCATTTAAAAGATGAATTAACTTTACCAAAAATAAAAATCCTTTTGGACTTTTATAAAGTGCCGGCAAACTTAATAGAACTTGAAATAACCGAAAGTGCCGTTATGAATAATACCCCCGAAGCAAAAAAGTTCCTACAAGGGTTACACGATATGGGGATTTCAGTCGCTATGGATGACTTTGGTGCAGGATATTCATCCCTAAATGTTTTAAAAGATTTACCTTTTGATACTCTGAAAATTGACAAAGAATTTTTGAGAGATTTTGGCAAAAATCCGCGTACTCTAGGAGTTCTTGAAGGAATAATAACGATGCTGAAAAATATGAATACATGTGTTGTAGCAGAAGGTGTAGAAACAGAGGAACAGGCGAAATTTCTAACTACTCTTAAATGTGATTTGGCACAAGGGTTTTTATACTATAAACCTTTAACAACAGAGAACTTTAAACATTTGTTTGAAAAGGAAAACACCCCAGATAGGACTTGAACCTACAACCTTATCCTTAGGACGGATCTGCTCTTCCAATTGAGCTACTGGGGCATATTTAAATTATAGCAATTTTTTACTACTCTTGTTGAAAGGTACTTTATTCAATTTATTATGGAAATATAAAACACAAACATATTTTACTTTTTTAAAAACTCTTATAGCGATGGTAATAATTGTAAATATCTTTTAAATGAAATTCTCCTATATTTTCACGAAAATGATCTTTTAAAAACGGGTGTTTTTAATTGACTCTCTTAAAATGCTAAAATATATCATATGGCGAAACTATTACGCGGCTTCCGCGATTTATTTGAGACAGAAGCCCAAAAATTGACCAAAGTAGAACGAATATCACGTGATATATTTAAAATTTACGGTGTTAATGAACTTCGTTTACCCACTTTGGAACTTAAAGAAATCTTTATTAAGGCTACAGGACAAACAACAGATATTGTTCAAAAAGAAATGTATGCTTTTGAAGACGGCGGAGGACGCCTTGTTGCTATGCGCCCGGAAGGTACGCCGGGTGTAGCACGTGCTTATATTGAAAACAATTTTCAGGCAAACCCCGTACAGAAATTTTTTTATATCGGCAATATGTTTAGGGCAGAACGCCCCCAAGCAGGCCGTTACCGCGAATTTGAACAAATAGGCGTGGAATATATAGGTAACGCTTCACCGGCAGCAGATGCAGAAGTAATTCTGATGCTAAAAGCAATTTTTGATAAACTCGGTGTAAAAAATTACAAAGTTAAAATAAACTCTATCGGATGTAAAGAGTGCCGCCCAAAATTTAGAGAAGATTTAATTAAATTTTTCACCTTACAAAAAGACAGCCTTTGCGAAAAATGCCAAACGCGCCTTGAAGTTAACCCTTTGCGCGTTTTAGATTGTAAAATTGACGGGCCCAAATTTACGCAAAGCGCACCAAAGCAAGTTTTATGCCCCTCTTGCCAAAAACACTTTGACGAAGTTAAAAAGTATTTGGAAGGCAAAGTTCCTTTTGAAGTTGACCCTTGTTTAGTACGCGGGCTTGATTATTATACAAAAACCGTTTTTGAATTTCAGGCAGATATTGCGGGTGCACAAAATGCTTTAGCAGCCGGCGGAAGATATGACGATTTAATTGCTTCTATGGGCGGGCCGAAAGTTCCTGCAGTCGGTTGGGCTTTAGGTGCTGAACGCGTTGCGCTTGCCAGCACTTTTGAAGAAATTAAAACAAAAAAAGTTTTTGTTGTTTCCGTTGAAGAAAGTTCAAATAGTTACGCCTTTAATTTGCTTCAAGATTTACGTGATAACGGTTTTACTGCCGAAGGCGGTTTGTTTGATAAAAACCTAAAAGCGCAAATGAAACAGGCAAATAAAATCGGCGCAGATTTTGCAATTATTATCGGCGGCAATGAAGTCGCAAAAAATACATTATTATTAAAAAACTTAAATTCCGGAAAGCAAAAAGAAATTGTTTACCAAGATTTATTTACTGCCTTAAAAGAGGAAAAATAATATGAAAAGAACATCTTATGCGGGGCTTATCAATTCTAAAATGACGGGTACTAAACAAACCCTTTGCGGTTGGGTGCACAGTTACAGAAATCACGGCGGGGTTTTGTTTATTGACCTTCGCGACAGAGAAGGTTTTGTACAACTTGTCATAGACCCTTCAAATAAAACTGCTTTTGAAATTGCCCAAACTTTACGACAGGAATATGTTATTTGTGCAACAGGAACGGTAACAGCGAGAAAAGAGGGTTATGTTAACAAAAATATTCCCACCGGTGAAGTAGAAATTATTGTTGATGAAATAGAAATTTTAAATACTTCAATACCTCTTCCGTTTGATATAGAAACAGAAAAAAATATTACTGAAGATGTACGCTTAAAATACCGCTATCTTGATTTGCGTAACGCACGCATGATACGTAATTTAAAAATGCGACATAAAGCCGCGCAAATTGCCAGAAGGTATTTTGATGAAAACGGTTTTTTGGAAATTGAAACACCTATTTTAACCCGTTCAACCCCTGAAGGCGCCCGCGATTATTTGGTTCCTTCAAGAGTACATAAAGGTAAATTTTACGCTTTACCGCAAAGTCCGCAAATGTTTAAACAGACACTAATGGCAAGCGGTATAGACAGATATTTCCAGCTTGCACGCGCTTTCCGCGATGAAGATTTACGTGCAGACCGCCAACCCGAACATACACAAATTGATGTGGAAATGTCTTTTGTCGAGCTTGATGATATTTTCAAAATTATTGAAGGTTTAATGATAAACGTTTTTACCGCTGCAAATGAAAAAATTAATACCCCTTTTATCCGTATGCCCTATAAAGAGGCCCTTTTAAAATACGGTTCAGATAAGCCTGATATGCGGTATGATATGCTTATTGAAGATATTTCCGCAATCTTTAAAAATACCGGGTTTAAAGTTTTTGCAGATATTTTGGCAAATGGCGGTGTTATCCGTGCAATTAAGGCAGAAAATTCCGCTGCAGTATTGTCCCGCGGTGCAATTGACAAATTAACCGAACTTGCAAAAAAGAATGGCGCAAAAGGCCTTGTTTGGCTTAAATTCAAAGCAGGTAAATTTGAAGGCCCGAGTGCAAAATTTCTTAATGAAATAGAACTTAAAACTTTGGCAGATACTTTAAAAGTTCAGGAAAACGATACTGTTTTTATAGGAAGCGATAATGAACATACTTGTGCACTTTTTATGGGTGCTTTAAGAAAGGAACTTATAAAAGTTTTAAATTTAAAACCTACAAAAAAGTGGGCTCCTTTATTTGTTCTTAATTTTCCTTTACTTGAATATGTGGAAGAAGAACAACGATATGACGCAGCACATAACCCTTTTACTGCACCGGTAAAAGAAGATATTCCTTTGCTTGACAGTGAACCCTTAAAAGTAAATTCCCAACAGTTTGACTTGGTGTTAAACGGTGTGGAACTTGCATCCGGTTCAATTAGAAACCATAACCGAGCTTTACAGGAAAAGATTCTGAATTTAATGAAATATTCCAAAGAAGAAAGCGCGCGCCGTTTCGGTATGCTTTTAAATGCTTTAGAATGCGGTGCACCGCCGCACGGCGGTTTTGGGCTCGGCTTTGACCGCTTAGTTGCTTTACTTTGCGGGGAAGAATCAATCAAAGAAGTTATTGCCTTTCCCAAGACTACAGCAGCTTTCTGCCCCTTAACGGAAAGCCCTAACGTAGTAGATAAGCAACAACTTGATGACCTTGCAGTATTACTAGATGAAGCTAAAATTGAAAAATAAATTTGACATAAAAAATTTTTGATATTTTTCTATTAAAAGAACTCAAGCAAAGCAGGGCAAAAAATTGCTAAAATTTATATAAACATTAAAGGAGTTCTTGTGCCCCAAAAAGCATATATAAAACCCTCTTATAAAGGTAAATTTATTGTCTTTGAAGGTCCTGACAGGTGCGGTAAAAGCACCCAGGCACTTATGCTTGAAAAGTATTTTTCTGACTTAGGCAAAAATGTTGTTATTACCCGCGAACCGGGCGGAAATAAAGTTGCGGAAGATATCCGCGAAATTTTGCTTAATCCAGATAATGTGGTAACACCAATGACTGAACTTTTACTTTATGAGGCTGCCCGTGCACAACATACGGAACAAAAAGTATTACCGGCTTTAAAAGAAGGCAAAATCGTTATTTGCGAAAGATATACAATGTCCACTTGTGCTTATCAAGGTTATGGGCGTGATATAGATATGGGAACTATAGAACATCTAAACAATATCGCAACGCAAGGCCTAATACCGGATTTGACTTTGGTTTTTTTAATGTCAGATAAATATTTCAAAGAGCGCGGTGAATATTTATTTTCCGACCGTTTAGAAAGGGAAGAAGAAGCCTTCCGTCATAAAATGCGCCGCGGTTACAGGGAAATTGCAGCAAAGCAAAAAAACACTGTTATAATTGATGCCGATAATGATATAAAAACAGTGCAAGAAGCCGTTTTAAAGGAAATAAAAAAATATAAAATTATATGAGTTTTACACAAATAAAAGGGCAGAATTTTGCCGTTTCTAACTTAAAAAATTTTATTAAAACAGGCAAAATTCCTCCTGCAATGATTTTTTACGGGCCAGCAGGTGTCGGGAAAGCAAAGGCGGCTATTGCTCTTGCCAAAGCCCTTAATTGCCAAAATTTAGGGCCGGACTTTGAACCTTGTGATCTTTGCCAAAATTGTAAACAAATTGATATAAAAACTCATCCCGATATAATTTTTGCCGATTATGCCTATCAGGCCTCCCTTTTAAAAGAAGAAATTGAGGACCAACAAAATATTAAAATTGAAACAGTACGGTCTTTAACCAATGCTTCACAACAAAAAGCGGCAGCAGCAAAATGGAAAGTCTTTATAATTGACAAAGCCGAACGTCTTGTACCGGCAGCAGCAAATGCTTTACTTAAATTTATAGAAGAACCTCCGCAAAATACAGTATGGATTTTAGTTTCTTCAAAACGGGAAACTATGCTTTCTACTATAAAATCCCGTTGCCAAAGTATATCTTTTGCGCCGTTGAGCACGCAAATTATTACAGAAATTTTAAAAGATAACTTTATTGAAAATGATTTGGCACAAAAAGCGGCACAATATGCCGAAGGTTCAACGGAGAACGCTTTTTTAATTGCCGGCCTGCTTGAAGATTTTGCATCCCTTGACCGTGATGCTTCGTTTGCAACGCAGGTGTCTTTAACTTTACCTAGAACTTTAGCGCAAGCACGCCCGAAAGTTAATATAATATTGGACATGTTACTTCAGAAAGCGCATCAGAATTGGCTTAAAGAAAAAGATGATAAAAATAAAGAGAAATTAGCCAAACTTATACAAGATTTTGTTTTTTATAAAAAAGCGCTTAAACAAAATGTTGCCCCGCAAATGGTTGCGGAAACCGCTTTGGTAAAAGCATCAATTTCAAATATTAAAATAGAGGAGATTTTATGAAAAAGTTTTATATTACTACCCCAATTTATTATTTAAATTCTGTACCTCATATAGGCCATGCATACACAACTTTGGCTGCAGATATTATTAATCGCTATAAAAAACAAAAAGGAGTTAATTCTTACTTCTTAACGGGTACAGATGAACACGGTGCAAATATTGAAAAATCTGCTGCTAGTGCCGGTGTTACCCCGATTGAATGGACCAATAATATGGCTGCAAAATTTAAGGAAATGTGGAAAGATTTAAATATTAAATATGACGACTTAATTAGAACCACTGAGCCGCGCCATGAAGTTGTTGTTCAGGCAATTTTTGAAAAACTTTTGCAAAGCGGCGATATTTATAAAGGTTCCTATACCGGTAAATATTGTATGTCTTGTGAGGCATACCTTGATGAAAGCGAACTTGTTGACGGTAAATGCCCTGTACATAAAAAAGAGCCGCAATTAATTTCGGAAGAAACATATTTCTTTAAACTTTCCGCTTATCAAGATAAATTACTTAAATTTTATCAAGATAATCCTGATTTCTTAAGCCCGAAATTCAGAGCTGCTGAAATTGTAAATTTTGTTAAAGGCGGGCTTAAGGATTTATCTGTTTCCCGTACAAAAGTTAAGTGGGGAGTAACAGTTCCAAGTGCGCCGAATCATACAATCTATGTCTGGTTTGATGCTTTAATAAATTATATTTCTGCTATCGGTTACAGTAAAAAATTGGGTATAACAGGTTATGAAAATTACCCGCATAATATGGAAGATTATTGGCCGGCTGATGTTCATTTGATAGGAAAAGAAATTTTCCGTTTTCACGCGGTTATTTGGCCGGCTGTTTTAATGGCACTTGGCCTGCCTTTACCTAAAAAAGTTTTTGCACATGGTTGGTGGACTGTTGAAGGGGAAAAGATGTCAAAATCTCTTGGTAATTTTATTGACCCGCGCGATATTACCGCTAAATACGGTGTTGAGCCTTTACGCTATTTTATTTTCCGCGAAGTTCCTTTCGGAGGCGACGGAGATTTTAGCGTAGAACAATTTAAAAAACGTTTTAATTCCGACTTAGCAAATGATTTGGGAAATTTACTTTCCCGTGTTTTAAATATGGCAGCAAAAAATATCGGTATTATTCCTCAAAATTTCGAAAGTGTAAGTGTCTTGATAAAAGAAGCCGAGGAACTAGACAAAAAATATGATAAAGAAATGGAAGAACTTGCTTTTGATAAAGCACTTGATATTACTTGGGGTTTAATCGGTAAAATGAACCGTTATATTGACGAAACAAAACCATGGTCTCTTGCCAAAACAGATTTAGAAAGAGCAAAAAACATTTTGCTTGAACTTATTTTTGCTTTACGCTATGTTGCAAATTGGATAGCCCCTTTTATGCCAAATACTTCAGCGGAAATCAGCAAACGTTTAGCAGCAGGGGAAATTCAAAAATATCCACCGCTTTTCCCCCGTATTGAAGAGAATAAAAAATAATGGAAATAATAACACAAGTTATTGATATTTTTTTACATCTGGATATTCATCTCAATGCCCTTGCGGCTACTTTGGGACCTTGGCTTTATATTGTGTTGTTCATTGTAATTTTTTGTGAAACCGGTCTTGTCATTACGCCTTTTTTACCAGGGGACAGTTTAATTTTTGCCGTAGGAACATTAGCAAGTATAAAGAACAGTGTTATAAATCTCCCTTCAGTAGTGATACTTTTAATAATTGCCGCTGTTTTAGGGGACGCGGTTAATTACAGCATCGGCAAATTTATAGGCCCTAAAGTTTTTACAAAAGATACAGGCAAACTTTTAAATAAGAAACATTTGCTTGCCGCACATGCTTTTTATGAAAAACATGGCGGTAAAACAATAATTTTAGCACGCTTTATTCCTATAATCAGAACCTTTGCCCCTTTTGTCGCGGGAATAGGCAAAATGTCTTATTTACATTTCGCATTGTACAATGTTACTGGTGCAATTTTATGGGTTTGCACTTTCTGTTTAGGGGGATATTATTTCGGTTCAACGGAAGTTGTCCAAAAACATTTTCATTATGTAATAGTTGCAATAATTATTATTTCCGTATTGCCTGCTGTTTATGAGTTTATAAAAGCAAAACGGGAAAATAAAAAATAGTATAATTTTTAAGAGGTAAAGTATGGCTTTAAGGTTTAGTGCAGGTTCTCAAAAAGTTGTCTTGGATGCACAAGAAGAAGCAAGAAATTTCCATCATGATTATGTTGGTACGGAACATCTTCTTTTAGCTATGGTTTCTTGTAAGGGAGAGGTTTGCGCCCAAATTTTTAAAGAAATCAACATAACAGTATCAAAAATAAAAAAGGAAATAGAAAAACTTGTCGGCCTTGGCGATAATTTGCTGACCTCAGGGCCCATACCGTTTACTCCGCGCGCTAAAAACATCTTAGAACGCTCTTTTGAAGAAGCCCTTCAGATATCAAGCCCTACTGTTGAAACGGAACACTTATTACTTGCCTTAACTATGGAACAGGAGGGCCTTGCCGCAAAGATTTTGGAAAATTTACAAGTCCCGCAAGATTTAATAAGGACATTGGTTTTTAAATATATCAGTAAAAAAATTCAGGAAAATCAAAATTTAAACAGTACTATTTTATCCGTTGAAGGTGTGGTTATACAACCCCAAACAACCGTAGAAACAAAATCAAAAACCCCGGTACTTGATGAACATTCAAGGGATTTAACTTTGCTTGCCAAGGAAGGAAAACTTGACCCTGTTATAGGACGTGAAGATGAAATTGAAAGAATAACCCAAATTCTTGCACGCAGAACAAAAAATAACCCTATTTTAATTGGGGAGGCAGGGGTCGGTAAAACAGCCATAGTAGAAGGGCTGGCACAAAAAATGGCTTCCGGTGATATTACCGATGTGTTGAATAATAAACGTCTTGTATCTTTAGATATAGGCTCTCTGGTTGCAGGTACAAAATACCGCGGAGAATTTGAACAAAGGGTCAAAGATATTATAAAGGAACTTGAGCAATCAAGAGATATTATTTTGTTTATAGATGAATTTCACTTAATTGTAGGGGCCGGTGCGGCAGAAGGTTCAACAGATGCTTCTAATATGTTAAAACCCGCTTTGGCACGAGGGGAAATACAATGTGTCGGCGCAACTACTTTTGATGAATATCGTAAATATGTGGAAACGGACCCTGCTTTAGAACGCCGTTTCCAACCAATTACTACAGAACAGAGCACTATCGCACAAACCATAGAAATTTTAAAAGGTATCCGCAAAAATTATGAGGAGCATCATAAAGTAAAATTTACCGATGACGCTTTAGAAGCGGCTGCCCGTATAGCAGACCGATATATTACGGACAGAGCAATGCCGGACAAAGCAATTGACTTACTTGATGAAGCAGGTTCACGAGCACGTTTAAAAAATTCTTTATTACCTCCGGAAATAAAAGAAAAGGAACAAGAATTAAAAAATTTGCTTGCAAAAAAACAAGAACTTTTGGAACAAAAAAACTATGAGGAAGTTACTTCCTTAGGAAAAAGTATAGATGCTTCGCAAAAGGAATTAGATGATTTAAAAACCGCTTGGAAAAATAAACGCGACAAAAAAAATATCAAAGTTACTGAAGAGGATATCGCTTTGGTTGCTTCAAAATGGACAGGTATCCCTGTAACCCGTTTAACACAAAGTGAAACTGAGAAGATTTTGAAAGCCGAAGAATATTTACACAAACGCATTATCGGGCAAGAAGAAGCCGTTAAAGTTATTGCAAAAGCCTTAAGGCGTTCCAGAACAGGCCTTTCAAATCCAAACAGGCCTATCGGCGGATTCTTATTTTTAGGACCTACGGGTGTAGGTAAAACAGAACTTGCTAAAACACTTGCAACCTTCTTATTTGGTGATGAGGAAGCGATGATTCGCCTTGATATGTCTGAATATATGGAAAAGTTTACTGTTTCACGTCTAATCGGCGCCCCTCCCGGCTATGTGGGATATGAAGAAGGCGGACAATTAACGGAAGCAGTACGCCGCCGTCCTTACAGTGTTGTTGTTTTAGATGAATTTGAAAAAGCACACCCTGATATTTATAATATTTTGCTTCAGGTCTTAGATGAAGGACAGTTGACCGATAATTTAGGCCACAAAGTAAATTTTAAAAATACAATTATTATCATGACATCAAATATCGGTGCAAGGGAAATAACAAATAAGGGTTCACATTTAGGGTTTTCCGCAGAACAAAATGAACAGGCCGAGTACAGTGATATGAAAGTTAATGTTATGGAACAAGTACGTAAAACATTTAATCCGGAATTTATTAACCGTCTTGACGAAATTATTGTTTTTCACTCTTTAACGGAAGAAAATGTTCTTAATATTTTGGACTTAAACCTTGAAAATATCGCTAAAAAACTTGTAGCACAAGACTTAAAAATAAAGTATACTAAGGAAGCAAAATCATTTTTAGCAAAAAACGGATATGAACCAAAATACGGTGCACGTCCTTTGTTACGAACCTTACAACGTGAACTAGAAGACCCGCTGGCTGAATTTATTTTAGTAGGACAATATCCGTCAGGAACAATGCTTTCTGTGGACTTTGATGACACAAAACAAAAATTAATCTTTAAGGCCCAAAAGCCCCATAAGAAATAGGAGATTATATGGCAGAAGATAAAGAAAAAAAAGCATCTTTAGATAAGGCAAAAGCCCTGGAACTTGCAATCAGCCAGATTGAAAAGTCCTTTGGGAAAACCGCCATTTCAAAACTTGGCGATAATGTAATAAAAAAAGTGGAATGCATCCCTACAGGAGCACTTTCTTTAGATTTAGCACTTGGTATCGGCGGTATTCCGCGCGGGCGTGTTATTGAAATTTACGGGCCGGAAGCGGGAGGTAAAACAACCTTAAGTTTACATATTGCCGCGCAAGCACAAAAAAACGGCGGTATAGTTGCTTTTATTGACGCAGAACATGCTTTAGACCCTGCTTATGCAAGCAAAATCGGTGTTAATACCGATGAACTCTTAATTTCACAACCCGATAGCGGTGAACAAGCCCTTGAAATTGCAGAAAAATTGGTATCATCCGGTGCAGTAGATTTGATTATTGTTGATTCCGTTGCAGCCCTTGTTCCGCAAGCAGAAATTGAAGGTGAAATGGGGGACTCTCATGTCGGTTTACAAGCAAGATTAATGTCCCAAGCTCTCCGCAAATTAACAAGTTTACTTAATAAAACAAAAACGAGTATTATTTTTATAAACCAATTACGCCAAAAAATTGGAATTATGTTCGGCAACCCTGAAACTACCCCTGGCGGTCTTGCTTTAAAATTTTATTCATCAGTCAGAATTGATGTAAGAAAAATTGAAAATATTAAACAAGGGGAACAAGTTATAGGTACACGTGTGCGCGCAAAAGTTGTTAAAAACAAAGTTGCGCCCCCATATAGACAAGCGGAATTTACTATGCTCCACGGCGAAGGTATTTCCCGCGAATCTTGCCTAATCACAATGGGTGTTGACAGTAAAGTTATTGAAAAGAGCGGCACTTGGTTTATTTATAACGGTGAAAAATTAGGTCAAGGTGCCGAAAATGCCCGTCAATACTTAAAGGACAACCCGGAATTAGCACAACAAATAGAAGATAAATTAAAGGAAATTTACCTTGGCACAGGTACACCTGTACCTACCGGTAAAAAGAAATAATTTATTTCATTTATTAATTTAACCCCTGTTTTTAAAATAAGCAGGGGTTTTTTATTTAACAGCAATATTGGTCTAATGGTCAAAAATGTTGCTGATTAAGTATCTTTTCCTTAAAATTGTTGCTCTTTTATTTTCCTCCCCCTTTGCCGTTTTATTTTTGCCTTAGCAAAAATAAGAAAGGGCGGAGGGGTTAGGGGTGGGGGTTGCCCATTAATACATTTTACGTCTCTGAAGTTTACTAATAAGGTACCCCCCTCTTGCCTCGCAAATAAAATTTGCTCGGCTTTCTCCCGCCCATTTTTTACATAGATAAAGACCGTAAAAAATGGGTGGCGAAAATAAAAGAGAAAGCAAAAAAATAACATTCCATCATTTTTGATACGGTATTAGCAACATTTTTGACCATTAGGCCGCAATATTGAATAATAAGACACGCTCTAAACATTAGGTTCATGACAATCAGCGCAACGGGCTTCGTAATCATCCGCTCCGCCTACGTAGATACGGCTTTTAACCTTTGCCGTTCTTTGTGTACGGCGTGCCGGTTTACCGCAGACTACGCAACGTGCAGATAATTTCAAAACACTATCGGCAACTGCCAAAAGTTTGGCCGTACTGCCAAACGGAACACCTTGATAGTCCATATCAAGCCCACAACAAATAACACGTTTACCCTGTTGGGCTAAAGTTACAGCAACATTAACAATATCTTCCGTAAAAAAATTAACTTCATCTAAGGCAATAACTTCAGTATCTTTTTCTACCAAGGCTAAAATTTCTTCGGCTTTTGATATAGGGGTTGCATCTATTTTAACCAAATCGTGCGTGGCTATACCCTTGCGAGCATAGCGTTTATCTAAAGTAGAATTAAAAACCTGAACTTTTTGACCTGCGTGACGCGCTACTTCTATACGCCTGATAAGTTCTGTACTTTTGCCTGAAAACATACATCCGCAAACAACTTCTATACGTCCGTAAGGAACTTTTACTTTTGCCATCATAATAACACCTCTATAAAGTAGGACCATTGGCATTATAGCCCTGCTGCCAAGGATACCAATACTCATTTATACGCTGTTGTGCCGGTGTTTCTTGTTTAACACCGCCGCAACGAACATTTATCATAAAATTGAAAGACAGATTTTGGCTTCTATCACGAACCCCTAACATTAAATTGAAATCGTGAAAATCTTTATACACCAAAATATGTTTTGAATAACCATGTACGGAAGAATCTTTTATTTCAAAATCAATACCCATATCCGCACGCCAAGTGCTATTTTTTGGTGCCAAAGCAAATTTAGTAGTAAATAAAAAACTATTACGGTCAGTTTTATAATTAGTAACACCTAAGGTTATATAACTATTGTCGGGATCCCGCGGGTTATGAAAAGTTGTATTTAACACAAAGGCCTGATTTCCGCTTGCAAAATCATATAAATTCTGTAAATAAAAATTTGTACCGGTTATTTGATTAAAAAAGCCGATTTCCGCAAGTAATGGTTCCAAACGATTCTTTATTTCCCAAGAAACATCGGTATTGTTGTTAATATTTACACCGCTGGCAACTTTAAAATAAAGATTTTGCGCGGTCAAATAATAGTTTTGAAGATAAAAAACATTTTGTTCTTCACGATTGAAAATATCCCGAAAGTCATCACTAACCAATACTTTATCAGTAGTACGCCGTTTATAACGATAACCGAAATCAAGCATGCCGGTTGGCAAGTCTGTACGCAAATTAACCTCAGCACCATAACGTCCGACATAGTTATCTTTCTTTTGTGTAAGAGGATCCCTGAAAGCTATTTCCTGATCATAAAAAGCACTTGGCGTTAATGTTAAATTACGAAACAAACGAAAATTTTTAGAGCTTTTCCAAGTTCCTTTAAAGTATTGTAAAAAATCTGAGTTTTCAACTTTGGTATTACTGAAAGATAAATTCAAATTATTTACTATACCGCCTGTTTTAGGAAGAACAAAAGGGGTAAAATTCCATGCAATTTCCGGTAAATCTGTTCTATAATTATAAAATTCTTTTTGTGCTTCATTTAATTTACTTATATCATAATAACTTAAACGAAAATTACTGACACGGCTTTGGCGGACTAAAGAAGTCTGCACTAATTTATCAGGAGAAATGACATAGGGATTGCTTCTGAAAAAGTCATTATTAAAATCAGGGTCTGATACCGTACGGGTTTTAAATTGTGCAAAATAAATTGCGCCGTCCTCATTATTTAAGGAATCAGAATTATCATACATTTCCCACCAAAAACCGCCGTTAATACCCCAGCGCTGTTCGTTTAATACCCTGTCTTTAATAGTATAGGTTTGAATATTCCCTCTAAACTTTTTAGGATCATCATAACCAAAGGTTAGTCCATATCCAAGCCCGGCTTTAGTGTAATAGTCCAGGTTACCGGTAGCGGCAAAATTACCGTTAGAATAAACTGTTGATGTTAGAAAAGCAAAGCCGGTATTTCTGCTTTGCCCAAAGTCCAAGTAAGTAGTGAAAAGACGGTCAGTTCTTAAAGAACGGTAAAAATAAGGTAAATATAAAACGGGGATTTTACCGATACGTGCAACTGCATTTGTTCCGGAAATACGAACATCGGGAATTAACTTTGCTTTCCCAATAGTCATTGTGTAGTGGGGAGGTTCTATATCACAACAAGTAAGAACTGCATCCTTTAATATATATTTGCTTTGATCACCGGTAAACTGGTCAGCTGAAATTATTTTTAATGATCCATATTGTGCGGAAAAGTCATTAATCATCAGGTTTTTGTCTTGAGTATCATATTTTAAATTAGCTAAAGTGAAAGTTCCGTTTTTATTTTGAATAGTAACGGAACTGTTTGAAATTATCTTTTGTTCCTTGGGGTAAATATCAAATTCACTGCCATAAATATGATATTCATCCCCTTCTTTACTTAAGGAAATATGTGCCGAACCCTTTAGTTGTGCCTCACCGGTTTCATTATTATAATAGACTTCATCAGCATCAAAATAAACAAAATCTTCTTTATCCGGCGCAGGTAATGCGGAACTTTGGCAAAAAGCAAAAGTACTTATAAATATTAAAACGAATAAGGATAATATCTTATTTTTCATTCATTTCACTCAAAGCATATAAAGCTGCACCTACGGCGCCTATATCTTTCATTTTAGAAAGCATCACTTTAACATTTCTAAAAGGTTCTTTAATTTTTTGTTCTTTTAAAATACTCTTTAGATGAGGCATAAAATATTTTGAACCGCCTGCAACGCCGCCGCTCAACACTATTGCTTCCGGATTAAAAGATAAAATCAGATTTGCTATGCCTAGACCTAAATAGAGTGCAAAATACTCCCAGATTAAAAGGGCGGATTTATCTTTTTGTTTTGCTGCAATAGATAATATTTTAACATTAAAACTCTCCTTTTTAAGCAAAAGGGAAAGCACGCTTTCTTTATTTTCTTTTACAGCTTTTAAAGTTAATCTATGCAAATTATTTGTACCTATATAACCTTCCAAACATCCGCGAGCACCACACCCACAAATGTTTCCTTTTTGCGTATCCCCGATTTTTATGTGGCCGAATTCCCCCGCAGTACCTGTTGCACCTTGGTATAGTTTACCGTCAATAATTATACCGCCGCCTATGCCTGTACCAAGCGTTAAAACCAAAACATTTTTATATTTGCTTTTTATTTCTTTTTTATATACTCCAAAAGCTGCCATATTCGCATCATTAGAAGCAAAACTTTTAAAGCCTGTCAAATTTTCTAATCCTGAAGTAATTTTTAAATTTTTCCAAGGAATATTAGGCGCAAAACGCAATATACCTTTTTTATGGTCAGTATCCCCGGCAATTCCTACACCTATAACTGCTTTTTTTATTTTTAATTTCTGAACCCAAGTATTAATTTTATCTGCCAGAAATTTTAAAAAATCTTTAGAAGATAAATGTGTAGGTGTTTTAAATTTATCCTGCCTTAATATTTTACCCTGTGCGTTTACAGTAACCATTTTCACAAAAGTACCGCCGATATCAATACCAAAAGAAATCATTTTTGCCCTCCTATTTTACTTTTCGGATGACTATGATTATAAACATTTTTTATACGTTCAAGAGAAACATGTGTGTAGACCTGCGTTGCACTCAAGCTTTTATGACCAAGCATTTCTTGCAAGGTCTTTAAATCACATCCGTTGCTTAACAAATGTGTGGCAAAACTATGCCTTAAACTATGCGGTGTTATACGGCGGGCAAGTTTTGTATTTATTGCACTTTGTTTAATAATTTGCCTTATACCTTCGCCGCTGATACGACGTTGATAACTGCTTAAAAATAAAGGGTCAGCAGGTAAATATTTCGGGCGGGTTAAAAGATAATTTTGTATACTTTCAATAGCGATATCGGTTATCGGAACCAACCTCTCTTTTGAGCCCTTACCCAAAACTTTTGCATAACCTTGTTGGAAATTTATATCGCAAATATTTAAATTTGTCAATTCACTTCGCCTAAGGCCGCTTGAGTATAATAATTCTAAAATGGCTTTATTCCTTAAAGCATGCAATTTGCTAGGTTGTGCTTCCATTAAATTTGATGCTTCTTCTTCCGTCAAAAATTTCGGTAATAATTTCTCCCGTTTAGGAGCATCAAAAAGTTTAAAAGGATTTAATTTAATGAGGCCGCGTGTTTCCAAAAATTTAGCGAAACTCCTTAGCGAACTGATTTTACGAAGCATAGTATTGCGCTTTATTTGACTATTATTTTCTACAGAAAGATAAGAACGAATATTTCTAATATTAAAATCTTTTATTTGGGTTAAATTATTTTTTGCAAAAAAAGTATAAGCAGCCTCTAAGTCCTTACTATAGGCCCTTAAAGTATGGGGTGACATGTTTCGCACCCTAAGTCCTTGCAAAAAATTATTTATCTGCTGTTGCATTTTTAGATTCTATTTCTTTAATCTCCTCCGGCGAAACCTGTATAATGGTCTTACATTTAGGATATCCCGAACATCCTAAAAACGCACCGCGTGCAGAGTGTCGGAGTAACATCGCTTTACCACATTTTGGGCATTTTTTACCGGAATCTAAGGCAATTTTTGCAGCAATTTTTTGACCTTCTGCGTTTATGGAATAAGTGTTTTTACATTTCGGATATGCCGAACAAGCCATAAATTGCCCTCGGCGGCCTGTTCTAATAACCATGGGCGAACCGCATTTTTCGCATATTTCATTCGTTTGTTGTACAGGGACTGAAGTCTTTCCATTCAAATTCTTCTTACCTTTACACTTAGGATAATCAGAACAAACCAAATATTCCCCGTACCTGCTATGCTTTAAAAGCATCGGTTTTTGACAAATCGGGCATTTTTCATCTGTTTTAACAGGTTCGGAAGAAATCATATTCTGTGAAGCATTTTTTAAATCTCTTGAAAAACCGTTGTAAAAATTAGATAAAACATCCACCCATTTCTTATTACCTTCGGCGATATCATCAAGTTTTTCCTCAACTCCGGCGGTATAAGAAAGGTCCATGATATCTTTAAAAAATTCTTTAAGATGTTCTGTTACTCTTATTCCCAATGGTGTTGCCGTAAGTTTAGTAGATTTAGGAAGTTTCTCAATATACTTTCTGTCCATAATTGTTTTTATCGTCGGCGCATAAGTAGACGGACGGCCGATACCGTGCTTTTCCAATGTTTTAATCAAACTTGCCTCATTATAATTTGGCGGAGGTGCGGTTTTATGATCTTTAGTTTCAATATCAACTAAATTAAGAGTGTTCCCTTCTTCCAAAGCGGGCAAAAGTGCAGTTTGGGAATCTTCTTTTTCATTTTCTTCCGGTTCATCATCTTTGTAAACAGAGAGATAACCCTCAAATTTGACTGTTCTCCCGTTTGCACGAAGCAAACAATTTTCTTTACTTCCGGCGGAAATATCTATACTTACGGTATTAAATATTGCATCAGCCATTTGTGAAGCTACAAAGCGAAGCCATATAAGTTCATAAAGTTTATATTGGTCTGCCGTCAAAGAATTTTTTATACTTTGAGGTGTTTTAAAAACATCAGTAGGGTGAATAGCCTCATGTGCTTCTTGCGCACCTTTTACTTTACCTTTATAAACAGGTGCTTTTGCGGGGGAAAATTGCGGACCGTATTTTTCTTTAATAAATTTATTTGTCTGGGTTTGAAGGAGTTTGGAAACATTAAAAGAATCCGTTCTCATATAAGTAATCAAACCGACATTTTTACCGGCAATTTCCACACCTTCGTATAAAGATTGTGCCGTTTGCATTGTTTTTTGAGGGGAAAACCCAAGTTTATTATAAGCATCTTGCTGTAAAGTGCTTGTAATGAAAGGAGGTTTAGGATGTTGTTTTACTTCCTTCTTTTCAACTTTTTCTACGGTTAAAGGGCCTTTACGTAAAGCTTCATTTACTACTGCTAAACTTTCATTGGTATCAAAAACAGTAGATTTAACTTTATAATCTTCCGCAAAAAGTTTATAAGTTGTCGTGCTTTCAACATTTTTGCCTTGCCATTTTAAAACACGGGCAAAAAATTGCGGTTTTGTATCTTTCTTTTCAAGTTTAGCACGCAAAGTCCAATAAACTTTGCTTTTGAAATCTGCAATTTCTTTCGCTCTTTCAGCAAGCAAACGAACTGCTACGGACTGTACACGCCCAGCACTTAAACCACTTGTAATTTTACGCCATAAAAGCGGGGAAATTTTATAACCTACAAGACGGTCCAACACACGCCTTGCCTGTTGGGCATCAACCAAATTATGGTCAATTGCACGGGCATTATCAAAACTTTCTTTAATTGCGGTATCCGTAATTTCATGGAAGAAAATACGGCGTGTATTTTCCGGTTTAAGTTTTAAAAGCTGCTCCAAGTGCCAAGCGATAGCCTCCCCTTCTCTATCAGGGTCTGTGGCAAGATAAACTATTGCGGCTTTTTTAACTGCTTCTTTTAAATCTGCGATAATGCGGGGTTTGCCGCTTACTACATAAGTAGGTTTAAAATCATGCTGCTCATCAACACCGATTTCTTTTGAAGGTAAATCCCTAACATGCCCGAAAGAACTTTTAACAATATAATTAGGACCTAAAATTTTGCTTATAGTGCGTTGTTTTGTGGGAGATTCCACAATAACAAGCGCTTTGCCTATAGTAGATTTTTGTAATGTCATGGTCACACCTCTAAATTAAATAAATCTAAATTTTTACTTTTGAATATTTGCCATCTTCGCATCTTAAATAACCGCTTATTTCAAGCGAAAATAAAACTGTTGATAAGCTTGGAACATCCATATTTAATTTAACTGAAAGTTCATCAACTGTGCTTTCCCCCTCATCAATAGCTTCCATTATTTTTGATTCTTCAGGGGATAAATCAGGTATTTCTTCCTTGTTATTATACAATTCTTTTGTTACTAAAGTGCTTTTTATATTAACAGGTAAAGCATCAATAATATCGCGTGCATCCAAACAAATGCCGGCTCCTTCTTTTATCAATTTATTCGGGCCACCGCTGGTAGGGGAATCAATAGGACCGGGAACAGCAAAGACATCTATTCCTTGTTCTAAAGCCATTTTGGCGGTTATTAAAGCGCCTGATTTAACTTCCCCCTCAATTATAACAGCTACCCTTGATAAAGCCGCTATTAACCTGTTTCTTCTTGGAAAATGCTGCGCTAATGGAGGGGTGGCAAAAGGATATTCAGAAATTAAAGCACCGCCCGTTTCAATAATACCTAAGGCAAGTTCCTTATTTTCGGCAGGATAGCATCTACCAATACCAGTACCGATTAAGGCCCAAGTAGGTTTTTTGCGTTTAACGGCTTCTGTGTGGGCTACGCTGTCTATTCCCCTTGCAAGACCGCTGACTATTACAATACCGGCATCTGCTAAATCACCGGCGAGTTTTATTGTAGCGCGTCTGCCGTAAGGTGTAATTTTACGTGTACCGACAATAGCAACCGTTGGTGCTAACTTTGTATTTAATTCCCCGCGCACATAAATAACCAATGGCGGCTCTTTAATATTTAAAAATTCTTCGGGATAACCTTCCTCCCCTTTAATATAAATGTGTCCGCCCACTTTTGCGGTGTTTTCTATTTCCTTTTCCGCATCTAATTCTAATGCTGATTTTAAAAAATATTCCGAAGTCTCAAGGGAAATTTTACCTTCCTCACTTAATGTTTGAGGGTTTTGTTTTAGAATTTCTTGACCGCTTCCAAAAATTCCAAGTAAACGTTCAAGCCAATCTGCCCTTAAATACTTGAAGGCATTTATTTTGATTAGTGCTAATTTTTCTTCCGTTTTCATTAAATATCACTAACTCCTTTTCTATCTAAAGGCCTATACTGCATAACCTCTATTATATGCTCTTTTTTGATATTTGTGCTGCCTTCTAAATCAGCGATAGTTCGGGCTGTTTTTAAAATTTTATCTAAACTTCTGGCAGAAAGGCCTAACTTTTTCATGGCAAGTTCCAAAATTTCACCGCCGCCTTCCGGTAAAGGACAATATTTTTTTATTTCGGAAACAGTCATAAAAGCATTGGCTGTTGTTTTGGAATTTTTAAATCTTTCTTCTTGAATCTTACGAGCTTTGATTACACGTTCACGAATTTGTGCGCTGGTTTCACCTTCACTTTTTGCTTGCCAATCTTTATAATTTACGGGGTTTAAATTAACTGTTAAATCTATTCTGTCAAGTAAAGGACCGGAAACTTTTGACTTATATCTGCTTATTTGCACCGGAGTACAATTACATGTTTTTACAGGATGACCGTGATATCCGCAAGGACAAGGATTCATTGCCGCAATCAAAGTAAATTTTGCCGGGAAAGTTAAAGTATCTTTAGCGCGGGCAATAGTAACTTTAAATGTTTCCAAAGGCTCTCGCAGAACTTCCAAGGAATTACGGGAAAACTCTGCAAACTCATCTAAAAATAAAATACCATTATGTGCTAAACTTGCTTCACCCGGTTTTGGATTTGTTCCCCCGCCGATAAGCGCAATATTTGAAATTGTATGATGCGGCTCTCTAAAAGGTCTTTGAAAAACTTTTTTACCTTTGCCAATCATTCTGCAAACAGAATAAATTTGTAAAATTTCAAGCATTTCATCTTTAGTTAAAGGAGGCAAAATACTTGAAAAACGTTTGGCAAGCATACTTTTCCCTGTGCCGGGAGTACCAATCATCAAAACATTGTGCCCGCCAGCAGCGGCTATTTCCAAAGCACGTTTTGCTAATGCTTGGCCTTTAACTTCACTAAAATCCTCTTTAAGTTCATATTTCTCTAAATTATTTTCAATTTTCGGAGACTGATATTCCTGATGAAATAAAATTTTGCCTTCAAGTAAATCTACAACTTCCTTTAAGGAACTTGCACCAAAATTTTGAACATCGGCAAATTCCCCTTCTTCTTTATTAACCAAAGGAATTACTGCTTTTTTATTGCCGGTTTTCCTTAAAGAAATAAGCATAGGCAATACCCCGGCACAAGAGTGAATTTTACCGTTTAAACCAAGTTCCCCTATAAAAACCATTTCGTTTAATTTGTTTTGTGCTTGATTACTTAGGGCACCGCTTGCAGCTAAAATACCTAATGCTATCGGTAAATCAAAATGCGTACCTGTTTTTTTAAGTTCGGCAGGAACTAAATTAACTGTTATCTTTCTTAAAGGAAAATCAAAACCGCTGTTTCTTATGGCTGCTTGAACACGGTCTTTGGCTTCTTTAACTTCTTGTTCCGGTAATCCGACAATAGCAAAAGTAGGGGCACCGCCGGCAATATCAACTTCCACTTTGACGATAAACCCTTCTAAAGCCTTTACCTCTAAAGAAAGCACACTTGAAAGCATTAAATAAATACCATAGTTATAATATCAGCAGAAGTATTTAATACTGTAAAATTGGCTATATTCTGGCGCAAGATTTTAGCGGAAAATTCTTCTGCAGTAGAAACCTTTGCCTGCACTGTAAAAGTAGCAGTAGAATTTCTGTACTTAACCAAAGCAAAGTCCTCAACATCTCTTTGCGAACGCATTATATTTTGAAGTTTCTCAAGACGTTCAAGAGTATTTACATTTGTAACTATAAAACTAAATGTTTTAGCGGAATTTATTGCTTGCGTAATAGCATTCTCAACTTGTTCCGTGGCCGTTTGACAAGCAGAAGTTAGCGCTTTTTGCTCCGCTAAATTCTGTACGGCATCAAGCCCGCTGGCACTTTCCGCCACTTGTGCAATAAGTTGATAATTGCTTGTTGCCATAACTTTTAAATTTATCTTTGCCCTAATTGGTTTGAAAGTTGTAGTTAAAGCGGCCGCGCTTTCAAGGGGGGCGGCCTCTGCTTCCGCGACTATTACGAAACGGGCGCCTTCTTTTTTGGCTTTATCAATGAAAGAAGTTAAATCTGTGAGATTATTTTCACTTAAAGTTCCACCATCAATCAATGTATAAGGAAAATTTTTAAGTGCTTTGTAAACACCTTGGCGGCAATATTGTTTTAAAGAAACTTCCCCGCTTGTAATTTCCCTTGAAGCGACTAAAATATTAGTTTTACGAACATAAGAACTATCTTCAATTTCTTTAATCTTTGTAGCGAGATTGCTTACCAAAATCATCACACGGCCTTCCATGTAAAATTTATCTCCTTTACGGAAGGAAGTTCCTATATAAGAGCGTCTGACATAATTTTTATAATTATCCAAGATATCTGTCTTAACTCTTTCCGGATATTCTAGCAAACTGTTGGAAGATAAAAAGACTCTGGCAGCCTTTTCTACTGCAGCTTTTTCTATAAGAATCAGCCCCTCTTTTTTCATTCCGGAAACGGCACCCTCTACATAAGGGACTTCCACACTTGCCATTACATATTCCCCTTCACCTTTAGGACCAAGGTTAAACCTTTGACATGCACTAAAGACAATACATATCAAAAATAAAAATAGGAACTTTTTCATTTCTTCTCCTTATTTTAAGATATCTCCGAGCATCTTGACATAGGCGCTTGGTTTCTTAATATCTTCAAAATTAATTGTTCCGCAGCGTATCATCATGACCTCTAACATGTGGGTCAGTATATCATAGAAATTTTCCCTTATTGGGTCTTTACAATCCTCTAAGGAAGGCCCCAAGATAACTGCCCCTTTCAGTCCTTTTAAATCACAAATATTTGCAATTTTAAAAGCAGCAGAAATAATATGTTCCGTAGAATAAGCTGACTTTAAAGCATAATTAAAACCACCTTTTATGCCAATTTCTTTTGCTGTTTCTTGAGAGGCAAAAGCAACCCAACGGAATTTATCTATCTGTGAATTAGGAAAGAAAAAACCAAAATTTCCCCAATTAGCCTCCGGATTCTTTGTAAGGGAAGTAATATCTCCAAAAGTTTTTTTGACTATTTCACTATTTTGATTTTCTCCTTTAATACCCGTCATTTCTTTTAGTATTTCTTTATACGTAAGTTTTTTAAGACCGCTGCTTTCAATACGTCTGTTTAATACTTTTACTCTTTTTACATCCCGTGCAACATCTCCTAAGGAATTATTCCTGTTTACAAAATATTCCTCCTGCTCTTTTTCAGATAAATTAAGAGAAGCACCCGTAAGGATTTTTTTAGTTAATCTGGCAAAATGCGTTTGATTCGGCACCTTGAGTTCCGAAATAGTACCAAGAGAAAATTTAAAATTAACTAATTCTTCAAATCTCTTTAAACTTTCCGGCGGATATTTAGAAGATAGCAATATTTGCTTCTTGTTTTTTAGAAAATCATTTAAGACTTTGGAAATATACTCTCTGTTATGTTCATTAACCGCCGTCAAATGTATATCGTCTATAATTAGAACTTGTGCATTATTAAAAAAAGTATCTAATTTTTCTTGTTCTCCGCGCTCCAAGAAATATTGTATACCCCTTGAAAAACGCACCCCGTTTGTAAATAAAATTTTATCTTGAGGTATCTTCTTTGAAATTTCATAACCCATTGCAGATAAAAAGTGTGTTTTACCGGTACCGCTTACACCTTGCAATAACAAAGGATTGTTTGCTACACCTAAACTATCCAAAGTAGCCATACCCATAGCATGAGCAAAACGAATAGGGGAAATATCCATATTTGCAAAAGTATAAGTAGGTATTAAAGGCATTTCAATAGGATAATTCCTATTTTTTATACTGCCGGAAGAAGAAGCTATATGTAAAGTATGGTCTATATTTCCATTAGCGACACTAGCCGTTCTTTTTAATGAACTAGGTCTTGCTGTCGGGTTTGAAACCGTTGCTGGCTTTTCTTGTTTAGATTTAAGTTCTTCTTGATTATTTTCTTGCATGACTTTCTTCTCCTTTTTAGTTGTTATCCTTTTTTCTGAAATTTGTTCCTTTTTTGTTTCTTTACTCATTCCTTCTTTATTGACTTCTTTTTCTATTTTAATACCTGTTTCCTCTTTTTTAATTTCTTCTTTTTTACTTTCTTTTGTTTTACTTTCCTCTTTGTTAATTTCCTTTTTTACAACATTTTGGTTTAAAGGTTTGGTTTCCTTAATAGTCTCTTGGGAACTCTTTTTCTTATTCTCAAGCGGAGGGGATACAGTAACCTTTTTTTCTGCTACTTCTTCCTTTATTTTTTGTTCTTCTTCCTTTTTATTAGAAGGTGATGCCGATGCTTCTGTTTTTTCCTGTTTTTTATTATCACCAACTAATAAAGGAGGGATTTCTTCAGTTTCCGGCTGAATTTCTTTTTGTTGTTGTTCCTCTTTTTTTGGCTCTATCTCTTTTTGTTGTTCTTTCTCTTGTTTTAGAACCTCATTATCTTCTTGTTTCTTTAAATCTTCTTGGGAAAAAAGACCCGGCTTAGCTATAACTATGCTATCTGTTTTTGCTTCACTGTTTTCTTTTTTTTCCTGTCTAAGAGCTTTAAAGGAGTCCTCTTTTTCTTGTAATTTTAAATCAACAAAACTTTCTTTTTTTTCTACTTTTGTTGATTTTTCTGCAGAACTTTCATTCTTAGATTCAAAGACATCAAAATCTATATTTTTTTCTTCTTGCGGATTTGCGTAAAAATCACAAACTGTTTGAGCATCAAAGATATCATCTACCTGTAATCTTGCTTCTAAAGGATTAGAGTGTAAATCTTCTTTTTCTTTCTTTACTATTTCATCTATTGGTTCAGCGTCCAACAATCCTTTTTTTACTATAATACCGCTGCCTAAATTTTGGAAAGGATTGGGAACTTTTTCTTCTATCACAGGTTGTTCTTCTTTAATTTCTTTTTCCAGTTCCTGTTTAATCTCTTTTGCTTGCTTAATAATATTTGAAGAAGAAATTTTTTCTTTTATATCTTGTGCTTTTTTAAAGAAAATATTTTCTTTCTTTTCTGATTTTTCTTCTTTTTCTTCTTCTACGTTTTGTTTTGGGGCATCTTCTTTCTTTTTTGACTTAAAGGATGCCTTAAATTTACCTAGAAACTTACTCAAAAAACTGCCTTTTTCTTTCTTTTCTTCTGTATTTACGGAGATATCTTTTATTTCCTCCTTAATATCAATGACAACATTATTATCTTCTTTTACAACAGGTTCTTCTTTTTTCTCTGCTGTTGGCATCTCTTTTTTTATTTCTACCTGAGATACAATCTCTTGCTTAGGTAACCGAGGCATTTTTATTCCTTCTTCCTCTACAATATCTTCCTTTTTACCTGACAAATTATCAATGCCTTGAAATATTTCTCTTTTTTGAGTTTTAAAAATACTATTTTCTTTTATAGTAGCTTCTCCTTTAGCAATTTTTAAAGAAGGAGAGGTCTCACTTGCTGCTATTTTTAAAGAAGGAATATCTTCACCTGGACTGTCTAATCCAGGAAGAGAAATAATTTTATCATCTAAATTAATCTGTCCTAGTTCTTCTTTATCAAAAACAACGGTATTTTTTTCAATTTTAGGCAACATATTACCATTGCTTGCAACGGTTATTGTTGAAGTTTCATTCGGATTGCTGAAACTCCCCGGTACTTCTTGAACGGGGGAGGAAAGAAAATCAATTTTCCCGCGAAGTTTTTCAAGCATAGTATCATCTGTTATACCTGAAAGTTCAAAAACATAATCAAAATCCTTGACTTTTACTTCCAGCAATTTACAGAAAGCTGAAAGTTCCCTTAAGACAAGTTTACAACCTTCTTCATCCGCTTTTAATAAAAGTAAAAAAACAGAATTTTGTGTTAAAGAATTTTCCCTTATATCATACCCGCTTATCATTTCTTCCTTTCCCCTTTATTTCTTTAAGAAACTATTTTTATACCTGCACTTGCGCCAAGACGTGATGCCCCTGCCTCTATCATCCTTAAAGCATCTTCCTTGGTGCGTACACCGCCGGATGCTTTAACTTTTATTCCGCTTGCTTCTTTCATTAATTTAACGTCTTCTACCGTAGCTCCTGCATTTGAGAAACCTGTAGATGTCTTAACAAAATCTGCACCGGCTTTGGCAGAAAGTTCACAAGCTTTTTTCTTTTCTTCATTTGTCAGATACGAGGTTTCAATAATAACTTTCAAGATTTTACCTTCGCTTGCTTTACGAACTGCTAAAATATCTTGGTAAACATACTCCGTATTTCCCCCCCGTAAAGCACCTATATTGATGACCATATCAACTTCTGTTGCACCCTGCTTTATTGCTTGGGCCGCTTCCGCGGCTTTAATTTCGCTTGTATTTGCGCCTAGAGGGAAACCTATTACCGTACAGACATTAACGCCCGTATCTTTTAATGTTTCCGCACAAAGGGCAACCCAACAGGGATTAACACAAACGGAAGCAAAATGATATTGTTTTGCTTCTTCACAAAGCTGTAAAATATCTGCTTTTGTGGCCGTAGGTTTTAATAAAGTATGGTCTATATAAGCTGCTAAATTATTCATAGTCAATAATCCTTATAAACTTTTCAGCTATTAAGGCTTGTCCGCCGACTAATACCCCATCCACATTTTCTTTAGCCATAATTGAATCTACATTTTCCGCTTTAACACTACCGCCGTATAAAATGCGTATATTATTTGCAAAATCAGCCCCTAATATTTTGGTTAAAACTTGCCTGATTAAAGCATGAACTTCTTCTGCTTGTTCCGGTGTAGCGGTTTTGCCTGTGCCGATAGCCCAAACCGGTTCATAAGCAATAACCATATTTTTTAATTCGTCAGCAGAAAAACCTTTTAATCCTTCTTCAAGCTGGGAAGTTATAACTTGTTCTATTTTATTCGCTTCGCGCTCGGAGAGAGTTTCCCCCACACAATAAATTACCTGTAAACCATGCCTTAAAGCAGCGGCAATTTTTTTATTTAAAATTTCATTTGTATCACCAAATAAGGCGCGGCGTTCGCTGTGCCCTAAGATGACGGCAGTAGCGCCTGCTTCTTTAATTTGTTCCGGTGAAACTTGTGATGTGAAAGCACCCTTTTCCTCAAAATAACAATCTTGGGCTGCGACGATAAAACCTGTTCCTTTTAAAGCATTTGACACGGCATTTATTGCCGTAAAACTAGGGGCTACCATAATATCGGCATTATTTTTATTTTTTGCATTTTTAAGAGCATTAACCAAATTTACCCCTTGCTCAATAGTATTATTCATTTTCCAATTACCTGCTATAAAAGGTTTCCTTGACATAAACATACCTCTTTTTTTATAATTTATTATTATTCTGCGCCAAAGCGCTATAATATATATTAACATTTTATACAATAACATGGCAAAAGTTTTTTAAATTTTATAAAATCTCTATATATGACAACAATACTTGAAGGGAGAACCCTCGCAAACAAAATTAAGGAACCATTGAAGCAACGGGCTTACGAAATTTATAAGAAAATCGGAAGAAGAGCTTCTTTAATAGGTTTTGGATGGAAAGGCGATGCAGCCGGTTTTTATTATTTAAACAAAGAAGTTGAAGCGGCACGGAAAACCGGCATAGACGCTGATATCGTTTTGCTGGAAGAAAGCACACAGCCCAAACAACTGTTTACTTTATTGGATGCAGTTTTTTCAAAAAATACCATTGATGCTATTTTAATTGCAAAACCATTGCCTCCTCAATTAAACGGTTTAGATATTGCCGCAAACATTAACCCTGCGCAAGATATTGACGGCGCCGGCCTTATCAGTATGGGACGCCTGTTTATGTGCAAAACATGGGCAGAAATAGAGAATTTGAAAACTTTTATCCCTTGTTGTCCAAAGGCGGTAATACGTTTGCTTGAATTCCACAAGATAAATTTAGAAGGCACCAAAGTTGCAGTTATAGGCAGAAGCAATACCGTCGGTTCGCCTTTGGCAAAAATGTTAACGGCAAAAAATGCTACCGTAACCCTTTGCCATAGCAAAACTAAGAACTTGAAAGAAATAACCTTAAACAACGATATTGTTATTTCTGCTGTAGGGAAAATAAATTTAATTAAAAAAGATTTCGTAAAAAAAGGTACAATACTTATAGATGTTGCAACAGTTGTAAACGAAGAAGGAAAATGTGTGGGAGATATGGATTTTGAAAATTTAAAAGATTTTTGCCCCATTTCACCGGTACCCGGGGGAGTGGGCCCCGTAACTCTTGCATGTTTGCTTGAAAATATTATTATTTCTGCTGAGAGGAAAATAAAATGAAAAAACTTTTGTATTTAAATCTTTTGGTTTTTAGCATACTCATCATTAACGGTTGTACTTATAACAGTGATTCTTCCTTTGAAAACCAATATAGAATATTAGAAAAAGAGACAGAGGATTATACCTCAAAAGATTACTATGAAGAAAACAAAAAAGCAGTTGATGATAAAAGATTTATGACTGAAGGGGACCGTTTTGCTGCAGTGCAAATAGAAGCACAACAAGAAAGACGCGCCGCAAATAAAGTTGTAGCATCAAATTATTTCTTTGAAGTTTATCCGGACAAAAAAGGAACTTATTCTTATAATCAATATAATGAGGTTTGGTCCGATGCTTACCCGAAAAATGCTTATAAAGAAACTAAACGTCTTTGGGAAAAACCAAAGAAAATTGCACCTGCTGATTATACAGGCATCCCCGATGACGGCGCCGTAACGGAAGAAGCCATAGCCGCTGCCGAAGAAGCTGCTTCCAATACCGAACAAAGCGCTGCCGGAGACAGTGATTCATATTACGAATAATTTTATTGTTTAATTTTATATTAAAATACCCCGGTTGAGTTTGAATCAAACGGGGTATTTTTTCTTTTATTGCTAAGTTAATTATTTATAAAGTTCGGTCTAATGGTCAAAAATGTTGCTGATTAAGTATCTTTTCCTTAAAATTGTTGCTCTTTTATTTTCCTCCCCCTTTGCCGTTTTATTTTTGCCTTAGCAAAAATAAGAAAGGGCGGAGGGGTTAGGGGTGGGGGTTGCCCATTAATACATTTTACGTCTCTGAAGTTTACTAATAAGGTACCCCCCTCTTGCCTCGCAAATAAAATTTGCTCGGCTTTCTCCCGCCCATTTTTTACATAGATAAAGACCGTAAAAAATGGGTGGCGAAAATAAAAGAGAAAGCAAAAAAATAACATTTCATCATTTTTGATACGGTATTAGCAACATTTTTGACCATTAGGCCTAAAGTTACGACGCCGAAGTCTGTCTTACTTGCTTGCTTTTGATAATTCTTTAATATAGAATTTTTGTATCTCCTTGTATTAAGTTCCTACACTATAATTGTTTTTAAAAAAACGACCGCAAGAGCATTAGACCTATTTTAAAATAGCTCTTTTGTCCTATATGATATTTTTAAAAGACATCAATACCTGTTATTAAAATTATAAGGTGCCGCCGAGGGTAAAAAAATGCGGTAAATTTAAAACGGGATTATCGCTGAAAATTCCGTCTGTACCCCAAGCCTGTAATTTTTGATAAGTTTGTAAATCATTAACTGTATAAACCAAAACTTTTAAATTGTTTTTGTGGCAAGTTTCCACAATTTTTTTTGTTACTCTTTTTACACTTATATTTACGCTTTTTGCTTTTAACGATAACGGCGTTTTAATTTCAAAATTACGGGTTAAAACACCAATATTTATTTTTTTATCAAGCACACGGATTTTCTTTAAACTTTCCGCAGAAAATGAGGAAATTAAAATTTGATTTTTGTTAATGTTTTTTGCTCTTTCTATTTCCTTTAAAATTTCTTTTTCAATATTCGGATAAATATTATCATCATTTTTAATTTCCAAATTTAAAGTAAAATTTTTGGGTGTAATTTCCAGTAAATCGTAAAGTTTAGGAACATTATTTTTAGCAAGTTCTTTATAAGTTAAATCTTTAATTTTTTTGCCGTTTTTTAAAACATAATCGTGATATAAAATCAAAACACCGTCGGCACTGCGCTGAATATCTGTTTCAAGCCAAGAAGAACCTAATTTAAAGGCTAAAACAAAAGCTTTTAAAGTATTTTCTTGTGCGAAGGCGCTTGCCCCGCGGTGTGCAATTACCAACATAATTAAAAGAAAACAGAATATAATTTATCGTAAACTTCTTGCGGAACTTCACGCCCCGGTACAAGAGTGCGGCCGGCGATATTACCGTGGAAATCAGACCCGCCGGAAACAAGCAAATTATATTTTTTCGCAATCTGCAAAAGTTCTTCCCTCATAGCTTCACGATGGGAAGGATAATATATTTCTATACCGTCTAAACCCCAAGAAACCCATTTTTCAAATTCCCAATATTCTTTAACAAGCCCGGGATGTGCAATAAAACATTTACCGCCGGCTTGTTTTATTATATTGATAGTTTCCTTAACTGTTGCCGCCATAGGCGGAACATAAGCAGGGCAGTCTTTACCTAAATATTTCTTGAAAATATCAGAACGCATATATCCAAGATGCCTTCGGCGCAGACAATCTGCAACATGCGCACGGGAAGAAACACCCTTTGCTATTTTTAAAACTTCTTCTTCGGTAATTTTTATTTTGTTTTCCTGCAAAAGTTTAATTGTTTTTTTTACTCTTTCAAGCCTTAATTGTGCATTTTTTTCAAGCAATTTTTTTAAGGCAGCATTTTGCGGATCAAAATTATACCCTACAAAATGCAAATTATCATGGTCACATGTGCTGATTTCTACACCATTAACAAAAAGAATATTATATCTTGCAGCCTTAAGACGGGCTTCTTCAATTCCCAAAATACAGTCGTGGTCCGTCAGGGACATTATTTCCACTCCCGCTTTACTAAAAGTGTATAAAAGTTCAGAGATACTTACCGTACCGTCTGAATATCTTGAATGGGAATGCAAATCAATTACCGGCATTAAACCCTTTCAACTGCAGTTACTTGGGGTATACTTTCTTTTAAATATGCTTCTATGCCGTTTTTTATTGTCATCGTAGCCATAGGGCAACCGGCGCAAGCACCTTGCAATTTAACTTTTACGATACCGGTTTTTTCGTCAAAAGAAACAAACTCTACATCCCCACCGTCTGCTTGCAAAGCAGGGCGGATTTTTTGAATTAAAGCAATAATTTGTTTTTCCATAAATTTTTCCTTTTCATTTACGCCGCTCTTTAAAAAGAGCGGCGCAATTATTCTTATTTATTTTCTTCTAAAGAAAGTTCTTCTTTTTCTTTCTCTTCCTCTTCTTTTACAACGGGGGTTACTTTAGCAATCTTATCACCTTCATCAAGTTTTACTAAACGTACACCTTGTGCATTTCTGCCAACTGAGCGGATTTGTTCACAGCGTAAGCGGATTGCCATACCTTTTTCGGTAATAACCATCAAGTCCTTAGTTTCATCAACTAATTTTATACCGACAACTTTGCCGTTTCTTTCACTCGTCTTAATAGTGATAACACCCATTCCGCCGCGGTGTTGTGTTCTATATTCGCTAAATTCCGTACGTTTACCGTAACCGTTTTCACATACGGACAGAACATCCGGCTGCTCGCCTTCCCTTTGGCCTTGTTCCATACCGATTACGACATCACCTGATGCAAGTTTAATGGCTCTGACACCATGAGCAGTACGCCCCATAGAACGGACTTGGTTTTCATCAAAACGGATTGATTTTCCGTTCCTTGTTGCAACAATAATATCTGATTTACCATGTGTTTCTTGTACGGAAACTAAGACATCACCCTCATCTAAACCTATTGCAATAATACCGCTGCGGCGTATATTGGCAAAACTTTCCAAACTGACACGTTTCATTGTGCCGAAGCGTGTACACATTGTAAGGTAAGTTTCGCCCGCATTCTTAGGGTCAAAGTCTTTAAAAGCGACGGCAGAAGTAACCTTTTCTTCCCCGGAAATTTGGAGCATATTTACTATTGCTTTACCTTTTCCTTGGCGGTTTCCTTCAGGTATTTCATAAGCCTTTAAAGCAAAAACTCTGCCGCGGTTTGTAAACATCAAAATCGTTGCATGGCTTGAGGTTACAAAGAGATGTTCAATAAAATCTTCCTCTTTTGTTTTACCGCCGATTATACCTTTGCCGCCGCGGTTTTGCGAGCGGTATGTATCAAGCGGAATTCTTTTTGCATAACCGCCGTGGGAAAGAGTGATAACGACTTCCTCTTCTTCAATAAAATCTTCTATAGAAAAATCGGAAACATCAGTAGAAATCTCTGTACGGCGTTCATCACCGTAATCTTTTTTCATTTTGGTAAGTTCATCAACAATGATGTCTAAAATCTTTTGAGGGTTGCCCAAAATATCTTGAAGTTCGGCAATTAAAGCTTTCAAATCTTTTTGCTCTTGTTCAATAGCGATAGAAGAAAGCTGCGTTAATTGGTGCAAGCGCATATCTAAAATAGCCTGAGATTGAGGTTCCGTAAATTTAAAACGCGCCATTAAATTAGTACGGGCTTCAGCCGCATCTTTAGATTTGCGGATAATTGCAACAACTTCATCTAAATTCGCAATTGCCAAAAGTAAACCGTCTAAGATATGTGAACGTTTTAAAGCCTTATTTAAATCAAAACGTGTTCTGTTTGTAATAACTTCCTGACGGTGCCTGATATATTGGCGCATTGCTTCTTTCATACTTAAAACACGCGGTTTACCGTCAACAATGGCAAGCATATTTACACCAAAGGAAGTTTGAAGTTGCGTGTGCTTAAATAATTGGTTTAAAACAACCTGACCGGTTGCTTCACGTTTAAGTTCAATTACAAGGCGCATACCGCGGCGGTCAGATTCATCACGTATATCGGAAATTTCAGTAATCTTTTTATCTTTAACAAGGCCGGCAATAGTTTCTATTAAAACCGTTTTGTTTACTTGATAAGGAATTTCCGTAACTATAATAGCTTCGCGTCCGCCTTTCATTTCCTCAATTTCGGCGCGGGCTTGAATTTTTAAAGAACCTCTGCCCGATTCAAAATAATCGTAAACGCCTTTTGTTCCGCGTAAAATACCGCCGGTAGGGAAATCCGGCCCTTTAACAATTTGCATCATTTCTTTAGTAGAAATTGCAGGGTTTTTAATCAAAGCAATAATGCCGTCGCAAATTTCCGCTAAATTATGAGTAGGTATATTTGTCGCCATACCGACTGCGATACCATTTGAACCGTTTACTAAAAGCTGCGGCATTTTGGCCGGCAAAACTGCCGGTTCCATTAAAGAACCATCATAATTTGGAACAAATTTAACTGTATCTTTATCTAAATCTTCCAAAAGCTCATCAGCAATATGGTTTAAGCGGACTTCGGTATAACGCATAGCAGCCGGACTGTCACCGTCAATAGAACCGAAGTTTCCTTGCCCGTTAACAAGAGTATTTCTTATTGAAAAGTTTTGCGCCATACGAACTAAAGCATCATAAACTGAACTGTCCCCGTGCGGGTGATATTTACCCAAAACATCACCGACTACACGCGCTGATTTCTTAAAAGGTTTATTATATTTTAAACCCATTTCCTGCATGGCATACAAAATACGGCGGTGGACAGGTTTTAAACCGTCTCTGGCATCGGGTAATGCACGCCCTATGATAACACTCATGGCATAATCAATATAGGAATTGCGCATCTCCTCGCCAATATCGCGTTGATGAATATTGTCAAATAATTCTACGGAACTTGTTTGATTATTATTATCTGTCATAAAAACTCCTAAATATCCAAATTAATAACTTCAAGGGCATGTTTTTCAATAAAAGCCCTGCGGGGTTCAACTTTATCGCCCATAAGCATTGCAAAGACTTTTTCCGTGTCGGCAGCATCTTCTATAGCAACGCGTACAAGTTTGCGTTTTGCGGGATCCATTGTGGTTTCCCAAAGTTGTTCAGGATTCATTTCACCCAAACCTTTATAACGCTGTATCGTTGCACCTTGTGTACCGACTTCTTTTGCAACTTTTAAAAATTCTTGTAAAGAGAAAATTAAAATATCTTTTTTACCGTCGTTGATGGTAAATAAAGGAGTGCCTTTGCGTTTATCTTCATTAACAAAAGCAAATTGTTCCAAAGTATAACCAAGGGCTTTAAGTTTGTTTTCATTTACTAAAATTTTGGTAAGTTCTTTAAGTGATTGATAATCAGGTTCTAAGGCATCATTATCAATTTCCATTTCCGGAATACCTTTGGAAAGGAGGTCTTCCTTTCTTTCATTTCTTACAGTTGTTTGATAATCTCTAAATTCTTGGTCAGAATAGAAATATTTGAAACTGTTGTTTTCCAAAGTAACCCTGAAAACAGGAATTTGACCGCCTTCTTTAAACTTATTGTAATCTTTAAGTGTTAAACCTTTAAGTTCTATTCTTAAATTTAATTCCTCAAGTTCTTTTAATATTTGAAGTAAAGTTTTAATTTGGTCTTTAGTCAAATCTTCGCCTTTTGCATTTTTCGCGTTAACGGCTTGAAGAGCTTCTTTAAATAACCAAGTTTGCATTTGTTCTTCGGTTTGCATATAGTCTTCCATTTTTCCTTTTTTAATTTTATATAAAGGAGGCTGGGCAATATATACATGGCCTTGTTCAATAAGCGGTTTTAACTGACGATAGAAGAAAGTTAAAAGCAAGGTTGTAATGTGTTGACCGTCAACATCAGCATCAGCCATTAAAACGATTTTGTTGTAGCGGAGTTTTTTAATATCAAAACCTCCTTCACCTTCACCGACACCCGTACCAACCGCGGAAATTAAAGTACGAATTTCTTCATTAGATAAAATTTTTACAAGTTGTGCCTTTTCAACATTTAAAATTTTACCTTTGAGAGGTAATATCGCTTGGAAAATTCTGTCCCTGCCTTGTTTGGCGGAACCGCCGGCAGATTCACCTTCTACAATAAAAAGTTCGCATCTTTCGGGGTTTTTTTCCTGACAATCTGCTAATTTACCTGGTAAACCTCCGCTTTCTAAGGCGCCTTTTCTGCGGGTTAAATCTTTTGCTTTTCTTGCTGCTTCACGGGCAACAGCAGCACCTATTGTTTTATCACAAATTGCGCGGGCTGTTTTTGGGTTTTCTTCAAAGAAAGTTGATAAAGTTTCACCAACAATTGAGCGAACTATACCTTCAATTTCGGAGTTGCCGAGTTTTGTTTTCGTCTGCCCTTCAAATTGCGGATGCGGAATTTTAACTGATAAGACCGCCGTTAAACCTTCCCTTAAATCATCCCCTTGAATATTTAAATCTTTATTTTTGAGAAGACCGTTATTTTTAATATAATCATTAACGATACGTGTTAAAGCAGACCTAAAACCGCTTAAATGCGTGCCTCCTTCAATTGTATTAATATTATTGACGAAAGAATAAACATTTTCAGAATAACTGTCATTATACTGTATGGCAAAAGAAATATAGTTATTATCAATTTCTTTTGTAATATAGATTGGTTCTTCATTTATAATTTTTTTATTTGAGTTTAAGTATTTAACAAATTGTGAAATACCGCCTTCATATAAAAATACTTGGCTTTTATTTTCAACTCTTTCATCGGTTAAAGTTATTCTTACACCGGCATTTAAAAATGCTAATTCGCGTAAACGGTTTGCGATTGTATCATAAGAAAAAATATTTTCACCGAAAATTTCCTTATCTGCTTTAAAAGTTACTTTTGTACCATGTTCTTTCGTTTCACCTATAACTTCAACTTTGCCTTCCGGTTTACCGCGTGTATATTTTTGGAAATGTACTTTACCGTCGCGTCTGACTTCAACTGCAAGCCATTCTGACAATGCGTTTACGCAAGATACACCCACACCGTGTAAACCGCCGGAAACTTTATAAGCACCGGTATCAAATTTACCGCCGGCGTGTAAAACAGTCATAACAACTTCAAGGGCACTTTTTCCTTTAAGTTTAGGATCTTTAACATTTTTCATTGGATCAACAGGTATACCGCGCCCGTCATCTTGAATCATACAAACATTGTCTTCTTTAATAACAACATTAATATGGCTTGCATTACCGGCTAAAATTTCGTCTACAGAGTTATCTACTACTTCATAAATTAAATGGTGTAAACCCGGAGCACCGGTTGAACCAATATACATTGCCGGACGTTTTCTTACTGCTTCCAAGCCTTCTAAAACCTGTATTTTAGAAGAATCATAATCTTGTTCCATTTCTTTTTCTGTTTTACTCATAAATACTCCTTATATTATTGAAATCTTTTTTATCCAAGGCTTTTCAAATTTTTTATTTAACTCTTTTATTATTTCCTTTTCCTTCAATAAAAGTTCATGCCTTGCCGGGGATGATTTTACTTTTACAAAAACCGTCCCTCCTTTTACTGAATCCAACTCCCAAAATTTTGCCCTGTTTTTTAAAATCAAAGGCCATAAATTTTCAAGCAAAATTAAATAATTTAACTTTAAATTTAAACGACAATAATTCTTGGTTAATTCTGAAGAATTATGCCAATTAAATTCCCTCTTTATTTTCATTTAAACCCTTACAGGCATTATAATGTATTTATAGTTTGTTTTTCCTTCCGGTTCTATTAAAACGGGTTGTGTTGTATTTACAAAAGAGAAACTAACCTTATCCGTATTAATATTTTTTAAGACATCTATTAAGTATTGTGGATTAAAAGATGTTTCAAAATCTTCCCCACTATAATCAATTTTAACTTCATCGGAAAAAGACATTTTTGACGAGTTAGCAGTAATTAAAATATTATTTTCCGTTAATTGATATTTAACAGTACCACCTAAGTCCCCTGCACAAACCGAAGCACTTTTTGTTGAAGAAAGTATATTTAAAGTATCTGCCAAAAAAGTAATATTTTTCTTAGCGGGTATAACTTGTTCATAATTAGGAAAATTACCTTCTATTAAACGAGAAATTAAAACTGTATCTTTAACTTTAAAACTTATTTGATTTGAAGAAGTTGTAATATTAATAACTTCATCCTCTTTAAATTTATTTGAATTAATTAATTTTAATACCTCATTTAAAATCTTACTAGGTACAATAATTTTAAATTCTTTAACACCTTCTAAAACAGGATTAATACAAAGTGCCAAACGGCGCCCATCAGTTGATACAACTTCAAAATGTTCCTTTGTATTATTCCAAAGTAATCCGTTTAATATATAACGTGTTTCTTGTGTAGAAGCAGAAAATATTGTCTTTTCTATCATATCTTTTAATGTTTTAGGATTCATAGTAAAAGATTCATTTCTTTCAATTTCGGGAATAATAGGATACTCTGATTTTGGTGTTCCTATAAGCCAAAATTTAGAACGGCCGCTTTTTATATGTAATTTATTATCTTCATCACTTTCTAAAATAATTTCTTTACCGGATGGTAAATTTTTTAATATTTCATAAAAATCCCTTAATGAAACTGTTAATGAACCATTTTCAACTACCTCTGCTTTAAAAGTGTGTATAATAGCCATTTCCATATCAGTACGTGTTAATTTTATAATACCGTCCTGTGCTTCTATTAAAAAGTTAAATAATATAGGTAGGGTAGTTCTTCCAGCAACAGATGATTGTAATATTTGTATTCCTTCTGATATTTTTTCTTTAGTAATATTAATTTTCATAATTATTATCCTTATTATTATATTATCCTGTGAATTTAGTGGAAAAATGTTAATTTACTATACAATAAAGTTTTTAATATTGTTAATTGATTTTATAGTTTATCCACAATTTCCACAGTTTAAAATTTTGTACACAAAAAATATTTAGTTATCCACAGCTTTTATTTCTTCTGTTATTAAATTAATCACAGGTATAAAAAAAGTATTATTTTTTATTTCCTCTTTTACTTTTTCTTTAGCATGAATAACAGTGGTATGGTCCCTATTAAATTCCCTCCCGATTTCAGGTAAAGAAAGAGAAGTAAGTTCCGTTGCTAAATACATAGCAATCTGCCTTGGCCAAGCAATTGAAGTATTTTTCTTTTTAGAATTTAAATCTTCTAAGTTTACCTTAAAATGTTTACAAACAACTTCTTTTATCTTTGTTATACTTATACTATACTTTTGTTGTTCTAAATTTATAATATCTGCCAAAACTTCTTTTGCAATATTAACAGTTGCGGTTATACCATGAATACTTACATAACTTGTAAGACGATATAAACAACCCTCAAGTTCCCTTATATTTGCTTGAACACCTTGTGCTATAAAAGATAAAACATCATCAGATATATCATAATTATTAATATCTCTTTTATGACGTAGAATTGCAATTCTTGTTTCTAAATCAGGTCTTTTAATTTCAGCAACTATACCACTTAATAAACGTGAAGATAAACGTTCGCTAAAATTTAATTGATTAGGGGTTTTATCACAAGTCAGTACAATTTGCTTTTGATTATTAAATAAAGAATTAAAAGTATAAAAAAATTCTTCTTCGGAACGATTTTTACCAACTAAAAACTGTATATCGTCAATTAATAAACAATCAATATTTTCATATTTTTTATGGAAAGCAGTAGTTGATTTTGTAGCCAAATAATCAATACATTGAGTAAAAAAATCTTCACCGGACATATATAAAACCTTTGATGAAGGATTATTTTTTAAAATATCATTTCCTATAGCATGTAATAAATGTGTTTTACCAAGCCCCGGTGCACTGAAAATTACAAAAGGATTATTAGCCCTGTTTCCTATTTTCTTTACAACAGCTTCTGATGCTTTATATGCAAAACGGTTTGAAGGGCCTTCAATGAAACCCTGAAAAGTAAAATGAGGGTCAAGTTTTGTTTCTTCCCTTGTAGATTGCTTTATATAGTTATGATAATGCACAACAGGAGGTGCTTGAAAAGGAGTAATTTCTTCTTGCTTTTGAAATACATAATCCACAGAAAAGGGAATGTTAGTAATTTCCGTTAAAGCATTTAAAATAGGAGCCTCATACCTTTCTTTAATCGTCTTTAACCATACTTCGTTTGGTACTTCTATTTTAAACGTACCTTGGTCAAATTCTAAAATTTTCATGGGTTTTAACCACATATCACAAATATCTTTACCCAAAGTTATTTCTAACTTTTTTAGTAAATTTGCCCAAATTTCGTTTATATTACTGTTTTCCACAAATATAACCTACTGTTCATTTTTTATATAAAAATTAAATACAGTTAAATTTTAGCAGTTTTTTGGCAAAAAGTACAGTTTTTTGTTAAAGTTTTAAATTGTAAAAGGACAACATAAATGTTATAATATTTATAAATGGAACAACATTTATTCATAACAGCAACAGTTGCTTTTATTTTTGATAAATTCTCTAAGTATTTCATAAAGAAAAAATATTTAAAAAACAAAAATATTTTTACTTTATGGAATTCCTCTTTTGCTTTAATTGCCGGTATATTGGTTTTTTATATTTTGAATTTTATGGCAGAAAATGGGAGTTCCAACGGGCTACCTAAAAAGACATTTTTTTCTATTTTACTAATTACTTTAGGTTATGTTTGTTTAAAATATTTTAGGGCAAAAAAAGCAGAAAATACAGAAAAAGAAAAAATTATTGCCTTTAATTTAGATTGGGCTCAAACTGTATATTTTGCGGCTTTTTTTGCTTCCGTAGTTATGTTCTTTTTTTTACAGGCTTTTAGAATACCTTCGGCCTCTATGAGAAATACTTTACTTGAAGGAGACAACCTTTTTGTTAATAAAGCATATTACGGAATTCGTTTACCTTTCACTAAAAATAATATTGTAAATTTTAATGATATTAATAGGGGAGACATAATTATATTTAGATTTCCTGCAAAAGATAAAAAGCAGTCAAATTGCGGAGAACCTCAATACGGGCGTGATTTTGTTAAAAGAGTTATTGCTCTGCCCGGTGAGACAGTTGAAGTCAAAAATAAAACAATATACATAAACGGAAAGGAATTACCCCCCCAAAAATATGCTGTGTTTTCAGAACACGAAAAACAAAATATTGTTAATACATTAACACAAGAAGAATATCAAAAATTATGGGAAAATAGGAAATTGGAAAAATATTTTGGAATATCTTTAAGAGATAGTTTTGGTCCTGTAATAGTGCCAGAAGACCAATATTTTGCTATGGGAGATAATAGAGATTTTTCTTGCGATTCCCGTTTTTGGGGACCTGTTCCTAAAGAAAATATTAAAGGTAAAGCTTGGTTATTACATTGGCCTTTAAGTAGATTTAAAATTATTAAATAAGTTTTCACGTGAAAACAAAAGTATTAAAAACTTAAAAAATTTTCACGTGAAAACTAAAAAATTTGACACTTTTTTTGATTTTATATACAATAATATATATAAGGTAATAGCATAAGTAAGGAGAATATATGAGTGAAATTGTTTGTGTAGCAAATCAAAAGGGAGGCGTTGGTAAGACAACAACTTCCGTAAATTTGGCCTATGCATTAGCATATTTGGGACAGGAAGTTCTTTTGGTTGATTTTGATCCTCAGAGCAATGCTAGTTCCGGATTAGGTGTCAATTTAAAGGAAGAAGAAAAGTCAGTATATAATTTCCTTACAAAGACAGCTCCTTTTGAAGAAGTAGTAAAGCAGACCTCTAATGAATTATTAGACCTTTTACCTGCTAATAAAAACTTAGCGGGAGCAGAGGTTGAACTTGTAAATACTCCCCAAAGAGAGAAATTTTTAAGAAATGCCCTTGACCCTATTAAAAGGATGTATAATTTTATAATAATTGATTGTCCCCCCTCTTTAAGTTTATTAACTATAAATGCTCTTGTGGCTGCAGACAGTGTCATAACTCCAATACAATGTGAGTATTATGCCATGGAGGGTTTAGCAAATTTTATAAATACAACAGGAAAGGTAAAACAATTTTTAAGCCCTAATTTAAAAGTAGACGGCGGTATTTTAACTATGTTTGATGCTCGTATGAATTTAGCAAAACAGGTTAAAGAAGAAGTTATAAAATATTACGGGCAAAAAGTTTATACAAATCCTATTCCGCGTAATATTCGTTTGGCAGAAGCCCCGGGCTTTGGGCAAAGTATTTTTGAATATGACCCTACTTGCCGTGGTGCCCGTGCTTATCTTGATTTGGCAATAGAGTTTTTAACCCGCCGCGGTGCAAAAGCAGAGGATTATGAAAGTTTTAAAACCTCTGTAAATAAGAATAATGATTTTGATTTTGGAGGTTAATCTATGAGAAAAGCTTTAGGAAAAGGTTTAGATGCTTTGCTTGGCTCCTCATTTGAAATGGAGCAAGAAATTAATAAGGGAATAGAAGGTAAACTGAATATACAAAAAATTTCTATTGATAAAATTATTCCTAACAGATATCAGCCCAGAAAGAATTTTAATGAAGAAAGTTTAAAAGATTTGGCTCAATCAATAAAACAACATGGTTTAACACAGCCGGTAGTTGTTGTATATGATGCAGGGCTTGATAAATATGAATTGGTAGTGGGTGAGCGTCGTTTCAGAGCAAGCGAAATGGCAGGCTTTAAGGAAATTGATTGTATTGTACATAGCAAACTTGATGACAAACAACTTTGCGCTTTGGCTTTAATAGAAAATATTCAGAGGGAAGATTTAAACCCCATTGAAACTGCTCAAGGTTATAAAAATTTGATGCAAAAGTTTTTGGTTTCCCAAGTGGAACTTGCGGAATATTGCGGCAAATCAAAAGCGGCGGTATCAAACTCTTTACGCTTGCTTAATTTGTCAGAAGAAATACAAAATGCTTTGCAAGACGGTACAATTTCAGAGGGCCACGGCCGCGCACTTTTAATGGTGGGTGACGAGGGAAAAAGAGCTGTTTTATTCAAAAAAATAATCAGTTCAAAAATGTCCGTCCGCCAAGCGGAAACGGCTGCAAAGAATATTTTGGAAGGTAAAACTACACCCCAAAAAAATACTAAAGACCCAAATACAATTGCCTTTGAGCAAAGTTTACAAGAACATCTTGGCACAAAGGTTGAAGTTAAGGAAAACGGCAAAGGAAAAGGCACTTTAACCCTGCATTTTAATTCTTATGAAGAATTAAATGTATTGGGAGATAAACTAAAAACCTTAGTTTAACAAATTGTTCTTAAAATGTTTTTATACACAAAAAAGCCCCGAAAAATCGGGGCTTTTTTCAGAAATAACAAACTTCGGCGCCGCATACTGATTTACAAACATTCTTACCGCGAGTATCGGAACTCCTACATTGAAAACGCCCTGCAAATAAATTTCCCATTTTGAAAAAATAGTTCAAATTTATATTATAAGGTAAATTTTTGTTGCGTGGACCTAAAAAAGCACTAAAGCTATTTTCATTTAAATCAACTGTAAAATTTTTACACATTAAATCAGCTCTTGAGGTACTTGTTTCCGTACAACCTTGTATTTCAATATCCAATTGTTTCCAAAAGTACGGATAATTATTATTTACCATATAATACATTTCTATTGATTGTGCTAAACTTTTACTTGCTGTTATTACTTCGGCAAAGCGTGCTTTATCTGTTACTTTTTTATATTGTGGTAAGGCGATAGTGGCTAAAATACCAATAATTAATACGACGACTAAAAGTTCCAATAAAGTAAAACCTTTAGTGAATTTTTTGTCTGTAATTTTTTTGTTTGTTTATTTTCATAATTTCTCCTTTTATAAATAAAAAACGGCCGTTATATTTTGGGCATATAGAAAGACCAAAAACATAACAGTCGTAGTTTATTATCTTGCGATAACAAACATTAAGCACAAAGTAAGAGGGTAATTAATCCTCTTGCTTTGTGCCCATACGACTGTTTTTGGTTTCTATATGCATTAATATTTCTATTAACTCTCCGTCATTACGGATCCAAAAACAGATTTAAATTATTTTAAGCCGTCTCCGGCTTACATTAATAAAACTCCTTTCGTTTTTTAAAGTATACCATATTTTAAGCAGAAATTTATAAAATTTTTCCGTATTGCCCTCACCCGTCGTGGACGGGCGGAGGGTGGCAAGCAAATGGCTTTTTATTTGCTTGACGGATGGGGGATAAGGTTTTCCTATTTTATTTCCTTATTGATCCCCCCTCTGCTTCGCAAGAACTGCCCTTGCTCAGCATCTCCCGCCCGTATGACAAGGCATACGGGTGGCGACAATAAGGAATAATTAAAATCCTCGTCGTAAAAAATCAAAATCAAATAAAAACCGTTGAAATTTTAATTTGTTTTACAAAAACATAAAACTGCTTTAAAATTAGACAAAAATCAAAATTTGGCACGGTTTTGGTTAAAAAAGGCTATTTTTAGCAATATTTTGGCAAAAAACACCTAATTTTTATACCCCACCCCTAGCCCCTCCGCCTTTGCAAGCAAAAGGGAGGGGAAAAAGATGAAGGAAATTTTAAAAGTATTTCAGCTAACTATTTTTGATTAGTGCTTAAACCTATGTGTTTTAAGAAAGGTTCATTTGAGATTTTGCGGCCCAAGAAATTTTGAACAAGTTCTTCTTCATCATAAGAACCGCCGACCGCTAGAATTTCTTTGCGGAATTTTTTACCTATTTCTTTATTAAACAAACCGTGTTTTTGAAATTCCGAGAAAAAATCTTGTGCAATAACTTCCGCCCACAAATAACCGTAATAGCCGGCGTCGTAACCGCCCATAAGGTGGTCAAAACTTGCTTGCGGGTATGTATCTTTTGTCATTGGTGTTAGTTTGATTTTTGCTGCATATTTTTCCCACATTTCCGTCGTATCGGCGGGTTTTGTTAAAGTGTGGTATTTCATGTCAATTTGTGCCAAAAAGTTTTGCCTGATATAAAAATTTGCGGCAGCATGATTTTTTGCGGCAAGCATTTTTTGTATGGTTGCATCATCTAAAGATTTACCTGTTTTATAATGTTTTGAAATTTGTTTTAAGACGGTAGGTTCCCATGCCCAATTTTCTAGGATTTGAGACGGTACTTCTACAAAATCTTGGCTAACCGCGGTGCCGGAAATTGATGAATATTTTGCTTCCGTCAAAACATTATGCAAGACATGCCCGAACTCATGAAACAAAGTTTCCACTTCGCCATGTTTTAAAAGTGAGGGGGTATCTTTCGTCGGCGGATTTAAATTTGCGACAATTGCGGTAAACGGTTTTTGATAAGTACCGTCTTTTAAAAGTTTGCCTTCCACTAAGTCAAAACATGCGGCGTGTTTATATTTACCGTCGCGAGGGAACAAATCCATATAAATATAGCCGATAACTTTTTTTGTTTCATCGTCGGTAACTTCATAACTTTTTACGCTTTCATGCCAAACGGGAATTTTTACTTCTTTGAATTTTACGCTGAACAAATTACCAAAAATTTCAAACATATTTTTTATTACAATATCTGTTTGAAAATATTCTTTTAAAATTTCCGGATCAATATCATAATTTAATTTTTTATGCAAATTTACCCAATAACCGCTTTCCCAAGGTTGTAAAACTGTTGATTTTACACCGGTGCGTTGTTCTTTTAATTTCAAAAATTCTTTTTGTTCTTTTTTAGCAAGAGGTTTTAATTTCTTTTCTAAATCTTTCAAAAAATTATTTACGGTTTTAACATTTTTTGCCATGCGTATATCAAGGCGGTTCTCAGCGTGATTTTTATAGCCAAGCAAACGAGCGCTTTTGTAACGCAACATCAAATTGTCTTCAAAAATTTTTACATTTTCTTTACCGCCGCGGCGGGAATATTTATATTCCAAAATTTTGCGCGGTTCATCTTTAACGGCATTTGTCATAAAAGGAACATAGTCGGGGTAATCTAAAGTTATACGGTATTTACCGTCTATTTTTTGAAGTTTATTTTTGTAATCTTCCGGTAAACCTTCAAGTTCTTCTTCGGTAACATCTAAATAATCTTTATAATCACGAATATTTTTTGAAAAGTTTATTGAGTTTACTGATTTTTGTTTCGCAATATCTTTAAATATTTCCAACTTTTTATCGTCTAAAGCAAGGCCTGATTTTTTAAAACCTATCATAGTATCTTTAAGCATCTTCGCTTCAATTTTTGGCAACTCAGGTTTTAATTTTTCAAGTTCTTTAAAAGCTTTATAAATATCACGCCGCGTTGCTACTTCTACCATGTATGCACTTATAATTTGTGCTTGCTCAAGAGCTGCGTTTCTTAATTCTTCATCGGTAGAAACATAGGCTAAAAATCCTGCTTGTCCTAATGCATCGCCGTAATTATCAAGGGCATTTTCATAAGCAAGTAAAGTGTTTTCAAAAGTTCTGTCATTAGCCGGAATATTAGCAATTTTATTTAGAGCGGCTTCCAAAACTTTTCTTGCTTCTTTTTCTTTTGGGGCAAGTTCACTTGCCTTGTAATTGAAATGAAGATGACCTTTATCGTCGTACATAACAAACTCCTTAGCCCTTATAAAAAGAGGGGCTGATAATATTAGTAAAAAAATAATTAACCTTTTGCTTAACATATTTGTTATAATTATTTTATAAAATATTTGCCGCTTGCGGCTATTTTAATGAAAAAAGAGGAAAAGAAAATGTACGAACCGTTTATTCCCAAAGAAATATTCTTAACAAAAGGTGTTGGCAGACATAAAGAAAAATTAGCAAGTTTTGAAGAAGCATTACGCGACGCAAAAATTGCAAAATTTAATTTAGTACCTGTTTCAAGTATTTTCCCACCGAGATGTAAAGTCGTGTCCATTTCAAAGGGCTTAGAACATCTTTCCGCAGGGCAAATTTTACATTGCGTTATCAGCCGCAATACAAGTAACGAAAACAGGCGTTTAATTTCTGCTTCGGTCGGGCTTGCAATTCCGAAAGATAAAAATACGCACGGGTATATTTCCGAACACCATAGTTTCGGTGAGGCAGACCAAAAAGCCGGCGATTATGCCGAAGACCTCGCAGCGATGATGTTATCTACAACTTTGGGTATTGAGTTTGATAATAATACAACTTGGAACCAAAAAGAAGAAATTTGGAAAATGAGCGGAAAAATTGTTAAAACAACAAATATTACCCAATCGGCAATTTGTGTTGACGGATATTGGACTACTGTCGTAGCAGCGGCTGTTTTTGTGAGGTAAATTCTCCTTTTATGTTAAAGCCAAGCAGTAACAACTTTTTAGCATTAGACGGCGAATTTTGTGATATTAAAACCGCGAAATTCGCCGTTATACCTGTTCCGTATGAGAGAACTGTTTCTTATTTCGGCGGAACAAAATTAGGGCCTTCCGCAATTTTAGAGGCCTCAAGCCAAGTGGAATTTTTTGACGAGGAAACAAAAACAGAAACTTTCCGTCAAGGTATTGCAACTTTTGAGCCCATAAATTGTGAAGGCAGTGAAGAAGAAGTTTTTGTTCGTATTGAAAATTTTGTAAAAAATTATATCAATACTTACAAACAATTTCCTTTTTATCTTGGGGGTGAACATTCAATTTCCCAGGCATTGATTGACCCGTATATTGAAAAATACGGGAAGGAACTTTCGGTTTTACATTTTGATGCCCATGCCGATTTAAGAAAATCCTATTACGGAGATGAACGCTCCCATGCGTGTGCTTTGTATCCGGCTTCAAGAAAAGTTCGCGTAGTGCAAGTAGGTATCCGCTCTATCGGCCTAGAAGAGAAAGATAATGTTAATACCGGTAATGTAAAAACCTTTTTAATGCACGAGAATTTGGACCAAAAAAAATTAATTAAAGAGGTTCTTGAAAATTTAACAGACACAGTTTATATGACCATTGATGTGGATGGTTTTGACCCTTCCGTAATACCGGGTACCGGTACCCCTCAACCGGGAGGTTTTATGTGGTATGATGCCTTAAATCTATTTAGAGAAGTTGTAAAACATAAAAATATTGTCGCAGCAGATGTTGTGGAAACAGCACCGATGAAAGACAATCCTATAAGTGAATTTAATGCAGCAAAACTTATATACCGCTTAATGGGTTATTTAACTTTAAAAAATCAGGAGGAATTAAAATGAAATCCTTAAAAGGAACACAAACAGAAAAAAATATCTTAACGGCTTTTGCAGGGGAATCCCAAGCAAGGAACCGCTATACTTTTTTTGCAAGTAAAGCAAAGAAAGAAGGATATGTTCAAATCAGCAAAATTTTTGAAGAAACCGCTAATCAAGAAAAAGAACATGCAAAACGCTTGTTCAAGTTTTTAGAGGGCGGTGCAGTTGAAGTTACAGCCGCTTTCCCCGCTGGAATTATCGGGGATACATTAACTAATTTGGCTGCTTCGGCCGCAGGTGAAGATGAAGAGTGGCAACACATGTATCCTTCTTTTGCTAAAATTGCACGTGAAGAAGGTTTTGACGAAATTGCAGTAGTTATGGAAAATATTGCCGTTGCGGAAAAGGAACACTCAAGGCGTTATAAAGCATTATACGAAAATATTACCGAGGGTAAAGTTTTCAAAAAAGACGAAACTGTTAAATGGAGATGTATAAACTGCGGTTTTGTTTTTGAAGGAAAAGAAGCACCCAAAAAATGCCCCGCTTGTGCGCACGAACAAAGTTATTTTGAACTTTTGTGCGAAAATTGGTAAAATTGCCGTAGGTGCAGAAATAATTTAAACGCGCCTTATTTTAAAGGCGCGTTTTTTGCGACCAAAGGGGGAAAGTATGGAAACAAATGAAATATATAAATGTGATATCTGCGGTAATATTTTAGAAGTTACACATGCAGGGAAAGGAGTATTGTCTTGTTGCGGCAAAGAAATGGTTAAACAAACAGCAAATACCAAGGAAGCAGCAACGGAAAAACATATTCCCGTTGTAGAAGAAATTGAAGGGGGATATCTTGTCAAAGTCGGCTCGGCAGAACACCCAATGTTAGATGTTCACTTTATAGAGTTTATTGAAGCAATTTATGATAACAATAAAATTATGCGTGCTAATTTAAGGCCCGGTATTAAGCCGGAGGCCTTTTTTCCAAAAACAGACGGAAATATTATTGAAGTAAGGGAATATTGTAATATTCACGGACTTTGGAGTAATAAAAAATAATATGCAAGCAATAAAGATAACTGATAAAGTTTATTGGGTTGGTGCTATTGATTGGAATATAAGGGATTTTCATGGTTATTCAACAGATAAAGGCACCACTTATAATGCTTTTTTAATTTTGGATGAAAAAGTGATTTTAATTGACACCGTCAAAAAAGAATTTTTTGATGAAATGATGCTTAGAATAAAAAGTGTTATAGACCCAAGCAAAATTGATATTATAGTATCAAACCATTCTGAACTTGACCATAGCGGTGCTTTACTGCAAACTATATCAGCATGCAAGCCAAGCAAGATTTATGCTTCGGTAATGGGGGCACAGAATTTAAAAGAAAATCTCGTTCAGGATTTACCCGTTGAAGCAGTAGGGAACGGCTCAGAAATAATTATAGGAAAAGATAAACTCAAATTTGTTGAATCCCGAATGTTACATTGGCCGGATAGTATGATTGCTTTGCTTGAGGAGGAAAATGTTCTTTTTTGTAATGATATTTTTGGAATGCATTTTGCCAGCACAGAGCGCTTTGACGATGAATTAGAAGAAAATACTTGGCTGTATCAAGCAAAGAAATATTATGCAAATATTATCTTGCCTTACTCTAAAATTGTTACGAGTTTTCTCGCCCAAGTTAAAAAATTAGGGATTAATCCAAAAATTATTTGCCCTGACCATGGTTTAATTTGGCGTAAAAATCCGGCAAGAATTGTTGAACTTTATGCTGATTGGGCAGCACAAAAAAGCATTAAAAAAGCACTTGTCGTTTACGATACTATGTGGGGTTCTTGCAATAAAATGGCGGCTTCAATTACCGATGGTCTAAAAAGCGCCGGTGTAACGGTAAAGCAAATGTCTTTGCATTTTTCACACAGGAGTGATGTTGTAGCAGAATTGTTAGACAGCGATGCTTTAATTATGGGAACACCCGTCTTAAACCAAGAAATTTATCCTTCTTTAGCGGATTTGCTTTGTTATTTAAAAGGGCTTCGTAAACAGGGATTGAAAGGGGGAGTTTTCGGTTCATACGGGTGGAGTGATTTCCCTTTAAACAAATTTGAAGAAGATGTAAAAAATATCGGGGTGGAGATTGTTGCCCCGCTTGTCAAAAGTAAATTTGTTCCTACAGAAAATGTTTTACAAGAGTGTTTTACTTTCGGCAAAACGGTAGGCGAAAAGTTATGCTGAATTTAAAAACCCTTTTTACCTTGGGATACGGGCTTTATATCGTTTCTTCCGTCAGTAAAGACGGCAAAATAAATGGGCTGATTGCAAATTCCGTTGCACAAGTTACTGCAGAACCTATCCGGATTGCAGTTACTTTAAATAAAGAAAGTTTAACCCACGAGTATATACAACAAACGGGTTTGATTTGTGTACAGCCTTTGACGGAATCAGCCGATTTGATATTTATAGGTAATTTTGGGTTTAGATCGGGCAGAGGGTTTGATAAATTTGCTAAAATGCCCTATAAGTTAAGTAAAGAGGGTTTGCCGATAGTTACAGTAAACACTTCTTCTTATTTAACTTTAAAGGTAATCAGTAAAGTAGATTTAGAAACACATACTATGTTTATTTGTTCTTTGGAAGAAGCTGAACTTTTAGATAATTCTTGCCCGCCGATGACTTATGCGTACTATCATCATGATTTAAAAGGAAAAACGCCTAAAGGGGCGGTAACTTATCAAAAAGAAGAAATAACGAAAAAAGGAGAAAAGAAAATGAAATATGTTTGTAATGTTTGCGGTTATGTTTATGACGAAGAATTAGGTGATCCTGAACACGGAATTCCTGCCGGTACTGCCTGGAAAGATGTTAAGGAAGATTGGGTTTGCCCGGTTTGCGGTGTTGGCAAAGACCAATTTAATGCCGAAAATTAAGCAAATAAAAAAATCGTACAATTTTACCCTACACTTCAAAAAAGTGTAGGGTAAATTTTAAAAAGGCATTTTATTGTTAAAAATTATTTCTTTATTTATCGTCGCAAAACGCACTTGACTTGCGTTTTTTTTTTTTTTCGTATAATAACCTATATAGGGATGAAAACTCTTTATACATTAATTTTAGGAGTATCATATGAAAAGTAAAAAAGGATTTACGCTTTTAGAACTTTTGGTGGTCATTTTAATTATTGGAATTTTAGCGGGTATTGCGATACCTCAATATCGTAAAGCAAAAGAAAAAGCGGAGGCCAGCCAATTATTAATTTCTATTAAAGCGTTGTATGATGCCCAGCAAAGATATTATTTAGTAAATGAGAAATATGCAACAAATTTTGATGAGCTGGATGTTAACTTCAGCGGGTATCAAAGAGGAGGATGCGAAATTTTATCTGGTTTTAACAAAATAGATTGTATATCCAATAATAAAAATCTTATTTATGCTAGTAAAGGAGGAGGACTATCTTCCCTTCGTAAAACAGGAAAATATTTGCGTTCAGGTTTTGGATTTACAACACAAGGCAATGAATATATAGATGCAGGTAAATTATTTTGTTATGAACATGGAAAAAGTGGTTTTTGCTCTGAAGTATTTAATTGTAATTTCTTACATAATAGTGGTTCAAATTACTATTATTCCTGTAAATTTTAAAAATCAAAAGAATAAATTCTGATTTCAAAAGGTTGTAAAGTTAGCGGTAAACCGCCGTCTTGCTTGAAAGAAGATAAAGGAACCTCTTTAGTAGTATTTGAAAATTCTTCAGTAAATTTTATATTAACCTTTTCAGTTTTAGGAAATTTGTCGGCATTAATTTTGAAATTTGCCTGTTTATCACTATAATTTATAAATACCATTTTGCAACAGGTGCTTTGCCACCAAATCCAAGCAAGAATATTTTTGTGGCTTTGGTCTTCTTTGCTGATTTCTCCAACCGGTTTTAAAGCCCATTGCCCGCCATGGAAGCAAGGGTCCTTTATAATGCTTAAAAGTTTTTCATAAAAGGAAACGATTTTATCATTCCTTTCCTGTTTTTTAGGAATATATTGTATTGGGTAGCGTACCGTTGCACCGTAGATTTGGCTTAAAGTAAATAATCGTGCACCTTCTAAAGTATAACAAGCAGCAGCAGCTGCCTTAGATTTCTCTTCCCCAAAGGCTTTTACCGGAGGTTCTTCATCGTGGTTTGCAATAAAGCGGAGCGACCTCATTTGATATAAGTGCTCAGCATTTAAATGGCCTTGTATGTCTTGTGCGTTTGAAAGTAAAAGGCGGTCATATAAGGTTTTATCGTAAGTAAAATCAAAACCTAACTGCTGAACTTCCCAATCAAGGCCCCAATAAACTTCAGCAAGAAACATAAAATAATTGTTTTTGTCTTTTATATGTTTAATTGCTTTAGGCCAAAATTCCTCTTGCGGTTTTGGAAGGTCAAGATACATATTCCAAGTATTTGCAAAAACATCATTCAACATTAACATGACCATATCGCAACGTAAACCGTCGCATAAGGTGTAAAGATGATCCAAAATACCAAGTAGAAATTCACGCGTTTTAGGATTAAAATGATTTAATTGTGCAGTATCACTCCATGAGTAGAAATGAGGATCCCTGCCATGCGCGAAATAAAGACCGTTAGGTCCTTTAAAAAATAAACCTTCTTCTTGCGGCATAATACCGGGTTTGCTGATAAAATATTCCGGATTGCTGGTTAAGTAGGGGGAATCACAAGATAAGTGATTTCCTGCAAAATCTAAAATAAGTTTGACACCTAAATCATTTAAACGTTTTTTTAGTTTTAATAAGGCTGTTTCCCCGCCGAAATTCGGATTTACTTTATAGTCATAAATTGCATAAAGGGAAGGCCCTATATCTTGCGGGTCAAAATCCGGTTTAACTTTTGATAAATAATTCAAAATATCGGGGTGGTTTCGTGCAATTTCGGCACTTTTAGGGCTTTGTTGCCAAACCCCCATTAACCATAGAGCATCAAAGCCCAAAGATTTAATTTCCTCTAAATAACTTTGCGGAATATCGGCAAGAGTTAACGGTTTATTTAACTCCATTGCAAATTTGTTTAGCCAGACTTGGGCGTTGATTTCTAATATGTGTGGATTTTTGCGCATTTTGTACCCCTAAAATAATAGTATAGCGGTTTAAGAGAAAAAATTCAAGTGGGTGAGTATAGAAAATTTACAATTATTATTATTTGCCGAATAATCGTGTCGGTTTGGTTTTTCAATGTGTAATTGACAAGGCAAAACAATTTTATTATAATTCTTACGTTAGGAAGTTAAATTCGGAGGTTCGTTTATGAACAATACTTTTGGGGTAATTCTTAAAAACACAACAGATGTTTTCAAAAAATCATTCTGGAAAATTACGGGCATTTATGCCTCTTTGTTAGTTCTTGCAGTTATTTTTGGTATTATGTCGGCATTATTTTTCGGGCAGGAGATAATGGCCCTGGCTGCTATGGGACCGGAAAATATGGATATTATAAGCGCAATGCTCCCGAAAATTATTGTTTTGGGAATACTCGCAACTGCTTTTGCTTTCTTGTTTTATATGACAGGTTTTTGGGTTGTTCTTATTGTTAGGAATACAATGCTTATCGGGCAAGGTTTTGTTAAAGAAGCTTTTTTTGAAACTTTAAAGAAAATTTGGAAAGTAATATTTCTTTCCATACTTATCTTTGTGGCAATTATCGTAATTTCTGCATTTTTTACAATTTTATTAGGTAAATATGGCATCCTGATAACAATTCCTGTTTTAATTTTTTGTTTGCCGTTTTTCTTTACTGCCTTTTATGGCATTTTATGCAAAGAAGGTAAATTTTGGGGAATTTTATCCGAAGCATGGACTTTGGCTATCAGCAGTTGGCTTAAAATAATAGGGTATGTTCTTTTGTTAGCAATCTCAATAATTGTTGCAACAGGAATTGTTATGGCAGTGGCTTATGCCTTATCTAAAATTAATTTGGCAATAGTCGGAAATATACTTTCCTTCATTTGTCAGATTATTATTTCTGTATTTACTACCTGTTTCTATACTGTATTTTACTTATCTTTAGCAGGTATAAAGCCGCAAGAAGAAAAAGAGGAAAGAGAAACAATTAACCTGGAAGAAATCACACAAAATAATTAAAAAATTTGATATAATATAATTAGAAGTTTGCGGATAATCTTTGCTTGTTGCAAATGGCAGCTTAAATTGATATAATATTATAAGGTTACTTAAAGCAATTTTATATAGGAGTGGTGCTTTAAGATGCCCGTTTTCCGTTTAAAAAAGTAAAGCCCAAAAAGGTATTTTACGACGGTAAATTTTAAACAGCAGTTTTAACTGTATGTTAGTGGGATTTCTGCCCGCGTTTTTTGCGTTTAAAGAAAACTTTAAGAACAAAAAATAAGGGCGAAAGCAGTAAAGTAGTAAATTGTTAAAAGTATGAACTTAACAAAAGAACAAAAAAAAGAAAGGTCCCTTGGACTAGCAAATGACATTAAAGAAGCAGCGGGCATTTTCTTTACCGCTTATCAGGGTTGCAAGTTCACAGAACTTGCTGATCTAAGAGGTAAACTTGCAGACGCTAAATGTAAATTTAGAGTTGAACGCAATTCTATCTTAGAGCATGCCTTGAAACAAGCCGGTATTGAAGGTGTTGATGCTTCCCTTTTGAAAGGGCCGACAGCAGTAGCCATCTTGAAAAAAGACGGCGATGTTGCCCTTTCTGCAAAAGGTTTGACCGAATTTGCAAAGACCAATGCGGCCTTTAAAATCAGGGCTGGCTTTACCGACGGTACTTGGTATGATGAAGCGCAGGTTAAAGTTCTTGCTACCCTTGGTAGTAAAGAAGAAAATATCGGCAAATTTGCCAATGCTTTATACAGCATTGTTGCAAGTTCCGCGCAAGTGCTTCAAGCCCCGATTAGAGATTTTGCTTACGTACTTCAAGCTGTTGAAAACAGCAAAAAATAAGCGAAATCAAACCCGCCTTAGAGCGGTAGTAGTCCGAAAGGATAAATGCACGGGTTTAAGCTCGGCTTAAACAGAAGGCAGCTACTCAAGAAATGAAAGGAAATAAAAAATGGCAAAATTAACAAAAGATGAAATTCTTAATGCTATTGCAGAAATGACAGTACTTGAGCTTTCCGAGCTCGTTAAAGCAGTTGAAGAAAAATTCGGCGTAAAGGCACAAGCCGCCGCTGTAGCAGTTGCTGCAGCCCCTGCAGCCGGTGCCGCTGCCGCCGCAGAAGAAAAGGACGAATTTAACGTCGTTCTCAAATCAGTTGATGCTGCAAAGAAAATTGCAGTAATCAAAATCGTTCGCGAAATCACCGGTTTAGGTCTTAAAGAAGCAAAAGACTTAGTTGAAGGTGCACCTAAAGCCGTGAAAGAAGGCGTTGCCAAAGCTGAAGCAGAAGAAATGAAAAAGAAAATTACTGAAGCCGGCGGCGTTGTTGAACTTAACTAATAAAATATTAAGTCCTAAACCTCTTTTTAGAGGTTTAGGACTTTGTGCTCTAAACAGGGAGAGCACCGAAACAGGTAGGGACCAAAAATGGAACAATTAAATTTCGGCAAAATTAAAACAAAAGTTGCAATGACGCATTTACTTGCGATGCAACATCAATCATTTAACAATTTTTTGCAAAGATATACAGACCCTAAAAAAAGGGAAACACGCGGTCTACAAGGCGTATTTGAAGATATTTTCCCGATAGAAGCTCCAGACGGGAGCATGAAATTGGAATTTATAAAATATACCATAGGTGAAGAAAAATATGCTTCCCCGATAGAAGCAATAAACAGGGACGGCACTTACAGCGTTCCTTTAAAAGCCACTTTGCGTTTAAGTTTTTATAAAGTTAAAAAAGATAAAGAAACAAGGGATTTTATTAAAGCAGAGGAAGAAGATATCCTCCTTTGTGATTTGCCTGTTATGACTGAAGCGGGTTGCTTCGTATATAACGGTGATGAACGCGTTGTGGTAAGCCAACTTCACAGATCCCCTGGTATTATCTTTGAAGAAGACGAGGAAAAACAACAAAGCACCTTGGGTAAACGTTTATACGTCGCCCGTATTATTCCTTACAGAGGTGCATGGATTGAATTCCAATTTGATATCGCAAACGTTTTGTGGGTGCGTATTGATAAAAAGAAAAAGTTCCTCGCAACCACTTTCCTGCGTGCCTGCGGCCTTGAAACAAATGCACAAATCTTGCAAGCGTTTTACCCTACTGAAACCGTGCAAGTTAAATTAAGTGATATTGATAATGTTGTCGGCCGTTATGCTGCGGAAGATATAGTTAATGAACAAGGTGAAGTTCTCTGGAATTTAGATGAAAAAGCCGCAACCCCGATAGATGATAAAACCTTCGGTATTTTAATAGAAAACAAAATCAAGACTATAAAGGTCTTAAGCGGTAATCCCCGCCAAGATAACCCGGGTATTTTAGTTACTTTAGAAGCTAACAAAAAAGAAGAACCCAGAACAAAAGGTGAAGCACAGTATGAAGTGTACAGAAAAATGCGCGGCCAGGATTTTATTGTCAAAGAACAAGCAGAACACTTTTTGGACAGTTTGATTTTTAAAAATATCAAAAGGTACGATTTAAGTTTTGTAGGCCGTTTTAAAATCAATAAAAAATTTGACTATTTCTTTAATCGTCTTGAAAAACAAAATAAAGAATATGCAAAACCCTCCGATAATGCAAGGACTTTATCAACACAAGATGTAATAGTTACCTTGCAATATCTTTTGGCATTAAATGCCGGTGAAGAATCTGCTGCGGAGATGTATAAAGATTTTTCTTTCAAGTTAGACGATATTGACCATTTAGGTAACAGGCGTGTGCGCGGTATCGGTGAACTTTTGGAAAACCAGGTTCGTATCGGTTTATCGCAAATGGCAAAAATTGTCCGCGATAAAATGACTAAAGAAAATGGCAACAAGAAAATTACTCCCAGAACTTTGGTTAATGATCAACAAATCCGCGTTTGTATAAGAAGATTTTTTGGTACCCATCAACTTTCACAGTTTATGGACCAAATTAACCCTCTTTCAGAACTTACACATAAAAGACGTCTATCTGCTTTGGGCCCCGGCGGTTTAAACAGAAAACGTGCAGGATTTGAGGTTCGCGACGTTCACTATACACACTACGGTCGTTTATGTCCGATTGAAACACCGGAAGGTCCGAATATCGGTTTGATAACTTCTTTGGCTTGCTACTCCAAGGTAAATGAATATGGTTTGCTAGAATCCCCTTTCAGAAAAGTTAAAAACGGAAAAGTAACGGATGAAGTTTCTTATTTAACTGCTGATATAGAAGATGATTATATGGTAGCGCAGTCAAACACACCTTTAGATGCAAAAGGTAATTTGGCTACAGACCAAGTTGCTTGCCGTGTTAGGGCTGATTATCCTGTAGTTACACCTACGGAAGTTGACTATATGGATATTTCCCCTCTTCAAGTTATTAGTGTTTCAGCTGCCTTAATTCCTTTCTTAGAGCACGATGATGCAAACCGTGCCTTGATGGGTTGTAACATGCAGCGTCAGGGTGTACCTTTACTTAATACGGAAGCACCTTTGGTCGGTACCGGTATAGAAGAAATTGTGGCGCATGACTCAGGTACAACTATTGTTGCAAAACGTGCGGGTAAAGTAGTATTATCTTCAGCGGACTTAATAGTTATTGAAACAAATGATACAAACAAGAAAGCAAGTAAATATGACACTTATGAACTTGTAAAGTATAAACGTTCTAACCAAGATACTTGTATTAATCACAAACCGCTTGTAAAAACAGGTGATTTCGTAAAAGAAGGACAAACTTTAGTTGACGGTCCGGCGATGAAAGACGGTATATTGTCTTTAGGCCGCAACTTGCTTGTCGGTTTTATGAGTTGGGAAGGTTACAACTATGAAGACGCTATCTTAATTTCAAACCGTTTGGTAAAGGAAGATATTTTAACTTCCATACACTTACATGAGTTTTCAATTGATGCCAGAAGCACAAAACTTGGCGCAGAAGAAATTACAAAAGATATTCCAAATATCGCCAATGATACTTTGGCCCATTTAGATAATGACGGTATAATTTTACCGGCGACGGTTGTGGGGCCGGGTGATATTTTGGTTGGTAAAGTTACTCCGAAAGGAGAACAACAACTAACCCCGGAAGAACGTTTACTTAAAGTAATTTTCGGTAAAAAAGCAGATGATGTAGTTGATGCTTCTTTACGTGTTCCACCCGGTACAACGGGTAAAGTTATCGGTACCAGAGTTTTTGTCCGTATGGAAAAAAACTATGATGACAAGATTGAGAAAATTACAAAAAGAGTTGTTGAAGCCATTTCTGCTAAAGAAAAACGCGAAGCACTTGCAAGTATTGATACGGAATTAGAAAAAATTGTTAAAACCAAACGTGACAGGATGTCTAATTTCGTCAAGAAATTGAAAGAGATTCGCGATGAATATATCGCAGATACTACTGCCGTACGCGAAGCAAAATCTATTGCTTTAGAAGAAGCTAAAGAAAAATATTCTAAAGCAGCAGAGTTGAAAAAGGCAGAAGAAAGCATAAATGAACTCTATAAGGAACTAGAAGAAAAAGCCTTAAATAAATACATCGCAAATATTAAACTCTTACAAGCAGGCGATGAAAACTTGGCAGTTGTAGTCAATAAATCCGTAAAAGTATTTATTGCTTCAAAACGCAAAGTACAGGTTGGGGATAAACTCTCCGGCCGTCATGGTAACAAAGGTATTGTTGCCAAGATTTTACCGGAAGAAGATATGCCTTTCTTACCAGATGGCACACCTCTTGATGTCGTTCTTTCTCCTTTGGGTATACCGTCAAGGATGAACGTAGGGCAGCTCTTAGAAGTTATGCTTGGTTGGGCAGCACATCACTTAAACATAAATACTGCAACCCCTGTATTTGACGGACCAAGTGAAGAAGAAGTTAAAGAACAAATCAGAAAAGCAAAAGATGTTTTACGCAAAAAAGGTGTACCGGAACAATATTTACCGGATGATTATTGCCGTATCACTTTATATGACGGCCGCACAGGTGAGCCGTTTGAGGAAAAGGTTACAATAGGCTATATGTACATTATGAAACTTATTCACTTGGTAGAAGATAAAGTACATAGCCGTTCAACAGGTCCTTACAGCTTAATCACACGCCAACCGTTAGGCGGTAAAGCACAATTCGGTGGGCAGAGATTCGGCGAAATGGAAGTTTGGGCCATTGAGGGTTACGGGGCAACATATACTTTACAAGAGTTCTTAACAGTTAAGTCTGATGACTTCAACGGAAGAACAAAAATGTATGAAGCCATCGTTAAAGGACAATTACCGACCCAGCCGGGTGTACCGGAATCATTTAAGGTTCTCGTGAAAGAACTACAAGCCCTAGGGCTTAGCGTGGAGTTGCCAAGGATACAAAAAAATCCTAAGACCCCAGCCGTAGTAAAAGAAGAAAAGGCTAAATAGGAGCATATAAAATGTTTGAAGCAAATAAGAAAACAAAAAAAGCAGGAGAACTTAACTTCTTTGATTTTGATGCTATTAAATTAGGTATAGCAAGCCCGGAACAAATTTTATCTTGGTCTTATGGCGAGGTAAAAAAACCGGAAACAATCAATTACAGAACTTTAAAACCGGAGAGAGACGGCTTATTCTGTGAACGTATCTTTGGGCCTACTAAAGATTATGAATGTGCCTGCGGTAAATACCGCTGGGTAAAATTTAAAGGTATGTGCTGCGACAGATGCGGTGTTGAAATTACAGAATCAAAAGTCCGCCGCGAAAGAATGGGGCATATTGAACTTGCCGTTCCCGTTACTCACGTTTGGTTCTTAAAAAAGACGCCTTCAAGAATAGGTGTTTTACTTGATATGAGAACCATTGACCTTGAAAGGGTTGTCTATTATGCAAGTTATGTTGTTCTTGAAGATGCAGTTGACTCCGTTACCGGCAGAACTGACTTTAAAAAAGGTGATATTTTATCTGAAGAGCAAGTCCGTGAAGCCCGCAAAAAATACGGTTCTAAACTTAAAGCAGATATTGGTGCACCTGCTGTAAAAGCACTTCTTGAAAGTTTGGATTTCGATAAAGAGATTCCTGCTCTTGAATTAGAATTAAAAGAAACACAAAGTGAAGCCGAAAGAACAAAACTTATCCGCCGTATAAAAATGATGAAGGAATTTAGAGATTCAGGTAATAGGCCGGAGTGGATGGTTTTATCTGTTCTTCCTGTTATTCCTCCTGATTTGAGACCTTTGGTTCCTCTTGACGGTGGCCGTTTTGCCGCTTCCGATTTAAACGATTTATATAGGCGCATTATTAACAGAAATAACCGTTTAAAACATATCAAATCTTTACAAGCACCGAAAGTAATGGTTTATAACGAAATGCGCTTACTGCAAGAAGCAGTTGATGCTTTAATTGAAAATGGCGCCCGTGGGAAGGTATTTTTAGGACCCGGTGGCAGACCTTTAAAATCTTTGTCAGATTCTATCAAAGGTAAACATGGTAGATTTCGCCAAAATCTCCTCGGTAAAAGGGTGGACTATTCCGGACGTTCGGTTATTGTAGTAGGTCCTAACTTAAAACTTAATCAGTGCGGTTTACCTAAACTTATGGCTCTTGAACTTTTTAAGCCCTTTATTATTGGGGAATTAATGAAGAAGGAAGGCGTAACTTTAAAAGCCGCTAAGAAGAAACTTGAAAGAGTAAGCCCTGAAATTTGGGATATTTTAGAAAAAGTTACCAAAAATCACCCGGTACTTTTGAACCGTGCTCCGACATTGCACCGCTTGGGTATTCAGGCTTTTGAGCCGGTTTTAATTGAAGGTAAGGCCATACAGTTACATCCTTTAACTTGTGCTGCTTTTAACGCTGACTTTGACGGTGACCAGATGGCTGTTCACGTTCCTTTAACGATTGAAGCACAAATTGAAGCAAGAACTTTAATGCTTGCAACAAATAATATTTTATCTCCTGCTTCCGGCAGGCCTATTGCAAGCCCTTCACATGATATGGTTTTGGGTGTAAACTATATCACTAAAATCAAAGATAATGATTTGGGAGAAGGTTCCTTGTTCGCTGATAGTGAAGATGCCTTGACCGCCTTAGAATACGGCAAAATTTCTTTACACGCAAAAATCAAAGTTTGTGGTATCACAAAGAACTTAAATGAAGGTAAAGATGTTTCTAAGTGGACAGATTATACTTCCGTTGGTCGCATCATCTTCAACCAAATTTTACCGAAAGGCTGGCCTTTCTTAAACAAAGATATAGGTAAGAAAGAACTTGCCAAAATGGTGAGTGATTGCTATAAAGACCCGAAATACGGACATTATGAAACAGTCCAATTTTTAGACAGAATTATGTCTTTAGGTTATAAATATGCAACCAAATCAGGCCTTTCAATTTCTATCGCAGATATGATTGTTCCTGCCAGCAAAGAAAAGAAAGTTAAAGAAGCACAAAAGAAAGTTAAAGCAATTCAGGAACAAGCAGAAACAGGTACTATCACCGAAGGTGAAAGGTACAATAAAGTTATCGATATCTGGACCAAAGTTACAGATGATATCGCCGAAGAACTTTTTAAAGAAATGGCAGATGTTGAAAAGAAACCTGTTAAGAAAGGGGAACAAAAATTCAACTCTGTTTTCTTAATGGCTAATTCCGGGGCCCGCGGTTCAAGGCAACAGGTTAGGCAGCTTGCCGGTATGCGCGGTTTGATGGCAAAACCTCAAAAGAAACTTACCGGCGGTGCTGGTGAGATTATTGAAAACCCGATTACCGCAAACTTCCGTGAAGGTTTGTCAGTTTTGGAATACTTCATTTCAACACACGGTGGTCGTAAAGGTTTATCAGATACCGCTCTGAAAACAGCTGATGCCGGTTATTTGACAAGACGTCTTATTGACGTTGGTCACAATTTAGTAGTTACCGAAGATGACTGCGGAACAACAGAAGGTGTTGTTCTTCGCGACTTAAAGAGCGGTGAAGAAATTATTGAACCGCTTTCCGAGCGTATAGTAGGCCGCACTTCTTTGGAAGATGTCAAAGTTAAAAAAGGTGATGAGGAAATTACCATTATTAAAGCCGGTGATCTCATTACTGCCGCACAAGGTGATTTAGTTAAGAAATATGAAGTTGAATCTGTAAGGGTTCGTTCCGTATTGACTTGTAACTCTAAACATGGTATTTGTGCGAAATGTTACGGTAACAGTTTGGCAACCGGTATGCTTGCGCGTGTCGGTGATACGGTAGGTATTATTGCAGCGCAATCAATCGGTGAACCTGGTACACAGTTAACTTTGAGAACCTTCCACATCGGTGGTGCGGCATCACGTGTTTTAAGCCGTTCCCAAGCGATGGCAGAAATTAACGGTAAAGTTACCTTTAAAGATATTAAAATTATTGAAGACAGATTTGAAAATAAACTCTGTCTTTCCAGAAACGGCTCAATCTTTGTAGAAGATGAAAAAGGCAATGTTAAAGAGTATAAAATCCCGTACGGTGCAAAAATTTTGGTTGACGATAAATCAAAAGTTACCAAAGATACCATTATGGCTGAATGGGACCCTCACTCATTACCTTTGATTGCTGAAAGAAACGGTAAAATTAAACTCCTTGATGTTGTGGAAGGTATCACACTTCAGGAAGAGCGCAACAAAGTTACAGGTATTATTGAACGCAAAATTACCGCCAGCAAAATGGGCCGCAAAAACCCGCGCATTATTATAGATAAAGTTCCTTACCCTTTAACTATTGATACTATCTTATTAGTTGAAGAAGGTGAAGAAGTTCAAGCGGGTGATATTTTAGCAAAAATTGCTAAAGAAACAGGCGGTACAAAAGATATCACGGGCGGTTTGCCGCGTATTGCAGAATTGTTTGAAGCCAGAACGCCCAGAAACCCCGCCATTATCGCAGAATTTGCAGGTGTGATTCGCTTAGAAACCTCTTCTAAGGGCTTGACTGAGGTAGTCCTTAGTAATGAGGAAATTCAACAAGAAAAGCATTACCCGATTCCGCAAGGTAAACACTTAAGAGTTTACACCGGAGATAAAGTTGCAAAAGGTGATGCTTTAACCGATGGTGCTATAGATCCGCACGACGTGCTGCGCGTGAAGGATATTCAAGAAGTGCAGGAATTCTTGCTTAACGCCATTCAGGAGGTTTACCGCTTACAGGGTGTTACAATTAACGATAAACATATTGAAGTTATCGTTCGCCAAATGTTAAGCAATGTGAAGATCCAAGAAGTTGGGGATTCAACCTTCTTAAAAGGCCAAATTGTTAGCAAATCCGAGTATAGAAAGGAAAATGAACGTTTAGAAGCAGAAGGTAAAAAACCTGCTTTTGCAAAACCTATCTTACTTGGTATCAGTAAAGCATCTTTGGCGTCTGAGTCATTTATCTCAGCAGCCAGCTTCCAGGAAACAACCCGCGTGTTAACAGATGCAGCTATCAAAGGGCAAGTTGACGACTTAGAAGGCCTCAAAGAAAACGTAATTGTAGGCCATTTAATTCCCGCAGGAACAGGTATAGCTACCAAAAATATCAAGCGAGAATTTGAAGAGAAAGCAAAATAAAACAGGAGAAAATAAATAAATGCCGACAGTAAATCAATTAATCAAACACGGCAGAAGCAAAACGGAGTTTAAAACAAAAGCTCCGGCTTTAAACAGCTGCCCGCAAAGACGTGGCGTTTGCACCCGTGTGTATACGACAACCCCTAAAAAGCCGAACTCAGCTTTGAGAAAGGTTGCCCGTGTGAAGTTAACCTCCAAAATGGAAGTAACCGCTTATATTCCGGGTGTAGGACATAACTTACAAGAACACTCCATCGTGTTAGTTCGCGGCGGACGTGTTAAAGACTTACCGGGTGTAAGATATCACATTATCCGCGGCGCCTTAGACGCAAGCGGCGTAGAAAATAGAAAGCAAGGCCGTTCACTTTACGGTGTAAAAAGGCCTAAAGCTGGTAAATAGGAGATTAACTTAGTATGCCTAGAAAAGGTTTAAGACCAAGAGACCGCCGTCCGCTTCCCCCGGCAGATTATAAATATAATTCTGTCCTGATGGCAAGGTTCATTAATAAAATTAATTTTGAAGGGAAGAAAGCCACTGCTGAAAAAATCGTTTTTGATGCTTTAGATATTATTAAAGCAAAAACCAAAGCAGATCCTATGGAAGTTTTCAATAAATGTATTGAAAATGTCCGCCCTCTTTTAGAGGTTAAAGCCCGCAGAGTCGGCGGTGCAACTTATCAAGTGCCTGTTGAAGTAAAACCTTTAAGAAGTACTTCTGTTGCAATGCGCTGGTTACTTTCTGCCGCACAAGGACGCAAAGGGCGCCCTATGGCTGAAAAATTAGCCGAAGAAATTATTTTGGGTTCCAAAAAAGAAGGAACTGCCTTTAAAAAACGTGAAGATACTCACAAAATGGCAGAAGCAAACCGTGCCTTTGCACACTTTAAATGGTAGGTTGTTATGGCTGACGATTTGCAAAAATTTCCTTTAGAGAAAATCAGAAATATCGGTATTATCGCGCACATTGATGCCGGTAAAACAACAACCACAGAACGTATTTTGTATTATACGGGCCGCACCCACAAAATTGGTGAAACACACGACGGTGCATCAGTTACCGACTGGATGGAACAGGAACGCGAAAGAGGTATTACCATTACTTCAGCCGCTGTTTACTGCAAATGGCGTGATTGCCAATTCAACATCATTGATACCCCGGGACACGTGGACTTTACCGCTGAAGTAGAACGTTCACTTCGTGTTCTTGATGGTGCAGTATGCTGTTTTGACGGTGTACAAGGTGTTGAACCTCAATCTGAAACAGTTTGGCGCCAGGCAGATAAATACGGTGTCCCGCGCATCGCCTATATTAACAAGATGGACAGAGTTGGTGCAAATTTCCAACGTTCAGCAAAATCTATTGTTGAAAAGTTGGGAGGTAATGCTTGCCCAATTCAAATTCCAATCGGTGCGGAAGACCAATTTAAAGGTGTTGTTGATATCATTAAAATGAAAGGCCTTATATGGTCCGGCGATCATAACGGTGCTGAATTTAATGAAGTTGATATTCCAGCAGATTTAGTTGAGGAAGCACAAGCAGCACGCACGCATATGCTTGAAAAGTTAGCAGACTTTGACGATAAAATAATGGAACGCTATTTAAACGGCGAAACCAATTTTACCGAAGAAGAAATCCGCGCTGCTATCCGCAAAGGAACATTAACGGGTAAATTCTTCCCGGTTGTTTGCGGTTCTTCTTACAAAAACAAAGGTGTTCAACCATTACTTGATGCTGTTTGTTATTATTTGCCTTCACCGCTTGATATTCCTGCTGTAAAAGGTACAAACCCCGATACAGGTGAGGAAGTTACCAGAAGCCATTCTGATAAAGACCCGTTCTGCGCTTTACTCTTCAAAATCCAGACGGATCCTTATGTCGGCAAGTTATCTTTCTTCAGAATTTATTCCGGTAAACTTGATGCAGGCGATACAGTGTTGTTCCCGTCTAAAAATGCGGAAGAACGCGTCGGCCGTATCATGCGCTTACACGCAAATAAGAGAGAAGAAGTTAAATCTCTCAGAGCTGGCGATATTGCAGCAACAGTCGCTTTGAAAAATGCTTCCGTTGGGCAAACTTTTTGCTCCCCGGATCACCCGATTGTTCTTGAAAGTATTACTTTCCCTGAACCGGTCATTTCTATCGCAGTTGAACCGAAGTCTAAAGACGATTCTGATAAAATGTCTAATGCTTTGGCAAAACTTGCTGAAGAAGACCAAACATTCCGCGTTAAAACGGATGAAGAAACCGGACAAACCGTTATTTCCGGTATGGGTGAATTGCACTTAGATATTTTAGTTGACCGTATGAAACGCGAGTTTAACGTTCAGGCAAATGTCGGTGCACCGCAAGTTGCATATAGGGAAACAATTACCAAGACAGTACAACAAGAAAGCAAATTTATCAGGCAGTCCGGCGGTAAAGGTCAATACGGCCACGTATTCTTGCGCCTTGAGCCTCTTCCTGCCGGTAAAGGTTTTGAATTTGTCAATGAGATTACCCAAGGTCGTATTCCTCGTGAATATATCCCCGCTATTGAAAAGGGTTGCCGTGAAGCTCTTGAAAGCGGTGCTTTGGCAGGGTATCCCCTTGTTGATATAAGGGCCGCTGTTTATGACGGTTCTTTCCACGAAGTTGACTCTTCTGAAATGGCATTTAAAATTGCCGCCTCTATGGGTTTAAAAGAGGGTGCTAAAAAAGCAAATCCTGTGTTACTTGAACCTATCATGAAGGTTGAAGTTGTAACCCCTGAATCTAATATGGGCGACATTATGGGTGACCTCAGTTCAAGAAGGGCCAAAATCGGTGAAATGGGCGATAGAGGTAATGCAAAATATATTAAAGCACAAGTGCCTCTCGCTGAAATGTTTGGTTATGCAACAACTGTACGTTCACTTTCTCAAGGGCGTGCATCATTTACCATGGAACCCAGCCACTATGAGCCTGTTCCGGGTAACGTAGCCAAAACTATTATTGAGAAGAAAACAGCCGTAGCGGCTAAATAAAATTTGCCCGCCCCTTGCGGGCGGGCTTTAATTTAAAGGAGATATTATGGCAAAGGAGAAGTTCTCAAGAAGCAAACCACACGTTAACGTTGGAACAATCGGCCACGTTGACCATGGTAAGACGACCTTAACCGCAGCTATGACGAAAGTATTAGCCAGCGAAGGTAAAAGTAAAGAAATGGCATACAGCGATATTGCGAAAGGCGGTGTAGTACGCGACGCAAGCAAAATCGTAACAGTAGCCGTATCACACGTTGAATACGAATCAGACAACAGGCATTATGCACACATTGACTGTCCGGGCCACGCTGATTATATTAAGAACATGATTACCGGTGCTGCACAAATGGACGGTGCAATCTTGGTAGTATCAGCAGTAGATGGTGCGATGCCACAAACCAAAGAACACGTATTGTTAGCAAAACAAGTTAACGTTCCGAAGTTGGTAGTATTTTTAAACAAAGTAGATTTAGTAGAAGATAAAGACATGTTGGACTTAGTAGAAGAAGAAGTCCGCGATTTACTCGTAAAATATGGCTTTGATAAAGAAACCCCGATTATCCGCGGCAGTGCATTAAAAGCAATTGAAGGTGATACATCTGAACTTGGTATCCCTGCAATTAAGAACTTACTTAATGCATTAGATACCTGGATACCTGAACCGAAACGCGAAACTGATAAACCTTTCTTGATGGCAGTAGAAGACGTATTTTCAATTACAGGTCGCGGAACAGTAGCAACCGGAAGAATTGAAAGAGGTAAGGTAAAAGTCGGTGATGCGTTGGAAATCATTGGTTTTAGGGACACATTAAATACTGTTGCGACAGGTATTGAAATGTTCCGCAAATTATTGGATGAAGGTTTAGCAGGCGATAACGTAGGTATTTTACTCCGCGGTATTGATAAGAATCAAGTAGAACGCGGACAAGTACTTGCAGCCCCGAAAACCATCACCCCGCATAAGAAATTTACAGGCCAAGTTTACATCTTGAAGAAAGATGAAGGCGGGCGCCATACACCTTTAACACCGGGTTATAAACCGCAGTTTTATTTCAGAACAACCGATGTAACCGGTGAATTACAATTCAAAGGTGACATGATTATGCCGGGCGACAATGCCGAGATTGAAGTTACATTGATTACCCCGATTGCAATGGAAGAAGGCGTAAGATTTGCAATCCGCGAAGGTGGTCATACGGTAGGTGCAGGTGTTGTTACCAAGATTATTGAGTAGTTTTTAACTAGCAATAACTAAAATACCCCTGTCAAAAGCAGGGGTATTTTTTTATTGTTTACGTGTTAACGTTCCGCATTATGTCCACAAACGCGCGAAACGTGCTTGCATATTTAAGCGCTTTTTTATTTTTATCTTCCTAGAGTACCGCAAACTCACTTCGTTCGTTTTACTTCTTGGTACACGTCGTCAGATAAAAATAAAAAATCATCTTAAATCTGCATCGCAGCGCGAAAACACGCTTGCGCGCTACGGTTCTAAACTTTTTTGTCGTCGCAGTAAAAATTGAAATTTCCTCAAAAATAATTGACAGGTTATACTCTCGGTTTGGCTTTATTTTATTCGTCGCAGAGAAAATTAAAAATTACTTCTTATTACTCCCCGCCCCTTTGTTTACAAAGGTGAGGGGTTGGGGGTGGGGTTATAAATTAAAAATCATCTTAAATCTGCTGCGCGATGCGCGGGCATTCTCGTTCGCTTCTATTTTTTGAGCTTGTCATCGTAGAGAAAATCAAAGTTTTTTCTAATAAAACGAAAACCTCTGTGTTAATTTTAGCGCAGGGGTTTTTATGTAAACATCTCACAAAGTTTACTTGGACCGGAACATTCAACTCTATTTGGTTTTGTGGAATGATTAGATAAATAAATAGTTGCCTTTACTAATTTTGTAGAAGCGCAAGAAGAGTAATTATATACGTCCATTTTTTCTGTAAAAGAAGGGCAATAAAAAAAAGAAAGAGCCCCTGTTAGAGTTGATCCATTATATGATAAATTTATATATTCTTTTTTGCAAAACATCATATTGTGATATTTTGAACAAGAACCGTCTTTTGTTACATCTATATCTAAAGTTTCTAAATTTCTTGCATACTCCCCATGCGTCATAAAATAAACTTCTTCAGCCTCTTTAATGGCATTAATCATAGGTAAAAAAGCGGATATAACAGCCTTATCGCGTGCGTTTTTATATTGCGGCAAAGCAATAGCTGCAAGTATACCGATAATTAAAACTACTACCAACAACTCAAGTAAAGTAAAACCTTGACTGCTATTTTTTATTTCTTTCATAAACTCTCCTAATTTGCTTTATAAAGCATTTTAAAATATTTTTACCTTAAAATTATACAAAAAAAAAAAAAAACATCTGTCAAGACCTATTTTAACCCCCCTGCGATAAAATAAAAAAAGTATTTTCAATTACGCCACTTTTTCATAAGAAAGGTGGAGAAGTGATGAGATGCAAAACTAAAATTTCCTAAAAAATACTTGACAAATCAGCAAAATAAATGCTAATCTAAATTAACTATTATAAATAATATAAAATAGTTAAAGGGGGAAGAATATATGGGAAAGTTAGCAGTCAATATAGTAGAAAAGGCGGGGGTAAAAGTACCTTTGTTAGTTGAGGAATTAAACAAGGCCTATTGTGATGAATGGCTTGCTTATATTCAATATATGGAAGGTGCACAAGTGGCAAGCGGTATGCCGCGGCCTAATTTATTACCTGAACTTGAAGAACACGCCGCAGAGGAATTAGACCACGCAAAAAAACTTGCTAAACGTATCATTGAACTTGGGGGAACGCCTGTAATTGAACCTAAAATGTGGTATAAATATTCCACTTGCGGTTACGAGGCACCTAAGGACCATGATGCAAAAGTCATTCTTGAACAGAATTTACGTTCCGAACGTTGTGCGATATCCGTTTATAGCAATCTCATTAAAATGCTTAACGGGAGGGACCCTGTAACACATAAAATGCTTGTCAAAATCTTGGAAGAAGAACTTGAACATGAACAGGATCTTGAAGATATTTGGGAAGATGTTAAAAGTTTAAATTGTAAAAAGAAATAAAATATTTATCATATTTGTTTTTTCTAAAATTACTACGGTAGCGTGCATTTTTACCTCACGCTACCGTTTTAAATTTGATAAAATTCAAAGTGTAATGCAATAAAATTTTGGGGTTTTGCGTTTAACTAGTATGAAAGAGATAAACGAGCAAGAAATAATCAAAGCAGTAAAAAGCGGTAACGGCGAGGCCTTTGGTTTACTCGTAGAACAGTATAAAGAGGGTTTATATTCCTTTATTTTCTACAGTGTTAAAAATGAAGCAGCCGCACAAGATATTTACCAAGATACTTTGGTGAAAGCTTTAACAAAACTTAAAGACTATCATGAGAAAGGTAATTTTAAAGCATGGCTTTTTACGGTAGCAAGGAATAATATAACTGATTATTTTCGCGCCGGAAGTAAATTTGCAAGTTTACCGGAAGACGAAAGCGCGGACATTTTCCCGTCTAAAGAAAATACGGAAAAGCAAGTAATGTCCAAAATATCTTTAGATAATATTCTTGCTAAAATTGAGGAATTGCCTGAAAAAGATAAAGAAATTATTTTACTTCGTCAATATTTAAGTTTTAAAGAAATTGCAGAAGTTTTAAATTGCCCGCTCGGAACAGCACTTGCCCGTTTAAATCGTGCAATAAAAAAATTGCAAATAAGTTTGGGGGAAGAATATGCCTTGTAAAGAAGAAAATAATGCTTTGCTTTACGCTTACGGTGAACTTGAAGACGAAAAAACAACAGCTTTTTTGGAGCACTTAAAAACTTGTAAAGAGTGCCAGAATATATTGCATACTTGTGCTTTAACAACGGCTGCTCTCGCACCCAAAATTGCCCCGGAATTTTGCATACCCGCCAATATAGAAACCCAAAAAACGGCAAGTTTTAAAATTGGTTTCCTTAAAGGTATGCGAGGTTTGAGGTGGGTCTATCCGGCCTTGGTATGCGGCGCATTTGCGCTTGCTATAGGCTTTACGGCTTTTGAGTTTACAACTAAAAAGCCATTGGTTAGTATCAAACATCCTGCAAGTTTAAATTTAGAAGATATAAATACTGACCTAACATCTTTGGAAACAGATTTTGAAGATCTGTTTTCCTATATGCAAGAATTCTAGGAGAGATTATGAAAAAGTTTATACTCGCAATAGTTTCTGTGGCTTTTTTAGCCGGTGCAGTAACTTTTGTTAATGCAAAAGATACTCCGCGTGAAGATATGAAAAAGTCCATTGAAGAAATGAATACGCTTGTTGAAAAATATAATAAAGCATCTGATAAGAAAAAACCGGCAATTGAAAAACAAATCAAAGAGAAAGTTGCCGCAAATTATGATAAACACTTAAAACAAATGGAAGAACGTAATGTCCAACTTGAAAAACGTGTTACTGAAATGAAAGCGAAACTTGAAAAAATGAAAACCGAAGAAGCCAAAACTAAACATGTTGACGAAATAACCAAGAAAATTATTTCCGGTGAAAAACCTATGTTATTTAGACCTCCTTGGAATAAAGACAGGGAAGCTTTTAAAGGGTCAAAACATCACGGGAACAAGGGCTTTTGGCACAAAGGTCATAAAGGACCTAAAGACGGAAAAGGTTGCGGATGTAAAGGCCAAAAAGGCGAAGGTTGCCCTTTTGCGAAAGAAGATGCTCATCCTTTTGAAGTTGACAACTTGCCGCCGAAACCTATGCCGGACCAAATATAACATTTCCTAACGGGAACAACTAAAACTACCGCAGGGCCAAAAAACCTGCGGTTTTTACTTGCTTAAAAAAATTTTGTAATATTTTTAAAACACTTGCGTAATAATTAGTGACGGGCTTAAAAGAGGCAAAAATGACATTTGACGAATTATACGAAAATTTCTTTTTACGCATTTACAACTATGCACGCTATCATTGTCAAAACGAGCAGGAAGCGGAGGACTTAACTTCCTCTATCTTTGAAAAGTTATATAAGAAATTTGACAGTTATAATTCAGGTAAAGCAAGTTTAGAAGTTTGGGTTTTTGTAATAGCAAGAAGTGTGTCGGTAGATTTTTTTAGATGGAGGAAATTCCGTTCAATCTTTTCTTTTACAAGCGAGCAGGAAGAAACACTTACCTCATCGCAAGATAACCCCGCCGCTAAATTAGAACAAGATGATAAAGAAAAACGATTGCAAGAATCCTTACAAATATTATCGCAACAGGAAAGGGAAATTTTAAACTTGCATTATTACCAGCATTTAAAGCAGACGGAAATTGCAACAATTACGGGCTTAACGCAAAGCAATGTTGGTGTCATTTTGCACAGGGCAGTTAAAAAAATCAAAATGAAATTCGGGAAAGATTATGAATAATAAAAATACAGTATCTGCTTTACTCAGCAGCGGTTTTGAGCCGAAAAACAATGCCAAAATGCGTATCAAAACGGCTTTACTGCAAAAAGCCAACACACCGGTGCGCTTACAATGGGCTTTGGTTTTGGGCGGTATTTTATTATTAATCGGGTTAAGTGTTTATAAAAAGAATACCGAAATCCGTTACTTGGGTCCCAATGCCGTATACAGTTTAAGCAGCGATGATTTAGCAGGCCAAAATTTCGGCGAAAGCGGCCCGCGCGGTCTTGAATCAAACCCCGGGTATATTCATTTCCAATAGGAGAAATTATGAAAAAATTAACATTGATGTTAGCATTATTTGTCGGTTTAATAACGCCGCTTTTGGCACAAACGAATTGTAAAGCGGTATTCCCGGGCGCAAAACTTAACCCCAAACAAGATGAAGTTAATTTGCCTTTTATAAACGACGAGGCCTTGCAAGGGTATTGGACTTCCGTTGCTTTCGTTGATAACCCCCAGGATTTTGACCCTAAAAAAACAGAATTAAGAAATGATTTGTTTTTGAAGGACTTAATTATTTTGCCGGAAGGTAAAATTTTAAATTCCGTATTTTCTTGGACCAAAGGCCATATTTTAAACCCGGTTGACAAGGCAGACTCCGCTTATATAATAAAGGAAATTGACGGCGAAACATATTTACTTTTCCAATGGAAAAGCGGCGATTATACCTGCCTTGGTATGGAACCCTCTTATTATGTTTTACGCAAGGCGGCAAATATCCGCTATGATGATGTAAACTTACCTTTTGAAAATGATAAAAAGGCAATCGGTAAATGGCAAGCGGTTGATTTCGTTTTCAAACAAAGCGATTTTAACCCCGGCAGAAAATTTTGGAAAGGCGATTTGTTTTTAAAAACATTAACCTTATTACCGAAAGGCAAAACACCGATGTCCCCCGCAATTACCTGGACTAAGGGCAAGGTCTTACACCACGGTGACAAAACCGCTTCCGCTTACGAAATTAAAAAGATTGACGGCAAAGAATATATGTTCTTTGAGTGGAAAAGCGGCGATTATACTTTCCGCGGACAAGAACCCGCTTATTATGTTTTAACAAGAACAAAAAAATAAGATTAAGTTAATTGGAAAACTAGAACTACCGCAGGGCAACCCGCGGTAGTTTTTACATGTTTCGTTGTAGTTTTAGTTTGTTTTAATATTTATATTCTTGTTAAGAAAGGATAATATAAAATTTAAACTTATTAGAAAAACATAACGTATGGGTATACTGATATTGTTATTTTTACGACGATCTTCTTGATATCCATTTTTTTGTATAATTTTTACATATAGATTATAAAACGCCGTATAAAGCGTTTAAGGAGAAATTATGCAAAAGAAAAATAAAGGGTTTACCCTGATAGAAATGTTAGTAGTTGTTTTAATTATCGGTATTTTGGCAGGCATTGCTTTGCCACAATATACTTTGGCAGTAGAAAAAGCCAGATCTGCAGAAGCACTAATGAATCTTGCCACGATGAAAAGAGAAATACAATTATATATTACTACAAACGGTTTACCAACGAGTGGTATTGTTGAATATAAAGATTTTGCTACTGTGGATTTATCAGGAGGCAATGGATGGGATCAATATGACGGTTATATGACAGAAAATTTTCAGTATTATTGTAGTATAGATTCATACGGAGGTGGTATTGAAATAACTAGAAAACATCTATTTTATGAACTTTGGTGTACACAATCTGGAGATGGTTTTAATGACGATTCTCCAATGTCTGATGGTTGGTATTGTTCTTGTATAACGGAATTAACTGATTTTGGCAGAAAAATGTGCAAATCAATTTATGAACCTTTAGGATTTAAATACTCTGATAGTGAATTATAATTACGCAATTTTCTTTAAAAATTTTGCGGCAATATTCTCGGCGACGGCATTCATTTCGTTGCGTTTTTTAAGTGTGTCATCATCGTAGCCGATTAGGTGTAAAATGCCGTGTATTATGACAGTTAAAAATTCTTTTCTAAACTGTTTGCCAAGTTCTTCAGCTTGCTTTTTTGTCTGCTCAAAACAAACAAAAATATCAGCATAAATTTTATTATTTATCAGCGAAGGATTTCCAAAAGTAATGACATCAGTTACATAATTGTGGCCCAAAAATTCTTTGTTAATTTTTAAAATTTCTTTAGGCGAAACAATAACAATATTTACTACTTCAAATTTGTTTTTTTGTTTTCCAAGTGAAAAAGAAACTGCCGCCTTATACAGTTTAGTTTTTCTGTAATAAGACGGCAAAGTTGTGCGGTAAAATAAATTTATTTCCATTATAAAAACTTTGTTCTGCCACGCGGTACAACCACAATACCTGATGGGTCAATAAAATAATTTTGGCTGTCATCATCTTTATTGAGGCCAACTTTCATATTAGCCGGCAAAATATTAAAACGGTCTACAATTGCTTTCTTTATATGGCAATTTTTGCCTATAACACAACTGTCCATAATTACGCTGTCTTCAATAACTGCGCCTTCTTCTACGATAATATTGCTTGCTAAAACGCTATTTTTTATAAGCGTATTTTTGCTTATGCGGCAACCATTGCTTAAAGTGCTGTTAATCACTTCACCGCCAAGATAGGCCGTCGGCGGAACATTGTGTACTGATGTGTTAATAGGCCAAAGCGGATTATTTAAGTCAAATTTGGGGTTTTCGCCAAGCAAGTCCATATTTGCTTGCCAATATGCCTGAATTGTACCCACATCACGCCAATAACCCTGTTCCTCATAATCCTTAACACCGGGCAATTTTTGGGAAGGGAAATCATAAGCAAAAGTTCTGTATTGGTTCAATATTACAGGCAAGATATTTTTACCGAAATCTAAAGATGGAACATCACAATATTTTTGTTGTAAAATTTTAAGTAAAACATTTTTACTGAAGATATAGTTACCCATGGAAACATACGCTTTCTTAGGTTTCCCCGGGATACATTTAGGTTCTTTTGGTTTTTCGTCAAAACTGATAATTCTGTTATTGTTATCAACTGCCATAACACCGAAAGCCTTCGCATCACTTAAAGGTACAACATTTGCGGAAACGGTAACATCAGCATTGTTTTTGATATGGAAATCTATCATCTTGCTGATGTCCATACGGTAAATATGATCGGCACCGAAAATGGCAATCAAATCCGGTTCATAATCGTTAATTAAACCGATATTTTGCCTGACGGAATCAGCCGTACCCCTATACCAATTTTCGCCAAGGCGCATTTGCGGCGGCACGACGGTTAAGAAATGGTTTTTGCTTATACCCTGCGTAGGCCAAGAAACACGTAAATATTCAATTAGGGATTGTGATAAATATTGCACCAAAATATAAGAAGAAAAAATGTTTGAGTTTACAAAATTAGATAAAACGAAATCAATAATTCTGTATTTACCGCCGAAAGGAACCGCCGGTTTTGAGCGTTCTTTTGTTAACGGGAAAAGGCGCTCCCCTTTACCACCCGCCATAATCATGCCGAGTATTCTCATAATATCTCCTTTTTATTTCTTCTTTAAATTCTCAAAGGCCTGCCAAGTCCAAGGTAATTTTTCTTTAAAAATTTTCTTAATTGCTTCTGCGTAAACGCGTATTTCGTATTGTGCATGGTTGTCTGCACGGAGTTTGATAAAATTTAATAAAGCACGGGCATTTACAGTCCAATAAAATTGTGTGTATTGGCTGACGGGCAAAACACAGCGTGCCATTTCGCGCGCGACGCCTGCCGCTAAAAGTTTCTTATAACTTTCATAAGAATTTTCTATACTCTTGTTATAAATTTCAAGCAAAGCAGCATTATCAATATCTTTGCTTACCACGCTGCCTTGGCGGTTTGCTATATCTTGTACGCGGAACTCGGTCGGGGTATAAAATTCATCTTTTACTTCGGTATAACGGGCGCTGATTTCGTTATAGGAACATATACGGTGGCGCATCCATTGGCGTGCAACAAAAATAGGGCATTTAATGTGAAATTGGAAATAACAATGCTCAAAAGGAGAATGATGTTCATGTTCTACAAGATATTTTATCAGGAGTTTATCTTTTTCCTCTCCTTTACTTACACCGCCGAAGGAAACACGCGCAGAACTGACGGCCCTAAGGTCAGAGCCCATAAAATCTACTAATTTAACAAAGCCTTTGTCTAGGACTTCTATATAATCGTTTTGGGGTGCAGTATCTTTCATAATATCTCCTTTATATTCTTTATTAAGCATATTGTATCTTTTTTAGCAGCTTTTTGCACGGGGTTGTATAATTTAAAGTGTTTTCGTTTATTGTCATATTCTCAAACAGCTGGAAGAAATGCTTGCAGTGAATAGAAAAATTCAATATAATAAAAGAAAAGGAGTTTTGTTGTTAATGCTGGGTTAAAAGCCCTAAGACAATTTGCCTGTTTTTGGTCGCCGTTCATACGGCAGCATAGAAAGCACAGAAACAACCAAATACAGTCGGTTAAGGCATAAAACGAACACGTGATGTTTTATGCCGAGCGTTTGCCATTATTGGTAAACCACGGCTGTTATACGGGTTATGTTTCTGGCTCTTATAAGAGCCGTTTTTTATTGTAAAATTTTACTTATGGAAAATGTTAAAGAGAAAATAAAAGAGTTTAATAAACTAATAAAAAAATATCCCGATATGAAGGAGTTATATCTAGGCAGGGCTAAATTATACGGGAAAATTAAACAATATAAAAAAGCCTTTAATGATTATGAAAAAGTATACACAGGTTATATTTCCAATGATATAGCAGATATATGTGAAAGGAACAATTTGATTGTAGAAGCAGAACAACTTTATAACAAAGCAATAAACTTAGATAAAAATAATTCTGGAAACTATTTACGCAGAGCATATTTTTATATGCGCACCAAAAGGAATGAAAAAGCCTTTTCCGATTTTAAAACTTGCTTAGAAATTTCCCCACAAAAAACACTTACGGAAATATTAATTAAAAAATTGAGTGTGTTTTCTGTTTCCAACAATGTAATTAGTAACAATAAACCTTAAAAGTATAGGGACACAGAGGAAGTATAATTTGCTAGAATAATATTATATGGTGATAGGGAACATCGCTCTGTTTTTTAATCCGAAGCGCTTGGCCTGCAAAAAAGCGGCACAGTGTTTAAAAACAATTATAGAAAAAGAGCATATAAAAACCAAAATACTGTCTTACGATAACCCGGAAATTGATAAAGATATTGATTTAATTTTTTCACTGGGTGGCGACGGTTCTTTGCTAAAAATAGTGCGCAAGTCCGCGCCTCACAAAATAAAAATACTTGGTTTAAATTTCGGGCATTTAGGGTTTTTAACTTATGGTAGAACAGAAAACCTTAAAGAACTTGTAAATCTTATAAAAACAGATAAATTTTGTATTCAGGAAAGAACCTTGCTTGATGTTAGGGTTATAAGGAACAAAAAAATTGCCTTTAAAGGTATAGCCTTAAATGAATGTACCATAAAATCAAACAAAGCACGTGCCGTACATTTAGATACTTTTTATGGTGAGAGTGAACTCAAGGAATATTTTGCCGACGGTTTAATGCTCAGCACCCCTACCGGTTCTACTGCTTATAATTTAGCAGCCGGCGGTCCTATTTTGGAACCGGCCTTAAATGCTTTTGTTTTAACCCCGATTTGCCCTCACACTTTAGCACAAAGGCCTTTGGTTTTAAAACTTGAAAACTCTCTTTTTATTGACGGGCAAGAGGAAGCCCAATTATGCCTTGACGGGCAAGTATTTTTTAATCTTTCTAAAAAAGATAGGGTTAAAATTAATAAAAGCACGTTAAAAGCAAAAATAATTTTTCCTAATAATTATGATTTTTTCAAGATTTTGACACTTAAGTTAAACTGGGGCGGGAATAAAAAGAAAAACTATGCTTAAAAATGTAATTATAAAGAACTTTGCTTTGATAGATAATTTAACTTTGGAACTTTCAAAGGGGCTTAATGTCTTTACCGGTGAAACGGGTGCGGGAAAATCTATAGTAATTGAGGCATTAAGTTTCGTTTTGGGAGCGAGAGGGGATACAGGTCTTATCAAACAAGGGGCAAATAAAATGGAAGTTTCCGCTGTTTTTGAAAAAATATCTATACCGCAGGAAATCAGAGAAAAATATAATTTAACCTCCTCCATTAATTTATACCGTTCGCTGGATTTAAAAGGGAAAAATGCCGTAAAGATAAACGGTAAAAGTTACAGCGTTCAAGCATTAAATGAAATAGGAACATATTTAATTGATTTCCATGGACAGCACGAACACCAAAAACTTTTTAATTCCGCGGAACATTTGACTTTGCTTGATACCTTCGCCAAAAACGAGGAACTTTTAAAAGAAACCGCAATCGCATATCAGAAGTATCAGGAAATAAAGGCCAAAGCCGATGCCGCAAAAATGAGCGGAGAGGAAAAGGCCAAACTTATGGACCTCTATTCCTATCAATTAAAAGAAATAAAAAATGCTCATTTAAGACAAGGGGAAGAAGAAGAGATAGAAGAAAAATTACCTTCCCTGAAATTTGCCGGACATTTAAAAGAAAGCGCTAAAACTTTATGTGATTTGTTAAACAATGACGGGGCTGCTTGTGAGCATTTGAACAAGGCCGCACAAGTTTTGGAAGATATGTCCCAAACAGATAAAACTTTAGAGGATTTATCAAAAGAACTTTCCCAAGCTGCAAATAATGTTCAAGAAATATCCTCCGCATTAACAGATTATGCGGAAAACCTTGATATAGACCCTCAAGTTTTAGACAATTTACTCAGCCGTCAAGAAGAAATCAGAAAGATAAAACAAAAATACGGCCCTGCCCTTGAAGATGTTTTTGCTAAAGAAAAGGACCTGGAAAATAAATTAAATGCTTTGCAAAACTCAGAAGAAAATATACAAATTTTAAACAAAGCACTTGAAAAACAGGCCCAAAAACTTATATCTTTTAGTGAGGGGCTTAGAACCAAGCGTCAAAAGGCGGCCAAAGAACTAAGCATACAGGTTATAAAAGAAATTAAACCGCTTGGCTTTGGCGAAGTCCGTTTTGAAGCGGTTTTGGAAAAATTGGATTTTCCAACCCAAAAGGGCTTTGATAAAGCAGAGTTTTTATTTTCTGCTAATGCAGGGCAAAGTTTGCGTCCTCTGAGAAATATAGCAAGCGGCGGTGAAATTTCCCGTTTAATGCTTGGTTTAAAAACCCTTTTAGCCGGTGATGTGCCGACTATGATTTTTGATGAAGTGGATACAGGAATCAGCGGTAATACGGCAAAACTTGTCGGGAAAAGTTTGTCAAGAATTGCAAAAGACAGGCAAGTATTGTGTGTTACTCATTTAGCGCAAGTTGCTGCTTACGGGGATAGGCATTTAAAGGTGGAAAAACTTGTAACAGAAGGTAAAACTACCGTTAAATTACTTGTTTTGGATGAAAAACAAAAACCCCTTGAAATAGCCCGTATGATTGGCAGTACAAGCGCAAATAGCGCAGGTTTTAAACATGCCTGCGAGTTGCTTGAAGAAGCACATAATGTTTAGTATAAGGAGAAAATATGACACAAGAAAATCAAACAACCGAAAATTGCAGTTGCAATACGCAAAAGAAATGTTGCATTTGCCATAAAATTTTAGGTTTAAAAGGTCTTTCCAATATCTATAAAGCATTAAGCATTTTTGTAATATTGGTAATGCTTTATATTTTAGGATCCGGATGGTATGAAATAATAAAGGTAGACATGCCTATAACAGAAGGTCTTTTATGGAGCTTGCAAATAATAGTTACCTATTTATTTTATGCCTTAGTTCTGTTTACTGTAGCAAGAATTTTAAAAGTACTTAAAAAAATCAAACACGCAGTAAACAATAAATAAATTATTTTACCCTGCGCCTTGCTTCGCAGGGCGCGGGAATTTAATATGAAGAAGTATTTTATTTGTTTATTTTTTTTAATTTGCACTTTGCCCTCTTTTTGTGAAGCAATAAAATTAAAAAACGGGCTTATTATCAATGGTTCAATAATTGATAGAAGTGAGTATGTGTTGAAGGTCCAAACTTCTTACGGGGTAATTGCTTTAAACCAAAGGGAGATTGAAAAAATTATGCCGGACCTTCACCGTGTTTTTTTAAAAGGCGGGGGAGAATACGTCGGTACTGTAGTGGACTTAGATGATTTTAATTTGACTTTAAATACTGATAGCGGCCTTATAAATATTGATGTGGCGCAGATAACTTCAATGGAAGTATATGACTATGAAGAAGCCGCTAAACAAAAAAAATATATTGAAAATAAGATAGATCAGGAAGCACAGGAACAAGCCGCTAAGGAAGAAGGTAAAAAAACGGTTACTGCTTCTGCTTTGGGAACTTCAGGCTTAAGTTTTGATGAAGATTTGGAAAAGGTTTTTCCTTCAAAACCGCAAGAAACTGAAACTGTAAAGCATATTTATAAAACGCACCAAGATACACCTGAACAAATAAAAGCCGCTGCAGAAGAAAAAGCCGCTTTAGAAGCTTTAACGCCTGCGGAACAGGAACAAAAGGTAAAGGAAGAAGCTCTCTCTTTTGACCAAAACAAAAAAAGGAAAGAAGGTAAAAATTATTTTTCTGTTCAAGCAGGGGTATTAAGAACGGACCTAAATATAAATTTAACGGAACTTGAAGGCCCACAGGATTTTGAGATGTCCGGTACTAATGTTGATTTCGGGATTTCATATATGCGTAAACTTTCCGATTACTTTTGGTTTGGCGGCGGGTTTGATTTCGGCATGCTTCCTAAAAAATCTACACGCTATGCTTATGGGAGCGGCGAACGTGATGTAGAAATTAGCGGGCAAACATACTCGCTAAACGCTTTGTTTAATTTGTATTTAAATCCCAAAGACCCTTTAAGGGTTTATTTAACGGGAGGCGGCGGGTTTGCCTCCGTAGGAATAGATAAAAGTTACAGTGATTCTTATCAAGACGGTGAAGGTAATTGGTTGTGGAAGTCCCCTACAAAAGATGATAAAAGCATAACTGCTTTTAATGGAAATATCGGCCTTGGTTTAGAGTGGACCATTGAAGATATTAATATTGGCTTTGAAACACGTTTAAAATATACTCCCTTAAAGAAAGAATTATCAAAATCCCCCAAAACTAGTTTAATTATTACTTTAAAAGCAAGTTGGTTTTTCTGATGAAAGACATATATTTTGTTAATGCTTTAAAGGGTTCTTTAAGCACTAAAGAAATTTGTAAATTAAACAAATTTTATCCTATAAAATTTGTTCCGTTAAGCGACGGAGGCGACGGTTTCTTGGAAACAATGGCTTATGCTTTTCCAACCGCAAAAAAACATTTTGTTCATGCGAAAAACGCTTTAAACAAAACAAAAAAAGTTTCATATTTAACATATAGAGATTGTGCTTTTTTGGAGTGTGCAAATATTGCCGGTCTTGCCGAAATAAAAATACAAAGAAGAAATGTTATGAAAGCAAATTCTTTCGGCATAGGTACAGTATTAAAAACAATAGGAAAAGCAAAAATTAAAACTGTTTATATAGGGCTTGGCGGTGTCGCTTTTAATGATGGGGGCGCTGGTTGTTTGCAAGCACTTGGATATAAATTGCTTGATGACAAAAACAATCAAATACCCTTAGGTATTTTAGGTTTATTAAAGCTTAAAAAAATTATTGCACCTAAAAATTTGAAAGTGCCGAAAATAATTTGTTTTAGCGATGTAGAAAATAAATTATTTGGCAAAGATGGTTCCGCACAGGTATACGGGCCTCAAAAGGGGGCAAATAAAGAAGAAGTCATAAAAATTGAGCATGCTTTAAAAAACTTCCAAAAAATTATTGGCAAGAATTTAAATAAAAAATATTACGGTGCAAGCGGTGCCCTGCCTGTTTCTTTATGCGGGGTACTTGGGGCAGAGATTAAGAAAGGAACGCAGGAAATATTTAAAATTTTGAAAATAAAAAATTTAATAAAAGGGGCTGGTTTGGTCGTAACTTCCGAGGGTTGTTTAGATGAGCAAAGTTACTTTGGAAAAGCACCTTTTGAAATTTTAAAGATTGCAAAAAAATATAAAAAAAGAGTTTATTTTATTTGTGGCAAAAATAAATTAAGTAGTAAGGCTTTGAAAAATTATACAAATCTTGAAGTGGCAGAACTTTGTGCATTGGCAAAAAATGAAAAGGACAGTTTTAAAAATGCAGCAAAATATTTACAAAAAGTTCTGGGGGTTTGTATGAAAATTACAAAAAAACATATTATTTTAGGGCTTAGTTTTACTTTAATTTTCTGCCAAAAGGTTTGGGCACAAACGGACATATCTCAATATAACGGTAAGCGCATACAAGAAATACAAATCAAAACCAAGCGTATAGACACATCAGTAATTAGGGATAAATTCCTTTTAAAAGAAGGGGATTTATTTGATGTTAATAAGTATGAAGAAGCATTAGAAAAATTACACAACATGCGTATCTTTAAAAAACTTAGTTTTAAAGTTGAGCACTTACCACAAGGTAATGTAATCATTAAAATTGACGGAGAAGACGGAACGTATGTGTTCCCTTTGGTTTTCTTTTCAGGAGGGGGGCAAAAGGGAATTGGACTGACTTTTGTTGAAGGCAATTATTTTAAGAAAGGGGAAATGATTTATATTTTTGCAGGCTTCGGTGATAAGGGAGAAATGTTTAATTTAGGTACGAATTTAGGAGATTACTTTGTAAACTTAAAATTTGAAAATATGAATTTTAACCGTCGTTTTTATCTTGATAATTGGGTTAGCACTAAAGGAATTTTCGGATCAGATAAAGATAAACATCACTTTCATCCTTTGTCAGAGAATTATCATAAGCAAGACAAGGTTTCCCTAATGATTGCAAGAACAAAAAATAATTTTACTGTTTTTGTAAAACCGGAATATTTTTATTTAACTTCCGCAGGGGCGCCGGACAGCGGTATACACTCTACAGTAACTATGGGGTTAAATTATCAGGAAAATATGAGGCCCGGTGCGAATTTCGGTGCTTTGATGGGTTACGGACTTTCTGATAAACAAGAAGCATTGAGAGATTTAACTACCAACAAATTCGGATATTCTCTTTCAACTTCTTTTAAGCAGGGGTATAAATGGGCCGGTAATAGTTATGATATTATTAAACTGTTATTAAGTGCGGAAATTAATTTAGAATTTAAAAACCGCAATTTGCTTCTTTATTATTTAAAAGCGGAAGATAGTTTTAATTCTCCTTTTGAAGATAGTGTTCAGACCTCGGATTTGCTTGATTGGGGCAAATATTTACGCCAACGTTACGGAAAACAAGGCATAAGCACCGGTTTTGCTTATGTGTTATATTTAGTCAGAAATAATATAGGTCTTTTGAGTTTTAGCCCCTTTTATGAATTTTCAAGTGTTTTTGAAAGCGGAAGAGAATATAATCAAAGCGGCATAGGGGGGCATTTGTCTTATAAATTTTGGAGATTTCCTTTCCCCGTCGGTATAAATTATACTTATAGTATAAATGATTCCAGCCACCACATTTCTTTTTTAGTCGGGGGTAAGTTGTAATAGTAAATTTTAACAAAAAAAACCCGCCCGAAGGCGGGTTATAAAATTTAATGCTTATTTTGCATTAACCATTTTTGCTCTAGAAACATCACCTTTCTTATCTAAGAAATAGAGATATCCTTTTGCTTTTTTAATACCGGCCTTTGCGACTTTTTTGGCTTTACCGCCTTTTTTGCCGCCGCGGGCCATTGCTACTTTCGCGACATCGCCATCTTTATCAATGAAATAAAGAAAACCTTCTTCGCGATCTACTCCGAGTTTAAGTACTTTTTCTGCCATGGTCTTTCTCCTAGGGTTTTTATAGGGGGATTAACCCCGCTACCAAAAGTTTAGTAAATATTTATGCAATTTGCAAGCACTTTTTTTGACGGGTGTACCCTCTAAAATTATTGTAGCACATTTTAAGATAGTTTTTACAGTTTTTTGTGATTTTACAGTTTAAGTTATTTTTGATAAAATTATTTATGGCTTTTGGTGTCTCCTAAAGTCAAAATTTATTTTGCCCCGTTAGCTCAATGGATAGAGTACCGGTCTTCGGAACCGAGGATGTGGGTTCAAGTCCCTCACGGGGTATTTTTTATGAGTATTAAACTATTAAAAGAACTTGGACAAAAGGCAGCAAAACACAACCTAAAAATTTGGGCTGTGGGCGGTTTTGCGCGCGATTTTGTTTTGCATAAACATACCAAAGATATTGATATTTGCGTTGAAAATAATACTGCCCCCCTTATAAATTATTGTCAAAAAACAAAAAGTGTAAAAGTGCAAAAATTTAAGAATTTCGGGACTGCGCGCGTTACCTTTGAAAATGGTTTTAAACTGGATTTTGTTTGTTGCCGGAAAGAAATTTACCCTAAACCTGCGGCTTTACCCATCGTTACCAAAGCAACAATTAAAGAAGATTTGTTTAGACGCGATTTTACTTGTAATGCTTTAGCTTTAAGTTTGCTTCCAAATGAATTTTTTAAAATATATGATTTGTATGGTGCCTTAAAAGATATAAAAAACAAACAAATTTCAGTATTACACTCAAAAAGTTTTGAGGATGACCCGACACGTTTATATCGTGCCCTGCGCTTTGCTTCACGCTTGAATTTTAAATTTTCAAAGGAAACTGAAAAATTATTTAAAACCGCTTTACAAAAAAATTATATTTTACTTTTGAGCCCTGTTAGGAAAACAAATGAAATAATAAAATTTTTAGAGGAAGAAAAACCTTCAAAAATATTTAATTTAATCAAAAAATATCAAGCACAAAATTTGATTTGCGAAAGTTTTAAAATCCCCAAAAATATTGATAAGTTAAAAACACTTGAAGAACGTATGGCGCTTTTGGTTCTTGCCCAAAAGAACCCTCTATCTTTTTTAAACACTTTGCAGATGCAAAAAAATAATCTTTTAAATAATTTGCTTAAATTTTATCAAACAAAACAAGCCCCTTATAAAGCATTAACAAAGCAGGAAATAAACTTAATAAAAACCTTAACCCCAAAAATAAATACTCTTGCTTATAAACCTTGTTTTATTAACGGTAAAATATTACAAGATATGGGAGTAAAAGGGGCAAAGATAAGTAAAGTTTTAACCGAAATTGCCAAAGCACAATTTGCCGGCAAAATCAAAACAAAAAAGGCCGCAAAAAATGTGGCCCTTAAAATTCTTAAAAAAGATAAAAGCATTTAAAAATAATAAATTTCCTCTTCATTTTCCTGAGTTTCTTGATAAATTTCTTTGTTTTGGGCAGACTGTTGAGGTTCAGAAAGTACTGTTTTATTTGATTTTTTTGTTAATTTAGGACATTTTTCTGCCAAACCGTCTTTAGCTTGATTAAAGCGTTTATCAGCGTATGCTTGGCGGTTTTTTGAAGGTAACTTCTCAATTTCATACATAAAGTTATACCATTTGTCTTTCAACCCCGGGAAAAATTGCTTTATGCAGTCTCCGTTTATTTGGATTAAAGAATCATATTTTTTAAGAAACACAAAAAGTACTTTTTCCTCCTCTTGTGCTTGTTTCAGAAGATTGTTAACTGCCGTTTCTTTTATATTATTTTCTTTACCTTGTAAGAAAGGTAAAACAATTTGTTTTAAATTTTTAAAATCATTTTGCTCCAATAGATATGTAGCGTAACCGGCTTGATCTAAAGGAAAAAATATTTGACGTAATTTTTTATAAGGAACAAGGGTTTTATGTAAAATATCCAAATAATAATTTGATTTTTGCAAAACATCTTTTGCATATCTTTCTACAACAGGCTTGGCATTTTGAATAAACTCGTCTTTAGTCTCGGCGGTGTTTACTGCGTTTTGCAAATCCGCTAAAAATAAAGCGCGCAGAGTGTAAATATCGGCACATTGGTTTTTTGCTACATCCTTGGCAAAGGATTCAATCTCATTGCGTTGCCAAGAGCCGGACGGGAAATCGGAACTATAATCTGTCTGGAGAGTCATCCTTAGTTGTTTTTCAAATTCTTGGCAAGAATAAAATATCTCTTTTTGTGAAGAATTTTCTAATGCCCTTGATAAAGTTTGTTTTGCATTATAAAAATAAGGGTTATTTTCCAAAGACCGTAAGGGTTCAAGTAATACGGTGTTTTGCACTTTTTCAATTTGTTCTTCCAGCGGTGTTTTTTCTTGTTTTGATATTTTAGCAGTGGACACTGTATTGCTTGTTTCTTGATTGCAAGCAATAAAAAAGAAAGATATTAGGAAAAGTAGATATTTAATTTGTTTCACACTCAAATTATAACAAAATATTTTTCAAAGATAAATTATTTTTATCAAGTATTATAAAATTTGCTTCCCGCCCGGCCTTGATTGTAAGATTTATTCCAAAGCGGCGCGCCGGGTTTGTACTTGCTGCCTGTAAAGCATGTTCCAGAGGATATCCCCATTTAACTAAATTTTGAACTGCTTTTAACATTGTTAAAGCAGAGCCGGCAATAACTTTATCTAATGTCCGGACAAAAACACCGTCTCTCAAATTAACTTTTTGCCCGTTAACAAAACCTTGTTTTTTGCCTGTTGGTCTTAAAGCATCGGTTATAATAAAAACTTTATCTGCCGTTTTTTGTCTTAAGAATAATTGAACGGCCTCAGGGCGGGAATGCACGCCGTCTGCAATAATTTCAGCAGAAAAATCTTTCAAATAAAATATTGTGCCTACGGCCCCTAAATTCCGGTGGTGAAACCCGCACATAGCATTATATAAATGCGTTGCATGTTTTATACCGAGTTTATAACCTTTCAGCATTTCCTCAAAAGTTGCGGAAGTATGCCCTGCCTGAAGTAAAATATTATGTTTTTTTGCAAATTTTACAAGTATGTTTAAATTTTTAACTTCAGGTGCAACGGTCATTGAAACTATTTTGCCGGCTGAAGCTTTCCAAAGTATTTGCAAAGTTTTTGAGGAAATTTCTTGCACATCTTCCTTTCGCATAAAGCCCAGTTTATTTGTTGAAATAAAAGGCCCTTCTAAATGAAAACCGATAATTTTTGCACCTTTTTCCTTACCGATTGACGGTGCAAATTTTTCAAGCACCTCAACGGTTTGTTTTAAAGGCATTGTAAACAGGGTAGGGCAAAAAGCATACACACCTTGTTTTTTAAGGGCAAGAGAAAGTTTGAGCAAAGCAGTTTTGTCATCACTATCCACGCCATAACCATAAGAACCGTGAATATGGGTATCCACAAAAGGTGTAGTTAAAATATTGTTTTTTAAGTCAATAACCTTTTTTGCTTTCGGTAAAGCAGTGGTAATTTTTTTTATTTTACCGCTTTCTACTAAAATGTTTGCTTTATATTTTTTGCCCCCGTCAATAATAAAAGCATTTTTGTATAGTGTTTCCATATTTTTATTTTATAAACGAGCAAAGCCCGTAATTTTGTTTTATAGTTTTTGAAATTTCCGATGCTGCCGGTTTATCGGCAAGAACAAAAACACGCGGGTGTTTTTGTAGTATGGTTATAGGCCAAGCGGTATTTGTTTTATCTTCAAAAGCGTGGTAAAGTGCTTGTGCTTTTTTTATACCTGTTGCCATAATTATAACTTCCTTTGACTCCATAATCGTACCAAGCCCCATACTTAAAGCGCGGCTTGGAACAAGGGAAATATCCCCATTAAAAAAACGGGAATTTGCCTTAATGGTATCTTCACTTAAGTTTACTATTCTAGTTCTGGAAGAAAAGGAACTGCCGGGTTCATTAAAAGCGATATGCCCGTTTTGACCTATACCCCCCAAAAACAAATCAATACCGCCGTAATGTTTAATTTTTTCTTCGTATAAACGGCACTCTTTTTCCAAATCTGAGGCATTACCGTTCAAAATATTTACTTGTTCTTGAGGAATTTTAATGTGGTCAAAGAAATTACGGGCCATAAAAGAATGATAACTTTCAGGATGTTTTGCAGGTAAACCAATATATTCGTCTAAATTAAAAGTTACCACATTATCAAATTTCAAAAGGCCTTCTTTATGAAATTTGACTAAATGGTTATAAAGGTCTAAAGACGTTCCTCCCGTAGGTAAAGCAATTACAAAATAGGGCTTTTCAGGAGTCGTTATAAAAGCCTCTATTCTATTTTTAACATAAGAGGCGGTTAAAAAACCGACATTTTCCTCACTCTCAATTAAATACATTAAAATAAGTACCTTAGTTTAACACCTAAACGGGTATAGGAGTGTATATCGCGGTTATGCTTTTCCGCACCGAAATATGGGATAAACGCTGCTTTATTCGGTTCAAATTCATAAGCATAATTAACGTCAAAACCATAGCCGACGAAATCATGCCCCAAACCCAAATAAGTGGTTAAATGAAGGGCAAATTCAATGGAGTTTTTTTCATTACCATAGTATTTTATGCCCGCAAGTAAATTCCAAGCACTACCGGCTTTATTGTAATCGGTATGTCCAAAATGTTTAAAGCCTGTTCCGGTGTAAAGCGTAAAATTATTCAAAAGGTCCGTTGAACCTATCTTTAAGGAAGCCCCCAAATCCGTAGCACCTTTTGCGGCACCGCCGTCATTATTCCAAGGGGAATCAAAAATTTCAGGGCTTAAAAAGGCGTCCATATCTAAGTAAAAGCCATCATTTAAACCGTCCAAAAAGCGATATTTAACAGTGAGTGACGGATCCTGCATGCCTTCGGAAAAGTGGCGTATTTTTGCCCATCCTAAAAATAGACCAAGTGCTAATTTTTCACTTATACCCGCTTGTAAGTATCCCTCTATTGCAAATGCTTTTGCAAGGCGGATATCATTGTTAAATATTGAGGTTGAGAGATCTCCTACAAGTTGGCCTTTTTCCGGCATATAAAAAGGGTCAGTTATTGAGAATGTCATCCCATTTACGGCTAAAACCATTAAGGACAGCACAAAAATTATAAACTTTTTCATTCTATTTCTCCTTTCAAGAAAAATAATGTATACTTTAGTATATGATAGCAAATTTCACGGGGGTTTTTGCAAATGCAGGATTACTTTAATATGTTGCCGAACGATACCAAATTTTTTCTTGGAATATTGTTCTTATTTTCTTTAATTTTTATTTGTAAGTATGCAGCAAATATAATAGAATTTTCTTTTTCAAAATTTCTTAATTTAAAAAAAGTATCAAACAAGGCTTGGGCTGTTATAGCGGTAAAGCACAAATTTTTTTCCGCATTTTTATTTGCTCTTTTTGTTGCTTTCTTACCGGGGATTGTACCTGATATTTTAGGCCAGCATTTTGCCCGTTTGACTGTAGCCTGCACGCGTTTGTTTGCTGCTTTCAGTACTATAACCATAATGGTTGCAATAAATAATCTTTTGGATGTTGTGACGGATAAATTTCAACGTTCGGTAAAATTGCCGGTTAAGGGAATAGTTCAAGCAATAAAAATTATTGCTTGGATAATAACGGTAATCTTTGTTCTTTCCACTTTATTAAATAAGGAACCGCTGTATTTCTTAGGTGGTCTAACCGCCTTATCGGCAATAATTTTGTTGGTTTTCAAAGATGCTATTTTGGGTTTGGTATCCGGGGTACAACTTTCAATAAATGACTTAGTCCGGGTAGGGGATTGGATTGCCATCCCTGCCCAAGATGCCGACGGTACGGTAATTGATATTCTCCTTACCACCATTAGAGTACAAAATTGGGATAATACCATTGTCAATATTCCGGCGTATAATTTGATTGCTAATTCTTTTACAAATTGGCGCGGTATGCAAGAGGCCGGAGCCCGTCGTATTAAGAGAGCAATAAATATTGATGTTAAAACAATTCGTTTTTTAAATGATGAAGATATTGATAAATTGAGCCGTTTAAATTTGCTTAAAGATTATTTGGCACGTAAAAAAGAAAAAATAAACAGTATAAATAAAGATAAGGATGAATATAACCGCCATCGTTTAAGCAATATAGGTACTTTTAGGGCTTATTGTTATGAGTATTTAAAAAACAATCCGCATATTTCTAAGAACTTTACCTGCATGGTACGCCAGCTTGCACCGACTTCTGAGGGTGTTCCTTTGGAAATTTATGCCTTCTCCAATGACACGAATTGGGAAAATTATGAAGGTATACAAGCCGATATTTTTGACCATTTCTTATCAATAATCGGTTTATTTGATTTGAAAGTGTATCAAAGAATCAGCACAATGGAATAGTGTTTTTCTTTGTTGAAGGTAAATAAAGAATCATCTCAAATTTACTACACGGTACGCGGGCATGCGCCCGAATTCCGTATTTAGAAAAATAAAAATCTCTCAAATCTGCTGCACTGTAAACGAATATTATTCGTGTTTTTTCGTTACATTCTTAAAATAGGTCTTGACAGCCGTTTTTTTTTTTTTTTGTACAATTTAACATAAACACTTCAAAAACGTTGTATAAAGCAAATTAGGAGAATTTATGGACAAAATAAAAAATGCAGACAAAGGTTTTACTTTAATTGAATTGTTAGTAGTGGTTTTAATTATCGGTATAATTGCAGCTGTTGCCATTCCGCAATATCAAGTAGTTGTTGGCAGATCGAAATTTGCTCAACTAAAGATTGATGCCCATTCTATAAAAAATGCTCTAAACAGATACTATTTATTAAATGACAGTTATACGCAAAACATAAATAACTTGGATGTGGAAATAAGGTCAAGTTGTGAAATTCTTCCAACAAGTAATCCGTTGATTAAGTGTTTTAAAGAAATTTCAGGGAGTAGAATGGAATTCTCACTTGGTTATGGCTCAAGGAATTCTGTTCAAGCATGTTTAATTGGAACGAATATTACAAATATAATAGCTAACAAAATTTGCCAAAATGAAACAGGCAGAACTACCCCTAATGATGCTTATTCTTATAAGTCCTATCATTATAGATAAAAGATGCATTTACAATCACATAATAATATGCTATAATAAATCAAGCCCTTGGAAACAGGGGCTTTGTAATCGGTAAAATCGGCAGACAAAGAGGTAATAAGGTTCTGCCTAAAAAGGAATACTAAAATGGCTAATGAAAGATTAACTTTTGTGCTTACCTGCACAGAATGCAAAAGTAAGAATTATTACTATGCAAAAGGGAAAAAGAAAGAATATAAAGTAGAAGCAAACAAGTTCTGCAAAAAATGCGGTAAAAAAACTTTACATAAAGAAGCGAAAGCTTCAAAATAATTTTGGTGGGGGAGCGTCGGTTAACTGGCAAACCACCGGTCTCCAAAACCGGGACTGAAGGTTCGAGTCCTTCCGCTCCCGCCATAAAAGGCAGAGAAAATGGATATAATAAACAAATCTATAAACTTCTTCCGTGAGAGTTATATGGAACTTAAAAAAAGCATTTGGCTTTCACGGCAACAAATGGTGCAATTTACTATACTTGTATTTATAGTAGTTGGCCTTGTAGCCCTTTATATTGCGGTTATAGACCTGCTTTTATCAAAAGGTCTTGGCCTTATTATAGGTGGTTAATATGAGCGAAGAACAAAATAAGACACAAAATACAGAAATTCAAAACCCTGCCCTGCAGGAAAATGATCCTGTGAAAAACGAGAATAAAGACCTCCCGGAAAAAGCGTGGTATGTTATACATACACAAACCGGCCACGAAGATAAAATAAGGGAAAAAATTTTTATACAAATCAAAATGCGTAACTTTGGCGACAGGGTTTTTGATGTGCTTGTTCCTACGGAAGATGTCGTAGAAGTTAAACACAATAAACAAAATTTAAGGAAACGCAAATTCTTCCCTAGTTATTTGCTCGTACAAATGATTATGACCAGTGAAAGTTATTGGTTCATACGCAATATTCCGGGTATTTCCGGCTTTTTGGGTGATCCGCGCCCGACGCCTCTCCCGGAAGAAGAAATAAGAGGTATTATTGCTTTAAGCCAAGAAACAGAAGGCAAACCGCGTCATGCAGTTCAATTTGAAAGAGGCGAACAGGTGCGTGTTATTGAAGGGCCTTTTAAACATTTTATCGGAACTATTGAAGAAGTCAACCAAGATAAAAACAAACTTAAAGTTATGGTTACCGTCTTTGACAGGGCAACCCCCGTTGAAGTAGATTATTTACAGGTAGAAAAAGTAAGTTAATTTTGCAGTACCCCGCTTTATTGCGGGTATATTAAGGAGTAATTAAATGGCAAAAGAGAAAAAAATTAAAGGTTACATTAAACTGCAAATTCCTGCAGGGGCAGCAAACCCCGCACCACCGGTTGGTCCGGCGTTGGGCCAGCATGGTGTTAACATCATGGAATTTTGCAAACAGTTTAATGCAAAAACAGCAAAGTTAGAGAAAGGTATCAAAATCCCGGTAGTAATTACCGTATATGAAGATAGGTCTTTCTCTTTCATTACCAAGATGCCGCCTATGGCAGTTCTTATTGTGAAGAAACTTGGGCTTAAAAAGGGTTCAGGTACTCCGCATAAAGACAAAGTCGGTAAGTTGACCCAAAAACAATGTGAGGAAATCGCAGCAGAAAAATTGCCCGATTTAAACACAAAGGACATCAAACAAGCCGCAGAAATGGTAAAAGGCACAGCACGCAGTATGGGTGTTGATATCGCCGCAAAATAATTATAAAGCAGGGAGAGTTTAAAACTCGTTAACCTGAAGGAGATAAAATGGGAAAAAGATTAAAAGCAGCTAAAGAGAACATAGATTCCAAAAAACTGTATACCTTGAAAGAGGCCTCCGCTTTGTGCAAAGACAACGCAAAAGCAAAATTTGATGAAACGGTAGAACTCCACGTTCGTTTGGGGATAGATACCAAAAAATCAGATCAGCAAGTGCGTGCTATGGTTGTTTTACCTAACGGTACAGGTAAAACCAAAAGAATAGCTGTCTTGGCTAAAGGCGAACACGCCCAAGAAGCCCAAAAAGCAGGGGCTGATTTGGTCGGCGGGGATGATTTAGTTGAAGATATCACAAAAGGCAAAATTGACTTTGATGTCTTAGTCGCTACCCCCGATGTAATGCGTGACTTGGCAAAAGCAGCCAAAATACTCGGCCCGCGCGGTTTGATGCCAAATCCGAAAGCAGGGACAGTTACTTTTGAGGTTGCAAAAGCAGTTGCTGAACTTAAGGCAGGCAGGATAGAATTTAAAGCCGATTCTTACGGCATAGTTCATGTTCCTGTCGGGAAAGCATCATTTGATGCAAATAAAATCTATGAGAATGCAAAAGCTGTTATAGATACTATTTTAAAGGTGAAACCATCCACATCTAAAGGGACTTATATGAAAACCGTTTCAATGTCCTCCACGATGGGTTTAGGTATTCACGTTGATGTAACTAAACTAAACGCCTAACCGCTCTTTTGCAGAACATAAACCGCCGATGCTAAAATTGCACCGGCGGTTTTTTGTCGGTATAGGTCAAAAGACCTATATTCTAGTAGGTACTATGTCCCTTGATACTGCTTTCTTCTTTTGTTAAAATTATATTGTACGGAATGATTTTGAGGTATATTATGAAAAAATTAATCGCAAAAAGTCTTTGTTTATTATTTAGTTTTGTTTTAATCTTTTCAAATGTGCAAATATTTGCACAAGAATTATCTGCCCCGAATTTAATGAGAGAAATAAATGTTGTTGATTTACAACGAAATTTAGAATCCCTAAAACAGAAATTTAAACAAGCTGAAAAATCTCTTAATAATTTATTGAAAGAATTGGAAAATGCCCCGCATTATACGGAATATTTAGTAAGTGTGTATGACGATTTACCTAAAGAAAGTTGGGAAGCATTATCTAAATGGAAAGATGTCGTTAATGATCCGTCCTCAAAATATTTTAAGTATTTTAAAAATTATAAAAATGAAATGACTGTGCTTTTCAATGAACATATGTTATTTGTCACTGATGTTAATTTGGCTAAAAAATATGTACAAAACGAGGCCTCAAAACGGATTATTGAAAGATTAGGTTATAAATATACCTCTGTTCCGGCGGTTTATCCCGGTTTAAAAAAATTAGAACTAGGATATGACATGGTACTTGATTTTTTTGAAGATATGTTACAAAAGGCTAATCCTTCCGATGTTAAATTGATTCAGAAAGAATTTGAAAATATGCATACTTATTTTAATATTAGATTTAATGTAGACAGTAATAATTTTTCTAAAATTGCTACCGATGCATAAAAAATTGACAACAAAACATACAGATATATTCGCGATATAATCTCGCCTAAAGATGTAATAAAATACGCTTATGAGCATTTAAGTATTGAACAAAGGAACGCCCTAAAGTTGGTTTTACAATTACCGGAAGAAGAAACAACACTCTTATCAACTGTCAGGGAAATCAGACGGCATATAAGATTTTTTGGCACAAAATCAACGGATAATTTTTCCTTCTTCAAACTGTTAAGAAGATTAAGACCTATGGATCAAGCCGCACGTGCGGAATATATAAAACAGGTAACGGGTTTTACCCCGGGGCAAAAACAATTATTAAAAGATATTTCTGCGCTTGATAAAAAATTTATTAATAAAACAATTCTTTGGGATGATACGCTTGAATTTTCTAAAAAAACATTTAGAAAAGCATTAAATACAGGTATCTTAATAGGAATAGGGGCAGTAGTATCAGCCGTAACAATCAGGGAAGTGAAAAGTAATAATAATTTTACTAATGATACTTTGACGCCTGCTGCTTTAGCAAAAATTAAAAAAGATATTGAAAACGGTACAGCAAATGAAGAAGATATCTGGCTTTTTTATAGCAGTGAAAGTTCAGAAAAGGCAGTTGTAAGTGATTCTTTTCATACTTTGAATTTTATTAAATTGGCAGCGGATATTGCTGATGCTGAATATTTAATTCAAAATATACAAAAACAAAATAAAGAAGAAGAAATAGAAAATAAAATTATTGAAAATTCAACAAATATTCGTAGTTTGGAAAAGTTCGGTTTAGGAACTTTGTAAAAAATATTTTTTAAAGAACACCCTGCTTTATATTTATAGAGCAGGGTGTTTTTTGCTTTAATTACCATCTATAACTTCAAAGGCAGGCACGCCCGGCGCATAGGTTTGTGCTGATGTGGAAGTATTGTTGTTATTATCTATTGTAACAGAAGCTTGGGCATAAGCCCCGCCGCCATTATTGTTATTATATTGCTGCGTGTTGCTTTTATTTTGCGGCGTTATGGGTGTGTCAGAAGTTATATCAATATAATTTGAGCCGGCAGGCCCTTGGCCGTCAATTAAGATTTCATCCGCTTGATATTTCATTTGCGGATTTCCATTAACGGTGTTTTGCTGCATGCTTGGCATATTACGCGTAATATCGGTTGATTTTTGAGCATCTTGATTTGTTTGCTTTACCGGCCAAGAAATAGTGGTAATCGTAGTTTCTTGCGGCGTGCCTGTGTTTATCAGTTTAATCACAGAATAAGCCAAAAGAACTAAAATTCCCACTAATATTATTTTTGCTAGTGTTCTCATATTTACCCCCTAACTAATTATATTTAATTAGTTAATATTTTGCAAGTAATGGAATAGATTGATTTATAAAAACTTTAGAAACAATATTTTATTTATTCAAATAATTATTCATTATTTTGAATAAGTCTGTGTTATGAAAAACATTATCTTTAATGCCGGCATTATCACCGTAAAAAACCACAAATAGTGGGGCATTGGTATGTTTTTTTGTCGCCCAAAAAATACCTTGCTTTTCCCAATAAGTTTTAAAGGCTTTTTTAAAATCATTTATGCCGTTAAGGAAGTCAAGATTTTCTTGATAGCCGAAATCTTCCTTAAACATTTTTTTAATGGTATCGGAGTTTTGTTCACTCTTCGGTAAAGCTTTGTATTTTTGTTCCACCTCGTAAACAAAACTTTTGCCGCTATCTAGTTTGTTAAATTTTTCAAAAGCATTATAATCATTTTTACTTTCTTTAGTCGGTTTATAATAAGCCATACCAAAACCGCCGGTATCATGGTCAGCCGTTACGATTACAAGTGTGTTTTTGCTTTTATCTGCGAATTTTTTGATATAGGCAAGTGTTTCATCAAATTCCAAAAGTTCCCGCAGAACAGTTTGGGGGGCATTTTCATGCGCTACCCAATCTATAAAACCCGCTTCAACTAAGAGGAAAAAGCCTTTATCGTTTTTAGATAAATCCGAGATTGCTTTTTTCGTCATATCAAGTAAAGTAGGTCCTTGCCAATCAGCAGGCGGGTAAGGCGGCAAATATACCGGGGCAAATAAACCTAAGATTTTCCCCTCGTTTAGACTATTCATTTCTTGTTTTGTAAAGGCTAATTTGTAGCCGTTGTTTATAACTTTAGCTAAGTTGTCATCCTGTTCGGCTTGAGGTTTAAATTCCGCTATATAAGGCACACGCGCCAAAATATCGGCATATTTTTTATTTTCTAAATCTGTTTCTGAAACAAAATAATCTAAACCGCCGCCAAGTACAATATCGGGTTGGGTAATAGTCATATCTTCAATGATACCGTCACGCATTTTGCGGTTGGCTTGATGTGCGTAAAAAGCGGCAGGTGTCGCATCCAAAACATATACGTCCGTTAAAACACCGGTTGCATAACCTTTTTGTTTTGCTTTATATAAAACGCTGTTTACTTTTTTACCGTCGGCATTAACACCCAAAGCTTCGGGGTATGTTTTAATACCTGTTGCAAATTGTGTGGCTGCAGCGGCAGAATCGGTAACAATAGTACTATCAGTATAATTAAAGACGATTCCGTTTTTACCCATACTAAACATCTTTTCCAGATTGGATTTTCTGTCTTTATAAGGGCTGTTCGGGGCCAAGCGTGCATATTCCATTAGGTAACCCATTAAGTTCGGTCCTGTACCGTCGGCAATAACGAGTATGACATTTTTTTGTTCTTGTTTTTGGTTATCTTTTTTTATTTGATTTCCGCCGCAAGCCGTTAATATAAAAATTGAAATAAATAAAGTTAATATTTTACGCATAAAGACCTCTAAAAAACCCGCGCTTTTACAGCGCGGATTTAAATGGAATTTTTGAAAATTTAATATTTAATTAAACTTTTATACGGTACATTCAAAGTTTTGCCGCCTTCTAATGCAGAGAGTTCAATCACATACAAACAAAAGGCAGTTTTTGCACCGAGTTTATTGATAAGTTCAAGTGCCGCACGTGTTGTACCGCCGGTGGCAAGAAGGTCATCAATTAAGACGACTTTATCATCTGCCGTTAAAGCATCTTCGTGCATTTCAATAGTATCGGTACCATATTCAAGAGTAAAAGAAGCCGCAATTTTTTTATAAGGCAATTTACCCTTTTTTCTAACCGGTACAAAGCCGACTCCTAAAGCGTATGCCAAAGGTGCACCGAAAATAAACCCTCTGGATTCAATCCCCACAACTTTTGTTATTCCTTGATTCCTGCAAAGTTCGGCGAGTTCGTCAATTACAAATTTGAATAATTCAGTATTGCCAAGCAAAGGGGTAATATCTCGGAAAATTATGCCTTGTTTGGGATAGTCTGGTATAGCACGAATAATGTTTAATACTTCTTGTTTTCTTGTCATAAATACGTTTTCCTTTAAATTTATTTTTTACTTCTTTTTTTTGCCGCGGTACGGTTACTGACTTTTTTTACTTTCTTTAACAATTTTGAAAGCGGGCTTTTGGCAATTTTATTGCCTAAAATATCAGTTGCTTCTTTTATTTCCATACCGCTGTAAAATTTGACGGCTTTACTTTGTTTTGTTTGTTCATCAATTAAGCCGAGTTCTAATGCTTTTTGACGGACTTTACGCACAGCGCGTTGTTCAATTTGTCTTACGCGTTCCCTTGAAATTTTTAACTTTTTGGAGATATCTGCTAAAGTATCAGGTGTATCTGCATCAATACCGTAACGCATAAGTAAAATTTCCCTGTCCCGTTCCGGCAGGTCTTGTAAAATTTTTTTAATTTCTTCTTTTGATGATTTTGCAAGAATCAAATTATCAGGGTTACCCAAACTTTGATCACTTAAAGTATCTTCAAGGGTTAAATTATCTTCTTCCCCTTGAACAGCGGTTGATAAAGAATCAATACTGTACGCAGCATTCAAGGTGTTTAAAATAGAGTGCACTTGTTTGGCCGATATTTTAAGTTCTGCAGCGATTTCATTTAAAGTCGGTTCTCTGTTAAGACTTAATTTTAATTTGTCTAAAGTCTTACCCCAGAGGCGCAAATTTTCCCAAGCATGTTGGGGAATTTTTATATTGGAACTTTGCTCTTCAACTGAACGGCGGATAAATTGTTCTATCCAATGTATGGCATAAGTAGAAAAACGATACCCAAGTTTATAATTAAATTTTTCTATCGCTTGAAGTAAACCAAGGTTACCTTCTTCAATAAGGTCCATCAAATCACACCCCGGCCGCAAGAAACGGCGTGCCGTAGGTATAACAAGGCGCAAATGCAATTTAAAAAGCTCATCGCGGGCTTTAAGGTCCCCTTTTTTATATTGTTTCCAAAGGGCTGCTTCTTTTTTGCGGTCAATTGTTTTGACGATAGTCCCTATTTCTTTAAAGTACTCATTTACGGTATCTATACTTTTGTCCATACCCTATAATGATAGCAAATTTTTTTTTTGCATAAAAGGGTATTATTTTATAAAATTTAAATATATGCCTTTTATCTGGAGGGTTTATGCGTATTTATGATGATTTACAATTAGATTATTGTGATGTTTTACTAAGACCGAAACGTTCTGCCTTAACATCGCGTTCAGAAGTTAATATTATAAGAGAATATACCTTTAAATGGTGTCCTAAAACTATAAATGCTACAGGTATTGTCGCTGCAAATATGTCAACCACAGGTACTTTTGAAATTGCAAAAGTTATGCAGGCAAATAATTTATTTACCGCTTTGCATAAACATTATGACACTGAAGAACTTATAAAATTTCTTGAACAAAACAAAAAGGAACACGGTAATAATGATTTAATTTTTATTTCTACCGGAGTTAATGAAAAGGATTTTGAAAAATTACAAGCAATTATGGAAAAAGAACTTGTAAACAATATTTGTATTGATGTTGCAAACGGCTATTCGCCTTACTTGCTTAGTTATATTAAACGTGTGCGCTCTGCTTATCCGGACAGTTTGATTATGGCGGGGAATGTCGTAACCGGAGATATGTGCGAGGACTTAATTATAAACGGTGCCGATATCGTTAAAGTTGGTATTGGCCCCGGTTCAGTTTGTACAACACGTAAATTAACAGGTGTAGGCAGGCCTCAATTTTCCACTGTTGTTGACTGCGCGGACGCCGCACACGGCGTGGGCGGTATGGTTTGTGCCGACGGCGGTTGTACCGTTGCAGGTGATTTATGTAAAAGTTTTTGTGCCGGTGCAGATTTTATAATGCTCGGCGGTATGCTTGCCGGACATGATGAAAGCGGCGGCGTAGTGTGTACAAAAACTTTTCAAACAAATGAACTTGAACCTGTCGGGCCAAATGCTTACCAAGTAAAATTGGAAGAAAAAACATATAAAAAGTTTTATGGTATGAGTTCCCAATATGCACAAGAAGAACATTACGGTGGCATGAAACGCTACCGCGCAAGCGAAGGTAAAGAAGTCAATTTACCGCTCCGCGGCCCTTTAGAACCGACGGTTTTAAGTATATTGGGCGGTATAAGAAGCTGCATGACTTATATCGGTGCAAAACGCTTAAAAGACATGCCGAAATGCGCAACTTTTTACCGTGTTTCAAGGCAGCTTAATACAATTTTTGATTAAGTTTTGTTATAATAAGTTAAGGAGTTTTATTTTAATGTAGGGTTAAAAACCCTATAAAGATTTAAATGTTTTTTTGGGTAATCCTTTACAGGATTGTCTTTTGCAAAAGCAAAAGGATTGAAGGCCTAAAAAACAGTCGTGTCAATTTTGCCGTTCTTTTGAACGGCAAAATGCGGCTGTTTTACTATGACCTTCAATCCATAGTATTAACAGCCGTTTTTTATTGGAAAAATTTTTAATGGTGAGGGCAAATTTATGGCAGATAGTATCAAAGAAAGAATAAAAGAATTTAGTGAAATGATAGACAAATACCCAGATATAAAAGAATTTCATATTGAAAGGGCAAAATTATATTGTGAAATTAAGGAATATGAAAAAGCGGTTGAAGATTTTAAAAAGACATTAGAGGGGTATTATGCTTGCCAAAATATAGCAACGATATGCGAAGAAATAGGTTTCAACAGGGAAGCAGAATTTTATTATACTAAAGCAATAAACAAAGATAAAAACAATATCAACAATTATATTGATAGATTATATTTTTATATGCGAATAAAGGAAATGGAAAAAGCCATATCAGACTGCAAAGCAATATTAAAACTATCCCCAAAAGACGAAACAATTTTAAACCTCAAAAGAATCTTAACCGGAAAATAAGTTAAAAAAAGCCAAACCAAGTGTCCACACTCGGCAAGTTTTTTGAGGAAATTTTAATTTTTTCTGCGATGCCCCACGAGTGTAAAACCATAGCGCATGTGTATGTATTCGCGCTGCAAGCACGTTCTGCGCGTACTAGCGTGTAATGTAAAAAAAGAACACATAAGATATATTACATTTTTCCTCTAAAATTGTTACAATGTAACTATGAGGAAGGAAGACCACCTTATAATAACGGGCCTCGGGCTTGAATTTTGCTTGATAATGTGTGTTGGCTTTTTTGCCGGATATTTTTTAGATAAGAAATGGGATACCTTGCCTTATTTCACTTTAGTAGGTGCATTTTGCGGTTTTAGTTTAGGGCTTTATATATTGATAAATACTGCCTTAAAGGTAAGCAAAAAATTAGAAGCACCGAAAGAGGTAAAGAAGTGATTAGTGAAATTTTACAACATCATATTTTGAACCATGGTTTTAACTTTTTGGGGATACAATTCCCCATAAGCCAATTTGTTGTGATGATGTTGCTTGTAAGTGCTGTCATTTTATTTGTCTTTATTTTGGCTGCCCGCAAGCGAACAGGCCGTTTAAGAACAATAGCAGAAATGTTTGTGATGTTTGTACGTGATGACCTGGTTTTACCGAATCTGCACGAAAAAGGCCGTAAACTTGTGCCTTTCTTTTGCAGTTTATTTATCTTTATTTTATTTTCAAATTATCTGGGTATGCTGCCTTGGGCTAGGACGGTTACGGCAAATATTTCCGTTACTGCAGGGCTTGCTTTAATCAGTTTATTTATAATTGTAGGACAAAGCATTAAAAACAATGGTTTTTGGGGGTTTACAAAAACTTTTATTCCGGGCGGCGTGCCGTGGTGGCTTATACCTTTGATGTTCCCTTTAGAAGTTTTAAGTTTAGTTATAAGGATTTTTGTTTTGGCAGTCCGCTTATTTGCAAATATGACGGCAGGCCATATAATATTAATCGGGTTAATTTCATTTATTTTTATTATGGGTACGCGAGGGGTAAATTATGGTTTTGCGACTTCGGGCCCCGTAATGTTTATGACGCTTTTTGTTAGTATTTTAGAATTGCTTGTTGCTGTAATTCAGGCTTATGTTTTTACTTTGCTTACTGTTATTTTTGCCTCTTTACAGCTTGAAGCACATTAAAGGAGAATAGTATGGAACTTAAATATATCGGTGCAGGTCTTGGTGCGGCGCTTGCGGTTATTGGTGCTGCTTTAGGTATAGGTAAAATCGGCGCAGCCGCTTTGGATGCAAGTGCAAGGCAGCCGGAAGTTTCCGGTACGGCAAGAATCACAATGATTATAGCAGCGGCTTTGGTTGAAGGTGCTACCTTCTTTGCCTTAGTTATCTGCTTACTCATGATTTTATAATATGGAAGAACTGTTAAAACCGGACCTTGGGCTAATTTTTTGGACCATTGTCAATTTTACTTTGCTTGCTTTTTTGCTTGCTAAATTTGCGTGGAAACCCATAATTACTGCTATAGAAGCAAGGGAAAAGAAAATTGCAGATGATATTATATCTGCCCAAAATGCGAAAGACGAAGCAAAACAAATTGAGGAAAATTTAAAACGCGAGTTGGAAAATTCCTCAAAAGCAGCGGCTTTACGTATTGAAGAAGCTACAAAAGCAGCCCAAAAAGAACGTGAGCAGATTTTGCAAGACGCACAAAATCAAGCGCAAAATATTGTTGCCCGCGCTAAAGAGGAAATCAACCTTGAAACGCAAAAAGCCATTGCCGAAGTTAAAAAAGAATTGGTGGATACCGCTTTGCTTGCCGCTAAAAAACTTGTGGCAAAAGAAAGTAATACACAAACAAATAAAGCAATGGTGGAAGAACTTTTAAACGAGATTAAAAAATGAAAACAGGTACTTTAATTCTTGCCCAACGTTATGCTAAAGCTTTTGACCGTATAGCAAAAAATACGGAGGAGGCTGCGCGTAATTTGGCAAGTTTTGAAGATGCTCTTAAAAAACTTCAAGATATTTCCGCTTATTTAGCAAACCCGACAATAAACAGTAATGTCAAAGAAAATTTAATGGAAATGTCTTTGCCGGACAATATTGCAAAGGCCTTTTTGGTAGTTTTAATTAAAGAAAAGCGTTTTAATTTGGCAGAAGAAATTTTTAAACAATTAAATATTTTGCTTGATGAAAGACGCGGTATTAAAAGGGCGCAAATTACAAGTGCCGTTAATTTAGATGACACTACAAGAATGCAAATTCAAACAGCGCTTGAAAAATATTTTAAAACAAAACTTACCCTCGGTTTTAAGGAAGATAAGGGCCTTATTTCTGGCCTAAAAATCAAAGTAGGGGATTTTTATATTGAAGATTCTTCTTCCTCACGTTTGCGTGAGTTAGAAAATGTTTTAACGGAGTAATTATGGCGATCAGACCAGAGGAAATAACTTCTATAATAAAAGAAAAAATTACAAATTTTGTACCTGCCGCAAAACTTGGCGAGGAAGGCACCGTTATTAGTGTCGGCGACGGCATTGCCCGTATTTATGGCTTAAACAATGCTTTAGCCGGCGAACTTTTGGCTTTTCCCGGTGGTGTGCAAGGCATGGTAATGAACCTTGAATATGATAATATCGGCTGTGTTCTTTTAGGAGATGACACAAAAGTAAAGGAAGGTGATACCGTTACAAGAACCGGCGAAGTTATTTCTATACCTGTTGGGGAAGCCTTACTTGGACGTGTTGTAAATCCTTTAGGCCAACCTCTTGACGGCCGCGGTGCAATCAAAACAACGGAAACACGCCCCATGGAAGTTATTGCCCCCGGTGTTGTTGAGAGGCAACCCGTTAAAGAACCTTTACAAACAGGGCTTAAAGCTATTGATGCCATGGTGCCAATCGGCCGCGGTCAGCGCGAACTTATTATAGGCGACAGGCAAACCGGTAAAACCGCAATTGCCATAGATACTATTATCAACCAAAAACAAGAAAAGAGCGGCGTAATTTGTATATATGTTGCTATCGGGCAAAAGCAAAGCACTATAGCACAAGTAGTCAAAACCTTGGAAGATGCAGGTGCTATGGAATATACAATAGTTGTTTCCGCAAGCGCTTCTGATCCTGCTTCTTTACTTTACGCTGCCCCTTATGCAGGCTGCGCGATGGGTGAATATTTTATGTGGAAAGGTAAAGATGTTTTGATTATTTATGATGACCTTTCAAAACATGCACAAGCATACAGGCAAATGTCCTTACTTTTAAGACGTCCTCCAGGCCGTGAAGCATACCCCGGTGATGTTTTTTATCTACACTCCCGTCTGCTTGAACGTGCTTGTAAATTAAGCAAAGAAAACGGCGGCGGTTCTTTAACCGCACTCCCGATTATTGAAACACAGGCTAATGATATTTCCGCTTATATTCCTACAAATGTTATTTCAATTACGGATGGTCAAATTTATTTGGATACGCGCCTTTTCCGCTCCGGTATAAAACCGGCGGTAGATGTCGGTTTATCAGTTTCACGTGTGGGCGGTAGTGCTCAGAAAAAATCAATGCGCAAAGTAGCAGGCACTTTAAGGATTGACCTTGCGCAATATCAGGAACTTGAAAGTTTTGCACAGTTTGGTTCTGAACTTGATAAAGAATCACAGGCACAACTTTCGCGCGGTCAACGTTTACGCGAACTTTTAAAACAACCGCAGTACAGCCCGATGCAAGTATGGGAACAAGTAATTTCTTTATATGCAGGAACAAAGGGTTATATGGATGGTATTGAAGTTGCTGATGTTTTACCTTTCCAAAATAAACTTTTGGCTTATATTAAAGCGAATAATAAGGACATTATTGACGAAATCACAAAAGCCGGCCTTATTGAAGAAGGTACGGAAGAAAAATTAAAGAAGGCAATAGAAGCCTTTAAACCTATTTTTAAGGAGAGTAACAATGCAAAATAAAAAGAAATTTTTAGTAACCGGCGGTGCCGGTTTTGTAGGAAGCAATATCGCCTTTGAACTTCAAAATCAAGGGCATGAAGTTACTATTATTGACGATTTTTCTACTTCAAGTTTTAAAAACTTAATTGGTTTCAAAGGTGATGTAGTAGCAGCCAATATTTTTGAAGAATTGCCTATTGACGATTATTATGATGCCATTTTCCATGAAGCTGCTATAACAGATACAAATGTTCACGACCAAAAAAAGATGATGGAAATCAATGTTGAGGCATTTAAAAATATTTTGTATTATGCTGCCGAGCATGAAATTAAAAAAGTTATTTATGCATCTTCTGCCGCAACTTACGGTAACAGCCCTTGCCCGATGAAGGTTACACAAATGCCGACACCGGAAAATGTTTATGGTTTTTCAAAAGCGATTATGGATAATGTCGCCCGCAATTTTGCCGAAGAAAACCATGATATGAAAATTATCGGCCTTCGCTACTTTAATGTTTACGGGCCGGGGGAAACATATAAATCAGGTGTAACGGCAAGTATGGTTTTCCATCTTTATAATCAAATGAAAATGGGGCACCGTCCGCGTATTTTTAAGATGGGGGAACAAGAACGCGACTTTGTGTATATTAAAGATATCGTTAAAGCAAATATGTGTGCATTGAATAACGGCAAAGAAAGCGGTGTTTATAATGCAGGAACAGGAATAGCACGTAACTTTAATGATATGGTTGCCTGCCTAAATAAGGAACTTAATTTAAATTTAGCACCCGAATATATTGATAATCCTTACAGTGCTTTTTATCAACTTAAAACCCAGGCAGATATTTCTTTGACTACTGAAAAACTCGGTTATACCCCTGATTATACTTTGGAAACAGGTATAGCCGATTATGTGAAATATTTAGAGGCGCAAAAAAAGTAAATGGAAAGTTTACGCGATATCAAACAACAAATTAAGGCCATAAATTCTACTAAGCAAATGATGCTTACGATGAAGATGGTCTCATCTGCGCGCATAAGGTCTGCCCAGCAAACTATGCTTAACGGCAGGCCCTTTGCACAGAAAATGGCTTCCTTAATTGATAATTTGCGTAAAGATATTCAAGACGAAAAAAATCCTTTCAGACTGAGTAAATATTACAGATATTTTGATGACAGTTCGGGTGATAAAAACAAAGTCGGTTTAATTTTAATTACCGGTGATAAAGGTCTTTGCGGTGCTTTCAATGCCGTTACTTTGCGTGAAACACTTAAATGGATTAGGGAAAACAAAGATAAAGAAAAATATATTTTTATTGTCGGCAAAAAAGGGGCAGATTTTGTGCGCCGCATAAAAATGCCGAACCTGCATATTGTATGTGAACTTATAAATGTTTTCCCTCATATTTCTTATGTACATGCTTCGCTTATAAAGGAAAAATTGGAACAATGTACAGTACAAGAAAACCTTTCAAAAGTAGATTTGATTTATAATAATTTTAAATCTGTCGCTTCACAAGAACTTGTAAATAAAACTTTTCTGCCTTTTAATTTTGAGGAGATTGAAGGCGAAGATGATTTGCAAAATTTTATTTTTGAACCCGGTATTATGGAAGTTCTTATTACTTTACTTCCGCGCTATATCGGGGCAAATATCTACAGGTTTCTTTTGGAGTCGCAGGCAGCGGAACTCGCGGCACGTATGAATGCGATGGAGTCTGCCGCAAACAATGCTCAAGAAATTGCAGATAATTTAAGTGTCAAATTAAACAAAGTGCGCCAAGAAGGTATAACTAATGAAATAAATGAAATAGTCGGCGGTGCTAATGCTTTAAATAATTAGAGGTTGCTTATGAATAAAGGTACAGTAGTTCAAATAATCGGGGCAGTGATAGATGTTAAATTTAATGACGTCTTGCCTGCCATAGAAAATGCTTTGGAAATAAAATTCCCAAGCGGAAAAACTTTAGTTGCCGAAGTCGCATCACAGTTAGGGGACAATATTGTCCGCGCTGTTGCGCTTTCTTCCACCGACGGTCTAGCCCGCGGTGCTGAAGTTATTGATACCGGCGCCCCTTTAAAAGTACCTGTCGGTGAAGCGTGCCTTGGCCGTTTGATGAATGTTTTGGGACAGCCGCAAGACCATAGAGGACCGATTGAAACTAAAGAATATGCTTCTATTCATACCCCTCCTCCCCCTTTAGAGGAACAAAGAACTACCCCTGAAATTTTTGAAACAGGTATTAAAGTTATTGATTTAATTGCCCCGTACATGAAAGGCGGTAAAGTCGGTTTATTCGGCGGTGCCGGAGTCGGTAAAACTGTTGTTATTATGGAACTTATTAATAACGTTGCACGCCAACATAACGGCAGTTCGGTTTTCGGTGGGGTTGGGGAACGTAGCCGCGAAGGTAATGATTTATGGCTTGAAATGCAGGAAAGTAAACTTTCCGACGGTTCCACGGTGTTAGATAAAACCGTCTTGGTCTATGGGCAAATGAATGAGCCACCGGGTGCAAGGGCAAAAGTCGCCTTAACCGCTTTAACACAAGCGGAATATTTTAGGGATAAAAAAGGGCAGGATGTTTTAATTTTCCTTGATAATATTTTTAGGTTCGTTTTGGCAAATTCCGAAGTTTCCGCCTTGCTTGGACGTATGCCTTCTGCCGTCGGTTATCAGCCAACACTTAATACGGAAATCGGCGCTTTGCAGGAACGCATAACCTCAACAAAACGCGGTTCAATTACATCAATACAAGCGGTTTATGTTCCTGCCGATGACTTAACGGACCCCGGCGTTGCTTCCACTTTCACGCACCTTGACGCAACGACAGTTCTTTCAAGGCAGCTTGCAAGTTTGGGGATTTACCCGGCGGTGGACCCGCTTGATTCCACCTCGCGCATTTTGGATGCGCGCCTAATAGGCCAAGAGCATTATGATACTGCACAAGCAGTCCGCAAAATTTTGCAAAAGTATAAAGACTTGCAAGATATTATCGCAATCTTGGGTATGGATGAACTTTCCGATGAAGATAAAATCACCGTTGCACGTGCGCGTAAAATTCAAAAGTTTTTATCGCAGCCTTTCTTTGTGGCGGAAAAGTTTACCGGCGTACCCGGCAAATATGTAAAGATTAAAGATACGATTACAGGCTTTAAAGATATTTTGGCCGGCAAATATGATTATATACCCGAGCAGGCATTTTTCAACTGCGGCGGCATTGAAGATGTGCTTGCAAATTATGAAAAGTTAAAAGCAAAGGAAGTATAAATGTCAAAAATCCGTTTGCAAATTATTACACCGCAAAAGCCTGTGTTAGATAAGGAAGTTGATTTTGTTGTCCTTCCTGCCAGCAAAGGTGAGCTTGGTATTTTACCAGGGCATACGGAATATATTGCGACTTTAAAATACGGCGTTTTGCGCTATAAAATCGGGGAAGAAACTGAAACTTTTGCGGTTCTTGGCGGTATTGCTGAAATTACACATAATAATGTCAGCGTTTTTGCCGAAGGCGCAGTTTTGCAAGATGAAATTGACGAGGAAACTGCCCGCCAGCAACTTGAAAAAGCAAAATCCGCGCGTATGCAAAGCGATAAAACTATTGATTTAGAGCAGGCGGACCAAGAAATCAAAGAGGCTTTATTACTTTTGAAAGTTAAAAAATTAAAAAGCGGAAAACTTAAAAAGAAGTGATGAGTATTTTGGGTTTTTAAGTTATAGCGTGTGATAATGTTTTTGCGCCGCGCAGCAGATTTAAGATGATTTTTAATTTTATCTTTGACGACGTGTACCAAGAAGTAAAACGAGCGTAGCGAGTTTGCGGTACTCTAGAAAAAGAAAAATTAAAAAGCACTTAAATATGCAAGCGTTTGAGCGCACACGATAATATAATTTGTAATGATGTAAATAAGGGGGTTGTTTATGGGTAGAGTAGTAATCTTAATGTTAGATAGTTTCGGCGTAGGCGGTGCTAAAGACGCTGCCGCGTTCGGCGACGAGGGTGCAAATACACTCTTGCATATCGTACAAAAAAACGGCGGTTTAAATGTGCCGAATATGGCCGCACTTGGTCTGCTTAAAGCAGGGCAAGCAAGTTGCGGTGAGGAAATCCCTGCCGGCAAAATGACTGAGGCAAAAATAAATTTACCGTCAAAATATGGTTTTATGCGTGAAGTCAGTAAAGGCAAAGATACTTCTTCAGGCCATTGGGAAATGGCAGGTGTACCCGTCTTATTTGATTGGGGTTACTTTCCTCCAAATTATCCGTCTTTTCCAAAAGATTTAATTGATGCAATTTGTAAAGAGGCAAATCTCCCCGGCATTTTGGGCAATAAAGCGGCATCGGGGACTGTCATAATAAATGAACTTGGCGCGGAGCATATAAAAACAGGGAAACCTATTTGTTATACTTCGGCAGACAGCGTTTTTCAAATTGCCGCACATGAAAAACATTTTGGCCTTGACCGCCTTTATAAACTTTGCGAAATTACTTTCAAACATTTAAAACCTTATAATATCGCACGCGTTATTGCACGTCCCTTTGAAGACGACGGCAAAGGCGGTTTTGTGCGCACAAAAAACAGGCATGATTATTCCGTTAAACCGCCAAATAAAACTTTACTTGACAACGCAAAAGATAATGGGCGGCAAGTAATTTCTATCGGCAAAATTGCTGATATTTTTGCAAATCAGGGCATAACAAAAGCGGTTAAAGCAAGCGGCCTTGAAGAACTTTTTAATACAACTTTAGAGCAAGTTAAAACTGCGCCGGACGGCAGCATTGTTTTTACAAATTTTGTTGATTTTGATATGGTTTGGGGCCATAGGCGCGACACAAAAGGTTATGCGCAAGGTCTTGAATATTTTGATAGCCGTTTACCTGAACTTGCAGGAATTTTACAAAATGACGATGTCGTTTTTATTACTGCAGACCACGGTTGCGACCCGACTTTTAAAGGTTCAGACCATACCCGCGAAAATGTACCCGTAATTGCTTTTGGAAAAAATATAAAGGCGGAATTTATCGGTGGGCGTGATACTTATGCCGACCTTGGCCAAAGTGCGGCAACTTGGCTCAAAATTCCGCCGACATTAACCGGAAAAAGTTTTTTATAAGTTAATAATATTTTTAAGAGTTATTCCTTTATTGTCGCCACCCATTTTTTACGTTCGTTATCTATGTAAAAAATGGGCGGGAGAAAGCCCGTAGGGCAAGAGGGGGGTACCTTATTAGTAAACAAAAGGGACGGAAATTTATTGTATTTAAATAACCCCCACTCGTCTTGCACGATACAACCGTGCAATCCACCCTCCGCCCTTTATTATTTTTGCAAAGCAAAAATAAAACGGCAAAGGGTGAGGGGAATAAAAGAAAGGCACTTATAAAATTATTATAAAAACTTTAACCGGAAAAAGTTTTTTGTAGGTTAGTAATAATACATACAATAGGTACCACATTGTTGATATGGTGTATTTTTCCCTGTTTCTATTTGACATATTTGATTTGTTAAAGAATTTCTGTCTCCGGGCCAAGCATCACATCTTCTTTGTTGTGTTTGTGGTATAACTAAGTATTGTAATATAACTTTGTTTTGTTTATCTGTTAATGAACATAAAATATAACTGTATGGAGCATTAATAGTACAATTATTGTTATTAACTTTTATATCAAGGTCATTCCAATTTGTTGTATATCTATCATTTACTAAATAATATCTTTGTTCGGCCTCATAAATTGCACGGGTTTTATCTTTAATTGTGGCAAATTTGCTTTTTAATACTGCCTTTTTATATTGCGGTAAAGCAATAGCTGCAAGTATACCGATAATTAAAACTACAACTAAAAGTTCAAGTAAAGTAAAACCTTTTTTATTCATATATTTAATTCTCCATATTTTATTTTTACAGCATTTTTAATTTAGCTATATTAATATTGTAGAAAAAAAAAAAAAAACGTTGTCAAGGGGTAATTTAACCCCACGACGAGGAAATGAAACAATAATCCTAATGGTCAAAAAATATAATTAATTTAAGGAAAAGTTTTTTATAGAAACTATTTAACTTTTTTCTTGCCGGACATAAAATCTGAAAGCGGTTTGGTGTTTTCAGATTTCTCCAAAATCATTTTTAGAATTACCGTTAGCGGTACTGCAAGCAAGGCCCCCATAACACCCCAAACCAAAGCCCAGAAAATTAAACTTCCGATAACGACAATCGGGTTTAAATCCATACTTTTGCCAAGCCATTTTGTTTCCAAAATATTTCCGACTATAAAGTGAATTACAAACATCAAAATTAAGGCAAGAAGTAAATGCCAATCAAAACCATACTGTAAAAATAATACCGGCAAAGGTAAAACGGTTGCGATACTAGGGCCGATATTCGGGATAAAGTTTAGCAAAAAAGTAAGTAAAGCAAACATTGAAGCAAGTTCCGTATTGAGTACATATAAAACAAACCAAACACAAACCGCTGCAAGTACTGAAATACCAATTTTAACAATTAAGTAGTAAGAAATATTTTTTTCTACCGCCGATATAAAAGGACTTCCGTTTTGGCCTCTGCCCAAAAACATAAACACTAAAAACAAAGCCACCAAAAAAGCATTTGAAAATAAAGAAAAAATATTACTGCCCATCTTTTGAATCATATTCATTACAGGTATTTCGCGCGCATATTCAAGTAAAAGGGCTTCATCTGCTTTGATACCGATTTTTTGTAAATAGGTAAGGGACCAATCAAGAACATCTGTTAATTTTTTTGAATAAATATCAGCACTGCTAATAAAACTTTCTATGGAATTAGAAATAAATAAAACGGAAACAAATATAAAACCAATAAACACCATCAAGGTTACCCCAAGCGCCAACGCTTTTGATAACTTTAACTTCTTATTTAACCAATTTGCGATAGTGTTTGATACCATTGAAATAAATACAGCAAGCATAAAAGGTAATAATACTACTTTTGCATAAACAAGCATTGCGGTTATGGCTGTCGCTGCAAGAATCATTAAGCAAATATTGTTAACAGGTGCATATTTTTCAAGTAAAGAATTTGTTTTTTCGTTTTGCATTTTGATCTCCCCACACAATTATAGTATAAAGAATAGCATTTTTATAATATTTAGCCAAGCGAAAGTTTTATTGGTTCTTTTTTGTTTATTTTTGCGTGAGTAAAGAAGAGGGGAGCTGTGCCATCACAGTTTGCTTGCTTCCCACAGAAAAAATAAAAACCTGCCAAAAGGGACTCGGTCACAAGTCGGCTCGGTGACCCTCGCCGCTCGCGACCCCGCCTCGCCATGCTCGCCTTTCGTTTATGCTTTGCATAAACTCAAACTCGCATATGGCTCCGGCCTTCTCGTCCCCACGCAAGCAAAGCAGTTTGCTTGCTTTCCACAGAAAAAATAAAAACCTGCCAAAAGGCAGGTTTATATTTTTTACTGGGGAGGGGACTCGAACCCCTAAGCCCGTGTGGGCAATAGTTTTTGAGACTATCCTGTATACCAGTTCCAGCACCCCAGCAAATAAACTCAACAATTTATTTTACCAAATTTAGAGATATTTGACAAAAAATACTTTCCTTAGAATTAAAAGTTTGCTTATCTTTCAAAAATCAAACAAAAGTAATACTAAATTTTATAAAATAAATCTATGAAGTATGGCTATTATTTATTTTTTGCCTTTCTTACTTTGCTTACGCCGCTTGCTTTTGGGGGAAGCGAACCGTGGGGGCTTTTTACTTTCAATTTGTCTTGCTTGTGCTTTGCTTTTTTTATCTTGTTTAAAAGGCGGGAATTTGTTTTAACTTCAGTGTCAAAGGCAATTATATCTTTACTTGTTATAATAATATTTCTTGCTTTTTTACAACTTTTAAATCAACATAATTTTTTACAAAAACCCGCCTATTTCCCATTTACTTTATGCAAATATTATTCCTTGGAAGGTTTATCTTTATTATTTTCTTTGGCTATGCTATATTTCGCATTAACCCAAGTGTTACAGCGAAGCAAAGAAATTAAGGCTCTTGCAGTTATAATAACTATAAATGCCGTAATAACGGCTTTGGTAAGTATAAGTTTCAGGACGGAGTTTATAGAATTTTTTACGGATATTAAAATCAGTTCTGCTTTTGGCCCTTTCACAAGCAGGAATCACGGGGCTCAATTTGTAATGACGGCATTTTTTATATCTTTACTTGTTTGGTTACCGCGTTTTATTTTAACTAAAAATGAACGGTGGCCTAATAGAAATATTTGGGCATGTATTTGTAGTGTGATTTTGTTTATAAGTATATTTTTTGCACATTCACGCGGAGGTGTAATTGCTCTTGTTTTAGGTTTGTTTGTTTTATGTGTGTTGTGTTTTCTTCATTTGTTTAGGAACACGAAAAAGAAGATACTTTATTTAACTGTTTCTGCTTTAATATTTATGATTCTAATTCATTTTATAATTACACACAGCACAGCCCTTGGCCTTAGGGATTTTTGGACAGGGTCTGATACTGCAAGGTTAACACTTTATAAAACTGCTTTAGATATGTTAGAAGATTTCCCTTTTACCGGTGTTGGTTTTGATGCTTTTAGTGCTGCAATTGATGCTTATATACCTTTTGCGCTAAAAACATTCCCCCGTTATTTACATAATGATTGGCTTGAATTATTGTTAAGTTTTGGGTATGTTGCAGGGGTAATAATTTTTGGCTTTATCGGACTGATAATTTTTAGAATAGTACAAAATTTTAAAGGTTTGGAAACAAAAAAACAATTAAGGTTATTTATTGTATGTGCGGCTTTATCCGGATTTTGTTTTACCGGTTTGGTTGATTTTCCTTTTCATTTACCGGCTTGTGCTATATTATTCTTTTTCTTATTGGCTTTTGTAAGTTCGGTTTCTTTTAATTCAAAAGTGACGAAAGTGTGTATACCTTTGGCTGTCAAAATAATTTTATTTTTTCTTGCTGGTGTCTTGCTTATGTATAATTTCCAATATGTGCGGGCTTGGCGCAATTTTATTTTTGTAAAACAATTTGCCCCCAGAATTCAAGCACAAGAATTAAGTAGGAGCGTGCATTATTATCCATCTCCGATTTACATTAAACATGCGCTGAACGGAAAATACAAAATGTTAAAAAGCGAAAATACAACAGAAGAAGAACGTCAAGAAATTAAAGAAGATATTCACCGTATAGCAGCGTTTTATTTGAAGCAATATCCAAAGGATATAACTCTTTCCAGATTTTTCCTTTTAACTAAATAATTTAGTATAATTTAAGTATGTCAGGTAAAGGAAAACTACTAATAATTGTTGTTATTTCATTGTTTTTTGCAGGATGCATCGGAAAAAACTCCGTCAAGCAAAACAATAATATTATTTCCAGTCAAGAAATTGCAAAAGAAATAAGAAATTTAAAAAGTTCACAAGATTATCTTCTTCAAGCGGGTGATTTGGTGGAAATAAAGGTTTATAAAGAGAATGATATGGAAAGAACCTTAAGGATTTCCACTAATGGTTCTATAACTTTTCCTTTGATTGGGAATGTCAAAATTGCAGGATTGACAGTTAGCGAAGCAGAAAATAAACTTGAAAGGGCTTTGCAATCTTACCTCAAAACACCGTCCGTTTCATTTTTAATAAAAGAATATGCGAATAAAACTGTTTATGTTTTGGGGCAAGTAAAAAAACCGTCTTCCATATCAATTACACCGGAAAAAACAATGACCTTGCTTGAAGCCATAACCTCTGCCGGAGGTTTTACTGATGTGGCAGCAATTTCAAAAGTAAAAATTCTGCGTATGGAAAACGGGGTACAAAGATCAATAGAAGTAGATGTTTCGCAAATTACCAAAGAAGGGAATAAACAATATGATGTCCCACTAAAACCGGCGGATGTTGTTTTTGTGCCACAAAGTTTATTTTAGGTGTTTATGAACGAGATACAGCAAGAAGAAAATATTGATTTTTCCTTTTATTTCCAAGCCCTTTTAAAGCATTGGCGCTTAATTGTTTTTATGGTGTTTTTGGGTTTAATTGGGGCAATTTTGGCAAATGTACTAATTCAGCCGCGCTATAAATCAACAGTATTGATGATGATTGATAGGGAAAATTCCGGCCGTATAGAACAGATTTCCTTTGGTTCTTGGACCAGTGATGAAGACTATTACAGAACACAATATAAACTTTTAGAATCAAAAACCTTACTTGAGAAAGTTTACAAAGATTTAAATTTAGCGGAAGTACCTGAATTTTCAACAGGGTGGAAAACTCTTAAAAAAAGTTTAACTGTATCCCCGATAACACGTTCGCGTTTAGTGGAAATCACAGTAACTTCTTATGATAACCGGCTTTCAACAAAAATTACAAATTATTTAGCAAAGTCTTTTGCAGAACAAAACATCAAGAATCGTCTTTCCATGGCGGGGGAAGTAATAACCGCTTTAGAAAGTACCGAGCAAAGCCCGGAACAGCAAGAACTTTTAAATTCTTTACCGCAAGTTGTTAACAGTGATTTTATTAAGGGCTTAAAAAATCAAGAACTTACAAAATCAAGTGAACTTTCACGTTTATTAGGCAAATACACGGACCAACACCCTGAAGTTATTTCACTTAAAAAACAACTTGCTTCCATACAACAAATTATTGATAGAGAAACAAAGCGTTTGTTACAAAGTATTAAGATTGATTTATCAGGACAATTTTCAGCAAACAATGTTAGAATTATTGATGAAGCCATTATTCCTGAAAAGCCCTATATGCCCCGTAAATTGATAAATATTGCAATCGGCTTAGCAGCGGGTTTAATTTTAGGTGTAATTTTTAGTTTGTTGGCGGAGTTTTTGAATCAGACAATAAAGTCCTCTAAAGAGATTGAGGATATTTTGAAATTACCTTTGCTAGGTTTCGTTCCGCACGAAAAACAAAGAAAAGGTTTTGAAGATTACCGCATAATGCTTAAAGAAGGTAATGTTTTGACTGCTGAAAATATCAGAAATATTCGTACTATGCTCAGTTTCTCGCTTAATGCCGGTAAATTAAAAAGTTTGCTTATAACAAGTTCTTTACAAGGAGAAGGAAAATCTTTCTTATCTTCTTCTTTAGCTACCGCATTCGCACAGGTAGGTAAAAAAGTTTTATTAATTGACGGTGATTTAAGAAGAGGCCGTTTGCATAGGATTTTCAAACTCTCAAATGAAAAGGGTTTAAGTTCTTTATGGACTGAGGACCAAACTTTGGAAGGTGCAAAAAAGAATATTCAAAAGACAGATGTTAAAGACCTATTCGTTTTAACGTCCGGTGCGCGCCCTGCAAATTCTTCGGAACTTTTAAGCACGTCTATTTTGAAAGAATTTATTGAAAATTTAATCAGTTCTTATGATTTAGTTTTAATTGACTGCCCCGCATCTTTGCCCGTTGCCGATGCTTTCCTTTGGGGGCAGATTGTAGATAAGACAATATTTACAGTCAGGCAAGGTAAGACTTCAGTTAAAAGTGCTAAATTTGCTTTAGAACGTATGAAACAAGCCAATATTAAGGTTGTTGGTTGTGTAATAAATGATTGTCATCAATCTGGTACGCCTTATGATGAGTATGGGTACTATAAAAGCTACTACAACGATGCTAAATAGGTAATTTACAGTTACTATTTTCTGCCGGCTAAAAATAAAAAGTACAAACTATTGATTTTATTTGACACAATAGATTATTTTTTGCTATAATTTTAATATCTAAGTTCCTAAGTCAGTTTGATACTGGGGGCAAAGGTCTTCTAAATTTGGTATAATTTTTATTGTACTAAGTGGAAGTGTTTGCGGCAAGCAGTCCTCACAGAGATAGTGTGGGCTGGGTGCTTTTACCGCGTTAAGTTACGACGGTAAAATTAAAGCAGAAAAAGATTTTTTGAAAGGAAATTTATGGCAGAAAAACAAACCAAAAAAACAGCAAAGTTAAGCGGTCAAGAAAAGATCCGCATTAAACTTCGCTCTTATGATTACAGAATGTTAGACAACTCTGTTACCAGAATCGTAGAAACTGCTAAAAAAACAGGTGCCATTGTTGCCGGGCCTGTATTACTCCCTGTAAAAATCAGAAAATATACGGTGCTTCGTTCACCGCATACTGATAAAAAATCCAGAGAGCAGTTTGAAATGCGCATTCATAAACGCTTGATTGATCTTAAGAGCCCCACACCAAAAACCGTTGATGAGTTAATGAAATTAGATCTTCCAGCCGGTGTTGATGTGGCAATAAAAAGCAATTAATTGCTTTTAGTTAGTGCCTTTAAGGCAGGCGCAGAAAACAGTGGAACTCTGCGTCAGTAAAAATTAAGGTGATGCAGTAAAGTTTGCAAAAGTAAATTTTATGATGCAGCCATACAATAAGGAATAATAAATGTCAGAACAGGAAAATAACCAAACTGCCCCGGTGCAAGAAGCCCCGAAGGCAGCCGTTAAAACAGCCCCTGCAACCTTGCGTTTCGTGTTAGGCGAAAAATTAGGTATGACGCAATTATTTGACGAAAAAGGCAATTTAAATGCCGTTTCCGTCGTAAAAGCGGGGCCGTGTAAAGTTGTAAGAGTCAGAACCGAAGAAAAAGACGGTTACAAAGCCGTTGCTTTAGGTTTCGGTACAGTTAAAGAAAGCAAATTAAATAAGCCCGACTTGGGTAACTTCAAAAAACTCGGTGTAGAACCGGTTAAACATATTAAAGAATGCAGAGTTAACGATATTGCAGGTTTTGAAGTCGGTCAAATTATTGATTTAGGCGCTATCTTTAAAGAAGGCGATTATGTAGACGTCCAAGGTAAAATTAAGGGCCGCGGTTTTGCCGGTGCTATGAAAAGGCACGGCTTTGCAGGCCAGCCTGCATCCCACGGTGCTTCAGATAGAGAAAGAGCACCGGGCGGTCTTGCTTCAAGACGTTCTTTAGGTAAAGTTTTATCAGGTCAAAGAATGGCCGGTCATTATGGCTTTACCACAACTACAGTTTCAAAGATAGAAGTTGTTAAAGTTGACCCCAAAAATAATCTTATTTTCTTAAAAGGGTCCGTCCCTGGTGCAAAGGGTACGATTGTATCTGTCTTGGAAACCTCAAAATTTAAGAAACATGTGACAGTTGCACAACAGCAAAAATTGTCTGCTTCTAAAGCAGCCAACATTAAAGCTGCCCAAGCGGCTGCCAAAAAGAAATAGGCGGTAATTATGGAAACGAAACTTTTAAATACAAAAGGCCAAGAAGTAGGCAAAATAAATTTGCCGGAAACTTTATTTGGTGTTAAACCGAACCCGACTTTCTTGCACGAAGTCATCACCGCTTTTTTATCTAATCAACGCTCAGGTACAGCAGATGTTAAAACCCGCGCGGAAGTTTCCGGTACAGGTAAAAAACCTTGGAAACAAAAAGGGACAGGGCGTGCACGTCATGGCTCTATGCGTTCACCTATCTGGAGACATGGCGGTGTAGCCTTTGGGCCTACCCCACGCTCTTTTAGGATTGACCTTCCTGCTGCTAAACGCAGACTTGCTTTAGCACAAGCGTTGACCTCAAAATATACTTCCGATAATGTTTTAGTTTTGGAAAAATTTGATTTAAAAGAAGCCAAAACAAAAGCAGTAGCAGAAGTATTGAAAACTTTAGAAGCAGGCAAAAAACCTTTGCTCGTTACTTCTAAAGACGCTAAACTTGATTTAGCAAGCCGCAATATCGCCGGCTTAAACAAAATGGTTCCGACTGACTTAAATGCTTATGTGGTTTTAAATTCTACAAAAGTCATTTTCACTAAAGAAGCCATTGAGAAATTAGCTAAATAAGGGAGAATAATATGTCAAGAGTATATGATATTTTAAAGAAACCTCTCTTAACAGAAAAGAGTTTAGTTTTAAGAGATACAGATAATAAATACGTGTTTTTGGTTGCCAAAAACGCCAATAAACATGAAATTGCCGAAGCAGTGGAAACCATTTTCAAAGTAACAGTTGAAAGGGTTACAACCTCTGTTCTTCGCGGTAAAGTCAAAAGAATGGGACGTTTTGAAGGTAAAAGGCCGGATTTAAAAAAGGCCTTCGTCACATTGAAAAAAGGCGATAAAATAGATACTGCGGAAGCAGTTTCTAAGTAATAAGGAGAATTACTAATATGCCTATAAAAACATTCAAACCGTATACTCCTTCCAGGAGAACTATCACGGTTGCTGACTTTTCTGAGATCACAAGTAAGAAACCTTTAAAGAAACTTACCAAAGGCCTTAGAAAAAGCGGCGGTAGAAACAATACAGGTATGATTATGGTTCGCCACATTGGCGGCGGTCATAAACAAGCCTATAGAAAAATTGATTTTAAAAGAGCAAAACACGGCGTTCCTGCAACGGTCGTTTCAATTGAATATGATCCGAACAGATCTGCCAGAATCTGCCTTTTAAAATATGCCGACGGCGATAAGCAATACATGCTTCACGCCCTTGGCTTAAAAGTCGGTGATGTCGTAATGTCCGGCCCGAATGCAGATATTAAAGTGGGTAACTGCCTTCCTTTGAAAAATATTCCTGAAGGTACTTTTATCCATGCTTTAGAGCTTAAAGAAGGAAAAGGCGCACAGTTAGTCAGAACCGCCGGTGCCCAAGCACAACTTATGGCACGCGACGGCGGTTATGCTCATGTCAAAATGCCGTCCGGTGAAATCAGACTTATTCCGGAAAACTGCTGTGCAACTATAGGCCAAGTCGGCAACTTAGAACATAAAGATGTTGTGATAGGTAATGCCGGCAGGAACAGACATCGCGGTATCAAACCGACAGTTCGCGGTAACGCAATGAACGCTGTAGATCACCCAATGGGTGGCGGTAGAGGCCACAGTAAAGGCGGCAATATACCGCGTTCTCCTTGGAATCAAATGACAAGGGGCTTAAAGACCCGCCCGGCAAAAACCTGGGATTGGATGATTGTCAAAGATAGACGCAGCAATACTTCAGGAGCGAAATAATTATGTCAAGAAGCACAAAGAAAGGTCCTTATGTAGACCAAAACTTATTAAAAGCAGTGGAAGCACAAGGTGTTAATGACAAAAAAAGCATTAAAACCTGGGCCCGCGCTTGCACGATAGTTCCTGCGTTTGTCGGGCATACTTTCTTGGTACACAACGGGCATAAATTCTTGCCTGTTTATGTAACAGAAAGGATGATTGGCCATAAACTCGGTGAATTTGCTTTCACCCGTATGTTTAAAGGCCATGGCGGCATGACTAAAGAGTCCAAGGCCTTGAAATAGGAGTTTTGACAAATGGAAGCAACTAGCAAAGCAAAATTTCAAAGGTATGGTAGCAGAAAGGTTGGTTTATTGTTAGACCTAGTACGCGGTAAAAGTGTAAAGGCATCTCAGGGAATTATTCCTTTCAGCGGCCTTCGTTGTAGCGATATGGTTCAAAAAACCATTAACTCTGCTGCTGCAAACCTTCAAGTTAAATTAGGTAATAAACTTGATTTAACTAAAATTTACATCAAAGAGGCCTATTCCAATATGGGCCCTATGAAAAACCTCAAAAGAATACAACCCGGTCCGCAAGGCAGGGCTATGCCTTATAAGAGGAATGTCTGTCACTTAACCGTTACGGTAAGTGATGTTAAAGGAGGGCATAAATAATGGGACATAAAATACACCCCAAAGGTTTACGCCTTGGTTATACACAGGACTGGCAAAGCAGATGGTTTGCCCCTAAAAATATGCCTGCTTTACTTATGGAAGATTTCCAAATCAGGCAAATTGTTGAGAGCCGCTTTTTACTCGCAGCAGTAAGCGCTGTAAGTATTGAAAGGGCCGGTTCTTTCTTAAGGGTAAATATTCACACAGCCCGCCCGGGTGTAGTTATCGGCAAAAAAGGTGCTGATATTGAAGCCTTGAGGAAAGACCTTGAAAAATTGACAGGAAGCAAAACTTTCATCAATGTTATTGAAATTAAAAATCCTGAAACCGATGCCAGATTAGTGGCGCAATCAATCGCTTTTCAAATTGAAAAACGTGCCCACTACGGCGCTGCAATGAAGAAGGCAATTGAAAAGGCCCTTGCAGGCAAAGCACTCGGTATCAAGATTATGTGCGGCGGCCGTTTAGGCGGTGCAGAAATTGCCCGTACTGAATGGAAACGTGAAGGCCGCGTACCTTTGCATACTCTCTGTGCAGATATTGATTATGGTACTTATGAAGCCAATACAGTCAGTGGTAAAATCGGCATAAAAGTGTGGATTTTCAAGAAAACCCACTTTGCGAAATCTCCGCGTGAGATTTTAAACGAACTTAGAAAACACAGAGAAATGCAGGAAACCACCGCCCCAGAAGGCGTGAAAGAAAAGGTTACTCCGCTTAAAAAAGAGGCCCCAAAAGCCAAAGCAGCAGTTGCTCCGGTAAAAGTTGATGCCAAAGCAGTAAAAGAAGTAAAAGCAACAGTAAAAGCAGAAGTTAAAACTGAAGCAGCTAAGGAAGAAAAAGCAGTAAAAGCAACTAAAGAAAAAGCAACAAAAACGACAAAAACAACTGCCAAGAAAACGACAGCCAAAAAAACAACTGCTAAAAAAACGGCTAAAAAGACAGCTTCCAAAGAAGCAAAAGCCGAAGTAAAAGCGGAAGCAAAGAGTGAGGAGAAATAACTATGTTAATGCCTAAAAGAGTTAAATACAGAAAACCGCACAGTGCTCCTCGCATCAAAGGAAAAGCAAAGAGGGGCACAGAAGTATCTTTCGGTGAATTCGGCTTAAAAGCCCTTGAACCGAAATGGATTACTGCCCGTCAAATTGAAGCAGCCCGTGTTACTTTGTCTAGATTCATTAAAAAGAAAGGTAAAATGTGGACGCTCATTTTCCCGGACAAAGCAATTACCAAACACCCGGCTGAAACCAGAATGGGTAAAGGTAAAGGCGCCCCTGATCATTGGGTATGTGTTGTAAAGCCGGGCCGCATTTTGTTTGAAATGGAAGGATTATCTGAAGCAGAAACAAAAAGTGCTTTCCGCCTTGCTACAGACAAATTGCCTATTAAGACAAAACTTGTTACAAGAAGGTAATTTATGAAGGCAAAAGAAAAAGAAACCTTGAAAACAAAAAGCGTAGCAGAGTTACAAGACCTGCTTGCCAAAGCTAAAGAGAAAAAATTTAACCTTCTCTTTAAACATCGTACAACCCCTGTTGCCAATCCTTTGGAAATTAGGGTTATTAGACGCGAAATTGCTCTTTTAAATACTTTAATTAAACAAAAAGGGCAAGTTAAATAAGAGGATTTATGGAAAATAAAAATACTCGCGCAGAAAGAAAGGTTTTAGTCGGTATCGTTACATCTGACAAAATGAATAAAACCCGCACCGTTGAAGTAACGACAACTAAAAAACATTCTTTCTATGGCAAAATTGTAAGAACTACCAAGAGTTATCATGCCCACGATGAAGGCAATGAAAGCAAACTTGGTGACAAAGTGGAGATAACCTCTACAAGACCTTTGTCAAAACTTAAAAGATGGCGCGTTTCCAAGATTGTGGAACAAGCACTCGGCTAATACGGAGATAGAAGATGATTCAAATTAGAAGTATATTAAATGTGGCCGATAATTCCGGCGCTAGAAAAGTACAATGCTTTAAAGTGCGCGGCGGCCATCATAGGGATATTGCTTCTTTGGGCGATGTTATTATGTGCTCTGTAAAGGATGCAATCCCTACATCAAATGTCAAGAAAGGCGATGTTGTTAGGGCTGTTGTTGTCAGAATTGCACGTGAAAAACGCAGAAAAGACGGCTCTTACATCCGCTTTGATGATAATGCTGTTTGCCTTATCAACGAAAACGGTGAACCGCGCGGTACGCGCGTTTTTGGACCTATAGCAAGAGAGTTAAGGGAAAAGAATTTCCTTAAAATAATTTCTCTTGCACCGGAGGTTATCTAATATGAAACTTAAAAAGAACGATAAAATTATTGTTTTAGCCGGTAAGGATAAAGGCAAGACAGGTGAAATTCGTGAAATTATACCTTCTAAAAATAAAGTTGTTGTTACAGGTATAAATATGATTTCCAAACACACGAAACCCAGTCAAAATGACAAAGGCGGCATTAAGCAAATGGAAGCCCCTATTGATGCTTCCAATGTTGCGGTTGTTTGTGCAAAATGCAATAAACACATGACACCTAAAACCAAAACTAATGACAAGGGTGTTGTTACCAGAGTTTGCTCCAAATGCGGGGCTGCTTTATAAGAGGATATTATGACAAATAAAACAGAAAATTATACACCAAGATATAAGACCCTTTATAAAGAACAAGTCCTTCCTTCTTTGATGAAGGAACTTAAAGTTAAAAGCCCGATGGCAGCACCTAAACTTGAAAAGATTGTTATCAATATCGGTGTTGCTGATGCTCGCGAAGATATCAAATTTATTGATATTGCTAAGGAAGACCTTACAGCCATTACAGGCCAAGCAGCCCAAATCAGGCGTGCTAAAAAATCTATCTCTAACTTTAAACTTAGGGAAGGTATGCCAATCGGTGTAAGAGTAACTTTGCGCGGTGACAGAATGTATGAATTTTTTGATAGATTCGTAAATATTGTTGCCCCTCGTATCCGCGACTTTCAGGGTTTTAATGGACGTGGTTTTGACGGCAGAGGGAATTTGAACGTTGGTATCAAAGAACATTATGTGTTCCCGGAAATCAATGTTGAAAAATCACCAAAACCGCAAGGCATGAACATTACATTTGTTACTACTGCTAAAAATAATAAAGCAGGGCAAATTTTAATGGACTTAATGGGTTTCCCTTTCAGAAAAGGGACCATTTCTAAATAAGGAGAGCAACTATATATGGCTACAAAAGCATGGGTTGCAAAAATGGCAAAACCGCAAAAATTTGCAGTAAGGTATCATAACCGCTGCCAAATCTGCGGCAGAGCAAGAGGATACTACAGGGACTTCGGTCTTTGCCGTATCTGTTTCAGAAAAATGGCACATCAGGGCTTAATCCCGGGTGTCAAGAAATCAAGCTGGTAAGGAGGGCTTTATTAGAGTTTAACTCCGTGCAGTACACTTTTTTGCGGAAAGTAAATTCTAAAAGCAAATATTTATGGATCCGATAGCAGACTTCTTAACAAGAATAAGAAATGCAAATATGAAGAAAAAGGAAAGAGTTGATATTCCTTTTTCCAAAGTTAAAACCGAAATCGCCAGAGTTTTAAAAGAAGAGGGTTATATATCCAACTATAAAGCCCTTCATAGTGAAACAAAAGGCGGTTTTGTAAGAGTATTTTTAAAATATACTCCGGAAAATAATAGTGTTATCCAAGGGCTTCGCAGGGTTTCCCGCCCGGGCAGAAGAATTTACAGTTCTTACAATGATATTCCTACTGTCCGCGGTGCTTTTGGTATGGCAATCTTGTCCACTTCAAAAGGTATTATGACGGATGCCAAAGCCAAAGAAGAAAAGGTAGGCGGCGAAGTTTTGTGCCAAGTGTGGTAGGTGAATTATGAGTAGAATCGGTAAAAAACCTATACAAATTCCCGCTAAAGTAAAAGTGGAAGTTAAGGGTGCTGAAGTAAAAGTAACAGGCCCTCTTGGTAATCTTGCTTACACGATGCCCGAAGGTATTGAAGCCAAATTAGAAAATAATGTCTTGACTTTGGCTATCAAAGATGCAAGCCGCGAAAGAGAATTAAATGCTCTTTACGGTACTGCACGCGCAAGGATTGCGAACTTAGTTTTAGGGGTAGAAACACCCTTCGTAAAAGTTCTTGAAGTTAACGGTCTTGGTTACAAAGCAGTTGTACAAGGCAATAAACTCAATTTAGAACTTGGGTTTTCCCACCCTGTAATTATTGATATACCTCAAGGTATAACAGTTGTTGCCGATGTAAAAACACCTTTAGTACAAATCAAAGGTATGGATAAAGTCTTAGTCGGTGACTTTGCTGCTAAAATTCGCAAATTAAGAGTACCGGAACCTTATAAAGGCAGCGGTATTAAGTATCAAGGCGAACATATCGTCCGCAAGGCCGGTAAAGCAGCTGCGACTGGAGGCGCTAAATAATTATGGCAACTAAACAAGAAAGATATCAGTTCAGAAAAGAAAGAACCAAAAAGAAACTTGAAGCAGCAGGTATTAAACATCCCCGCTTGTCCGTTTACAGAAGCCTCAATTACCTTTACGCAAGCGTAATTGACGATTTAAACGGTAAGGTAGTAGTTTCTGCTACTACTTGCGGTAAGGAACTTGCTGGAAAGTATAAAGCCTCCGGCAAAAGCATTGAAGCAGCAAGTGCTTTAGGCGAACTTATTGCCAAAAAAGCATTGGAAAAAGGCATCAAAGAAGTTTGCTTTGACAGAGGTGCCAGGGTTTATCACGGCAGGGTTAAAGCCCTTGCCGAAGCAGCCAGAAAAGGCGGCTTAAAATTTTAAGGTGAACTATGTTAAATAATAAAGAAAACAGAGAAGCGAAAGGCCATAAGGCCGAGTTTCAGTTACGCGCTAAACCCGAAGGCCGCACAACCGTTATTCACGTTGCGAGAACCGCAAAAGTGGTAAAGGGCGGTAAAAGGTTTGGTTTTAGGGCTTTGGTTGCCGTCGGCGACGGTAATGGTAAAGTCGGCGTAGCTATAGGTAAGGCAAATCAAGTACAATTTGCCGTATCTAAGGCGGAATTCCAAGCAAGGAAAAGTATGGTTACTTTTCCTCTCCTCAACGGAACTATTCCCCACGAAATTATGGGTTGTTTCGGCTCATCCAAAGTTTGGATGAAACCGGCTGCCCCCGGTACCGGTGTTATCGCCGGCGCTGCTGTCCGCTTGATTTTGGAAGCAGCAGGTGTTAAAAATATTCTTTCAAAGAGTATCGGCAGCACCAATTCTTGCAATTTAGCTTATGCTACTATGGAATGTTTAAAAGCCTTAAAGAGCAAAAAAGATGTATTGCAAGCCCGCGGTAAATATGTAGAACCGGAAATTCCTGCCGAAGAAGTAAAACCGGCAGAAGAAGCCCCAAAGGCAGAAGCTGCAGAAGTTAAAGGAGAATAACAACTATGGTACATTTGAGCACACTTTTTCCTAAACATGGTTCCAGAAAAGCCAAAAGAAGAATCGGCCTCGGTATCGGTTCCGGTATGGGCAGAAGTTCAACAAAAGGTATGAAAGGCCAGACTTCCCGCTCCGGTAATACCAGGAAGGAAAGTAAAGAAGGCGGTCAAATGCCTTTAGTTAGAAGAATTCCTAAAAGCGGATTCTCTAATGTTTCCTTTGCCAAAAAAGGCGAGTTTGTTAATATCGGTTCTTTGGCAAAAGTATTTAAAGCAGGTGAGGAAGTTACCCCCGAAATTTTAAAGAAGAAAAACTTAATTAAAAAAGCAGATAAAGTTAAAATTTTGGGTACCGGCGAAATTACCGTTGCTTTAAAAATCAGCGCGCATGGTTTTTCAGCAACCGCAAAAGCGGCTATTGAGAAAGCAGGCGGCACAGTAACTTTAATTGAAAAAAGGGCTAAAAAATAATGGATAATAATCCTATTGCAGCACTTTTTGAGTCACCTGAACTCCGCAAGAGAATTTTATTTGTTTTGATTGCTCTTGCGGTGTACAGGGTGGCGGCAGTTGTTCCTATACCGGGTATTAACGCTGAAGCGCTTGCTATGTTCTTTAAACAGCATGAAGGCGGTATGCTCGGTTTTTTGGACATTTTTTCCGGCGGCGCTTTGGGCAGATTTTCTGTTCTTGCTTTGGGTATAATGCCCTACATCAATGCTTCAATCATTATGGGCCTTATCAAAGGGGCTCACATAATACCGGGGCTTGATAAATTAAGCAAAGAAGGCGAAGCAGGCCGCAGAAAAGAAAACCAAATAACAAGAGTTTTTGGTTTGGTTTTGGCTTTACTGCAAGGTTTTGGTTTGACTGTAGCCCTAACTAAAATGTCAGCACCGGGCGGGTTAAATATTGTTATTGACCCTTCTTGGTCTTTCATTTTAACGACTACTTTAACTTTGGCAACAGGTACAATGTTTGTAATGTGGCTTGGTGAACAGATTACTGAAAAGGGTATCGGTAACGGTATTTCTTTAATCATTTTTGCCGGTATCGTTGACAGGTTGCCTTCCGCTATTTATATGCTTTTCGGCTTAGTAAGCAGTGAAGAAATGCAACTTATCACAGCCCTTATAATTATTGCTATCGTTGTAGTTATTATGGGTTTAGTGGTTTGGGTAGAAACAGCCCAAAGGCAAATTCCGGTACATTATGCCAAACGCATGGTTGGCAATAAGATGTATGGCGGAAAAGCAAGTTATTTGCCTTTGAAAATAGACCAAAGCGGTGTTATAGCTGTAATTTTTGCTATGTCTGTAATGTCAATGCCGCTTACTGTTGCACAATTCATGCCTAATTCCCCTTGGGCTCAAAAAGTTATGGAATGGATGGGCAGGGGCAATATCAGTTATTCTTTAATTTATATTGCTTTGATTATTTTCTTCTGCTATTTCTATAATTCTATGACTTTTAACCCTAAAGATATTGCGGAAAATATGAAAAAATGGGGTGGTTTTATACCCGGTATTAGGCCCGGTGATTCCACAAGGGTTTATATAGAGGGGATTATGAACAAGATTACTTTCTGGGGGGCAATATTTGTTTCCGCGATTGCGGTTTTGCCTGATTTCCTTAGAACAGAGTTTAATGTTCCTTTCTATTTCGGCGGCACAGCACTTTTGATTGTTGTCGGTGTCGCTTTAGATACTGTGGGCCAAATTCAAGCCCATTTACTTGCGCACAATTATCAACCATTGATGAAAGGTAACAAGATAAAAGGGCGCTGGTTTAATGTCGGGGAATAATTTGGGCTTATGAATATTATACTTCTTGGTTATCCTGGTGCCGGTAAAGGTACAGAAGCAGAAAACCTTAAAAAACAGGGGTACTTTCATGTTTCTACGGGGGATTTAATCCGCGCGGAAATCAAGAAGGAAAGCCCTTTGGGTAAACAAGTCAAAGATTTAATCAGCAAAGGTAATTTAGTGCCTGATGCTTTGATTACGGAAATATTACTTTCTGACATTAAAGGTAAAGAAAATATTTTATTTGACGGTTTTCCAAGAACTTTAGCGCAAGCGCAAACTCTTACTAAATATTTGCAAGATGCCGGTCAAAGAGTAAAAGTAATTTTGCTTAAAGCAAGTGAGGAAGTCGTTTTAAAAAGACTTACCTCACGCCGTCTTTGTAAAGATTGCGGGCATATTGAAAATATTTATTGGCCTTCTTATACGGGCAAGTGTTCAAAATGCGGCGGCGAACTTTATACACGCCCTGATGATACACTTGAAAGTGCAAAACATCGTTTAGATGTTTTTAGGAAGGAAACAGAACCTCTGCTTGAGTATTACTCAAAAGAAGCAGGTTATATTACTGTTGATGCTTCAAGAAGTGCTGAAGAAGTTTCTTTAACAGTAAAACGTGCATTAGAACTCTAAAAATGGTAGAATTAAAGAGTAGCGAAGAAATCGCTAAAATAAAAGAATCAGGCAGAATAATTGCTAAAGTTCTGAAAAGAATGCAACTTGAAGTCGTTCCGGGTATAAGTACTTGGGAATTAGATAAAGTTGCAGAAGAGATGATTCGGGCTGAAGGCGCCGTTCCTTCTTTTTTGGGTTACGGCGGTTTTCCTGGCAGTATTTGTACCTCGGTCAATGAACAGGTGGTACATGGAATACCTTCAAAAGACGTTATTTTGCGCGAAGGCGATATTATCGGAATAGATGTAGGCGCATATAAAGACGGCTTTCATGCAGATTCAGCACGGACATTCAGCGTAGGTAGGGTTTCCTCTTCTGTTGCTATGCTTCTTGCTAATACAAGAAAAGCGTTGTATAAAGCGATTGAAGTTGTAAAACCGGGAATACATCTTGGTGATGTATCTAATGCGGTAGAAACTCATGCTACGGCAAGTGGCTTGGGCATCGTTCGTGATTATTGCGGTCACGGTGTCGGACGCAAACTTCACGAGGACCCTTGTATCTTAAATTACGGCCCTAAAGGAAAGGGTATAATTTTGAAAGAGGGTATGGTCTTGGCGATTGAACCAATGCTTAACTTGGGTTGTGATGAAGTAGAAGTTTTAGAAGACCAATGGACAGTTGTTACTGCCGATCGGGCATATTCGGCACACTTTGAACATACGGTCGCAGTAACGAAAAACGGTGCGCTTATTTTAACGGAATAACCGTAATTTAAGCCCCTAAAAACGGAGAAGCAATGAGCGATAAAATAGAAGTTGAAGGTAAAGTTCTGGAAGCATTACCAAACGCAATGTTTAAGATTGAAATTGCCGGCGGTAAAATTGTTCTTGGACATATTTCAGGTAAAATGAGGATGTTTCATATTAGAATTTTACCGGGAGACAAAGTCAAATTAGAGCTTTCCCCGTATGACTTGAGCAAAGGTAGGATAACTTACCGGGAGAAATAAATGAAAGTCAGAGCAAGTGTAAAAAAGATATGTCAAAAATGTAAAATTGTTAAACGCAATGGTGTTGTGCGCGTTATTTGCCCGGTGGCAAAGCACAAACAACGCCAAGGTTAATCAGGAGTTAAAAATATATGGCAAGAATCGCAGGTATAGATTTACCTAAAAATAAAAGGATTGATATCGCCCTCCAATATGTTTATGGTGTTGGGCCGAAAATTGCTAAAGATATTTTGGCAAAAGTCGCGGGCAAAATCAAACCGGAAACCAGAGTTAAGGATTTAACCGAGCAACAGGCCGGTTTACTCAACTCTTTACTTCAAAAAGAATATAAGGTTGAAGGTGAATTGAGAAGGGAAGTATCCCAAAATATTCATCGTCTTATTGAAATTGGCTCCTATACCGGCAATAGGCACAGAAGGAATTTGCCTTGCCGCGGTCAAAGAACCAAAACCAACAGCAGAACAAGGCGCGGCCGCAGAAAAACTGTGGGTGCCAAAGTTAAAGCTGACTAAAATTTAAAGGTATCAAAAATGGCAGAAGAAATTAAAAAAGAAAATCAAGCAGCCCCCGCTCCTGCAGCAGAGGCAAAAGCGAAAAAGAAAGCAGGCCGTGCGCCTGCCCATGGTGTTGTACATATACAATGCTCTTTTAACAATACTATCGTTACTGTTACCGATGATAAAGGCGGTACAATAGTATGGTCTACTTCCGGTTCACACGGTTTTAAGGGTACTAAAAAGGGCACACCTTTTGCTGCCCAAATTACCTGCAATAAAGCCGCAGAAAAGGCCCTTGCATTAGGTATGAAAGAAGTAGCAGTTAAAGTTTGCGGTCCCGGTCAAGGCAGGGAAACAGCAGTCAGGGCTTTGCAACAAGCAGGCCTTACAGTTACGTCTATTAAAGATGTAACCCCAATTCCACACAATGGCTGCAGGCCACCTAAAGCGAGGAGAATGTAATTATGGCAAGATACACAGGTCCTTCTTGCAAAAAATGCAGGAAATTAGCATGTAAATTATTTTTAAAAGGAACGAAATGCTACACAAATTGTGTAATGGATAAACTTTCCGCCGTCAAAAAGGGTAAAGCCCCACGCCGTGCGAAATTATCCGAATATGCAATTCGTTTACAGGAAAAGCAAAAAGCAAAATTTATTTCCGGTATGACGGAAGTTCCCTTTGCTAATCTTTTTACGAAAGCAACAAAAGCAACCGGTCAAACAGGTGTTCAATTCATTAAATACTTGGAAACCCGTCTTGATAATATCGTCAAACGCGCCGGTTTTGCGACTTCACTCCGCTTAGCAAGGCAATTAGTATTGCATGGTCATATCAAAGTAAATGATAAAGCAGTAAATGTTCCTTCCTTGCAATTAAAATTGGGGGACAAAGTTACTTTAGATGCCCGTCTTGCAAACAATGTTAATGTGAAACAAGCATTGGAAGATGCTGAAAAGCGTACACTTCGTCCAAGTTTCCTTGAATTTGATGCAAGCAAATTAACAGTAACCTTGCTTCGCTGGCCGGATAGGGAAGAAAGTGCTTATCCTGTCAATGACCAGTTAATAGTTGAACACTATTCTAAATAGTTGGAGGTTTTTGTATGGCTTTTGAAAGTTTAGTTTTACCTAAAGCAGTAAAAACAGTTGAAGAAACTGCCACTTATGGAAAGTATGTTGCTGAACCCTATGAACCGGGTTTGGGGCATACTGTCGGCAATTCTTTAAGAAGAATTTTGCTTTCTGGCCTTGAAGGTGCTGCAGTCAGCGCTGTTAAAATTGCGGGTGTAGTACACGAATACAGCACTATTCCTAACGTCAGGGAAGATGTTATACAAATCCTCTTAAACTTAAAGAAATTAAGAGTAAAGATGGATGATTCCGCCCCGCGCCAATATTTGCACTTGGAAGTTGCCAAAGAAGGTGTAGTTACCGGTGCTGATATTACAGAGGTTACGGGTGTTGAAATTATCAATAAGGATTTAGCCATAGCTACTTTAGATGCAGGGGCAAAACTTGTTATGGAAATTGAAATTACCAAAGGGCGCGGTTATGCTGAAGAAAACTTAAAAGTTACCCGCCCTGCAGGTTTTATGCCGATTGATTCCATATATTCCCCGATCTTGAAAGTGCATTATGATGTGGAGCCGGCCCGTGTCGGACAGAAAACAGACTATGACCGCTTAATTATTGAAATTACTACCGATGGTACTTTAGAACCGCGCGTAGCATTACATAAAGCGGCGGTACGCTTATCTCATTCCTTACATATCTTTACCGTAGAAGGTGCAGAAGCGGATTTTGATGAAATCCCGCAAGAAGAACCACCCGTAAAGCAAGAGGAGACTAATTCCGAAGTCTTAACCCAGCCGGTTGAGATGCTTGAACTTTCCCCCCGCTCAATAAATTGTTTAAAAGCGGCAAATATTAAAACCATAGGCGAACTTACTTCTAAAACCGAAAGGCAGCTTCAAATGATAAAGAACTTCGGTGCAAGGTCTTTACAAGAAGTACAAGAACGGCTTGCGGCCATGAAGTTAAAGTTAGCAGAGGATAAGGAGTAATTTTATGATTAAGAACACTGGTGTTCGCAAACTTGGTAAAACAACTTCTCACCGCAAAGCAATGCTTGGCAATATGGCGCAAAGCATTATTATGCACGAGGAAGTTAAAACCACTTTACCTAAAGCAAAAGAAGTCAGACGCGAAGTTGAAGCCCTGATTACTTTAGCAAAGAAGGGTGAAAATTTGGCCCTAAAAAATGCTGTTACTGACAAAACTGTTTATAAAAAACTTGTAGAGGTTTTGGCAGAACGCTATGCAACACGTAACGGCGGTTACACCCGCATTTACAGGGCCGGTATCCGCAAAGGCGATAATGCTGAAGTTGCAATTATAAAATTGGTGGCTTAATATGTTTCTGGACTATTTAGGCGGGTTGTTTTCTAACGATATGGGTATGGACCTTGGCACTGCCAATTGTCTTATATATGTTAAAGACAAGGGTATAGTGTTAAGCGAGCCGTCCGTAGTTGCTTTAGATAAAGACACGGGTGAAGTAAAAGCCGTGGGCTCACAAGCAAAACTTATGCTTGGCAGAACACCCGCCAATATAGTCGCGGAAAGGCCTATGAAGAACGGGGTTATAGCTTCTTTTGGTGTAACTCAAAAAATGATACGTTATTTTATAAGAAGCGTGCATAACAGGCGTTCATTACTTAGGCCCCGCCTTGTTATAGGTATACCTTCTTCCACTACCGAAGTACAGCGCCGTGCCGTTGAAGATGCTGCAAAACAGGCAGGTGCAAGGGAAGTTATTTTAATTGAAGAACCTATGGCTTCTGCCATGGGTGCGGGCTTACCGATAAATGAGCCGCATGCAAGCATGATTGTTGATATAGGGGGCGGAACAACGGAAGTCGCAGTTATATCTCTTGGCGGTATGGTAGTTGCAAATTCCATAGATATTGCCGGCGATGAAATAACCGATTGTATTATTCAGTATTTTAGAAAGAAATATAATTTAATTATCGGCGAAACGACCGCAGAAGAAGTTAAAATAAATATCGGTTCCGTCTATTCCTTAGAAGAAGAAATGAGTATGGAAGTTAAAGGGCGCGACCAAACACAGGGCTTACCGCGTATAATGACGGTTACTTCAGATGAAATCCGCCAAGCGATTTTGGAACCTGTTCGTGCGATTGTAGACCTTGTTAAAAGAACTTTAGAAGAAACACCCCCGGAACTTGCAGCAGACCTTGTTGACAGGGGCTTAGTGGTAGCTGGCGGCGGTTCGCTTTTAAGAGGTATTACAGACCTTATTCATAAGGAAACAGATATACCTGTCCGCCGTGCGGCAGACCCTTTAAAGTGTGTCGCTTTAGGTACAGGTAAATGTTTGGAATTTTTAGCGGAAGGTAAATTTAGGGATTTTTCTTCAGACTAAAATTTCCTTTTACAAAAGTATTTTTATAACCCTGCAAAAAAACTGCAGGGTTATTTTTTTGTTTATTTTTCGTCGTGGCACACTTTGTGCTAAAAATATGCTATAATATTTAGGTACTTAAAATAGTAAATATTTTAGGAGGATAAAAAATGAAAAAGTTAGTATTAACCTTGCCATTTTTGTTTTTAGCAAATTTGGCTTTGGCTTCGGGTTTCGCGCTTTATGAGTTTAGCGCACGCGGTAATGCAATGGGCGGCGCTGTTATGGCAGGAGAAGCAGAACCGGCTTCACTCGCAATGAATCCTGCCCTTATTACGGAATTACCCGGCAAACAAATACAAGTCGGCGGCACACTTGTTACTGCTACAGGTCATGTCGTTTATGGCAATTATTCCCAAGAATCAAAACGCCAATGGTGGCCTTTACCCAATTTCTATTATACACAACAAATAAATGACAGGTGGTGGGCTGGTATCGGTGCTATGGCCCGTTTCGGCTTAAGCAATGACTATGATGATAAAGGTTGGATGTTACCACCTGCTGGTATCGGAGCTAGTTTAAATCACGTCGGTGTTACAACTTTTTCCGTTCAACCGACGGTAGCTTTTAAGGCAACGGATAAATTATCAGTATCATTAGGTGCTGAAGTTCAATATTTAAACTTTACTGAAAAAATTCGTTTCGGCAATGCTTCAGAAATAGATGCTGACTTAAATCTTGATGGTGACAGTGTTGCTGTTTCCGGCATTATCGCTTTATTTTATAAAGCGAACGACAAGGTTAATTTCGGTGCAAGTTTCCGCATGAGGAATGACCACAGCGTAAAAGGGCCAAATAAATATGACTACAAAAATGATTCGCCGTCTCCGCTTCCTACTACACCGCCGTTTACTCCTGTATTTAATCCGGCTGGTAATTTTTGGGGAGATATAACCTTCCCGGCACAACTTGCTTTAGGTGTTTCTTACAGGCCTTTTGAGAAATTGTTAATTGAAGCAAACTGGACCAATGTCTTCTGGAGTTGTTTTAGGGCAGTTGATATTTATTTTGACCACAAGCCAATTTATGGTACCTATGGCTTAATGGGTACCCATGAAGGTAACTCCAAACAATATCAAGATGCTTACAGAATAGGTGTTGGTGCGGAATACACTTTAAGTGACAAGGTCAAACTCCGCGGCAGTTTTATATTTGATAAATCCCCGCTTAATCAGGAATTTATGGATGTTATGTTACCTGTTGATGACCGCTATATTATCGGCACCGGTGCCGGTTTTAAACTCAGTGAAAATACTGTTTTGGATTTAAGTTATAACCTACTTTTTGCAACCCACTTGGACGGTGTTGCGGCAGACCATACAACAAAAGTCCACTATGGTAGTTCTACCAGCCATTTAATGGGTTTAAGTATCAGGTATAAATTCTAAATTGAATTTTGCCAAAGCAGATATTCTTCGGCAAATTCTTTAAGAAAGTTTTCTAAAAGAGCGTCAATATTTTGGGCGCTCTTTTTTATTTGTTTAATTGAAGTAGCATTTAAATCTTCCGGCAAAGCATTATTTACATTTATTCCTACGCCTATTAAAAGTAAATTCAAATTATCTTCCGTACTTTGGCTTTCAATCAAAATACCGGCAATTTTTTTATAAGTTTTTCCGTATAAAGTAAGAACGTCATTAGGTAGTTTTATTTTTGTTTGTAAGCCGTAATTAATTTCCAAAGTTTTTGCCAAGGCTTTGCCGGTCTGATAAGGTAAAACGCTTAAATCTGCCATTTTTTTAGGCCTTAAAAGTAAAGTAAAATATAAACCGCCGATATTTGAGGACCACTTCCTTTCATATTGTCCCTTGCCTTGAGTTTGGCTGGAGGCAGTAATTAAAATATTTTCTTTAGGAAATATTGGGGCAATTTCTTTAGCAAGTGTTTGCGTTGAAGCTATTTCCCCAAGGTTAAGGATTTTATTTATATCTAACATAATAATATTTTACCTTTTTTTAAGGGTAGTTCATTGTTTATGTGCAAACGATAGGACTTTTGGGTAATGCGTATTAGGTCTTTTTTCCCTTGTATGTTATATTCTAAAGCCGTATAATATATTTAATGAGAAATATTTTATACAAAAAATTTCTAAGCATATTGTTAACCTTAATTATTCTTGTAAATGCCAATATTCCCGCTTTTTCCCAAAAAATAGATATACAAAGCGAGATATCAGTTCTTCGTGCAGAAATTGCTGATAATCTTCATATAATTAGTGAAAAAGACATAAAAAAGGAATATAAAAGGGAAACTAATTTTAGGACATTATTTGATACTTTAAACCGTCAGGGTTTTGCCAATAATTACGGTGAAGTATGCGATGGAGATATATGTGCCCCCTATCACACTTTTATGCGCGGGGCAATAAGCGCGTTACTTGAATTTGCTGATAATAACGGAAATATTTTAATAGAATATGCCAAAGAAATACGTGATGCAGTTTTTCTTGGTGCTTTCTCCGGCGAAGATGTCCCCCTTTTACGCGAACTTTTAATTGCAGGCAGCAAAGAAAAGTTAAAGGCCTGTAATGCTAAACCAAATTATAAAGCCCAAGAAGATTGCTCTAAGGCTATGACAGGTCTTTTAATTTTATCAGTTGCTTGGGAAAGTCAGGAAGATTCAAATGAAACCGCAAATTTAATTTATCGGATTATCAATAAGTATTACGATGCTGTTTATGGTTCTATAGTTTTAATGGAAGGTATTTCTGCCTTGGCTTTTATAGATACTGACTATAGTTATGAACTTATAGAAAAATTTTTAACCCAAGATATCACCCCAACCCATATAGGAAACAGAACAAGAGATGCCTTGGGTTTATTTTCCCTGCAAGGTGAATATGATATTTGGTCAAAATATATAGCAGAGGAGTTTAAAAAATCTGTTTCTTATTTTAACCGCCGTAATATCATTTGGCAGTATATAGATAAAGAAGCAACGGAAAAAGCCGGAGTAGATGTTTCCATTTATTCAAATATGAATATTTTGGCAAAAAGTATTTTTGCTGATGAAAGTTTTCATAAAGCAAGTTATCGTGTAGTATATAGGAATCTTTTGACAGATATCGGGGAATTTTTATCTAATCAAGAAGGCCGCGGCCGGACTTTGTCCAAGAAAATTATTAGTAAGTACTTAGCAAGCAGTCCAAAAGACCGCCGTTTAATGCACACACCTTTGATTTTGGGTTTAATACAAAATTTGGAGATTGAGGAAAGTTTTCCTGTCGCAAAAATAATCAATGAAAATTTCTATTATGATTTAAACGAAGGTACAGGAAAATATGTAGCGGAAAAGTCCGCATTAAAGGGTTCAAATTTAAACCCTCTTCATCAAAATGTTAAAAGTGAAAAAGAATTTTTAAGAACAATCCAAACGAGGCAATCCCTTTTTTGGGGTGATATGTTCCTCATATTTATTTCAACTATAGCCCTGGCAGCAGAGATACCTAATATAGTTACCCAAGTTAAAAGATTATCTGATTTGCTCCGTTTTAGAAGAACGGCACAAGTTGGTATTACCTCAGTAAAAAATAATATAAATACAGCAAATATTGCCATGGTAAAAAATGCCGCAACGGCATTACCTTCACCGCAATTGGTTAATGCGGCGGTAAAAGCACATGTCCCTGTGATTAATTCCTCGGCTGCGTCAAATGCACTTTTAAAAATCAGAAATGTTTTAAACAACTCAAAAACCGCAAATGTTTTTAATCCTGAAAAATTCCAATTAACTTTAACCTCTAACAATAATCCTGCTGTTTCAAAAACAATTAAGGCCGCCAGCAGAGGGTTGCTTTATGAATCAGTTTTTAAATTGCAAAACTATGATGGACAGTTTAGCGGTTTTTTAACGGAAATACCTGTATACGGTGTAAACAGGCAGGTTATAGTTTCCGTAGGTCATGGAGTAGAATCTTTTCCGGAGGACCCTATTTCGGTTTTTGATAGTTCAGGCAAGTTACTAACCACGGCGCATACTGTTTTTTATAACTTAATTACTGATAAAATAACCGGCAGAATTAAACAAGATTTTGCACTTCTTTTGCCGCGTGAGAGGTTAACTCAAACACCTTTAGATCTTGTTTTTTATCCTGAATTAGAAAAGTATAGTAAAGTATTTTCCATTGGATACCCAAATGGAAATTTTATCATACGGAACTTAACTCGTAATGAGCATTGGGGAAAACAATTCTATACAAAAAATGTAAACTTGTTTGAGGGAAGGGCTATCCCCGGTGTAAGCGGTGGGGTTGTCGTAGCAGAGACAGAACAAGGTAAATTTTCTGCTATCGGTACGACTATTGCGACAATTCAAAGAGGTACTTTAAATTTTACTGCCGTCCATAATTTTTCTTGGCTTGAAAAATTTATAAAAGGACAATTGGATGTTTCCAAATTATGGGCACCTAATTTCCGTGAATCTTTTATAAAACCAAAAATGCCGGGAACCTTACCGGAAGGACCTTTTGATAACGGAATAACTATAACACCTACCTCTGCTTCATCTATAAACAGTATTAATGTTCAGACGAATTTAAATAAAACAGCTAAATATTTGGATGATTTAACAAAATCGGTTTTTAAATTAGAAAATATAATCGGCGAATTTAGCGGTTTTTTAACGGAAATACCTGTTTTTGGCGTAAACAGGCAAGTAATTGTTACGGCAGGCCACGCGGTTTCTAACGCGCCTGGGGCTTCAATAGATGTTTATGACCGGTTTAATAATTTTCAGACAAAAGCAAATGTTTTACTTTTTAATTATTTTGAAGACGAGAACCTTAAATTTTATACAGATTATGCCTTACTTTTACCACAAAATAATTTATCTGTTCAGCCTTTAAAACTTGGTTTTAACAGGCAAATAGCAGATTTTAGTGAAGCAATACAGGTTTCTTACCCTATGGGTGATTTTAGGCTTCAAATTAAAAGACCTACTATTGAACCGTATTTTTACTTTCCTTTCCGCGGTGTAGAGTATTTGAAAGGGAGAAATATTCCTGGTTCAAGCGGTGGTCTTGTCGCGGTTGAAACTGCCCCCAATGAATTTGAGGTTTTGGGCAATGCCGTTGCCCACTTAAAAGATGAAACACATAATTATACCCTTGTTAATAAAATTGATTGGTTACAGAATTTTATCAATGGTACACCTTTTAGGGCTAACTTTAGGAATCCTATTTTTCCGCCGGTAAAGACAATAATGTCAAATCATAAATATATTAAAGGCTATGGAAAACCTATTAATATTTCAGGCCTGCCCGATGTTATTAATTTTTCTTCTTCGGAGTTTGGTTCTTTTCCTGAAATTTCAGTATTTAATACGTCTATGCCGAAATCTTCCGTGGATGCTGATATGGGGGCTTTATCTTCTAATAATACCCCCTTTGCCTTTGATAAGCCTTATTTACCGCTTTCAAATTTTAACGATTATGAAAATGCGGCCTTGTTTCCTATGGGAAATATAGCCAAGAAAGCAAATCCTATTTGGGGAATTTATGATTTTAGAGGAAATATCAATAAATTTTTAATGTACGGAACGGAAACTGATATCCGTTTTATGCATTTGTTTAGTAAAATCATCAAAGAAAACAATTTAGACGGGAAATATGAGTTAATTAACATAGAATATCCGGAATTTATATCTGTTATAGAAGACGGCCTCCCCGATAATGTTTTGCGAGATATTACTGCAATTAAAGAAAATGTAAAATATCCTTCCAATGCTATTTTAATGCCCTATATGACAACACCCATAAAAATAAACGGGGCAATTTGGATAGAAAACGATGCTTCCCTAAATGCTAAGTTCACAGAGGCATCAGATTTCACAAATAAACCTATAACGCAAGAAGAATGGGATGAGGTCTTGGATTTATTTCAAGAGATAAATAATGATTTTATTTTTGATGATTTGGAAAAAAGCATTCATTTCAAAAGAAACACTCAAGGAAAGCTGATAATAGTCTTTTCAAATTTTAAATATTCTCCTTTATTAAACAGTAATTATACAGATGTTATTGCGATAGGTAAAAAATTTGAATCTTTGGGTTTGAAATTCGGGCGGGAGGGAATAATTAAAAAACCCCGAATTAATCCTGAAAATACACCAAGTGTCTTAAGAAATGTAGTAAGAGCAGATCTTGTAATAACGGACAAAGGGGAAGGTATTGTAACGCATGCTGTATGGAGATTATTTGACAATAATAACAAAATAGTCGGTTATTTAAAATATGGTACCGAAGACGAAATTATAAATACTAAAAAATTGCATAATATAATTACCAAAAGTAATTTGCTTGATAACATCAATAATATTGAAATAACATATTCGGAAATTTTGTCTGAGAATGCGGACGATTTGCCCAAAGATATTTTGAACAAAGTGTATGAAGAGTATGACAAAATCAAAATGTTTATTCGTGATCCTGATGTCAGGGCAAAAAAAATGTTTGTTGTTTCACCCGTAGACGAAGGAGGGGTTTGTTGGGGGAATATCGGAATAGACAGAGAACACATTTTATTTGCCCACGTAAAACTGAATAACAAACCTATAACCTCTGAAGAATGGGAAACAATTTTTAGTTTTTTTGAAAAATTGGAAATAAATAATTTTAGTTATGACGACATATACAACAATTTGTTTTTTAAACGTGACAGGGAAGGTAAGCTTAAAATCACAATGGTAGATTTTGAAAATGAAAACTCCTCTAATATGATTCATGATTTGCGGCAGTTAGGTAATACTTTAACTAAATACGGTCTTAAGGAAAAGAATTATTTCCGTGATATGATTCAAAGAGATTTTGAAGAATAAAATAATTTCCCATTCTAGTATAAAAATGTTATACTATAATTAAATTTACAAATCCTTGGGGAATTTTAATGAGCGTAGGACGGTTAAAAAAGATACTTTGTAATTTTGAGTTTACCTATGTAGGTATCCGCTACATGGCCTGCGGCTTTTATTTAGGGGATACTGCAAACCCCAAAGTAGTAATAGGCAGGGATTATACTCCCACAATAGTTTGCCAAACATTAAGGGTTTCAGAAGAAAATTTGGCTAATTTTTTAAAATGTAAATATTGGGATATTACGCAAGAAAAATTAGCTAAAGCAGGAATTGTTTTTACTAAACTTGATATATATTTTTATCCTCCTAGAGAAAGATAAATTTAAAATGACTAATAATACTTTCTTTGCCCTTGGGCTTAGTGCTGCCCGTTTAAAAATAATCAAAAAATTAAATTTTATAACACCTACGGAAATACAAGCCGAAGTTATTCCGCATATTTTAAATGGTAAAGATATTATGGCATCTTCTCCTACAGGCAGCGGCAAGACAGCCGCTTATTCTTTACCTTTAGTTGATTTGCTTGCTAAAATAGATACTGCACGCGCTCTAATTATCGCCCCAACGCGCGAACTCGCCCAGCAAATACAAACGGTAATTAAAAGTGTTATGCAAGACACTTTTATGCAAAGTGCTTTAATTGTGGGTGGGAAAAATATGCAAGGGCAACTACGCAAACTTAAACAAAGGCCTCAATTTGTTATTGCAACCCCCGGGCGTTTAAATGACCATATCAAACGCAGAACATTTGGTGTAGAAGATTTTTCTTTCGTCGTTTGGGACGAAATGGACAAAATGCTGGAACTTGGTTTTAGAGAGCAAATAGAAGATATCTTCAATCGTTTGCCGGCTAAAAAACAAAGTATGATGTTTTCCGCCACATATCCAAAACGCGTTTTAAAATTGGCAGAAAAATATTTAAATAATCCCGTTAAGTTTTTTACCGAAGAAACAAATAAACCCAATAAAAACATTACCCAGAAAATTATTAAAATAGAAGGTAATGAAAAGTTAAAAAAGTTGACGGAACTTTTGCAAGAACAAAGCAAAACAGGAAGACAAATTTTAGTGTTTGTAAAAACACAACGTGCTACAAATGAAATATCTGTATACCTTAAAAGGCGTGGCTTTTTAGCAGGTGCGATGCATGGCGGACTCCAGCAAAAACTGCGCGACAAAACTTTGCTTGATTTCAGAAATAAAGAATTACAAATTTTAATTGCAACGGACCTTGCCGCCCGCGGCCTTGATATTCCTGCAATACATTGTGTAGTAAATTATGAACTTCCTCAAAATCCGGAAGAATATATTCATAGAATAGGCCGCAGCGGCCGTTACAAAAATAAAGGTATTTCTTATACCTTACTTGCGAGGTCTGATAAAGCTGATTGGAAAAAGATTAAGGAGTTTTTAAATAACTGATATGCTTTTACTAATAAATATTGACGGCGGAAGCCGCGGGAATCCGGGTATAGGGGCAAGCGGTGTTATAATAAAAAATGAAAAGGGGAAAGTATTATTAAAGCAGGGTTTATTTTTTACAAAATGTACAAATAATCAAGCGGAATATAATGCTTTAAAACTTGCATTGATTTCCGCGAGGGAAATAGGCGGGAATATTTTAAAAATTACTTCTGATTCAGAACTTTTGGTAAAACAATTTAACGGTGAATATAAAATTAAAAACCCAGATTTAAAAATTATAATGGAAGAAATTAAAACTTTAATTAAAAATTTTAAGGCTGTAACTTTGGGGCATACTTTGCGCGCCGGTAACGTGGAAGCAGATGAAATTTGTAATTTAACTATGGACGCCGGCAAAAAATACAAATTTACAAACGGACATCTGTATAATTTATTCTCCGATATTGAAGCTTGTAGGAAAAAACCGTCGTTAAAAAAGCAAGGAGAAAAACCTGTCCAGCTTGAATTATTTTAATTTAGGTCAACTAAAAACTTGTATTTGGGAGATATTTATATTATTATATTTATATGAGAACAAATGGGTCTGCTTTTTATTTAAGTATAATTTTTTGTTTTTTTTCTTGTTTCGCTTTTGCACAAAAAGCACCTATTTTTGCTGATGGTGCTTACTTGCAAAGTGCACCCGTTTCAGGGGTAATGGAACGTCAAAAAGCGGATTTACTTGAAAACAGTTTAACCGAAATAGAATTAGCACTTCAGAATAAAAATTATGATAAAGCCATAAGCACTGCCGACGTTTTGATTAAAGAGGGGTTTACTGATTACCGCTTGTATAACACTCAGGCATATGCTTATGACAAATTAAATGACTGTAATAATGCTATTTATTTTGCTTCCAAAGCAATTACTGTAGCCCCTTCTGCTGTAGAACCTTATATAACCCGTGCGAATTGTTACTTTAAGGATAAAAAAATATCTTTTGCTACTAAAGATATAGAAACTGCTCTGTTTTTAAATCCCAAATCAGAAAGGGCCAAGCAAGTTAGAGATATTATTTATACCAATCCTACCAAAAACTTAAACAACAAAAAAAATAAAGACAGTAAAGTTCCTAATTGGTTTATTAAATATTTAATCGGTATAATAGCTGTGTTTGGGATATTAATATATTTGCGCTATCGTAATCCTGAATATGTTGACAGCCGAGGACGCCGTTTAAAAGAATATAACATAAAGGAACAATATAATTTTATCCGTCTAATAGGGGAAGGCGGTATGGGTAAGGTTTATGAGGCTTATGACAATGCTTTGAAACGTAAAGTTGCAATAAAGCGTATTAGGCCTGAACTTTTAAAAAATGGTACTTTCAGAGAGCAATTTTTGGCTGAAGCACGGACAGTAGCAATGCTTCGCCACCCGTCAATAGTTGAAATTTATACGGTTATAGAAACAACCACAAGTTTATATTTGGTTTTTGAATATGTAGAGGGGCAAACACTTGAAACACGTTTGGATATTGATAACTATATTCCGTTTAATGAGATTAAAGAAATTTTCCGCTCTGTTTGTGCCGGTCTTGCTTATGCACATGCTTCGGATATCGTGCATTGTGATTTAAAACCGGGCAATATTATGATTTCTGATTTCGGCCCGGCTAAGGTAATGGATTTTGGTGTTGCACAAAAAGTTGTTAAAGGTAAGAGGGATAAAGATAATTTTTCCGTTGCCGGAACGCCGGCATATATGTCCCCTGAACAACAAAAGGGATATACCACAAAGCAATCAGATATTTACTCATTGGGTGTTTGTTTATATGAAGCCTTAATAGGCGTTGTTCCTTGGGGTGTAAAAGGGTATGATTTAAATACAAAGAGAATTGTTAAACCTTCACAAATAAACCCGCTCTTTCCTTCAAATTTAGATACGCTGCTTATTAAATCCTTAGCACAAAATACCGAGGAACGCATTCAAACGGTTGAAGAATTTTGGGAACTTTTGGATGCTTGTGAATTACAAGAAAATTAAGCAAACATTTTTGCTATGTCAAACATTAGTTTAGCCAGCGTTTCAGCACTTTTTTTGCGGTTTGGAATAGCATCCCATTTAGTAGAATTCAGTAAATCACTTATTACAAAAACGCCGCCTGTTTTAAAACCGCGTTTTTTCGCAAAAGCAAAGAGGCCGGCTGCTTCCATTTCCACGGTTTTTGCACCTTGTTTTTCATAAAAATTAACTTCTTGTTTTGTTTCCCGGAACATAGCGTCCATTGTCCAAGTATAACCGGAATAATCACTTAAAGTGGAAAGTGCTTTTGTAATACAGGGAGAAGGTTTTATTAGAGTTTCATTTACATAATGACGGCTTGTTCCTTCATCTGCGAATGCACCCGTACAAAGCACTTTTTGATGAAGTTTTAACTCTTTGCCAATACCGCCGGCAACACCGATTAAAATAAAATTTTCAACACCGAGTTCAGCTAATTGTTCGGCAATAAACACACATAAAGGGGCACCTATGGAGAAATTATGAACCACAGAAACATTATTATTTATAATATCAATACTTGAAAACAGTTCATAATGTTTTTTTACATGGCCTTTTAGGAATTTTCCCATTTCTGCGGAAGGCATTATAATTGCGGTTTTAGGAAGTTTAAAATAAATATTTTTTCCGTCTAAGAATTCCTTTGCTGTAAAAAATGGTTTTAACTTTAACTTATTTTTTTTAGAATATAACATTTTGACCTCTTAAAATGATAAAATTTTTGTGTACAATGCTCTATAAATTATATAAAATACAAGGGTGGAGTATAATGAAATTTTTTGATACGGGCAATTAGGGTTTGGAGTTTTTATGCTTAAAAAGTATATTATAAAAAACAGTAAAATAGAAGAAGAAAATACTATTTCTCCGGATAAGGCGGGTATTTTGCTTTTTGTTAATCCTTCGGTAGAAGAGCAAAAATATCTTGTTGATGTACTCAAAATAGATGAACATACCCTTGCTTCCGCTATGGACCCGGAAGAACTTCCCCGTCTTGAAACAGAGCCGGAACATACTGCTTTGATTTTGAACCGCCCCCGCAATTATTCTGGTAAAGAGCAGCTTGTTTTCAGGGTAGCTTCCATGGGTTTATTTTTATATAAAAACCAACTTGTTATTGTTTTGCCGGAAGATATTCCTCTTTTTATCGGCAAGCGGTTTAATTCGGTAGCAGGTTTAAATGATGTCTTTTTAAAAATAATCTATAATTCAATTTCACATTATCTTGAACATTTACGCATCATAAATATGATTACCGAAGAAATTGAAGATAAAATGACTCAATCAATGGATAATAAATATCTGTTAAATCTTTTTAGTTTGGAGAAAAGTTTGGTTTATTATGCTAGCGCAATTACTGCTAACGGTTTCGTTTTTGAAAAACTCCGCAATTTCAGCATAAGAATAGGTCTAAACGAGCAAAACCGGGAAATGTTGGACGATATTATAGTTGAAAATACCCAATCTCAAAAGCAGGCAGAAATTTATTCAAATATTTTGGCCAGTTTAATGGATGCAAGGGCTTCAATAGTGAATAATAATTTAAACGTTTTAGTTAAAAAATTGAATACTATCACTATTTGGATTATGGTGCCGACTTTCGTTGTTAGTGCCTTTTCCATGAACGTCGCCATACCTTTGTCAGGCCACCCTCGTGCTTTTTGGATTATTATGGGCCTTGCGGTATTATCAGTGTGGTGTGCAGTGATGTATTGGAAATATAGGAAGTGGTAAAATGTCAAATACGGGAACTTACATAATAGATAAGAAAACAGGTAAATTGATTAAAATTTCAGAGCGGGCTTCTTCCGTCAAAAAACATGGGCATACTTGTTGCGATGGCTGTTGCTGCCATAATCATTAAAGGGGCATTATGTTAAAAAGAACGCAAAAAACAAAAAAAGAAGAAAATACGAAAAGGCAAAAAAATACTTTACCCGTGAAAGCGGAAGCAGGAAGTATTGCACCTGTTGCAAAGCAGTCTCAAAAAATACATAATCGTAAATATCACCCCCATAATACTCCTGTAGCAGAGGTTTTGGTTGATATTTGTCATAAATTAATCAAGAAAAGTATATTTTTGTTAATACCTTGGGTGATTTTATCCAGCGGCATATTAATTGCGGGAAGTTACATTATTTTTAAAGAGTATTTTATAGGTATGGCTTACCCGTTTTGGTATCTCGCACTTGTTTTTATTCTGCTTTTTGGTATTTATGGATGCGCAGGCCTTGTTTATGGGCTCACTATGGCATTGTTGCATACTGTTTTATCGGTTTCGTCAACTTTAGGTGAAATTATACGTAAAACTGTGTTGAGGATAAAAAATTCCCTTGAAAGTAAAGTAGATAAATTCGCCGATAGTTTAGAACAAAAAAACTTGCTTGATATTATCAAAAAAACATTTGAAGATATTTCCCGAAATATTCGTCAATATGCTGCAAAAACGGCAGTCGGTGTCTTAGTAATTGCTTTTTTGGGAGGAATATTGTTTTTAATTAAAAATATTGTTGTGAGAAGTTTCAAAAAAGTACAAAATAAAGCGGAATTTTTTACTAAAATGTCCATCCGCTTTACCCTGCTTGCTGCCGTACTTCTAAATTTAAGGTTTTTTACAAAAATTGCCTTGGTGCTTGGTTATTTGGTAGGCATATTACTTATTCTAAGCCAAGTATTACTTTGGTACATAATGCAATGAGATATTTTTTCTTTTCTCTTCTTGTAGCGGTTTTAATATCCCCTTGCTGGGGGGTAACAGCAAAGCAATATTATCAAGCTGCTTTAAGGGAAAAAGATCTAAATAAACAAATAGATCTTTACACAAAAGCAATAAATCAAGCTCCCCAATATATTTCTGCCCTTCATCGCCGCGGTGATGCTTACCGGGAGCAGGGCAAAATAAAAAAAGCTATTGCCGATTATAATAAAATAATAGAACTCTCGCCAAAAGACCCTTTTAAATATTATGCCCTTGGGCTTGCGTATTTGGATATTAAAGATTATATTTCAGCTAAAAAGAATTTTGATATTGCCATTAAATTGAAAACAGATTACAGTGGATTTTATTATAATCGTGCTATTTGTTTAATAGAGTTAGGGCAAATTAAAAATGCTCTGTCCGATTTAAATAAAATTAAAGATAAATCTTTAAAGAATAAGGCTTTATTTTTGCAAGGGCGTGCAAATTATAAACTGTATAATTATGATATAGCTGGTGATATTTTTAATGAGTTGCTTCAAAAAGATCCAGATAATGACGAAGTTATTTTATACCTTGCCCGCATTCAAATTAATAATGAAATGTATGACGAAGCAATCTCTCTTTTAAGCCAAGTAATAAATAAGAATCCCAAAAATGAAACGGCACTTATGTTGCGTGCGGCTGCCTTAAAAGAAATATCCCTTTTTGAACAAGCTATTGAAGATTATACGGCTTTGATTGCTTTAAACCCACAAGCAATCTATTATAACAGGCGCGGTTTAATTTTTGAGGAATTTGAAGATTGGCAATCTGCCCAAAAGGACTATACTTCCTCTTTAGAACTTAATCCATCTTGGGCAATTTCTTATAACAACCGCGGTTATGTAAATATGAAAATGGGACATTATGACGAGGCAAAACAAGATTTTGAACTTGCACTAAAATATGCCCCTGGTCTTGCACCTGCTGCAATCAATTATGCCGGCTACTTTTGGACTGTCAAACGCGATAAAAAAAATATGTATAAGTATTTAGATAAAGCCCTAAAAGCCAATTTTAAAGATACTACTGCTTTATATGATGATTCAAAAAAAGGGTGGCTTTTCAAAAAAATAAATAATACTTTAGATTTCCGTACATTCATAGAGAGCCGTTAGAATATTTGCAATTATTAACAATTTTTATAATGTAAATTCATTATTTTACTTGATTTGTATATCTGAAAAGTAGTAAAATATATGTATTAGTAAGGAAAAGATGTCAATTTTTGTTAAATTATTAAGGAGGAAAAGTGAAAAAATTAATATTATCAGCCGTTATCGGAGTATTTGTTTCCGCAACGGCTTTAGCTGAAGTTGTTGTTTTACAAAATGGACAAACAACTTCTTATGAACAGGGGACACCGGTTACTATATCAGGAAAAACACCTGCTCGTGTACTTTATGATGGGGTTTTAATCGTCATTCCACAGGGGCAAGAAGTACAAATTTCCAAAGCAAAAGACGGTAGTATTTTGATTGCGGGAGATAATATAAGCGGAGTTGAAGTAGGAGGGGAAAAGATTTTTTCCAAAGGTCAAGCAACATTTTCTGTATCACCGAATAACTACAAAGTTTCTAAAATAAAATATTCTGAAGCAGCAGCACCTGCTAAACAAAAAGAGAATAAGCCGACTAAGGTAGTTTCTCAAAAAAATTCTGAAGCCAAACCTGTAGCATCTGCTCCTACAACCGTAGAATTTCCTACGGTATCGGAATATGTAAATGAAGTTGTTACACAACAAGCAACTATGGATGTTATGAGTCCGTCTTCACCGAGGTAATCAATAAATATGAAAAGGTCAATTTTTTTAACTTTTGTTTTTGTTTTTGCTACATTGGCAGTTAGTGCTTCGGACCTTAAATTTATGGCTTCCGAAGAACTCAGTTATGATGACAATATTTATTTGACTAATGGCAATAGAATAGGTGCTGGTATAAGCTCTACAAAGATTGGTGCTTTGTATGAGTTAGTGATACCCAATACTTCCTTAAAAGGCAATTTCAGTGCTGTGGGCGGTTATAATGCTTATTCTAAACACAATGGCAAAAATGGTTATTGGGATACTTTGGTTAATGCAGAAATTGGTAATGATGTCTTTAAAGCGGGTAATAGGTTTTTACTTACATCTGACCCGGCAAACTCATCACTTACCGAGCGCAAACAAAGAATCAATAATAATATTTATGCTTCTTACAGAACTAGCGCTTATAAGAAATTAAGTTTGGGTTTAAATATTTCTGACGAAATAAATAAATATACTGTCGGGGGGCAAATCCAAGAGTTAGATAGAAACCGTGTTAATGTCGGTGCAGGTGTATATTATAATGTTTCTGAAAAAACTAACTTTCTAGCTGAATATACTTTTACGGCTTTGTCTTACAACAGTAACCAAGATAACAATTCTACAGGTGGTATAATTGCTTTGGGTATGGAAGGGCAAATTGCTCCGAAAGTATTGGGCGAAGCAAAACTTACTTACAATTACAGGAATTACAATCACGATAAGGATGGTTGTGATAATTATGCTAATTTGCTTGGTTATAATGTTTCTGTATCTTGGGAACCGACCACTCAAAATCTTATTCGTTTATCGGGAGAGAGAACTTTTGAAGAAACTGTAACTACTAATAACCGTTACTTCGTTTCTACAGGTGTTAAATTATATGGTTCTCAAAAGATTTTGGAAAAATTTACCGCAGGTCTAACTTTAGGCTATGAGAATCTTTACTATGCCAAAGCAGTTGCCGGTGTTAAAAGATCTGATGATGTTTTTACACTCCGTCCTGAAGTAAATTATCAGTTTAAAGAATGGTTAAGCGCAGGCGTTTGGTATCAATATCGCCGCCGTGCTTCAAACGCAGGTGCGGATAATGTTTACTTTAATAACAGGGTTGGTGCTTTTGTAAAAGCCATTTTCTAATGTAATTATTTTATCGCATAAAAACCCCGTCACGATGACGGGGTTTTTATATTAAAGAAATAAACACAATGCGTAATGCGTGCGGGATTGCTAAATAAAGCATTTATTCTTTCATCATATTATCTTTAATAAAGGCACGTTTTGCCGTTTTAAGAAGTATTTCAATATCAAGAGCAAAAGACCTGTTTTTGATATACCAAACATCATAAGCAAGACGGTTAAAAGCGGCGTCAAAAACTTTATCTGTTGGCTTTCCTTCTAAATCAATATTTTGAACGCAGTAAGTGGGTGGTGCTTTAAAGTTAAGTTGTGCCCAACCCGTTAAACCCGGTTTAACGATACTGCGTACAGCATGGCTTGGTACATATTTATTTAAAAACACATATTCATCTTGATATAAAGGGCGCGGACCTACGAAAGAAATATCGCCTTTCAAGATATTTATTATTTGCGGTATTTCATCTAAACGAAAGCGCCTTAAAATTTCGCCCAGTTTCGTTATGTTTTCGGTATTCGGTATCATTGTTCTAAATTTATAGATATAAATTTTCTTTTCTAATTTGCCCACTCTTTCTTGTAAAAAAATGGGGTCAAAACCATCAATAAATTTGATTAATAAATAAACAAAAATCATCGGTAAAATAAATATTGGCAGCAAGCATAAAGAAAAAGCCATATCTATAAGACGTTTTATTATAGGATATATATTTTTACCGCGCCTTGCCCCAACACCGCGCAACAGCCACATATTATCTTTAATACCTTCTTTGGAAATACGTTTAAAAATATCTTCAAATATTATTAAATCTGTAGTAAGCAAATAACCTTTTAGTAGAAATTTTTGTGCAATTATATTCCATGCCTCTTTGTTTTGGCTGAATAATTTACTTGATACTAATATCAAATCCATATCCTTAGGGTAAGGTATATCTTCTACTTTATCGTGATGCCCTATAATATTGTAATGTTTGGAATTTTTTAATTCTTTTAAAAGTTTATTTAGAGTATTACTTTTACCAAAAACCAAAACATTTGTTTTATGAAAAGTGATATTTGAATATAATTTGCGGGATAAATAAATATAACAATAATACAAAAGAAAGACAGTGAATAATATTGTTTTCGGTGTTGCTATATTTAGAATAGGTGCCATGAAGTAAATAAATGCAGCTGCACTTATAAAAGAAATAAAAAAAGCAACAAATAGATTTTTGTAAGTGATTTGCCATTTTTTAAGAAGGTGTAAATCATAAAAAGAAAAAATCCAGAGCAAAGCAGATATTAGGAAAAATACAGGTACAAGTATTTCACAATTATAGTAGAAAAATAATAGGTTAAAAATGCCGTGTCTTAAAATTAATACTGCAGAAATTATAGCTAAATAAACAAAAAAATCAATACAAAAAAATAAAAAACGTGTCATAAAATTCCCCTACTTTACAATACAATTATAAGTCAAAGATTTTCCCCTACTATCCCCACATATATATTTTAGCATTTTGTTAAATGATATAATTTATATATGGCAGATTTTAGTGTCTTAATGTCAGTTTATCAAAAAGATAATGCAATTTGGTTAAAAGAGGCATTGGATAGTATTTTTACCCAAACAAAAAAACCTGATGAAATAGTTGTTGTTTGCGATGGTCCTTTAACTAAAGAGTTGGAAGATATCTTGGCACAATACAGCGGTAGAATAACTTTGCATCGTTTGGCTAAAAATAGCGGGCTTGGCGAGGCTTTAAGGCAAGGTGTAGAAAAATGTTCTTATCCGATAATTGCCCGTATGGATGCAGATGATGTATCTTTGCCGGACCGTTTTGAAAAACAACTTTCCTATTTTGAAAAGCACCCAAATACTGCCATTTTAAGCAGTTGGATTCGGGAAATTGACAGCCAAACCCACACCCCTGTTGCTATTCGCAAAGTTCCTATAACAGATAAGGAAATAAAACGATTTATTAGAACCCGCAGCCCGTTTAATCATATGACGGTTATGTATAAAAAAAGTGCCGTTTTAGAGGCGGGGAACTATCAACCCTTTCATTTAATGGAAGATTATTATTTGTGGGCGCGTATGGCTGCAAAAGGCTATGAAATGGCAAATTTGTCCGATATTTTACTTAATGCACGCGTTGATGCAGCAATGTATGGCCGCCGCGGCGGTTATAAGTATTTCAAAAGCAATTATGCTATGAGTAAGAAATTGCGCGAACTTGGTTTGATTTCTTTGCCGACATTTTTATTTAATACGGCAGTGCGTTTTTGTGTGCAAGTTTTAATGCCTAACTGTGTACGCGGTTATTTTTATAGGAAGGTTTTAAGATGAATAAATATAGATATATTATTTTTTCACCTTATTTTGGGAAACTGCCTGCCATGTTTGATTTATGGGCCCAATCGTGCGGGAACAATTCACAGTTTTTGTTTTTAGTTTTTACCGATGATGTTTATAAAAAACCGCTGCCGGAAAATGTGCAAATAAAGCAAATGAAATTTGCAGAACTTCAATCTTTAGTACAATCAAAATTTGATTTTCCTGTTTCCTTAAAAACACCGTATAAATTATGCGATTATAAGCCTGCTTTTGGTTATATTTTCCAAGAATATTTACAGGATTGCACCTATTGGGGACATTGTGATATGGATTTAATTTTTGGAGATATGGCTAAATTTTTGCCGCAAAAAGATTATGATAAAATTTCCAATATGGGCCATTTTTGCCTCTACAAAAATAGTCCTAAAATCTTAAAAGCATTTATGCTTTCTTCCGGTTCAGAAGTTAATTATAAAAATGTTTTTTCCTCAGGTGTACATTTCGGTTTTGATGAGGATGATAATTTCGGCATAAATGTAATTTTTAAGAAGCAAAATCTTTCCGTATATCTGTTTGATAATTATGTCGCGGACGTAAATTGTTTAAACCATAATTTTTATTTATCGCATTATAAAAACCCGGGTTTTAAATTAGAATACGGCGCTAGAGTCTTTGATATAAATAAATGCAAAGTTTACGGCGCCCTAGTTACATCTGCCGGTATTAAAAAAAAGGAATATGCTTATGTTCATATACAAAAACGCTGTTTGACGCGTTTGTTTAACGGTTCGCCGAAAAATTATTTAATCACGCCCCGTGCCTTTGAATCTTGGCAGGAAATAAACGCGGATTTTATTATTAAAAGGCAAATTAAACCGTCTGTTTGGGCTAAATTAACAAAAGTGTCATCAATTAAAAAGAAAAGTTCACCGCGGGCTTTGCGTCGTAAGTTAGCTATCATAAAAATAATACTTCTTAATAGATTTAAGAGGGGAAAACATTTATGAAGATATTATTTACGGTTCATTCATATTATCCCAATCAAGATGGGGTACAAATGGCTACACAATCACTTGCTGAACGATTAGCAGCGGCAGGGCATGAAATTATTGTTCTTACCAGTATTTCATCAGGGGTTAAAAAGCAAGAAATTATAAACGGCGTTCATGTTCAACGCATTGATTTGCATACTAGATATAGTATGTATTGGGGAAATAAAGGAAATTATTTTTCTATTGTACAAGAATTTTGTCAGCAGATAGATGTTATGGTTAACGTATGTACACAAAATGCTTTTACCGATTTGCTTTTGCCTCATTTACATAAATTGCCATGTAAAAAAATTCTTTATATGCATGGTATGCATGATTTTAGATGGAAAACATTTCAATTACAATCACTACGGGCTTTTGTCAATAAGGTGTGGAAAGACATTAAATGGGGTTGGCTATATTTTAGAAATAAGAATAATTTTTTCCAGTATGATACTATTGTTCATTTGCATTCTTTAGATTATGCTTATAATTTTTTTAAAAAACATTTTGGATTAGATGGATTTATTTTAGAAAATGCAGTGGATGATAGATTTTGGGAAGGAATTGAATCCGAAGTTAAAAACTCTTATTTTATTTGCGTCGCTAATTATTTCGTAGATAAAAATCAGAAGTTCTTATTAGAGGGGTTTTATAAATCTAAAGCTAGTAAAAATCATGAATTGATTTTGGTTGGGGGCAAACCTACAAAATATTACAGCCAATTATTAGAATATGAAAAAAAGTTGCAAAAAATATATGGTAAACGTAAAGTGCATTTCCGCTATCAAGTTTCTAGACAGGAAACCGTGACACTTATCAAACATGCTTATTTATATCTTTTTTCTAGTTTTCATGAAGTATATCCTATATCTATAATTGAAGCTATGACCAGTAAAATCCCTTTTATTTCTACGGATGTAGGATGTGTTCGTGCATTGCCTGGGGGAATGATGTCCTTTTCACCAGATGATATGGCAGTTATGATTGATTTGCTGGTTGAAGACCCTAAACTTGCCAGCAAGTTTGGACAAGCAGGATATCAATATGCTTGTGAACATTTTAAAATGGTTAATCAATTACAGAAGTTTCAGGAACTTTTAGATAGTATTGTTAAACATTGATAGAATATAAATTATTTCTATGGAACATTATTTTTTAGAACGCGCTTATTCAATTATCATCTATGCGATTTTAGTAATATGGATGTTTTTTTTATTACAGCGCAAAAAATGTAATATAAAACTTACACTTTGGATATATACAATAATTTTAACGGTACTGGCATATTTCTTTATACCTTCTGAATCATTGGATTTATATCGTTTGTGGCAAGTATCTGAATGGTATCGCGGATTACCTTTGTTAGATATGGTTTCTGAAGTGTTTGCATATTGGACTGGTTCCCCCTTAAGCCACTTATACTTGGCATTTTTATACAACATTGATAAGCATTTAATACCAGCCGTTACCGCTTTCCTTTTTTGTTGGAATATCTTTTATATTGTCGGCGATTATGCAGCTAAAAAGAAAATAAACCACGCCGTTATTGCTTTAGTTGTGTTTCTCTTTATGAGCAGAGGTATTTATGGCGAAGTAATAAGCGGAATAAGAAGCATGTTGGCCTTTTCTTTTGTTGCCAGATGTGTGTATAATGAAGTCTATAATAAGACAAGTATTATCAAAAATATTCCTATTTATTTGCTTGCCTCTTTTTTCCATCAGGCGGCATTAGTATTAGTTGCTATACGTTTTGCATTTTATATTATTTATGAAAAACGCGGTTTAGGACGTGTGCTTTATTTAATTGTTTTGGCGAGCGTATCTGCCCTTTTTGCAGTATACTTTAGGAATAATATTACCGATACAATTACTAAAGCCAATATTTATATAAATAGTAATATATTCTCTTATGTTTGGGAATATGCGTTAAGCACTTGTTATATGTTAGTATGTGTTTGGTTATTATATTATCCTTACCATAATCCGCGGTATTCTTTAGAATTTCATAAAATGCGTAAAATTGTAGGCAGTATATTTCTTATTTGTATCGCATTGTTTTTTACTTTCTCAATTTATGACAGATATATCAACTTTGCAAGTTTTATCGTAATGCCCGCTTTAATGGAAGTTTTAAATGACGAGTGGGTAAGAAAACGCCGTTACCGCTATGGTATTTTAATGGTTATTTCTATTTTCATTATGTTTATTTGTGGCCTTAGGGGAGATTTAAATGCAATCCGTTTCTTTTAATAAAAACAGCCGTAATTACGGTATTGATGTGCTAAGAATAGTTGCTATGTTGTTTATCGTAACGGGACATTCCATTTTACACGGTAATATTATATCAAACTCCCAAATAGGAACTGCTAATTATTATATAAGCACTTTTTTCCAAACGGTGGTATGGTGTGGGGTTGATGTGTTTGCCCTTATCAGCGGTTTTGTGGGGTTTCAGCATCAGAAAAGACATCGTGTAAGTGGCTTTTTGAGATTATGGTTGCAAGTTTTGTTTTATAGTGCCGGTATCAGTTTGTTGTTTTATTTTTTATACCCCGGTAGTATAAGTGGAAAAGAATTATTAAAATCTTTTGCCCCGCTTACCACAAAGGCTTATTGGTATTTTACGGCCTATTTTTTTGTTATTTTATTTGCACCTTTGCTTAATAATATCGTTTTAAAATACAGTAAAAAATATTTGATTTATTATGCAATTATGGGTGGTGCGGTGCTGTATTTATCACATTTATTACCGGTGGTGTTAGGCCCGATATTACTAATCTACATGTATTTTATAGGTGCCTTTTTAAGCAAGTATCAAGGGGAAATTAAACTTAACAATGCTGTATATATTGCGCTTATTGCCTGTTTGATTTTTTTTACTTGGGTTTGGCGCATATATTTGGAACCTGTGAAACCGTTTTTGGGCATTTTGTGGTTGCGGAATGATTCGCCGACAATTATTATTGTAAGTTTATGTTTGCTTATGCTCTTTTCCCGTTTTAAACCATCAAATATATTTTTAATTTCTGCAATTACGCCGAGTATTTTTAGCGTATATTTACTTAATGACCATTATTTGATTAGAAAGTATTTTATATCGGAGCATTTTTCTTTTTTATTCAAATCCGATTGGTATATACTAGTATGCTATATTTTAGGTTTTAGTATATTATTTTTTACGGCGGCTGTTTTATTTGATTTGATTAGAAGAAAAATTGAAAAAAAGTTATCTGTTCAATCTTTTGTTTCAAAAATAGAAGAGCATTTTTATGGGAAGATTAAAAACAGCAAAAGTTTTATACAAAAAAACCCTTAAAACTATTTGTATTTAAGGGGAATAACAGTTTTTATGACACAAAAATCTATTTTTCGCTCTGCGATATTACTGTCCGGATTTATGTTTTTTACCAAAGGTTTAGGTTTGGTAAAACAGATCTCCTTTGCTGCTATCGGCGGGGCTTCTGCGCAAACGGACACTTTTTTTGTGGCATGTGGTGTGGTAGAGCAATTGTGTATGATATTGTTTTCGGCTTTGTCCGTTTCTTTACTTCCTATTTACACACAAAAGTTGGTCCAAAATGGGAGGGGGGCTGCCAATCAACTTATTAATGCTGTATTACGTGTTTGTTTACCGTTGGCTTTGTTGTTAGCAATTGTGTGTTATATATTTGCTCCTTTTGTATCAGAATTTTTTTCCCCGAGAGGGGCAGAGGCCGATTATGTTGTTTCGCTTACCTATTACTTGCGTTTAATGTCAGTGGCTTTTTTGTTGTGGGGGTACTTCTTAACAGTCAATGTTATTTTGGAAGCAGAGAAAATTTTTATCCCTGGCCGTAGTCAGGGTTTTTTTCAAAATTTATTTTTAATAGTTGCATTAGTCTTTTTCTTTCGGGCGAAAGGAGTGGTATCTTTAGTATATGCTTTTTTACTTTCCGGATTGATTGAGTGTATACTAGTAACATATTGTGTGCGAAAGTATTTTTTTATAGTATGGGGAAAAATAACTTCTTATAAACCCGTATGGCTATTATTACGTCTTGCATTCCCGCTTATGTTGGGGAATGCAATGTTTGAAATAAATGATATCGTTGACAAAAAATTGGCTACAATGTTGGGAACGGGTAATGTTTCATTTCTAACTTATGGCGGAAGTATTAATGAAATTATTACTACGCTTATTATATCATCAGTTTCTACAGTTTTATTTGCTCATTTTTCCACATTGGCTGCTGAGAACCAACGGGAGAAAATAGGGGAAATTCTTTCAAAGGCTGTAGTTGCACTTTCCTTGTCTGTACTGCCGTTTATGATAATTTGTTTAACAATTGGCCGGGAACTAGTTTATTGTTTATATGGACGTGGCGCTTTTGGAACATTTGCGGTAGAGCAAACAGTAGCGGTTGTAATGGGTTATTCAGTAGGATTCATCTTTAATATGGCGCGCAGTAATTTAGTGAGAGTATTTTATGCGTTTCAAAACACCTCTTTCCCCATGGCCAATGGAATTATTACGGTATTGTGTAATATCAGTTTAAGTATTTTACTATCTCACTTTTTAGGAATTGGTGGAATTGCTTTAGCAACTAGTTTATCTCTAGGGATTGCGACTTTATTGTTACTGATAAAAGTAAAGGTATATTTGCCCGGGTTCTCTCTTTTAAAAGATAAATCAGAATATATTAAAGGAATAATTGCCGCGTTAGCGGCTGCTAGTGGCAGTTATATTTTACAGTTCTTTCTTATTGAAAATTCTTATATTAGATTCATGATAATTGCTGTTGAGATTATTGTCATTTACTTATTTGTTTTGTATGTTTTACGTTCAAAAGTATTAGCTGATTTTTTGAGTCATATTTCTCGGTTCAAAATACTTAGACGGTTTCATTAAGTTTTATAAGACAAAGTGCTATTTTAGTGTTTTTGAATTGTTTTAAAATAAACCCCGTATAAAACGGGGTTTATTTTTAGTCCTCAATTCTTTTAAGGCCGAAATATCTTATTGCATTATTTAAGTTTTTGTATTCCTTAAAATCATTTGACTTAGGACCAACGGCATTATTACATTCCAAGATATCATAATTTTTACCGTTTTTTGTATATGTGCCTTTGTCATTTTCAATCAGAAGGTATTTCATATATGCTCCTATTCTGCTATAGTCCAACCTTTGTCTGTCGCCAGCGTCTTGTCATCGTCACTTAAATTAGCAGTTCCTGAGCAACCGACTATATTTATAATTTGGCCTTCATTTACGGTAGGCAAATCATTAAATAACTGTACTAAAGCATCTCTGTCCAATCCTGTGTAAGATACATTTATTTGTGGTGATGTTCCGCTGAAGGGTGCGGAATTAGAAACTCTTAAACCTTTAAAACCGCTCATAAAATAATCAGAACTTTGAGCAAAACAATCTATTCTTGTGGCACCTGTAGCATCTCTTACATCTAAAACAGTATCTTTAAGTGCAACAGCATTTACTATAAAATCAGTCATATTAGTAGAACTTATAGAATCTAAAGTAGGAAGTTGTTTTAAACTTTGACAATTTAAGAAAGTTCTTTCTGTAGGAACAATAGTAAAGTCTCCTTCTATTTTTTCAAGTTGTTGACAACTTTGAAATAAGCCGTAAGAATCTGTACTTGTTTTTCCTTGAGATAGTTTAACTTTTTTAATTTGTGTTCCTTTAAAGGCTTCCCAATATGTTTTTTGTCCGCTTCTTGTAATTAAAGAAGGAATATATTCTAGCGAAGAACAGTTTGCAAATGTTCTATTAATGCCACTAGACCAACCGTATATTGATGTTAAGGTTATCTTATCGCTTTTTGCGGTTATAGCGGCACATAGCGTATTTGTAACATCATTGTAAAGCATTTCGTCAAGCATGATTGCGTTGGTTAAATTGAAATGTGCCCATAAAACACCTTGTGCTTCCGTACCGCTTGCAGCAACCCTTGAACATTTAAATTGCGTGATATTTTCGCTTTCGGTTTGCGGGTAAATATCAATAATATGCGCTTTGTTTGCTCCGGTAGGGTAGTCAATAGTGTGGCCGTCGGTAGCGGAATATTCGCTCCAATCCGCCATAGAAAACTGTGCGCCGCTTGTATAATCATCATAATGTTCGCCATCTATATCAACGGAATAACCGCCGGTAACAGAGACTACAAAACCGATAGGGTAACGTTCATCAACAAGAAGCCGTATACAATTATCGGATGTGTTTTTGCGGATATCAGGCCAACTGTTTGGTTTTTTAAAAGTGCTGCTTTTTTGTTTAATTTCCAAATCAGTTAAAAGAGAGTTTTGCAAAGTTAATTGCATAAATACCCCCTATTGAATGGAAACCTTTAAATCTTCGGAAGTTACACCGGTTAAATCAACTTTAAGATATACATTTGCAAAATTTAAAAATAATGCTTTGTTTGCTTCAAGTCCTGTTTGTTCGCCATCATTATTATAAAGCGGGTAAAAGTTCGTACCGTCGTGTGAAATCGTTAATGTGGGTGTTCCGGTAAAAGTACCGGTTGCAATTATGCTATAACAATTTGCAATACCGGTATGTAAAGCAATATCTTTTAAATTTACAGCTTTATTTAAGGGGGTTTCAAGTGATAAATCAGTAATAATCATAAAAAAAGAGCTCCTGTTTTATGAGTTTTAGGCAGCTCTCCCGTCATCAATATAGCAAAATTTTAACTGAAATATCAAGTAGCGATTTTTTTAACCAACTCAAAAATTGCCGCAATAGCACTTTGCATGCTGTAATATTTATATTCGCCCAGACGGCCGATAAAATAAATATTTTTTTCTTTTTCGGCAAGTTGCAAATATTTTTTATAAAGTTGCTCATTTTCCTGTTTAGGTATGGGGTAGTATCTTTCGTTTTTGTTTAATTCAAAAGCGGCGGGGTATTCATAAGCGACGGTTGTTTGTCCTATCTTTTGATTAAAAAAATGTTTAAATTCGGTTATTCTCGTAAAAGGTTCTTTGCTTGTATAATTAACTACGGCAACGCTTTGAAATTGTTTTTGCGGTAAAGTTTTAAATTCAAAATTCAAACTGCGGTAAGGCAACGCACCTAGTCTATAATTAAAATATTCATCAATCGGGCCGCTGTAAAATAAATATTTGTATTTAGTATTTTTTAAATCTTTGAAATCAGTATTTAGTTGCACTTTAATATTTGGATGGTTTAAAATATTTTCAAACATTTTTGTGTAACCATTTTGTGGTATTGCCTGATATTTTTCTGTAAAATAGCCGTCATAATAACTTGTATAAACAGGAACTCTGGCAAGGGCATCACCTGCTAATTCTTCCGGTTTTAAATCCCATTGTTTTAATGTATAGTGATAAAAAACTTTTTCATAAATAAAAGCGGCGAGTTCTCGTAAATCTTTATCATCAGTTTTTTTAAGTTCTAAAATAGGTACTTTTTCATTTTTACCGTATTTTGAAATTAATTTTTCTTTAAAAACTTTTGCTTTTGTTGTGTCAAATAAAGTATCTATAGAAGTAAAATTAACAGGGATAGGTATTTCCTTCCCCTCAATAATTGCGCGCACTTTATGTTTGTATTCATGCCAAGCGGTAAAGCGTGATAAAAACTGCCAAATTTTCCCGTTATCTGTTCTGAAAATATGCGGGCCGTATTTATGAATATTTATACCGTTTTTATCTATATAATCATAGCAATTTCCGCCGATATTGTTGCGCTTTTCAATAATGAGTACTTTTTGGTTTTTTTCTGCCAAAAGCCGCGCCAAAACAATACCGCTGATACCTGCGCCAATGATTAGTGCATATATTTCGTTATTGTTATTGTTTCTATCTTCCATTACAGCACTATTATAGCAAATGTGGCGGACCAACGGTGCTTACATATAAATGCTATAATATATATTAGCAGTACAGGAGTTTATTATGTGGGATTATACGGATAAAGTTTTAGACCATTTTAAAAATCCGCGCAATGTAGGTATTATTGAAAATGCTGACGGCACAGGCCAAGTCGGTAGTTTAATTTGTGGGGATGCTTTAAAATTAACAATAAAAGTTAACAAAGAAACGGAAGTTATTGAAGATATTAAATTTCAAACATTTGGTTGCGCTTCGGCTATAGCGTCCTCGTCTGTATTGACAGAAATGGCTAAAGGTAAAACGTTGACTGAGGCCTCAAAAATCACAAACCAAGATATCGCCAATGCGCTGGGTTCTCTGCCTGAAGCTAAAATGCACTGTTCCGTAATGGGTATGGAAGCCTTAGAGGCCGCAATTAAAAGTTATCGTCAAGGGGGCAAACCGGTAGTCTTTGAGCAGGCGCAGGAGTCAAAGTTAATTTGTCAGTGTTTCAATGTTACTGAAGAAACGATTTTAAAGGCAATACATGCTAATAACTTGAAAACTGTAGAAGATGTTACGCACTTTACAAAAGCCGGCGGTGCCTGCGGTAAATGTAAGGGTGCAATACAGGAAATTTTGAATAAAGTTTTGGCTTGCGAAATTCCGCAAAAAAAGCAAGAGGAAAAGAAACCCTTTTCCGCTTTAACTATTGTTGAAAAAATTAAAGCTATTGAAAATGTTTTAAATACCGAAATTAAACCGCAGCTTAATCGGGACGGCGGCAGTATAGAACTTGTGGATTTAAACGGCAATATTGTTACAGTTCGTTTGCTTGGGGGTTGCGCCGCTTGTATTGCAAGCCAAATGACACTTAAAAATTTTGTAGGTAAGACTTTACAAGAAAAACTTGATAAAAACCTTGAGGTCAAACAAGCGTGAAAGTAATTTATTTAGATAATAATGCCACCACCCGCACTTTGCCGGAAGTTTTGCAAAAGATGGGACCTTATTTTACTGATTTTTATGGTAATGCCAGCAGTATTCATACTTTCGGTGGTTCAAATAAGCACGTTATAGAAAAAGCCCGCGCACAAGTGGCTGCTTTGTTAAATTCAGATGCGGAGGAAATTATTTTTACTTCCGGCGGTACTGAAGGGGATAGTACGGCAATATTTTCTGCCGTAAATTCTTACCCGCAAAAGAAGCATATTATAACTTCTGCAGTTGAACATCCGGCTGTTCTAGAGGTTTGCAGATTTTTGGCTTCACATGGTTATCGGCTTGATATTATAGGGGTGGATGAATTCGGCCGTTTTAACATGGAGCAATATAAAAAGGCATTAGATGAAGATACTGCCATTGTTACTACTATGTGGGCAAATAGTGAAACAGGTACAATTTTTCCCATCAAAGAAATTGCAGAACTTGCCCATGCAAAAGGGGCTTTATTTCATACTGATGCAGTGCAGGCAGCAGGTAAAATTCCAACTGATGTTAAAGACATTAATGCTGACTTTGTATCAATTTCTTCCCATAAAATACATGGCCCGAAAGGTATGGGTGCTTTGTATATTAAGCAAGGAACTCGTTTTATGCCCTTTATGCGTGGTGGGCACCAGGAAAATTTACGCCGTGCCGGTACGGAAAATGTACCAAATATTGTTGGTTTTGGTTATGCCGCTGAGATTGCTTTACAGCATTTGCCGGAGTATCAAACCCATGTTAAACCGTTGCGGGATTTGCTTGAAAAGGAGTTACTTAAAGAAATTCCCGATGTAAAAATTAATGGTGATGTAAAAAACCGTTTGCCAAATACTTTGAACATGAGTTTTGGCTATATTGAAGGGGAAAGCATTTTAATGTTTTTGGATGAAGAAGGTGTTTGTGCTTCATCCGGTTCTGCTTGTACGACCGGTTCTTTGGAACCTTCACATGTTTTAAGAGCAATGGGTGTGCCGTTCCAGTTTGCCCATGGTTCAATAAGATTTTCTTTAAGCCGTTTTACTACTTTAGAAGAAATACAAACGGTTATTAAAATATTGCCCGATATTATTGCCCGTTTACGTGCAATTTCCCCATTTAAAAAAGGTTTATGATAACAGAGGTATTTTATGATAAATTATTTGATTGATAAAATTATTGGAACAAAGTCAGAAAGGCAAATTAAAAAAATTAAACCTACAGTAGATAAAATAAATGCCTTGGAGCCGCAGATTTCCAAGTTAACTGATGAAGAATTAAAACATCAAACCGTTATTTTTAAAGAACGTTTAGCCAAAGGGGAGACCTTAGATACTATTTTGCCTGAGGCATTTGCAACTGTAAGGGAAGCATCTAAACGTGTCTTAGGTATGCGTCCTTATGATGTACAATTGCTTGGCGGTATTGTTTTGCACCAAGGCAAAATCGCTGAAATGCGTACCGGTGAAGGTAAAACCCTTGTTGCTACTTTGCCTTCTTACCTAAATGCTTTAACAGGATTGGGGGTACATGTAGTTACGGTTAATGATTATCTTGCCAAACGTGACCGGGAGTGGATGGGCCCGATACATGAATTTTTGGGTTTAACTGTGGGATATATCAGCCACGATATGTCTAATGAAGAACGCCGTGAAATGTATAAAAAAGATATAACCTATGTTACAAATAATGAACTTGGTTTTGATTATTTACGTGATAATATGGTTGTCCGCGCAGAGCATAGGGTGCAACGCAAATTAAACTATTGTATTGTTGACGAAGTAGACTCTATTTTAATTGATGAAGCAAGAACTCCTTTAATTATTTCCGGTCCTTCAGATGAAAAAACTGATAAATATTATATAGTCAATCGTTTGATTCCTTCTTTAAAAATCCGCAAAATTACGGAACGTGATGAGGTTAATGCTAAATATGCCGGGCAAGACCTTTCCATCGGATATGATGCTTTAATAGACGAAAAAAATCATAATGTTACTTTAACCGAGCAAGGTATAGCCAAAGCAGAAAAATTACTTGGTGTTGATAATTTATATGGTGATGTTGATTCCGAGTGGGTACATCATATAAACCAAGCGCTTCGTGCTCATCACTTGTATGAACGTGATGTCCATTACGTAGTTAAAGATGGGGAAGTAGTAATCGTTGATGAATTTACCGGCCGTTTAATGCCGGGGCGCAGGTGGTCTGACGGTTTGCACCAAGCAGTTGAAGCTAAAGAGCATATGCCTATAAAAGAAGAAAATCAAACACTTGCAACAATTACTTTTCAAAATTTCTTTAAACTTTATGCAAAACTTTCCGGTATGACCGGTACGGCTATGACAGAGGCAAATGAATTTTGGACCATATATAAACTTGATATCGTGGAAATACCTTCTAATAAACCTTGCCGTCGTATTGATTATCCGGATATAATTTACAAAACGGAAAGGGAAAAGTTCAAGGCAGTTGTTCAACGGGTTGAGGAATTGTGGCGTAAAGGTATGCCTGTACTTGTAGGTACTCGTTCTATAGAAAAATCAGAGCAAATTTCCCAAATGTTACGCCAAATGGGCATACCTCACAAGGTCTTAAATGCTAAATATCATGAGATGGAAGCCCAAATTATCAGCCAAGCAGGAAAAAAAGGCGCGGTTACAATAGCCACCAATATGGCTGGGCGCGGAACAGATATTGTTTTGGGCGGTAATCCTTGTGATGAGACAGAACAAAAATTTGTACAAGAAAACGGCGGTTTAACCGTTATCGGTACTGAACGGCATGAGAGCAGGCGTATTGATAATCAATTACGTGGGCGTTGTGCAAGGCAAGGGGATAAAGGTTCAAGTTGCTTTTATGTAGCCCTTGATGATGAACTTATGCGTTTATTTGGAAGTGAACGTATAGCCAGTATAATGACTACACTCGGTATGAAAGACGGGGAAGCCATAGAATCACGCATAATTTCAAAGCAAATTGAAAGTGCGCAAAAACGCGTGGAAGGGCATAACTTTGATATTCGCAAGTATTTGCTTGATTATGATAAAGTTATGAACCAGCAAAGAACGGCGGTGTATAATTTAAGAAATGCTATTTTAGACGGCAAAAATTTCAGTGAAAGAATTTCGGAAATGATAGATGAAACCACTGCTGATATTTTCTACAAGTTCTATAATGAACGTCATCCTAAACTTACGGATTTAACAAGCATAAACACTATCTATAAACGTATTTTCGGTATAGATGAAGCACTTTCCGAAGATGATATACTTAATAAAAAACCGGAAAATATTTTGGCGGAATTAATGCCTAAAATTAAAGAAATTTATAAAGAGCGTGCATCATATTTTGAGGAGCAGGGCTTCTCTTTCGCCGAAGTTGAAAGAATGCTCCTTTTACAACTTTTAGATCAAAGTTGGAAACAAAATTTATATGAACTTGACCAACTTCAAAAAAGCGTCAGTTTACGCGGTTATGCTCAAAAGGATCCTTTGATTGAATATCAGAAAGAGTCTTATGTCCTGTACGAAAATATGATGAACCGTATACGCGATTTCTTTGTTGATTATATTTTCCGCATAAAATTACCGCCAAAAGCGCGTGCACCGCAAAAAATGCAGGAAGGAAACTCCGATTCTGGGGACCAAACACAGGTAAATCAAGGGAATAAACAACCAAATAAAATCGGCCGCAATGATTTATGCCCTTGCGGCAGCGGTAAGAAATATAAAAAATGTTGTGGTAAATAAGTGTTTAAAAAAAGTAAAGAGATAAAAGAAACTGAAGAATCTTTGCCAATAATTTTTGGTAACAAGGGTACAAAAAAACAAAAGAATATTGTTTTTGTTATTTTGTCTACCTTATTTAAAAGTGTAATTATTGCTTTGTCTGCCTTGGCATCAGCAATTAGTTTGGGTTCTGCTTTCTTAGCAAATAATGAATATCTCGGTGCGTGGATAGGCATACTTTTATTTGCTATTGTACTAAATAATTTTAGGAAATTGAGCATTAGTTTATTGTATTGTTTTGTAGTTGGTTTTACCTTTAATTTAATATTACTTTACTGGATTTACCCTACAGTACAATTCGGTACGCAAGATCAGGTAATGTCTTTTTTGTCTCTTTTCGGGCTTAGTGCTTTAATGGCATTACAATTTGTTTTGTTCGGACTATTATATTTTTACATTAAAAATTTAACTTGGGTTTTACCTGCCGCGGCATCTTGTTTATGGGTTAGTATAGAATTTTTACATCAAGTAATAGCATTTAATTTTTTTGCTTTTCCGTGGTTTGTACTTGGTTATAGCCAATTTGAAAACTTGGCCTTTATACAAATTTCATCTATAACCGGTGCCTATGGTGTTAGTTTTATAATAGTATTCGTATGTTTTTCTATAGCTATGTTATTTGGCTCTTATAAAGCAAAGCAAAAAATACTTTTTACTTTTTTATCGGTATTGTTATTAGGATTTAATTTTTTATTCGGTAAAAGCGAAATTAAAAAGCAGACGGATTTAATCAATACTACTCCAAATCAAATAAAAGTTGCTTTAATGCAACCCAATACCCACGGTTTATTGCTTTTAGGCAAAGGTGAGCAAGCCTATTCCGTATTACGTAAACAATTACTCGCACTAAAAGGAAAGGGAGTAGAATTTATTGTTTGGCCTGAGACCTCTCTTGAAGGCACTTTTACTTCTAAAGAAAATAAAGAATTTTTAAAAAGTATATCTGAGGCATATCAAGCGCCGCAGCTTTTTGGAGGTTCGCAAGTAAAAGAAGGTAAGTTGTATGTAGGTGCGGCTTTGTTTACGAAAGAGGGTATAGTTGACAGTTATCAAAAAAATAAACTTGTTCCCTTCGGGGAATTTTTGCCTTTTCAGAATATCTTGGGCAGGTTTTATGAGAATAGCGGCATTACATCTATGACAGGGGATTTCAACCCAGGAAAAAATCTTGATAAGATATTAAACTTAAGTATAAATAAAGCTGCTTTTCCTTTCGGTGTAAATATTTGTTTTGAAGCACTTTTTCCAAAGATTTGGCGTTCCCAAGCAGCTGCAGGTGCCCAATTTTTTGTTAATATTTCAAATGACGGTTGGTTTTTGGATACTGCCGCCCCTTTACAGCATTTAAGGATAAATGTTTTTAGGTCTATTGAAAACCGCCGTCCTATTTTGCGTGCAACCACTACCGGTTATAATGCATGGATTGACAGTCTGGGTAATATTCGTTTTAGGTCTGAAAATTTATTTGAGCAAGAAACGGACATCTTTAATTTTAAATTTCAAACCCGTGGTAAAAAAACATTTTATACTGTTTTCGGTGATATTTTTGCTTTAATTTGTGTATTTTTTACTGTTTCTTTTTGGGGAGTAGCAATGGCCTTTTATGTGCAGGAGACCTATGGAAAGTAAAGAAATAATTTCTGTTTTGGAAAATTTAACTGCAAGTTTGGCTAATTTGCATAGGATTTTACACCTTGATGAAAAACGAAAAATTTTGGAAGAAAAAGAAAAATTATCCCTTGCTCCTGATTTTTGGAATGATACGGAACGTGCAAAAAAAATATCAAAAGAAATTGATTTGCTTAAAACTGATATTACTGCATATCAAAATTTGGCCAAAAATTTAGAAGATAATAAAGCACTTTTTGAGTTAATTCAGGAATTACAGGACGAGAAAGAACTAAAAAATTTGGAGAACAATTTAAATATTTTGAAAGAAGAATTCTCCCGTCTTGAATTTAAAACAAAAATGTCCAGCCCAAATGATAAATTAAATGCCATCGTTAGCATTCACGCAGGTGCAGGCGGAACGGAAAGCTGCGATTGGGCCGATATGCTCCTTCGTTTATATACCCGTTGGGCGCAAAATCATAATTTCAAAGTGTCCGTTACCGATTATCTTGCAGGTGAAGAAGCAGGAGTTAAAAACGTTACCCTTTTTATTGAAGGCCCTTATGCTTACGGTATGATGAAAAGTGAAAACGGTGTTCATCGCTTAGTTAGAATTTCACCTTTTGATGCTAATGCGCGCCGTCATACTTCTTTTGCATCTTTGGATGTTTTACCCGATATTGAGGATGAAATAAATATTGAAGTTTTAGACAGTGATATAGAGGTTACCACTTGCCGTTCAGGCGGTGCCGGCGGTCAAAATGTTAACAAAGTGGAAACGGCAGTCCGCATATTGCATAAACCTACGGGTATTGTAGTTGCTTGTCAAGTGGAACGTTCGCAACTGCAAAATAAGCAACGCGCTTTAAAAATGCTTAAAGCCAAATTATATGAAATGGAACTTGATAAAAAACGTTCTGAAATGGAAAAGCATTACAGCGAAAAGGGTGATATTGCTTGGGGGCATCAAATACGCTCCTATGTTTTTATGCCGTATCAACTTGTTAAAGATTTAAGAAGTGGCTTTGAAACCTCTGATATTCAAGGCGTTATGGACGGAAATATTGACGGTTTTATTGAAGCATACCTCAACTTCAAAGCGGGTAAATAATGCAAGGGCTTTATATACATATTCCTTTTTGTATTTCCAAATGTGTTTATTGTGATTTTGCCTCTTTTGCCAATATTAAAAATTTGCGCTTGCCTTACTTAAAAGCCTTAAAAACGGAACTCTCTTTACAAAAAAAACATTATAAAAACTTCGCGCCCAAAACCCTATATATCGGCGGCGGAACACCAAGTTTTTTAACTGCCGCACAAATTAAATTTTTATTTGAAAACATTTATTCTTGCTTTAACAATTTCAAAGAAATTACTTTTGAAGCAAACCCGGAAAGTTTAACTTTAGCTAAAATCAAATTACTAAAAAAATTGGGTGTTACACGTCTTAGTTTAGGTTTGCAAAGCACTTTTGATAGGCACTTGAAAACACTTAGCCGCGCACATAATTTTGAAACTTTTTTACACACCTACACACAGGCAAAAAAATATTTTGATAATATTAATATTGATTTAATTGCCGGGCTTCCCAATCAAACTTTAGCAGAATTTGAGCAAAGTGTGAAAATGTTAATTGGGTTAAAACCACAGCATATTTCCGTCTATGGTTTGCAGGTGGAAGAAGGTACTTCTCTTTATAAAAACGGTTATGTTTGCGATGATAATTTAACACGTAAAATGCTTGAAAGTGCAGAAAATATTTTGTGCCAAAGCAGTTTTGTTCATTATGAAATTTCCAATTTTTCTTTGCCGAAATTTGAAAGCAAACACAATGTAAATTATTGGTTTAACGGCGAATATTTGGGTTGCGGTTCGGCGGCGGCGTCATATATGCGCGGTGTACGTTTTCAAAATACCGCTGATGTTAAAGAGTATATAAAAAGTTTAGCGCAAAATAAAATACCAACGGTATTTGAAGAAAAATTACAAGGCAAAGCCAAAGCGGGGGAAGAAATACTTTTGCGTTTCCGCTTATTAAACGGTTTCAAACCTACTCAAAAAATGCTTAAATATTTCGGTAAAGAATTTAAGATTTTAGTTAATAAAAAATTGATAGTTCAAGACGGTAAAATTTGGAAATTATCGGAAGAAGGTAAGTATTTCGCAAATGAAGTTTCTAGATATTTTGTGGAGCCTTTTTAATGGAAATTACACCTATAAAAACAAAACTTTTTAAGCAAGGGAATGATTTAAACAAATTTTTATTTGCCCATTTGCCGAAATTGAAAAACGGTGATATTATTTGTTTATCGTCAAAAGTTGCAGGGCTTGCGGAAGGCAGGATTTACCCGAAAACCGAAAAATTAAAGTTAATAAAACAAGAAAGTTCTTATATTAAAAAAACCGCTTTATGCTATTTTACCGTCAGGCAAGGCCTTATTTGTGCCAATGCCGGTATTGACGAAAGTAATGCTTTTGACAAGATAATTTTACTCCCAAAAGCTCCGTATAAGACGGCGGAAACTTTACGCCATACTTTAATTAAACATTATAAAATCAAAAATTTGGGCGTAATTTTGACGGACAGTTTTATTTTGCCCTTACGCTCCGGTGTAATAAATATTGCAGTCGCGTACAGCGGTTTTTACGGTGTGGAAAATTTAATAAATAAAAAAGATTTGTGCCGCCGCCCGCTTAAAATGACTTTAGTTAATAAGGCAGATGCTCTTGCCACTGCAGCCGGATTCTGTATGGGGGAATCGAACTACCGAACCCCGCTTTGTTTAATACGCGGTACCGGCGTAAAATTTACCTCAAGCAGCCGCGCAAAAGAAATGCGCTATCCTTTCAAAAAAGATTTTTACTACCCGTTTTTGAAGGAAATTAGTAAGAACTAAAGAGATAGGAATTACCATTAAATTTTTGATCACAAACTGTATAATCATGATTTCTATCTATATTGGCATTATTGGTTATCTGTTTACATAGTTTGTTAGAAAAATTATTTTCGTTAGTACCTTGTGCTCCACAAAAAAACTTTCCTGCAAATGTGTTAAAAGCAATGCTGTGGTGAAAATATATATTTAATGTATTTTTATGAGTTCTTTCATAACAATATAAAGCACCTGTCATTGTTATTTTGCATCCGCCCCAATTATAACAATATTCATTTTCCTTTGAATTAGAGATATAGTCAGCTGGCATATCTATATCTAGATCAACGAATCTATTTGCATAAGCGCCATGAACCATAAAATATCTATCCTGTGCGAGGGCAATAGATTTAGCAAGATTCATTATTGTTGAATATCTGCTTTTTGCTACTGCCATTTTATACTGCGGCAAAGCAACAGCGGCAATTATGCCGATAATTAACACAACTACCAAAAGTTCAATTAAAGTAAAACCTTTTTTATTCTTTTCCATAAATACTCCTAATTTTATTTATACAGGGCTTTTATTTTTTGCCTATGTATATATTGTAGAAAAAAAAAAAAAAACGTTGTCAAGAGGTATTTAAGCGCCCTGACGTAAAAAATAAAGTTTTAAATTCACTATAAGCGCCACCCGTGCGTTTTGTCGCACGGGCGGGATATGATTAAAAAACTATGTTTAGTGGAAAAATAAGAAAGATTTTGGTCTAATGGTCAAAAATGTTGCTGATTAAGTATCTTTTCCTTAAAATTGTTGCTCTTTTATTTTCCTCCCCCTTTGCCGTTTTATTTTTGCCTTAGCAAAAATAAGAAAGGGCGGAGGGGTTAGGGGTGGGGGTTGCCCATTAATACATTTTACGTCTCTGAAGTTTACTAATAAGGTACCCCCCTCTTGCCTCGCAAATAAAATTTGCTCGGCTTTCTCCCGCCCATTTTTTACATAGATAAAGACCGTAAAAAATGGGTGGCGAAAATAAAAGAGAAAGCAAAAAAATAACATTCCATCATTTTTGATACGGTATTAGCAACATTTTTGACCATTAGGCCAAGATTTTAAATATTTGGCCTTGTTACCAGCATTTTTGCTGACGGTGCCGTTTGGCTTGGTGTCAATTCTGCTTCACTTAAAATCACAGATGGTGCTACCAAAGAATTACCTAAGGTACCTCCCATGCCATTATACAAAGTCAAATCGTCTGCTGCAAATTTAATATCACGCAAAGTACGCGTATTTAATGCCGGTGCTTTTAAGCCGTAAACAGGGGTTTCCTCTCCTGTTTCGGCATTAATTTTTATTGCCAATATATCACCTTCTTCAATAATATTTTTTGAGGTTATTTTATAGCAATATTCCAAACCTTCAGCTTTACAAAAATCCATAAATTTCTGTTTAAATTCTTCTTTAGGTGTTGTATCGTGCGGGAAGAAAAACAAGTTGAGGGCCCTTGCCGTGGCATATAATTGTACTCCCCAATTTACAAAAGCATGGCCGTTTGTTTGTCTTTGGCCTTTAATTAATGAACGCGTCTTGGGTAAATCTTTCAAAATTCCGTTTTTTACTAAGTACAAAGTTTGGGCTGGGGAACCTTCTTCGTCAATATTGTAAGCACCGCTCATTTTTTTACCGTTAAAGGTCTTTTGTAAAGGGTCATCAATAACTTCAAAATTGACAGGCAAAACTTTAAGATTTTCTTTCAAGGCAAATTCCCTCAAAAAATATTGAAAATTTCCGCCACCTGCGTCATAGGTAATTTTGCGGGTATTATGTATATTATTTATGAAGGTCCTTTCAAACATTTGTGCACTTGCTTCTCCTTCAAGCCAAATTGGTCCGATAAAGGCTTCCCCTTTTTTTGCTTCAACAAACAGAGATATTTGTTCGGCAAAATTTAGGGCAATTTTTTCAAATTCTTCAAGAGAAGGCATATCTTCAAAAGCGGCATATGAAAGGGTTTTTGTGTCATCAAACTCAAACCCGGTTTTTGTTCTTGCTTTGGCATAAAAACTTATTTGAACATATATATTTTTCTTTGTAAATTTTGCACCTTCACTTGATAAATAATAAGAAATTATTTCCTTTGCAGAAACATGTGTATTAAATTTTTCAAGTTTTTTTAAGGCACCTGCAGCGGAAGTTTTTTGGGCAATTTCTTTTAATTCTTCCGTAGGAAAAATTGAATTTTCATAAGGTATAATATCTTGCGCCGGTGTTATTGGGGAAAAATCATCATAAACTTCTTCCGTGTTTTTTTTGTTTTTATAGCCCTGTTTGCGTGAATAAATGTCAAGTGCTACTTTATAACTTTTATCACTTGCAGCCCAGAGCCCTGCGCGTATGCCGTCTGGGGAAAGGGCGCCTTCCTGCCTTTCTTCTTGCGAAAAAATATATGCTTGAAAGAAACTGTTATCTTCTTTTTTATCGCCGACTCTTAAAGAAACATCAGTGTCAACCCAATTTGTTTTTATTTCTTGCACGAGCCCTCCACGTGCGGCAATAATTGAAAGGTTTTGAATATCTTTAACTTGGAAAGCAGCAAAATGGATTTTTGGTGCAGTTTTTGAAAGGGAAAGAGTGCGTTCCATTTCTTTTTGCATAGCATCAAAAACGGCAGCGGTTTTTATACCAGCGTCGTTTGCTTTTGCACCCAAGATTAAAAAGGAAAAGATAAAAGTAAAAGTTAAAAATCGTTTCATATTATTTAACCTCCTGCTTGGAATTATTTTCCGCACTTGGCGGCGGTAAAATGGGTAAATTATCATAGGTTTTATTTACCTTTTCCACTTCAAGTTCGCTGATTAACAAACTAGGTGCAATAGCTGAAACCGGCACCCAGCCCGATTCTGCCCCACAAGTCCCGTTAAATAAAGTATCATCGTTTGCCGCAGCAATAATTTTATTGAAACTTGTTAAAGGTGTGCCTACAATATCAGCCCCGCGGATGAGTTCATTTGGTCTATCGTCCGGGAAAACTTTGTAAACAAGCAAAGGCTGCACTTTGAAACTTTGCGGGGAATAGGTATCTATATTGGTAAAACCTCCGGAAATATCGTCAATAATCAAACCATAAGGTTTATTTTGGCGTTTGATTTCTGCCTTAAGTTTTTGCACAAGTTCTTCGTAAGGTATTTGATTTTTTGCCTCAACAACAGTTACACCCATGCGGGAAACGACTTTCCTTCCGTAACTTTTGCGCCCGTGGCCATTAGAGTTTGGGAAGTTTTTTATCGGCGATCGCCCCATCAAAAAGCCTTTTAAAATGCCGTTTTCAATCATCATCGCTTTTTGGGCTGGTGTGCCTTCATCATCATATAAATAATGCCCGCGGAGGGGAATACCTTTAAAGTGTGTCATTGTCGGGTTGTCGTAAACTGTAATGATTGGGGCAACAATTTGCTCGCCCACTTTTTGGGTAAATGTTTGCCCAAAATCATCATCTTTTTGCCTGTGGCCTTCAACGCGGTGCCCCAAAATTTCGTGGAAGAAAACCCCTGCCGCCCTGTTTTTCAAAATAACAGGGCCGTGAAAAGTATCCGCACTTGGTGCATTTTGCAATTCTTTAAGTTCTTCAATAGATTTCAAAATATCTTGCTTTATTTTCTCTTGGCTTGGTAAATCTGCCATAGTTATAGCGTCGTAGGAATTAGTGCGGGAAAGTTGCATGCCGTCTTTATTTCTGGAATTTATTTGGTAAGAAAGCCTAATTAAAACACGCGGTTCTTTTATTTTTGTGCCTTCGGAATTTACAAAATAATTTGTTTCCCGTACCAAATAAAAATCTACACCGGAGGAAAATATAAATTTTTTTCCTTTCATTAAAGCGGAAAGGTTTTCCATTTCTGTTTTAAGCTCGGGAATATTTATAGTTATTTCCGGCATATCGGCGATATATTTTGAAGGTGTTTTCGGTGCTTTTGAAAAGTCTGCCGAAGTATCATTTCTTGTTGAGGCGGTTTTGTTATTGTTCAAGACTTTTTGATATTGTTCTTGTGCGGCTTTTGCGGCAAGGTCTGTATTAAGCCAAAGTGCGTTTTTTAATGCGTTTTCATCAGTTAAAGAAACTTTGATTAAAAAAAGATTTTTATTAGATGAATTATTTAATTTGTCTGCATCAACAAGTTTGATTTTGTGGGTATTATCAAGTTCCGGTGTACCAACGCGGACATCAGTGTCCAAATATGCCTCTTTTATGATTTTTTCATAGTTAATTGTACCAAGTGTTGCACTTAAATAGAAATTATCGCGCTCCGTTATTTGATAAGATAAAAAGTACACAGGCGGTTTTACTTTTTTTAACTGTTTAAATTCGCGGTTTAATTCCTGCTCCATAACATTTAATACGGGGTTTTGTTTGATATTTTGTTTTGCTTGTGCCGGCATTAGCAAAACGCAAATTATAAATAGAGGTAAAATATATTTTTTCATAAAATCTCCTTTTTATTATTATAACTTTTTATAAGTGTGTTTTTTTGATATAATGAATTTAAGCCGCTTTAGGGCGGTAAGAATTTCTGTTTTTGGCGGCCGTAAGGCCTCGTTTCCGAGAGGAAAGGACTACAAACCAAAAGCAGTCGTTATATGCCATAAACTATTTATGACATCTGCCCGTGTTTACACACGGGCGGGCGGCTGTTTTTTGTGCGATTGTAGTCCCACAAAAGACGGCCTTTTTGTTTGTGTTTTTTAATTATGCCCCGCCTACCATTAACGGAAAAGGAGAAATTATGAAAGACAAAAGAATGCAAACAAAAAGATTCACTAAAGGTTTTACCCTGTTAGAACTTTTAGTTGTGGTGCTTATTATAGGTATCTTGGCCGCTATTGCCCTGCCGCAGTATCGTTTAGCGGTGGAAAAAATACGTATAACAGAAGCTGTAGTGAATTTGAATGCTATTGCTAAAGCCCAAGATTCTTTTTATTTAATTAACGGTAGGTATGCTAACGTTGACGAAATGGATAAATTAGATGTGGAAATTTTTGGAGAAATTATTGAGAGCGGTTGGTATTCAAAAAGAGTAAAGGGAAAATTTTTTCTATATTCTCCGGATGGGAAACTGAGTAACTCACAAAGTTCTGGATATAAAGCTCTTGCCAATAAATTACCCAAATATAGTTATTCTTTATATTTAGACAGAGAAAATATGTTGCATTGTTCTCCTAATGAAAACATATCTAGTATTGAAAAAAAGCATTGTGATAAAATAAATGAACAAGGGCATTTGTAAAACAAAACCAAACCGTATATCAACACCCATAAGTATTTTTGTAGACATTTCACGAGCGCATTAAAATAAAAACTGTAGCGAGCTAAACTCTTAAATTTGTAAGAATGCCCATATTGATTAATACAATTCGTTAAACCATAACACCCTATTTGCTAAATTGCGCTTAAATTTATATTATGTATGTATATGACCTATATCTCCCTAGCCAACAAATACCGCCCGCAAACCTTCAAAGAGGTCGTCGGGCAAGAAAGCATTGAAACCACTTTAATGAATGCCGTAAAGAGCGGGCGCGTTGCACCTGCCTATTTGTTTTACGGTCCGCGCGGCTGCGGTAAAACTACAACAGCCCGCTTGCTTGCTAAGGCCTTGAATTGCCAGCACGGACCTACCGATGAACCTTGCGGCGAATGCCCGCAATGCAGAGAGATTGCTGCCTCATCAGACCTTGACGTCTTGGAACTTGATGCTGCAAGCAATACACAAGTTGACAAAATTAGGGAAGTTATAATTGATTCCGTAGGTTTAGCGGCAGGGCGTGACAGATATAAAATTTTTATTTTGGATGAAGTACATATGCTCTCCAAATCCTCTTTTAATGCTTTGCTTAAAACATTAGAGGAACCGCCAAGCCATGTTGTCTTTATTTTAGCTACTACTGAATTTAATAAAGTACCTTTAACAATTACTTCCCGTTGCCAAACTTTTAGGTTTAAACCTATTGAGGAAAAGGAAATAATAACACATCTTTTGGACCTTGCCGGTGCGGAAAATTTTGAACTTACCGACGGTGCCGCCAAACAAATTGCTAAGAATGCCGGCGGTGCTTTACGTGATGCTTTAACTATTTTAGACAGGGCTTTATCTTTCTCAAACGGGCGTGTGGATGAAGAGTTAATTTCCAAAATGCTTGGCCTTATGCCTTGTGATGTAATAAAAGAAACCGCTTTTGCTTTAGTGCGCAAAGATGAGCAAAAATTACATCAGGTCTTTGAAATGGTTAAGAAAGAGGGTTTTGATGCCATTTCTTTGTTAAAGGACCTAAAGACCGCATTTGGCGAAATATTTTATTTTACACTTGGTTCGGGCGCAGCACCCTTTGAAGGTGCTGAAGATATCATTAAAGAGACATCACCAAGTTTTGTTGCCGCAATAACAAGGAAACTTTCAAAACTTTATGACGAAGTTCGTTATTCCGATACCCCGGCTTTGGCGGCTGAAGTCGGATTATTTACTTTAATGCAGTCAACGCTTGATATTGAAAGTTTAATTTCCCGCCTTGAAGCACTTGAAAAGGGCGGAGGGCCTTCTGATGATACCCCTTCAAATAATATTCAAGAAGAAAAAATTGAAACAAAACCAAACCGGGAAATAAAGAAAATAGAAGTAAAGCAAGAAACAAAAATATTGGAACAAGAAACTTCCTTGAAAGAAGAAGCTTCCCCTTTCAATCCGATAACTGCGATATCTGTTTTTAAAAATGCTTTGGCGGAAAATTCACCTTTTTTGGCTGATAGTTTACAAGGGGCTAAAGTACAATTTCTTACACCTGAAAATTGGGTTTTTGGGGTTAAGGATTCCTTTTCCAAAGAAGCCTGCGATAGGCGTAAAAAAGATATTGAAGGTATTGCCCTGAAGTTATTTAAACGCAAAATCACTTTTAAATTTGATATAGCTGCAAAAGAATCCGTACCGCAAAATCCAAGATACGTTGATGTTTTAAAGCAAAATACCGAACCTGTAAAACCTATAGTACAAGAAGAACTTATAAGCAAAGAAGAACCCTTTTCAATGCAGGATTTTTCCCCTAAAGAAAAGGTCAAAGCAGGGGCGGTAACCCAAAATATTTTAAGTATTTTTGACGGCCAAATTATAAGCACAAAAGATGAAAACGCTTGAAAATTTAAAAAACTGTTTTCGTAAGTTACAAGGCGTAGGTCCGCGCCAAGCGGAGCGTTTTACTTTGCATTATTTACGTGCGCCGGAGGCGGAAGTTGCCGCCTTGATTGAGGCCTTACTTGAAGCCCGTAAAAATGTTAAATATTGTACAGAATGTTTTAATTATTCGGAAGCAGATCTCTGCCCTATTTGTGCCGATAAAAGCCGTGATAAATCAATTTTATGCGTTGTGCAAGAAGCAAAAGATATTGAAGCACTTGAAAAAACAAAAGTTTTTAAAGGTGTTTACCATGTTTTGCACGGTGCTGTTTCCCCTTTGGAAGGTAAAAATATTGACAACTTAAAAGTGCGCGAACTTTTAGAACGGGTGCAAAATTCCCCTATAGAAATTAAGGAAATCATCTTGGCCACTAACCCCGACAGTGAAGGCGAAATGACTGCCTTATATCTGGCTGATTTACTCCGCGGGCTGGTTGGTAAAATTTCGCGCCTTGGTTATGGTGTGCCGCTTGGCGCACAACTTGATTATATTGATGAAATGACTTTGACTCATTCTCTTAAAGGGCGGACGGACCTATAATGCACCCGTCTTTTTACAAAAGGCCCTTTTTTCTGATATTTGTACTTTATACTCTTTTTCTTTCCTTGTTTTTGAAAGTTCCAAAACCAAAGCAAGATGATATTTTTTATAAACTCCCGATAAGGGCTAAAGTCAGCGCCTATATAAATTCTTACCCGCGCTTAAAGTCAAATAAGCAGTTTTTTAACGCTGATATTCTAACTTTAAACGGTAAGGAACAAAAGGGTAAGGTGTATTTGTCCTGCCAAGATTGTGTAGAATTGCAACGCGGGCAAATTATTGCTTTTGAAGGCGATTTCTTTATTCCAGGTAACAGCGAAAATTACGGTTCTTTTGAATGGGGCAAATATCTTGCGCGTAAACATATTTTCACGCAAGGTAATGTAGTTAAAATTGAAAAAGTTGAAAATTCTAAAGGGCTTTGGTTTTATCTTGCCCAAATCCGTACAAGCATTTTAAATGTGTTTCGGGAGAATTTACCTTCTAGTTCCGCTGCTATTTTAAGCGGTATTACACTTGGTGAAAAGGGCGATATACCTGATACTTTATACACCGCTTTTCAAGACAGCGGTGCCATGCACTTGCTTGTTGCATCCGGAGGGAATGTCGGTTTTGTTACTTTGATTGTTTATTTTTTATGTTCTTTATTTTTCGGCGGGCGTAAAAGGACTGCATTTATTGCTTTAACCGCTGCTTTACTTTATACTTTAATTGCCGGTGCGGATGCACCTTTGCTGCGGGCATATTTGATGACTGTTGCCGGAATTTTGGGTTTCATTTTGGGCCGTAAAAGCGGAATAATGCAAGGATTATTACTTGCCGCTTTCTTTATTTTAATTGTAAATCCGCAAAGTTTATTTGAAGCCGGATTTCAGATGTCTTTTCTTGCAACTTGCGCAATAATTTTGTTTACTTCAAATTTTAAATTAAGTTATAAAATTCACCCGTTAGCTAGATGGTGTTTGGAATTATTTTTTATTTCATTATGTGCGCAGCTTGCTTTGTTACCTGTGTTTACAAATTACTTCTATAAAATTTCATTTAGCGCAGTTTTATCCAATTTGCTCTTGGTGCCTTTGAGTGCGGTTTTGATGGGCGGCGGGTTTTTGCTTTGGCTTGCATCTTTTGTTAAATTTATTTTTGGGCCGGTTTTGTTTACTATTAAATTTTTGCTTTTTTGTTTTGAGTATTTAGTAAACTTTTTTGCCGCTTTGCCGTTTTCAAATATAACTATGCCGGCATTGAAACCAACAACAATAATTGCTTATTATATTTTGCTTTTTTCCCTGCTTAATTTACCATTGTTTAAAAAGAAATTAAAAATTTTTTGTGTTGCTTTTTTCTTATCGGCTTTGGTATTTAGCGGCGGTATTTTTATTAAACCGCGCGAAGTTACCGTATTAAAAGGCCGATACAATTTAAATGTTATTTTGCGGGAAAATAATCAAACTAAAATGCTTGGTGCAAGCATTAGCGGCAGTGTTGCTAAGAAGGCTTTGCTTGCGCTCGGCACTAAGGAAATTGACTGTTTATTTGTAAATTCCCTATCGCGAAGTTATTTTTATATGCTTAAAGATTTTAATTTGAAAATCAAAAATATTTACTTGCCTTATGGCGAAATTCCAACTGAAATAGAACCGCTTTTGAGAAACACTAAAGCGCAAATTACCCAAATATTTCCGAATCAAAATTACTGCGGTGTTACAGTAGAAAGCGGCTGGGTTTTAATTAGCGGTAAAAAAGAGCCGAGAGTGAATAATAATTTATCTTTTAAAGCCGACAAAGTTTCTTCTTCCGCCAATTTAAAAACAATTAAAACCGACGGTAATATTATAAATTTCTAATTCTACATATCATAAACTATATTTATTTTTACGACGATGGACTTGACAACGTTTTTTTTTTTTTTTTCTACAATATAAGTATCTTTAATTAAAAATGCTGTATAAGTAATTTTAGGAGGATCTATGAAGAAAATAAAAAACGTTAAGGGCTTTACTTTAATTGAATTATTGGTAGTTGTTTTAATTATCGGCATACTTGCCGCTATTTCTTTGCCGCAATATCAAATGGTAGCGGGAAAAGCAAAATTTGCGACTTTAAAAGAAAATGCCCATACAATCAAAAGTGCCGTGGATAGGTTATACATGGTCAGTGATAGGTTTTGGGGTTCTTTTGAGGGACTAGATATTGACTTACAAGGTGATTTAGTACAGCATGATAAGATGGAGATAAAAGACGGGTCTAGGTGCCAGATTTCAACCGCTTTTATATATTGTAAAAGAAAAATTTTTGGGGTAACTATGTCTTATGACATTAAACTTAACTCTATCAATGACCGCAGATGCACTACATTAAGCAATGATTCTAATGACAAATCTCATCGTTTATGTAAATTGGAAACGGGAAAGAAAAATGCAACTATAGGAGAAAATACTTATAGATATTAAACTATAATTTCCTTGCCGTTTCTTCTAAATCTTTTTCACTCATGTCGGTGCGGATGCACCTTTGCTGCGGGCATATTTGATGACTGTTGCCGGAATTTTGGGTTTCATTTTGGGCCGTAAAAGCGGAATAATGCAAGGATTATTACTTGCCGCTTTCTTTATTTTAATTGTAAATCCGCAAAGTTTATTTGAAGCCGGATTTCAGATGTCTTTTCTTGCAACTTGCGCAATAATTTTGTTTACTTCAAATTTTAAATTAAGTTATAAAATTCACCCGTTAGCTAGATGGTGTTTGGAATTATTTTTTATTTCATTATGTGCGCAGCTTGCTTTGTTACCTGTGTTTACAAATTACTTCTATAAAATTTCATTTAGCGCAGTTTTATCCAATTTGCTCTTGGTGCCTTTGAGTGCGGTTTTGATGGGCGGCGGGTTTTTGCTTTGGCTTGCATCTTTTGTTAAATTTATTTTTGGGCCGGTTTTGTTTACTATTAAATTTTTGCTTTTTTGTTTTGAGTATTTAGTAAACTTTTTTGCCGCTTTGCCGTTTTCAAATATAACTATGCCGGCATTGAAACCAACAACAATAATTGCTTATTATATTTTGCTTTTTTCCCTGCTTAATTTACCATTGTTTAAAAAGAAATTAAAAATTTTTTGTGTTGCTTTTTTCTTATCGGCTTTGGTATTTAGCGGCGGTATTTTTATTAAACCGCGCGAAGTTACCGTATTAAAAGGCCGATACAATTTAAATGTTATTTTGCGGGAAAATAATCAAACTAAAATGCTTGGTGCAAGCATTAGCGGCAGTGTTGCTAAGAAGGCTTTGCTTGCGCTCGGCACTAAGGAAATTGACTGTTTATTTGTAAATTCCCTATCGCGAAGTTATTTTTATATGCTTAAAGATTTTAATTTGAAAATCAAAAATATTTACTTGCCTTATGGCGAAATTCCAACTGAAATAGAACCGCTTTTGAGAAACACTAAAGCGCAAATTACCCAAATATTTCCGAATCAAAATTACTGCGGTGTTACAGTAGAAAGCGGCTGGGTTTTAATTGACGGTAAAAAAGAATTAAGCACAAATAATAATTTATCTTTTCAAACTCCAGAAATTACTACTGCAAGTACCTTAAAAGCTGCTGAAATTGATGACACTATAATAACGTTTTAATTACAATTTGTTGCCTAATGCATAATGAACTACATTTGTTTTTATAACAAAGATCTTGACAGGCTTTTTACTTTAGGGTAAAATTATTTAAAAACGCTTTATCAAGCGAATTAGGAGAATTTATGAACAAGATAAAAAACGCAACCAAAGGTTTTACTTTGCTTGAGTTATTAGTAGTAGTTTTAATTATCGGTATACTTGCCGCTATTGCTATGCCGCAATATCAAAAGGCAAAAATAAAAGCAGAGTTTGCCGAGGCTTATACTAAGCTTAAAGCTGCTGCGCAAATTGAAGAGATGTGCAGGTTGCAGACTGGAGCTAAACAATGTAATGGAACTAATAATTATATTGGTTATCTCGCAGAAGTTAATACTGAAGTCAATGGTTGTCGTCGTATTGACCAAAGGACAGGTTGGTGTCTTGATGTAGAAGATATATCTAAGGAAAAATTTTTTGTTTTTTTAGGAGGTCAAATGTCTTCAGATAAAATGTTAGCAAGTGCGAATTATGTTAAAGAAGATGTTTGTCTCTGTATCACAAAAAATTATAAATTTGTTTTGTCACAGGGGGAATGTTCTGATACACCAAGTAAAAAATACTCCGAAATACTAGGTATACCTGATGTTACGGATGACAATGAAGATTACGGGTGTTATTGTTGCTAGTTTCCTTACAACTTCCGCGCCATTTCTTCTAAATCTTTTTCACGCATATCTGGGCGGATGCCAAAGCGCGTTAAGCAAAAATCATATTTTATCGGGTTAGTCGTATTATGAGTTTTTGAATTTTGATATAATTGTTATATGGAAAGATATCAATATAAAAGTGTCTATTGCTTACGCTTTATTTTTGCGCTGCTTATAGTTTTTTGTCATCTTTTTATTATTACTAGTGTATATTCAAATCCGATCTTTGATTTCATAGATTTACATAGAAGAGCTGCAGGTTATGCAGTAAATTTTTTCTTCATATTGAGTGGATTTTTCTTTGCTTATACCTTGGATATCAGTCAAGATACTTTTGTTTATATAAAGAAAAGATTAGCTAGATTATGGCCTGTGGTTGCTTTTTATACAGTATGTATGATATGTATGGATAATTGGCATATGCCGATTGCGGAAGGCGATTGTTACCACAGGATTTACAGTTTATTTCTTTTAAACGGAATAGGGTTAACAAATCTAAATGACGGAGTTTCTTGGTTTGTGTCGGCTTTATTTTTTTCTTCTTTGTTTATTTTTTACTTATATAAATCCTTTTCAAATAAAATTGCTAATTTTGTGCTTGGTATTATAGTATTATTTTGTTTTATCATTTTAGCTAATGCTGGAGATATACCTTCCCTGCATTATACTGTGTTGTACAAAGTTTTCCCTATTCCCATATTAAGGGGTGTGGGGGGGATGGGATTAGGTGTATTCTTGTTTTATACTTATTCTTACTTTAATAAGACTAATATTAGGAAGCAAAATAATCAAGACATTTTACTATACGGTTTTGCGGAAATTTTTCTATTATTATATAGTATTTACCTAGTGACATTTGCCAAATGGGATAATGATAACATAGTTATCATATGCTATTTACTGTTATTGTATGTTTTCCTACTTAACAAAGGTTTTTTATCGAGGTTATTAGATAATAATTTTTCAGTTGCGCTAGGGAAGTATTCTTATTCCATATTTTTAACTCATATCTTGATTATATTTTTGACGGTATATCTTGTGGACTTAAATAATCCTCTTGTTTTTAATCATGCTCTTTTGTTTATTATCTTACTGTACTTGGTAATAATTGGTTTTGGTATTATTACATATCATTTTATAGAGAAACCCACTAATAATTTTTATAATAAAGTAGGTTTTAAGATATACTATTTGGTAATTTTTGGTTCTATTTTAATTTTGTCATCATTTGCATATATTGCACATAATTTGTTTTTACAAATGTGATTGTTGAGTTACAACTTCCTTGCCATTTCTTCTAAATCTTTTTCACTCATGTCGGGGCGGATGCCAAAGCGCGTTAAGCAAAAATCATATTTTATCGGGTCAGCAGGGTTGATTTTTGCAAGATTTGCGGAAATTTCAAGTGCGGTTTTTAAGTCCGCCTGATTGCGTTTTGTAAGCCCCAAACTTTTTGCCGCACGGTGCATGTGTACATCTAAAGGAATAAGTAAATCGGCACAATCTACCCCGCGCCAACAGCCAAGGTCCACTTCATCACACCTAACACACCAACGTAAAAATAAATTCAAGCGTTTTAGCGCGCTGTTTTTGCTAGGGTCCGGTATCAAAGTTTGTATACAGCCGTAACTTCTCAAATGTGCGGCAAAACTTTTAAGAGCAAAAACAAAATCTTTATTCGGTTTGTAAAACTTTAAGAATAAATTTTCCAAACTGCCGTATTCTTTCAAAACTTGGGAAATTGCCCACAAAAAATCAGCCGTTTCTGCCCCTGTTGTAAAGCGGTATTTAAAGTTTTTAAACATTTTTTTAAGTTCCGGTTTAGAAGTGCTTAAAAGAAACTCTTTCGGTCTAGGCCCTAAATTAAGTAAAATATTATCAACGGCCTTTATTATTTGCTTTACATTACCATAGGCAAAGGAAGCAGCAATAAGGCAAACAATTTCCTGCTGTTCTTTGTACTTATAAGGGCGGCAGAATTGTAAAGGGTCAGGCGAAACATAGCATAAGTGGTTATATTTCGCATATAATTTTTCTAGTAAGGATTTTTTAAGCATAATATATTTTATGAAACTTAGAGAACTTTTTCCAACAGCAAATTTTGATTGTGAAGTTTTGGGCTTAACGCAAGATTCACAAAAAGTGCAAAAAGGCTTTGTGTTTTTTGCGATTAAAGGGCATACCGTTGACGGGCATAAATTCATACCCGCCGCTTTGGAAAACGGCGCTTGTGCCGTAATCAGTCAAGAAAAACTAAATTATAAGCAGGCTGTTTTGGTAAAAGATATTGAGGCCGCCATGGCCGCTGCCGCACTTAAATTTTATGATAATCCCTCAAACAAATTAAAGATGTTTGCTATAACAGGTACTAAAGGTAAGACAAGTATCTCTTATTTGCTTGAAAGTATTTTAATTAATGCAGGTAAAATCCCTGCCGTTCTTGGTACGATAAATTATAGAATTAACCGAGAGGTTTTAAGTAAAGCGCCAAACACCACACCCGCCGCTTTGACTTTGCAAAATATTTTAGCAACCGCTGTAAATAAGAATGCGGACAGTTGCATTATGGAAGTTTCTTCCCACGCTTTGGAATTAAAGCGTGTAGAAGGTGTTAATTTTGATACGGCAATTTTTACCAATTTACAGCGCGACCACTTGGATTTTCACCATACTTTTGAAAATTATTTTAAGGCGAAATATAAACTTTTTGATTCTTTAATAAATCCGCAAAACCCAAAGCAAAACAAAACAGCAATTATAAATATAGACGACGAATACGGCCAAAAACTTTATAAAATGCTTGAAGGTAAAATTAAAACTTTGACTTATTCAATTAAGGGTAAGGCAGATTTTGCGGCAACTGATATTTGTCCGTCTTTAGAAGGTGTTACTTTTAAAGTAAACGGTCAAAATGCCAAAATAAATTTGCTTGGTGCACACAATGTTTACAATGCTTTGGCGGCAATTGCGGCGGCAAGTATTTACGGGATTGATTTGGAAACATCCCTCAAAGGTATTGAAATTTTGCAAGGGGTGGCAGGGCGTATGCAGGCGATAAAAGCAGGCCAACCCTTTTATGTTTTTGTAGATTTCGCTTATACGCAAGAGGCTTTGCTGCGTGCTTTTGATACAGTTAAACCTTACAAAAAAGGTAAAATTATCACTGTTTTCGGTTGCGGCGGTGAACGTGATACAACCAAGCGCCCTTTAATGGGTGCTTGTACGGTAGAAAACAGTGATTTTGTCATAATTACCAACGATAATCCGCGCCGCGAGGACCCTCAAAATATTTTGAAAGATATTTTAGCCGGTGTCGGCGAAAATAAGAATTATGAGGTGGAACTTGACAGGCGTAAAGCGATAAACAAAGCAATATCGCAGGCCCAAGCCGGGGATATAGTTTTAATTGCCGGCAAAGGCCATGAAGATTACCAAATTTTACCCACGGGCAAAATACATTTTTCTGATGAGGAAGAGGCCCTAAAAGCCCTTAAAAATTATGTTTAGTTTCAAAAAATTTAAAGGTAAAACTGCCGGTGTTATCGGGCTTGGTAAAAGCGGGCAGGCTGCCGCAAAATTTTTATATAAACAAGGTTTTAATGTAATTTTAGCGGATTCCCGTTCCCTGCCTCTTCCGATAGGATTAGAAAGCATAGAGGTTTTTACCGGCGGGTTCCCTAAACAGTTTTTTGATTGCGATTTTTTTATTAAAAGCCCCGGTATCAGTAATTTTGAACCGGTTATCAAGAAAATTAAGGCTTTACAGAAACCGGTTTTCAGTGAAATTGAAATTGCTTTGGCTTTCATTCCTAAAAGCGTCAAAGTTTTTGCTGTCAGCGGAACAAACGGCAAAAGTACCACAACAGTTATGCTGGGCGAAATTTTGAAAGAGCATATTAAGGAGATTAAGACCAAACAAGAAGTTTATGTTGCCGGGAATATAGGTACACCTCTTACAAGTTATGCTGACAAGATTGAAGAAAATTCTTTAATAGTTTTGGAAGTTTCAAGTTATCAGTTGGAGGACAGTACCTATTTCAAACCCTTTTGCTCTGCTATTTTAAATATTACGCCTGACCATCTTGACCATCATGGCGGTATTGATAATTATATTTTTGCCAAAAGTAAAATTTTTAAACAGCAAAACAAAGATGATTTTTTTATAACTAACGGGGGGGATAGTGTTTGCGTCGGTTTGCTTAAAAAGGCCAAAAGCCGTGTTTTGACGTTCTCTTCGGAAGTTAAACATAGTGTCAGGGTTGATGTTTTTTATGACGGGGATGAACTTATATTTTCCTCCGGTGCTCATTTAAAACCGCCGAAGTTGCTTGTCGGGCTTCATAATATTGAAAATGCCATGGCAGCCGCTTTAATGGCTTTTGCCGGCGGTGTCAGTCAAAAAGCGGTACAAAAGGGTTTTGATATTTTTAACTGCCTTGAACACCGTATTGAATATTTTGCCGAGTTTAAAGGAATTAAATGCTATAACGACTCAAAAGCCACAAATATTGAAAGCACTATTCCGGCCCTTAAATCTTTCAGCAGTGCAAATAAAATTTGGCTTATTTTAGGAGGCAGGCATAAAGGTTCACCCTATACACCGCTTTTACCTTATTTGCAAAAATATTGTAAACAGGCTGTTTTGATAGGTGAATCAAGCCCCATTATTAAACAAGACATAGGGCCCTATTTCCCCGTAGTTGAAAAAGGCAATTTAAAGGCAGCCGTAGAATATATTTTCAGCCAAGCAAAGCGCGGTGATGTTTTATTACTTTCGCCTGCATGTTCATCTTTTGACCAGTTTACCGACTTTGAGGACCGCGGCAGAAAATTCAAAAAAATCGTACTAGATTATATTAAAAATAAAAAGAAATAACTAATAGTAATGTACGCAATGATGATCATTATAACAATTGGGGCTTATTCTGTGAGCTTCTTGGGCGCACAATCTGTTTGCAGGATGAGAAAGATTTGGATTGTATACATAACATAAATGGGGTTTATTTCCTTCTTTTTGAATATAATAAGCCACTTGAACTCCAAAAATGATTGTTGAGCAATTCATATAAGTAACTGAAGGCATAATAGAACAGCTTATTGAAATATCAACATCTAAATCACTTAATTTTGATGGATATTCCCCTCGTACTAAAAAATAGCGTTGTGCGGCTTCATTAACAGCTTTTGCGTTAATTTTTAATTTAGCAAATTTTGCCCTTCCGACGGATGCTTTATATTGCGGTAAAGCAACAGCGGCAAGTATGCCGATAATTAACACAACTACCAAAAGTTCAATTAAAGTAAAACCTTGTTTACTATTTTTTATTTCTTTCATAAACTCTCCTAATTCGCTTTATAAAGCGTTTTTAAATATGTTTACACTAAAATTGTACAAAAAAAAAAAAAAAACGTTGTCAAGTTCATCGTCGTGAAAATAAGAATATAATACCGATATATAAAGAGTTTTTTGTTTTATAAAAGGACACTAACCAGCCATTACGTTAATTCCACCCAAAGTTCATAACTTAGTACGAAAATGTGTACATCGGTACAATTTAAATGCTAAAATTTACTTATCTAAAATTGGTGTAGTTAACATGTTAAAAAAGCATATCTTTGCTAAATTTTATGCTGTAATGCTATTGTTTATTACAATGTCTTTGTCAGCGGGAACTTTGCATGATAATACTGAAATAGGTGCAAAATTAGATTTATTTGCTTCTTCGGCAAAAACACCTAAACATTTTTTAAATAAATATAAAAATTCATCTCTAAAATTTGATATTGATTTTACATATAGGTTAATTGACAAATTTTACTTTAATTTTCTGTCCTACATTCAGCATTCTTATGATATTACTAATCAAGATAAAACCCAAACCAAGGCAAGAATTTGGCAGGCCTATTTCTCTTATGATTCGGAAGATTTTAATTTTACTTTCGGCCGTTTTGATTTCACAGATAGGGCTTTGGCCCCGTACATATATTATGGGGATAATTTGAACAGGGATTTATCTCTGCCTACATCCCTTGACGGTTTAAAACACAGTTTTATAAGTAAATATTTTGACTACACATTACTCGCAGCAAGAGAAGCACAAATTGATGACTATAAAAAAGCCGACCTTGCAGGTTCAAAAATAACAGTAAAGCCGTTTTCTTGGATTAATTTTTCCGGTTTTTATTTTTTACAGAATAAAAAATATAGTGAAACCCGTAAAAATACCGAAATAAATCTTTCCGTTTACGGGGCGGGACTTGATTTATTTTTTCAGGAAGATGCAGGCATTAATTTCTACTTTGCCAAGAACGGCGGCAGGCAAAAGATAACACGTCCTTCCGGTTCCCAAACGGAAGAATACAAAGGTTATGCATTTAACGGGGAGATATATTTTCAAAAATCATATAAAGCAGGGAATTTAAAAAATAAAATTGGCTTTTATTTATTTTCTGATAAAGATGATTTTTATTCTTTCCCGAACAAATTAAACACAGGTATAATTTTCGGCGGTATGAATTATGCGGGAAGTTTCCCGAAAATCCCAAAAATTATTTATGCTGATTTTGATTTTAACTTTAAGAAATATCCTTTTTTATTTGCCGGTGCCGGTATTTTTATGTATGTTTCCAAAAAAGAAGATGTTGCATCCAACCAAACCTATTATGCAAAGGAAATTAATTTAAATACAGGTCTTAAATTTGATAACTGTGGTTTTGTGTTAAGTGGCGGCTTATTTGACGGTGAAGCCTTTTTCTTAGGGGAAACTTCAACAGATAAGCAAAAGGTAAAAAAGATTCAAGCAAATTTCTTCTATAAGTTTGGTATTTAAATGTTATAATTTAATTATGACCCCCCTAATGCAACAGTATTTGGACATTAAAAAACAATACCCGCATGCCTTGTTATTTTTCCGGCTCGGGGATTTCTATGAAATGTTCCGCGATGATGCCAAAGAAGCCAGCCGTATTCTTGGGCTTACTTTGACTGCCCGCGCCGGGGAACCTATGTGCGGTGTTCCGTATCACGCCGCAAGCCAATATATAGCCAAACTTTTGGCGGCGAATAAAAAAGTTGCTATTTGTGAACAAACTTCAAATATAGCGGACCCTAAAACAAAACTTTTTGAACGTAAAATAGTGCGCTTTATAACGCCGGGTACTGTTTTAGATGATGCTATTTTAGAAGCTAAAAATTCCAATTTTTTAGTATCTTTGGTTTTAGATAATAATACTTGGGGTGCTGCGTGTCTTGAATTTTCTACGGGGGAATTTTGGCTTACACAAGGCGGAAAGGACCCTTCCCTTATTGACCTTTCTTCCCTGCTTGCAAGCGTAAACCCAAGCGAAATAATTGTATCTAGGCAGGATCTTGCTGCTTTACAAAGTAAATTATTGTTACCGGAGGGGGTAACATTTTCCTCAATACCCAATGTTGACGGGGTTGAAATTCCCGCTTCTTGGCCCTCTGTATTTGAAAATACTCCCCTTGCTTTAAAAGCGGCTTTGGGTGCTTTGAAGTATGCGGAACAATCCGACAAAAGTTTTAAAGAATATTTTGTTCCTACTTACCGTAAAATAACCTCTTATATGCAGCTTGATGCAAGTGCAGTTGAGACATTGGAACTCGTTCACAGTAAAAGCGGCAACAGGAAAAATACATTATGGGGTTTGCTTGATTATACTTTAACACCGATGGGCGCCCGTTTGCTTAAAGAATGGCTTTTGCACCCTTTACTTGATAAAGAAGATATTTTATTTAGGCAAAGTGCACTGTCTTCTTTGCTGGCAGATGAGCAAGCACGTAACGGCCTCGGCTTGATTTTAAGGGAAATTTGTGATATTCAGCGTATTATGACAAGGGTAGTAAATTCTTCTTTAACCCCGCGTGAAGCGGCAGGTTTAAGGAAAGCACTTTTTAATTTGCTTGCCTTTGAACATTGGTTTGAAAAATATCCGGATTTAATGCCAAAATTTAAACAATTATTTTTGGCTAATTTAACTAAATTAAAAGAAATTTCAGCCCTGCTTTTTAGTGCAATAAACGAAGCACCCCCGATTAAAACGAGCGACGGCGGTGTTATACGCAGCGGTTATAATGCGGAACTTGATAAATTTAGAGATTTAAAACAAAATTCTGCTTCCGTACTTGAACAGATTGCTGTCCGCGAGAGGGAAAAGACAGGTATTACCACATTAAAAATAGGTTTTAATTCACTTTTCGGTTATTATATTGAGGTTACAAAAAGCCATCTTCAAAAAGTTCCTTTAACTTATACCCGTAAGCAAACTTTAACTAATGTCGAGCGCTTTATAACGGAAGAATTAAAAGAACTTGAGGGGCAAATTCTGTCCGCGGAAGAAAAGGCCCTCCGCCTTGAAAGTGCAATTTTTGACGAAATAAAAAAATACCTTTTTGCAAACACCGCTCTTTTAAAAGAAGTAGCAGCAAGTATTGCGGAGATTGACTGTTTTTACTCTCTTGCTGTTGCCGCGCAAAACGGCAATTACACTTGCCCGAAAATAGTTGACCGCACTGAAGGATTGGTAATTGAGAAGGGGCGCCATCCGCTTGTAGAACAAATTATTCCTTCAGGGAGTTTCGTACCTAATAATTTATTTATGGGCGGCGACGGCCCCCAAATAATTTTGATTACAGGCCCGAACATGGGCGGTAAAAGCGTCTATTTGAAACAAACTGCATTAATTATATTAATGGCGCAGATGGGCAGTTTTGTTCCCGCTGCGGAAGCCCAGATACCGATAACCGATAAAATTTTAACCAGAATCGGGGCGCAAGATGCTCTAAGCCGCGGTGATTCTACTTTTATGGTCGAAATGCGTGAAGCCTCTAATATCTTAGCAAGCGCAACCCCCAATACTTTGGTTTTGTTAGACGAAGTCGGCCGCGGAACTTCAACTTTTGACGGTATTTCTATTGCTTGGGCTATAACGGAATATTTGTATAAAAGCCAAGGCCAAGGGCCCAAAGTATTGTTTGCGACACATTATTTTGAACTTACCGAACTTGCAAAAAAATATGATAAAATTAAAAATTTTCATGTCCGCGCGGAAGAATTTAAAACGACCGAAGGGGAAGTTAAACTTAATTTCTTATTTGAAGTTAAACCCGGTGCGGCAGACAAATCTTACGGTATACACGTCGCAGAAATTGCAGGCCTTCCGCAAAGTTGTATTTTGCGTGCAAGGAAAATTTTAAAAGATTTGGGCGGCAGGGAAAATTTCGGTATAGTGGAAAAAGAAAAAAATTCAATAGACCTTTTTTCCAGCCCCATTTTAGAAGAAATTAAAATGGTTCAAACCGAAGATATTACCCCTTTACAGGCCCTTTCTTTAATAGAAAATTGGAAGAAAAGAATAAATGAATGATATTAAAGTATTGGATTTTTTAACTTCAAGCAAAATCGCTGCAGGCGAGGTTATTGAACGCCCTGCCGGTGTTCTGAAGGAGTTGATTGAGAATTCCTTGGATGCGGGCGCTACCTGCCTGAATATTGATATTTCCGCTGCCGGAAAAAAATTAATACGTGTAAATGATAACGGTTCCGGTATTAAAGCGGAAGATTTAAAGACAGCCCTGCTTCGTCATTCTACCAGCAAAATTTCAAAATTTGATGACTTAAACAGTTTGCATACTTTCGGTTTTAGGGGGGAGGCCCTATTTTCTATCGCTGCGGTAAGCAAGTTAACTTTGACAAGTTTTCAAGAGGGTTCAAAAGGCGCCTCAATTAAAGCGGAAGGCGGCAAAATATTGCAGCAAACTTCAGCACCTGAGATAAAAGGCACTACCGTAGAAATTGAAAATTTATTTTATAATACCCCTGCCCGCCTAAAATTTTTGAAGTCTGATTCCGTTGAGCGAAGTCATTTATTAACTGTAGTAGAAGAAGCCGCCCTGGCAAATTTAAATATTTCTTTTAAGGTAAAAACCGATAACACTTTGGTATATAATTTACCGGCAGTTAAAACGGAAGAAGCCGGTTTTCGCCAAAGAGTAAGCCAAATTATCGGTAATGAAACCGCAAGTGATTTGCTTTATTTGGAAGATAATAATTTTGGTTTTAAGGCCCTTATTTCTCCGTCTACCAAACTTTGTGCCAGCAGAAATCTGCAATACTTTTTTATAAATAAACGTCCTGTAACATGTAAGGTTTTACAACAGGCTTTGTTTAAGGCATACCAGCCGTTCAGGGGGCAAAATAAATATCCTTGTGCAATAATTTATTTAACGCTAAATCCGGCTGATTTTGATGTTAATATTCACCCGCAAAAACGTGAAGTAAAGTTCGCTTTTGAAAATGATATTTTTGATTTTATTTATAAAAAACTTTCAAGAGTACTTTTACGTACACAACAAAAGGAAGAGATTTCTATAAATGCACAGTCCTTACCACAGCAACAGGGCCGGCAGCAAGAAATTCCGCCGATTTCGCATGATAATTTTAAAATGAAAACACCTAGTTTTAAAGCGGTGGAAGAACTTTCAACTCTGCTCAAAGTTGCACCGGTGCCGAAATTTGAAACCCATGAACATGAGGACCCTGTACTATATAATTTTAATGAAAACCAACCACAGGAAAAAGAGACAAATTACCAGCAAATTTCAGCACAAAACACTTCACAAGAAAGCATAAAACAACCCTCTTGGTGGCACGGGCCCTATAGATATTTGGGGCAATTAAACAAAAGTTATTTGCTTTTTGAGAATTCAAACGGTTTATTATTTATAGACCAGCATGCCGCGCAAGAACGCATTTATTTTGAAGAGTTTTGTTCTTTAATTTCCAAAAATCAGGTTACGAGCCAGCCTCTGATATTTCCTTTAAATATAAATCTTCCGGCCAGCAAACTTGAAGCTGTACTTAATTGGCAAAGTTTTTTGAAGGAGACCGGTTTTGATGTTTCCAAATTTTCTGCAACAGTTTTGCTTGTGAGTGCAACGCCGGCCCTTTTAAAGATGGGGGAAAAGGAAATTAAGGAATTTATTCTGTCTTTTGCTGAGACAGCAGGCAACCCGTTAAAAACCGATAATGAGTTTAGACATAAGTTTATTGCAACCAAGGCGTGTAAAAAGGCAGTAAAAGCAGGCGAAGCCTTAACGGAACGGGAAGCAAATGCTTTGCTTGAGAATTTAAAAAGTTGTCAAGATGCTTTGCATTGCCCGCATGGCAGGCCGACGATGTTAAATTTAACTTTGGCGGAAATTTCAAAAAAAATCGGCCGTGGATAATTATTATTAAGATTCACAATCTTTGAGAGTTTTTTGTTTTGCTTTCCCTTTTATTTTCGCCCCCCAATTTTGTTTTATTACACTACACAAAAGTGTGGTGCGGAAAAAGAAAAGAAATAATCTCCCCTAGTTTATTCACAGTCTCATTTTTCGTCTAATATGCAAAATTGTTGGTACTACCGTATTCAAAATGATTTAGTATTATTTTAAAGCCTGCCCTTTAATTGTCGCCACCCATTTTTTACGGTTATTATCTATGTAAAAAATGGGCGGGAGAAAGCCCAAAGGGTGCTTGCACCCGTAGGGCAAGAGGGGGGCTTCCTTATTCGTAAATTTAGATAATCTAAATGCTTTAAAAGAACCCACACCCGTCGCTGAAGCGGCACCCTCCGCCCTTTCTTATTTTTGCTATCGCAAAAATAAAACGGCAAAGGGTGAGGGAATAAAAGAAGGCAAGTTTATTAAGTGTCTCAAAATCCAATATATATTGATATCGTACAGATGATTGACAAAATGTGTAAAAACTGTTACACTATCTTACAAGGAGTTTTATTTTTAATGTAAGCCTAAAAGCATAAAGGCTTAGTATAATTTGAAACTGTTTTTGGAACCGTATTAAGTTACGGTCTGCTTTGGAAAACCAAAGTACAGTATCAGGCCAAAAACAGCCAGTTAGGCAGACAGAGGACGGAAGTCATGAGCCGTTCTTTGTCTGCCGAATGTTTACCGTTAGAATATATTCTAGCGGTAAATTACGGCTGTTTTATTTAGGGTGCTGATACTGTACTGAATGAAATCAGCCGTTTTTTATTGTCTAAAAAAGTTAATTCCAAGCATGATTAAACAAAAAAGATTTCGGTGTCCCATAATCTGATAAAGAAAAAAGGGTACTGGAAAAGTAGGGCGGATGGGTTAAAACATAGTTTTCTCCCAAAACTCCCATCCTCCCTACAAAATAAGTTTACAACAACATGAATAATACTAAATTGAAAATTAAAGTAAGGAGGCAGCCGATGAAACAAAACCTTAAGCAGTAAAAATTGCAGTAAAAATACATTTAAAATAATAGGAGAAAATAAAAATGAATACAAAAAATAACAAGGGTTTTACCCTCATTGAATTGCTGGTAGTGGTCCTCATTATCGGCATATTGGCAGCAATTGCCTTACCGCAATACTTCAAAGCTGTTGAGAAATCAAAAGCTTCAGAAGCATTGTCTTTACTTGGTTCTATTGCAGGTGCACAACAGAGAAATTATCTAGTTAACGATAAGTATGCTACAGATTTTTCTAGTCTTGACTTAGATTTTACAGATGAGAATGGTACTCCTGTATCGGGTAAAGCCTCATTTACTAGTAAGAACTTTACAATAACTCTATCAGGTGAAAACGGAGCTTCGGCTTGTGTTGAGGCAACCAGAAAAGCCGGTAAATATGGAAAATACGCAATTTGTAAAGAATATATGTCAGGTAAATTAGGTTGTAAAGATGCCGGGGCAGACAAACCTATTTGTAGTTCTTTAGGGCAGTTTGTAGCTGTTGCATGTGACTCCTGCAAATCAGCATCATAGGCATATAAACAAAATTATATGAAAATATCTCCCGCATTTTGCGGGAGATATTTTTTGCCTTTTAAACAAATTATTTAACCATTATGAAAGGTAATTCACCGCCGTTATAAGTAGGTAATTGTCCGTTCCATTTTTCAATAGTTTTAAGTTTTAAAAGTTCCGGCGTGATAACCTGCCTTTGAAGTTTTAAACTTTCTGCTTCGGCACGCGCTTTTAAGACTTGCTGCTCCGCTTCCTTTTTAACCTTTTCCACTAAATTTGTTGCACGTTTCGCTTCTTGTTCGGCAATTTGTTTATCTTCCACCGCTTTTAAAAATTGCGGGGAAAAATCAAAATTGACAATAGCAATATCGGAAACTATCACCTGTTTTTCCTGCATTTTTTCTTTTAAAATAGTGTCAAGTTCGCGGGCCACTTCAACACGGTTTGAAATTAAACTTTCCGCTGAATATTTGGAAACAATCGCCTTTATCCACTCTTCTACCATAGGAGTTAAGACCGTTTGCACATAATTCCTGCCCAAATTACGGTATATAGAAATAACCGTTTCCGGCATAATTCTGTGGTTTACTGCCAGGCCTACTTTGATTGTCTGCAAATCGCGGGAAAAGGCTTCCGTATCAATAGTATCTTTATTGACACGGGTTGAAAACTTTTCAATATTATCCACAAAAGGTATTTTAAAATGCAAACCTTCTTCATAAGAACCGACTATTTTGCCGAAACGCAATTTAATAGCCGATTGGCCTGCATCTACCGTAAAATAACTGCTGAAAGCAGTTAACAAAAGCAATAAAAGTAATACTATTGCCACTGCGCGCCCTAAAATAAAACCATTAGGGACATAAGTTGTATTTGTTTTATATGTTGCCATACACTCTCCTTTTTAATTTAAAACTAAAGTATCTTCCATATCTGCACCGGTAGAAATTATGCTGAGTGCGGGGTGCGGATAAATTTCTCTTGAAAGTTCTTTAATACTTTCCAAAAATTGTTTAGCTTCTTTTGTAAAATCTTCATAATTTTTGACAGCATTATTACCTTCAAACATATCAATGTGTGTAATAGCGATTTTGGTTGCATTATTTATCATGATTGCACGTGCGGCGCTGCGCTTTTCAAAAGAACCAACACGGCGAAGCCTTTTGCTGACAGAGCCGATTTCCCTCCCTTTTGTATGGTAGTTTTCAAGGGCTGTTTCTTCAAAAATTTCATTTTCAAGCGGGCCGGGGCCGACACGTGTTATATACGGTTTAAATACTACATAAACATCACGCACGCTTTTGGGGCCAAGCCCTGCTTCGCCCAAGAATGTGGATGCAGTTGTATCGCGTGAAGTTACAAAAGGATATTCCCCATGAAGTAAAGAAAGTTTTATACCTTGCGTTCCCTCAAGCAAAATATGTTCGCCCTTATCAAGTGCTTTGTTCAAAAGTTCGGGTACATCGCAAATAAAATCTTTAAGCAAGGGTTCATCTTTTGCAAATTTAACCTGTCTGCGTTCAATACGGTTTTTTACTGCCTGCCCAAGCCCTGTGCCCACGCTGCCGATATGTTTCATAAAATGTGATGCTTCTTGTTCGGCTTTTGTTTCTTCATCAGTAATTAAGACTGCATAAGGGTCAATAATAAGACGTTCTTTTGTATTTGTGAGTTCCACTTCTTTCAAAAGCCAATCGGTTTTTGTATATGCCCCGGCACCTAAAACAAGTTTTGTGTTTTGGTTTAAAAAACCGGAAGGTATATTCTTTAAAGTGTATTTTTTGCCGTCCTGTTCTACCGTATGTCCGGCATTAGGCCCGCCTACACGTACACAATAAGAATAATTACCCTTATAGGATAAATAGGCCGCAATTTTGCCCTTGCCTTCATCACCTGCTTGACCGCCGCAGACAATATCAATCATTTTATCTCCTTAACAAGCAAGGGTGCTATTCCAATATATTCCTCAACTTTTGCTTGCTTAATTTTATTTTTTAAATTATTATTTAAATTTTGTTTTGCTAAAAAATTATTTAATTCTTTATCGGAAAAATTATAAGTTCTTGTTAAGTTTTTAATGATTTCGTAAGCGTTGTTTACGCCGTTTGCTCTTAGAAGTGTTTGGAAATATTCCGCAAGAATTTGAGGGTTTTCTTTTAATACTTCAAGTGCCTTTTTCCGGTCAAAAATAATGCGTTTTAAACCCTTTACCAGATTTTGATAGGCAAGCAAACTGTGCGCCAAAGCAACCGGAATATTGCGTATTACCGTTGAGCCCGAAAGGTCGCGCTGCAAACGGCTGATAGGTAATTTTGCACTCAAAAATTTTAATATTGCATTTGCTAAGCCCAAATTGCCTTCGGCATTTTCAAAATAAACGGGGTTCACTTTTTGCGGCATTGTTGATGAACCGATTTCGCCTTTAACAATTTTTTGTTTTAGCCAGCCGTCGCTTATATAACGCCAGAAATCTTGTGCCAAATCCAGCAAAATATTATTTATACGGGCAAGATTATCAAAAATTTCTGCAAAACTGTCATAATTATCAATTTGTGTAGTTACGGAAGAAAGTTTAATTTTTATTTTGCGGTTTTCATTTAATTTTTTAATTAAATTTTGTGCCGCTTTTTGCCAATTTATACTCGGAAAGACTGAATAATGTGCATTAAAATTACCTACTGCACCGTTAAATTTACAAGTAGGTTTTAAAGTTTTTAAATCAGTGATTTGTTTCTTTAAGCGGCTGTAAAAAACAGCAATTTCTTTGCCAAAGGTTGTCGGTATTGCTGCTTGGCCGTGTGTTCTGGCAAGCATAGGGTTTTTTTCTTCCTTACGTGCAAGGGTTTTTAGATCTTTTAGTAAATTTTCTAAAACAGGTATTAAAACTTTTTCCAAACCGTCTGCTAAAATCAAAGCATACGCGATAGAATTTATGTCTTCGGAAGTTATTGCAAAATGCAGCCAATTTGTTTTGTTTTTTAAAGTTTTATGCTTTTCAAATTTAATTTTTAAAAAGTATTCTATTGCTTTTACGTCGTGCTTTGTAGCAGGTATATTTTTATAACCTTTATTCTCAATTTCATTTATTATATCAAAGTCGGTCTGGGTTAAATTTTGTAAGTCTTTTATATAGGCAAATTCAGTTTTGTTTAAGAGCGGAAAATCCGGCAAACCCAAAGAGGAAAGCAATATAAAATATTCCGTTTCTGCTTTGATACGGTTTTTTGTTAAACAATTTTGCCCGCAATATTTTGAAAGAGGTAAAAGTACATTTTTATAGCGTGCATCTAAGGGGCTTAAAAAATCAAAATTCTCCATACAAATATTGTAGCAAATATAGATATATATTTTTTAAAAAATTGCGGTAAATTTGCGTTGAGTAAATAAATAAGATATAATATTAACATAGACATTGGGGTCATGGTGTAGCCTGGTTAACACGCTGCCCTGTCAAGGCAGAGACCGCGGGTTCAAATCCCGTTGACCCCGAAAAATTTACCCTCCGTTAAGGAGGGTTAATTTTTGGTCAAAGGAAGCCAACTGCTTGGCTTCCGTCGGGATTTGAAGGGCGGAGTGATGTTTTTGTTTGAGCGGAGCGAAAGGCAAAAACCACGAGCCCGGGCCCTGGAGCATTTTCAGTCAGGAAAATGACGGAAGGGCAAATCCGTTCCGCTGACTTAATTGTTGACCCCGAAAAATTTACCCTCCGTTAAGGAGGGTTAATTTTTGGTCAAAGGAAGCCAACTGCTTGGCTTCCGTCGGGATTTGAAGGGCGGAGTGATGTTTTTGTTTGAGCGGAGCGAAAGGCAAAAACCACGAGCCCGGGCCCTGGAGCATTTTCAGTCAGGAAAATGACGGAAGGGCAAATCCGTTCCGCTGACTTAATTGTTGACCCCGAAAAATTTACCCTCCGTTAAGGAGGGTTAATTTTTTGGTAAAAAGTAAACACCCGGCATATTGAATTGCCGGGGGGTAAAATAATTTAGCCAAAATTATTTTCTATTTTGTTCCACTAATTTTTTATTAGCAGTAATATCAAGTTCAACACGTCTGTTTTTTGCACGTCCTTGCGGAGTATTATTTTCGGCAAGAGGTTTATTCGCACCAAAACCCACATAAGTTAAAGAACTTGTTTTTAAGCCGTTTTCCAATATAAAATTATAAACAGCTTTTGCTCTCTTTTCTGAAAGAGTTTTATTATAGGCAGCACTTCCGGTGGAGTCTGTATGGCCTTGTACCTGAATAATATTTTCCGGATATTTTTTAAGCACGCGGTTTAGATTGAGCAAAGTTTGCTTTGCTTCATCTGATAATACAGCACTGTCCACATCAAACAATATATCGTTTTTCAAGGTAACGGTTATTCCGTCTTCTGTTTTCTTGACCTCGGCAATAGCGGCAAGTTCTTTGGCTTGTTTATCATAGTAGTTACCGATGATTCCTCCGGCTGTAAGACCTGCAGCCGCGCCATAGATAGCGCCTTTTCCTGCACTTCCGCCTGTCGCTTTACTAATAAAAGCACCCGCGCCGGCACCTATTGCGGTTCCGGCAGCTGCACCTATAGCCGTTCTTTTACCCGGTGTTGTGCAGGCACAGATTAAAGCAAAGGCACACAAAAACAAAATACTTTTTTTCATTTTTTCCTCTCTTTTAGTAAGATATCAACATTCTATCATTTTGCAAAATAAAGCGCAAAAATTAATATGCCCAGTAATATACGGTAATAGACAAATACTTTAAAGGAGTATTTTGTAACAAAGCGCATTAAAAATTTTATTGTCAGCCATCCGACAATCAAAGCAGTCAAAAAACCTAGAATTATCGGGCCGGTAATATCGTTTAAAGTTAAATCTTTGAGTTTTAAAACTGCTGCCCCTGCTATTATAGGTATAGAAAGTAAAAAGGAAATTCTTGCGCTTGCGACCCGTGTTAAACCCAAAAATAAAGCGGCACTTATTGTTATACCTGAGCGCGAAACACCCGGAATTATAGCCAAAGCTTGCGCGCAACCTATTAAGAGCATTATCGGGCAAGTCGGGGTTTTATCTGTTTTATGAGTTTTATTATAGTGGTCCGCATACCAAAGAACCAAAGCAAAAATCATTAAAGTTGAGGCAATTAAAAGCGGGTTTCTGAAAGTATTTTCTGCAGCATCTTCCAAAAAATAACCAGCTAAAGCAGCCGGTATTGTAGCAAGCCCTATAAACCAAAACAAACGTCCTTCTTGGCTTTTAGGTGTAGTCAAGCCTTGTTTAGCCAAAATAAGCAGGTCTTTAAAGAAATAGGCAATTACGGCAAATAAAGTGCCAAGATGCAGAAGGACATCAAAAGTCAACCCTTGGTACATCCCACCTGAAAAGAAAGGCCATAAAGCCAAGTGTGCCGAACTTGAAATAGGTAAAAATTCGCCAAGGGCCTGTATTAAACCAAGTAAAAAAGCTGTTATATATGTCATGGTACTTAATATATTATATAATTTATCAATGCAATTATATACCGGTTCACCTTTAGCTTTAAAGAAACAATTTTTTGTAACTCTCAAACAACTAAAACAAAACCCTTTTGAGAGAGTATTGGTATTAATTCCTTCCAAGCATTTGGAAACGCGCTTTAAAAAGGAGTTATGCCAAGATATTCACTGTCTTACCGGTGTTAATTTTATATCTTTGGGAGCTTTGGCAGCAGAAATAAATCAGGCAAGTAAGAGTCCTCCCCCACCATTATTAGAAGATAGCCCTTTGCTTGATTTTAAAGTTAAACATCTTTTACTTAAGCATGGTTTTTCGGCTAGCAGGGGTTTGGTTGTTTGTTTCAAAAATTCATTTAGGGATTTAATTAATGCCGAAGTAAGCCCTGAAAGTCTTTCTCTCCTTCATGAGGAAGAGGAGGGCTTAATTTCTGAAGATCAAAAAGATTATCTAAACCGATTTATTCCGCTATATTCCGAATTTTTGAAAATTCAAAAAGAAGAAGGTAAAAGTACCTATAAGGAATTTTTTACTTTTGCAAGAAATAACATAACAAATAATTCTTTTTTAAATACTTTTAGGCAAATTATTTTTTATGGTTTTTATGATTTAACCTCATTGCAATTTGAACTTGTGAAAGAATTAATCAAGAATTATAAAAATAATACTCAGGTATATTTACCTTATGAAGATAAGAAACCGGCCTATACTTTTGTTGAGGAGACTTTTAATACCCTGTTTTTGCCTCTCTGTGATGAACATATATCTTTGGTAAGCGAAGATAATAATATTAAAAAAGCTGCTGAAAATATTTTTACTCCTGCCCAAAACTATGTGGAAAGTCCTATAAAAATAATTAAAGTTTCCGGCGAGGGTGAAGTCCAAGCCGCTGCCAAAGAGATTTTAGAACTTCACAAAAACGGTTTTGCTTATAAAGATATTGCTTTAACATATAGGGGGGAAAGTAATTTTAATACCAAGATTTTAGAGGTATTTAAACAAAATAAAATTCCAATAAATTACAGTTTTACTTTCCCCCTACTTCAAAAACCTTTTGCGGCTTTTATTTATAATTTATTTAACTTAGAAAGAAATAATTTCGCGAGGGAAGATGTAATGTCTGTTTTAAATTCCCCGTATTTTGCATTTAAAGAAGATATATGGACTGATTTGGTACGGCAAAGCGGTGTGGAGTGTTCCATAAATCAATTTGAGGAAATGTTGCCTGATTCTTATCCTGAGCAAAAGCAGTCTCTTTTAAATATATTGAAAGAAATCAAGGCTGATATTTTATATTTAAAACAAAAGGGTTCTTTTTCTGAACTTTTCGTTAAAGCAAAAACCTTATTGCTTAAATATACAAGCCGTTCCGCACGAGAGGAACATGCAGATATTTTGCTTCAAATCAATAACATTTTAGATATAATTTCTACCTATTCTTCGACAGGCAAAACCGCTGGTGAAGGGGAATTCTTAGAAGAATTTTTCGCACTATTAAAGGAAAGTACTTTTAACAAAACTGCATCAGCCCCAAATGCTGTTGAAGCGGCGGAAATAATGGCACTTCGTTTGCAGGATTTTAAAGCTGTTATTATTTTGGGATTAAATGAAGGAGTCTTACCCTTAATTCCCCAGCAAGACCCTGCTTTAAAAGAGGTATACCGCCAAAGTTTACGCAAACCTTTAAGGAGAGCCTTACAACACATAGGTTATTTAATACATACAACACGAGATAGGTATTTTGAAGAGAATTTTTTATTTTATTTGGCACTTTCCTCTGCACAGAAACAGGCAATTTTAACTTATAAAACCAGTGATAGCGAGGGTAAACCTTTAGTTAAATCAATATTTATCACTCTGCTCTTAACAGTTCTTGGTAAAAAAGAAGAAGATTTAAAAGGCCTAAGCCGCCGCCCGTTTGAACGTATGAAAAATGATATCAAGCAGGAGTTTTTGACTGCGGATGAGGCCGCCAATTTGATTGCCTTGATTAAACCGCAGGATAAGGAAATTTTATCTGCTTTGCTAGCTGGCAAAGAAGAAAAAGATTTTTTTGAACAATCTTATTTTGATTTGAGGGCTCTTTCTTCTCAAGACGGTTTAACTGCTTTTGATGGCATAATAAATACCTGTGAAGCACAAAAAATATATCCCTCATACTTTTCCCCTTCGGCTTTGAAAAAGTTATTTTCTTGTCCCGCAAAATATTTATTTTCACGTATAGTTGACGAAGAACAAGATATATATTCCCGTTCCCAACTTGCCGGTAATATAAAAGGTAATTTTTATCATCGCATTTTGCAAAATTTTTATAAATTGATTAAAAGTAAATTCAATTTTGCCTCTATTACTTGGCCTGAAATGGCGGATTTATTTGTCCGGTTTTTAGATACAGAATTTAATAATAAAGAGTATGTAAAAAACGGCCTTTATCCCTTACTTTGGCAGAGTATAAAGCAAGAGATGACAAAAGAATTGCTTACTTTCATAGAAGCGGATTTAAAAAATATTCAAAAAGAGCAACTCTTTCCCAATTCTTTTGAAGATGTTATAAAAAACACTTTAGATATTGACGGTAAACCCTTTGTTGTACAAGCAATAATAGACAGAATTGATAAAAACACTTCATTTACGCAAGGTATTGCAGTGGACTATAAAAGTAAATATAAAAACAAAAGTATAGAAAAACTAATTTTTGAATCAAGTGAATTGCAGATGCCTTTATATTTGGAGATTTTAAACAACCGAAAAGAGGGCTGTGTTTTTACTTCTGCTAAATTGGCTTTTATCGGACTTACCGGAAAAACAAAAAATCATTTTAAGGCTTTGACTTTGGAAGAATATAATATTTTAAAAAGCAGAATTAAAAAAATGCTTTCATTGTTACATAATATGATTTTAGATGGCGTTTTTCCCGTTTATCCGGATACAGATTCTTGTGCATATTGTAAATTTGCAGATATTTGCAGAAAGAACCATTTACAGACTTTAAAGCGTGTTCAAAGAAGTAAATATTTTAAGGAGTTAAGGAAATTTCATTATGTTCCTTCAAGATGATAAAGACAGAGTGTTAGCGGTTGAAAATCATACCCAAAATATTATCGTTGAAGCCGGTGCCGGTACCGGTAAAACCACTTTACTTGTAAAAAGGATGTTATTTACGGTACTTGTAAGGAAAGTTAAAATTTCCCGTCTTGTCGCACTCACTTTTACTAAAAAAGCAGCAGCATCTTTAAAGGAAAAACTAGAAGAAGAATTACATATTGCATATAAAATTTTATTTTCAAGCCCTTTTGTTTTGACAGCCGGGGAAGAAGATTTTATTTCTATGTCGGCGAAATATTCTAAAACGCAACAAGAAGAATTTAAAAAGTTTCGCTATTTATTTTTGCGTGCGGAACTTAATGTAAATGATATGCTGGTCCTTATAAAAAGTGCACTTGAAGAAATTCCTTTATGCCAAATTGGTACAATACACTCCTTTTGCAATTTCCTTCTTAAAAAGTACGCTGTTGAAGCAGGCTTAAATACTAATATGGAAATTAGCGAGGCCGGGTTTACTAATATAATTTTTGATAAATGCTGGGATACTTTTTTAGAAGAAGAATTGACTTTAACTAATCCTAAGAAAGAAATTTGGCTTGACCTTTTAAAAGAAATATCGTTATCAGAGTTACGTGCTTTTGCGTTCTCTTTATGCAATCCTAAATTTGCTGATTATAATCCTAAAGATAATTATCCTGCTTTGAAAAGCATAGCCTCAAAGTATATTAAAGAAGCCAACTGCTTGATAAAGAACTATCCCAAAACCAGGGGTTTTATGATACCGTTATTGAAAGAGTGCACGGAAAGTTTAGCAAACAGTATTGGTTTTTATGACAATTGTGATAATAATTATCAGGAAATAAAGTTTCACAATACCCCGACAACAATCCCTGCCAATTGGGAAATAAAAGATTTTAATTTGGCCTTGCAAATTATTGATTTTGCAAAAAGCAATATTCCACAAAAACAAATACTTTTCAATCAGGCTTATTCTTTGCTTAAACCGTTTGCTTTAAAAGTGGAAAAAGAAATATTGAATCAAAATTATTTAACCTTTGATGAAATTATTTTTAAAACACATTATCTTCTTTTAAAAGATAAAGCGGTGCGGCAAGAGTTAAAACTTTCTTATGATAGTATTTTTATTGATGAGTTCCAAGATACCGACCCCATACAAGGCGAAATAATGTTGTTTTTGGCGGAAGATCAACACACCTTTGCAAACAGATGGCAGGATTTAAAATTAGAACGAGGTAAGTTGTTTATAGTGGGGGACCCAAAACAATCAATTTATCATTTCCGCGGTGCCGATATTTCTGCTTATCAGGAATTTTGTTCTTTGCTTAAAAGCCAAGGTGCGCAAGAGTATGTTTTGCATAATAATTTCAGAAGTTCAGAGCATATTATAAATTATGTTAACACTTTCGGCCGCGCACAAATCAAATTTAAAGAGAACAGCCAAGCCGAATATAAAGAAATTTATCCTAGTAAAAAATTTAATAACTCCCGCATGGAATTATATCTGCATAGTTCCGAAGGAGAAAAATTATCGGCAAAAGATAAACGCCAAAATTATGCGGTATGTATTGCCAAATGGATTGCGGATAATGTTAAAAAGACAAATAAAAGCGACGGTACCCCGCTTGAGTATAAGGATATAGCCCTCTTGCTGCCTACATTTACCGATTTAAATATTTTCTTAAATGCCTTAAAAGAAAATAATATTCCCTATAATGTGGAGGATGACCGTAATTTTTATTCAGCCCAAGAGATTCTGGACCTTATAAATATATTAAAAGTTTTAAAAGATCCTCAAAATAAAATTGCTTTACTTGGTGTTTTAAGGAGTCCTGTTTGTGTTATTTCAGATGAAGTTATATTATCTTTATCCTTACGAAACAAATTGAATATATATGCGGAAGTTACTGATTTAAAAGTGCGGAATATATATAAAAAGTTAAGGTTTCTAAGAGATAAAGTCGCTCATCTAAACCCTTTGGAACTTATAAACGAGATTTTGGAAACTCTTAATTTTTCCTATACTCAAACATTAGCCTCGCTTAACGAACAATCCCTTGCAAACATCAGTAAATTTAAACAAGTAGCGGCAAAACTTTTTGATAACGGTTTTTATACGTTAGAACAACTGTTAGATAATTTTGAAACTTATCAAAAGGAAAGAAATAAAGAATCAAGTGCAATTTTGGCGGAAGGCAATTTTAACGTAATTAAAATTTTAAGCATACACAAATCAAAAGGATTAGAATATCCTGTTGTTATTTTGACGGATTTATCAAAAGAGTTTGGGCAAGGGGATGTCAGAACCAAAGAGGAAAGTGTAAACTTTTATTCAAGAAGCAAAAACCTTAAAGGTATTTCATTGGGTATAATACAGGATGGTATAATTCCGGTACTTAAGGCTGAACAGGAAACACAAATTTTAGAAGAAACGCGCCGCTTGTTATATGTTGCTATGACACGTGCCAAAGAAGCATTAATTATGGTTGATGCTTTAGAAGCGGAAAATAATACTTTCTTACAAATGTTGTGCAGTTCTGGCTGTTGGCCGGATAAAGAAAAGAGAGAAGAAAATTTACTTTCCGCTAAAGTATTTTATCGTAATTTCGTTATGCCTGACATACTTCCAAATATACAATCAAAAATAGAACAAGGCCCTTTTTCCTTTGATTTTAATGCTTGGCATGCGGAATTTAGCAAAAGAACAGCAGAGTATAAAGAATATTTAAATTCCGCTGAAAGACTTACAGGTAACAATCAAACTCTTTTCCCTTCACCTGATGTAGAACATGCAATAAAAGTTGGCAGTTTATGTCATAAAATATTACAAAATATATTTAATAATACTGATGTTGCTCAGGGTATTTTAATGGAGGAAAGTTTTAAAGAGGCTTTGGAAATTGTAAATAATTTTTGCAAAACGCCCGCTTATGAAGATTTAAAAAATATGCAATTTTTGGCTTCGGAATTTCCTATAAGTACTATAGAAAACGGTCTTGTAAAAAACGGTATTATTGATGCTGTTTTTAGAACTAAACAAGGAAATATTAAGATTATTGATTTCAAAAGTGATAAAATAAAAGAAGTAAATGCCAAAACGATAGAACCGGCATATTTGGAACAACTTGCCTTTTATAAAAATGCTTTAAGCAGGATTTTTAAAGGTAAAATTGAAAGTGCTTTGGTATATCTGCGTCCGGCAAAAATTTATGATATAGAGGAGTAATTATGTTTGACCTTAAAAAAATTCTTGAACTTAGGAAAACAATGAATGAAACAAAAAAACGTTTAGATGCAATGGTAATTAAAGAAACTTCGCCTAAAGGTCTTTTTGAACTTACTATTTCCGGTTCTCAAAAAGTTAATGAAGTAAAGATCTTGAAAGATCTTGCCGGTTTTTCTAATGAAGAAATTGAAAAGGATTTAAAAGAACTTATCAATAAAGCGACGGCTTCTTCACAAGCCTCGGCAGTACAAGCAATGGGTGGTCTTGGTGCTCTGAGCGGTCTTGCAGGACTTACGAAATAAGTGAACGAACTTAAACAAATTTTACCTAAAATTGCCCTTGGTACTTGGCCTATAAGCGGTGCGCGGGAGTGGGGTATTTTTGAAGAAAACGAAGCCAAAAAAGTACTTTCTTCCTTGCTTGAAAATAATATTACCTGTATTGATACCGCTGCAATTTATGGTCTTGGCAGAGGGGAAACTTTACTCGGAAAATTTTTTAAAAATACACCGCGCAGTAAATTTATTTTGACTTCAAAATGCGGGCTTATTCCAAATCCAAGGGCAGTAAAATTTGATTTAAGTGCAAAGTCCTTACAAAAACAAATTGAGGATAGTTTAAGACGTTTAAATACTGATTATCTGGATATTTATTTTCTGCATTGGCCCGATAAAAAAACTCCGCTTGAAGAAACCTTATTTCAGATGGAAAAATTTAGGCAAGAGGGCAAAATTCGTTTTGTCGGCTTATCTAATTTTAGCGAAGATCTTATAAGACAGGCCGCTAAAATAACGCAAATTGATTGTTTACAAAATGAGTTTTCTTTTCTAAACCAAAGTAATAAAAATTTATTTCCGCTTATTAAAAAATTTGATTTTGCTTTTATGGCTTACGGTGTCTTAAACGGCGGTATTTTGAGCGGTAAATACAGACAAGCGCCCAATTTAGCAAAAACGGATGTCAGAAGTTTTTTCTACCATTCGTATAAAGGGGAAAATTTTTTAAAAGCACAAAAAAATATTGCTTTGCTTAAAGAAATTTGCCCTGCTTCACCGGCGCAAGCAGCAATAAATTTTGTTTTGAGTTTTGAAGAAGTTTCTTGTGCAATTTTTGGTGCTAAAAATACTAAACAATTAATAGAAAATGCGGGTGCTTTAACTTGGAAAATTACGGAACGTCAAAGGGAATTTTTATGCAGCAAGCAGTAACTGAAATTGAAAGTTATATTAAAAATATTTTTCCGCAGCTTGGGCTTAATAAAAGCCGTGAACTTGTGCGGTTATTATTTGAAATAAACAAAAAAACTAAGCAGACTGTACAAGATATTTTATCTAAAGATAAAGCAAAAAATTTTGAACAAACAAAAAAATATTTATTGAATCTTCGTTATAAAAAGCCGGATAATTTGGCAAATATTTATTTACCTAAACTTGACTTGAATTTTACAAAACAAGCAATATTAGACGGGATTTCTTTTAATCCGGAAAATATTTTTATTGAGGACTTATCTTTAAATTCCCCTCTTGCACAAAGAGTTAAAACAAAATTTCCGGACAAAAAAATTACTGTCTTTACAGGTAAATTTCCCGTGTTAAAAGAAAGTTATAGCGAGAGAAAAAAGAATCTCATTATTTATACGGAAAAATTTGATTTTTTAAAACCCTGTCCTTGTACTAAAAATGCCAATTGTTGCGGATATAACTTAATAAATTTGGGTTTTGGTTGTTTATATGAGTGTAATTATTGTTTTTTGCAACAGTATCAAAACTTTCCTGCTATTGCTTTGCCGTCAAATATTCAAGATTTTTTGGCTAAAGTTCCGGCTGCATCTTTTAGGCGCGGACATTTTGATTATGTCCGGCTTGGAAGCGGAGAGTTTACTGATTCTCTTCTTTTTGATGATATAACTAATTATTCTGCGGATATAATTAAATTTTTTAAAGGCAGGCCTGAATTGTTTGAATTTAAAACAAAATCGGTGAATATTGATAATTTACTTAAAACACCTGCACAGGGAAATATAGTTGTAGGTTGGAGTGTAAATCCCCAAAATATAATTTCCGCGGCAGAGCCGCTAACTCCGAGTTTGGCAGAGCGCTTGAATGCAGCTGCTAAAATAGCTAAACACGGTTATAAAGTCGCTTTCCATTTTGACCCGGTAATCATACATAAAAATTGGAAAGATAATTATAAAAATTTGGTTATTGAAATTGCAGCGAAGATACCCCGGGGGAGTATTGTTTGGATAAGTATCGGAACTTTACGCTTTAATCGTGAACTTAAAAAGTTTATTGAGTGCCGTTTCCCTAATAATATTATTTTAGATGAAGATTTTTATCTTTCTTTTGACGGTAAAATGCGGTACTCTGATTTTGAACGGCAAGAAGTATACAATTTTTTAAAACCCCTGCTTGAAAAGACTTTCCCAGAAACCGTAATATATTTGTGTATGGAACGACAATAAAACTAACTTTAGAAATAAGCCAAGCAGTTGGCTTATTTCCCCGTACAAAAAATTAAAGCCCACTCTTACGAATGGACTTTATTGCGGGGACTGGATTAGGTTTCCGTCATTTTCCTGACGGAAAATGCTACAACCCTGGCTCGCGGTTTTTGCCTTTCGGCGCTATGCACCTCAAACAAAAACATCGCTCCGCCTTCAAATCCAGACATAAGCCAAGCAGTTGGCTTATTTCCCCGTACAAAAAATTAAAGCCCACTCTTACGAATGGACTTTATTGCGGGGACTGGATTAGGTTTCCGTCATTTTCCTGACGGAAAATGCTACAACCCTGGCTCGCGGTTTTTGCCTTTCGGCGCTATGCACCTCAAACAAAAACATCGCTCCGCCTTCAAATCCAGACATAAGCCAAGCAGTTGGCTTATTTCCCCGTATAAAAAATTAAAGCCCACTCTTACGAATGGACTTTATTGCGGGGACTGGATTTGAACCAGTGATCTCAAGGTTATGGGCCTTGCGAGATACCAGGCTTCTCTACCCCGCAAAATTATTATATCATTTTCAGAATATGGGTGTCAAATAAGATAAGGAGTAAAAAAGATTAAGAAATTTTGAATAATAATAACAAAATTTCAATTTTTTCTCCAAAAATTGTACTATATAATCAGAGGTTGTTTAAAAGGAGAATGTAAATGAAAAAGTTACTTATGTTTGCCGTTTTAGTTGCTAGTTTAGGGCTTACGGCTGCAGCTGAATCCCCAATCAAGTTATCTTTGTATGATAGTATTGCTTGGCCCAAAACAAATGATACCAATATCGTTTTAGGTCTTCTTGATGCAAATACGCCTAAAGTAGAAGGTATTTCTTTGGTTCTATTTTCTTCCAGAGTTGACAATCTTACCGGTGTTTCTTTTGCTAAGTTTTATACAAGAACAAATAAACTAACCGGTGTTCAGTTCGGTTTATATAGTGTCACTAATAATGCTGCAGGTGTTTCTTTCGGTCTTGTAAATAATAACAAGAAGGTTTTTGCCGGTGTACAATTCGGTCTTGTAAATATTGCAGAAAATATGAAAGGCGTGCAAGTGGCCCCTTTGTTTAACTCCGCGGAACGTTTGTCTGGTGTGCAGCTTGGCCTTGTAAACTATGTAAACCGCATTAATAAAGGTTTGCAAATCGGTTTAGTCAACATTATTGAAAATAATGGTTGGTTGCCGATAATGGTTTTTGTAAACGGGAAATTTTAATTTACTGAATTACAACTGAAAAAGGCCTGTTTTAAAACAGGCCTTTTTCGTATATAAATATAATTTTATTTTACTGGTTTAATTAAGGCCAAGAAATCATTTTCACTTAAAATTTTGATACCAAGTTCTTGGGCTTTTTTTAGTTTTGAACCGGCTTCTTTGCCTGCTACTACGGCATAAGTTTTACTTGACACACTACCAGAAACCTTAGCACCGTTTTCCTTCGCTAAATTTTGGGCTTGTTCACGGGTTAACTGTTCAAGTTCACCGGTAAAAACAAAAGTTTTTCCCTCAAGTAAAGCAGATGTTTTTTGTTTTAACGGACTTAATTTAACACCTAATAATTCAAAATTTTTAAGTTCTGTTTTAACTTCGGGCGCATTAAAAAAATCAAAAATACTTTTTGCAGCTATTTCGCCAATTTCTGGTATTTTTGCTAATTCTTCGATACTTGCTTTAGTTAAATTTTCTAAAGTGCCAAAGTGACGAGCCAAAGTTTCCGCCATTTTTGCGCCTATATGGCGGATGCCAAGAGCAAAAATAAATTTATCTAAAGGGCGGTGTTTTGATTCCTCTATTGCATTAAGTAAATTATCTGCCTTTTTATCGGCAAAGGCTTTTAGGGACATTAAATCAAATAAGGTCAAATTATAAATATCGCTCAGTTTTTTTACGGCGCCGTAATCAACAAGTTGGTCTACTACAGCTTCCCCCAAACCTTCAATATCCATTGTTCCGCGTGAAGCAAAGTGCCTGACTTTTCTTTTGATTTGTGCCTGACAATTTGGGTTTATGCAACGTAAAGCAACCTCGCCCTCCTCTTTAACTAAAGCACCTTTGCAGACAGGGCAAACTTTAGGTTCAATAATTGTTTTTGCGTCAGTAGGGCTGTTTATAACTTCCAATACTTTTGGTATTACTTCGCCTGCGCGCTCAATTAAAACTGTATCACCTATTTTTAAATTAAGGCGCTTAATTTCGTCAAAATTATGTAAAGTTGCTGAGGTTATCGTTACCCCTCCGCATTTAACTGCTTCAAGCACTGCTACAGGTGTTATAACCCCTGTTCTGCCAACGCCGAAATTAATATCTTTTACAATTGTTTTAACTCTTTCAGCAGGGTATTTAAAGGCCTCTGCCCAGCGCGGCGTTTTGGCAGTTGCTCCAAGTATTTTTTGTAAAGCAAAAGAATTTACTTTAATTACTAATCCGTCGGCATCATAGGGTAGATTATGTAATTCCGTTTTAAATTTCTGGTAAAAATTAATTACATCTTCAAAATTTGTAAAAACCTCTCTTATCGGGGAAACAGGTAATCCTAGATTTTTACATTTATCAATAAAGCCGGTGTAACTGTCAAATTTAAAATCACTTGCGCCAAAAGAGTGAATATAGAATTTTAAAGGGCGTTCAGCGGTAATATGTGCATCTTTTTGCCTTAGTGAACCGGCTGCAGCATTTCTTGCATTAGCGAAGGGGGGAAGGTCTCTGTCTTCCTGCATTTCATTTAATTTAACTAGAGCGTCTTTTGGTAAAAAAACCTCGCCGCGCACTTCAAATAAGCCTTTATTCTCACCGGAAAGTTTAAGAGGAATATTTTTAATTGTTTTTGCATTTTCTGTAATATCTTCCCCGATTTTGCCATCCCCGCGTGTTGCAGCGGTCTTTAAAATTCCGTCCATATAGGTTAATGAGCAGGAAAGCCCGTCTATTTTACTTTCAATAACCATCTCAAAATTATTTGAATTCAATGTTTTAGATGTACGTTCATACCAAGCATACATTTCTTCTTCATTATAGGTATTATCTAAAGACATCATGGGAACAATATGTTCCACCGGTTCAAAACTTGAGGATGATTTCCCCCCGATGCGTTGGGTAGGGGAATCCGGTGTAATTAAAGAAGGGTCTTGTTTTTCTAATTCTTTTAAACGGGAATATAATAAGTCATATTCATAATCTGAAATTTCCGGTTTATCCAAATTATAATATAGGTTATTATGGTGCCACAGCAGTTTCTTTAAATTTTCTGCTTCTGTTTTTTTATCCATTTTTCCGCTCGGCTTTAATGCGGTCTAAAAGGCCATTTATAAATTTGCCTGATTTATCGGTGGAATATTTTTTTGCAAGTTCTATAGCTTCGTCAATTATTGCAGGTATGGGGGCTTTATCGGAACTAAAAACAATCTCATAAGTCGCCATACGTAAAATAGAGCGGTCTACTGCGGACATTCTCTCCACACTCCAATTAGTGGCATAAGAACTTAGAATTTTATCAATTTCTTTTTTGCAAATAAGGGTACCGTTTACAAGGTCTTTACAGAAGGGAAAAGTGTCCTCTTCCATATTGCCGTAAAAGTTATTTGCGTACAATGTCGCTTCGCTTACCGACATTGAAGCAGCTTCGGTAATGTACAAAGTTTGAAGGGCATATTCCCGGGCTAAGCGTCTTTTACTCATAAGATAATTTTATCAAATTTTGACGAGGATTGTTTATTTTACATTAAATTCGTTACTTGATTTTTTTGTCCAACCTAAACTCGTGGCTACTTTGCTTAATTTATCGTAGTCCCCGTCAATTTTAAAAGTTCTGGCACTTGGACGATAACCTAGAGCAGCCTTTTCAACCGAATATACCATTTGCCAGCCTTTCCCGCAATCTTCTATTACTGAGGCAGAATTTGCCTCTTTTTTAAATGTTATTGTACAATTAGTTGCTATGTGGGTTGCTGAATTGTCATTTATTACTTTAAATTCGTTTCTGTTCAAAGATAACTGAAATAATCTTGTAGGCAAACTTCCGTTTAAATTATGGAAATTTACAATATCGTCTTGCAATGCTCTTAACAGAGGCATATTCATTACTATTTGGGTCTTTTGTCTTGAAGCTATATATTGTGGCAAAGCAACACCAGCCAAAATACCCATAATTAAAACCACAACCAACATTTCCGTTAATGTAAAACCATTTTTAGACTTCTTCATAATCCCTCCGTTTATACAAATATGATAACAAATTATTGACAAAAAGTTAAGATGGCACATTGGTGCTAAAAATATGGTACAATAGCGTTGTTCCCGCGCGCGCGTGGCTATTTTTGTATTAAAGGAGATATTATATGGATTTTGAATTGCTTTCAAAATTATCTTCCACACCGGCACCTTCCGGCAGGGAAGAAGTTTTGCGTGAAATGGTTTTAAATTTAGTTAAACCATACGTAGATGAAGTAAAAGTTGATAAACTTGGCAATTTAGTTACCTTTAAGAAAGGTACCGGTAAAACAAAATTAATGCTTACTGCGCATTTAGATGAAGTGTCTATGCGCATACGTTATATAGAACCCAACGGCTTTTTGCGTTTTGCGTTAACAGGGGGGATAGATCCGCGCACTTTACTTGCCCAGCGCGTTACCATTATGACGGAAAAACATGGTATTATTACCGGTGTCATAGGGGCAAAACCTGCACATTATTTAACCGCTGCCGATAAAGCAGCTATAACTGAAAATTCTCTTTTTATTGACCTTGGTCTAAATTACAAAAAGGCCTCTGAAATTATTACTATCGGTGACCCAGCAGTCTTGGAACGTACTCCTGTTGAAATTGGGGATAATTTTATTTCCGCTAAGGCAATTGATGACCGTGCCGGTGTTTACGGCTTGATTAAACTGCTCCAAAACCTTCCGAAGGAACATAGTACAAATATTTATGCCGTTTTTACAGTTCAGGAAGAATTTGGTTTAGTAGGGGCAGAGGCTTCCGTTTTCCACATTAATCCTGACATTGCTTTAACTATTGATACTACAGGCGCGCTTGATACCCCTGGTATTGCCCCTCAAGATTATGTTTTGTGCGTGGGCAAAGGTGTCGGTATTACTTTGGCAGATAAAGGAACTTTGTCTGATTATAAACTTACAAAACTTTTAAGGAAACTTGGCACAGACCATAATATTCCTTATCAATTACGGGTGGCTTCCCGCGGTTCTAATGATGCAAAAGCAATACAAAGGTGCGGCGGTCCTGCTGCTGCTTGCCCGATAAGTATCCCTGTCCGCTACATACACTCAAATGTAGAAGTTGCCTGCAAAGACGATATTGAAGCGGCATGGCATCTCATGCTTGAACTTGCTAAAAGTAATTTAGAGGATTTTTAAATGCTACATGGGCAAAATTCCTTAACCCTTAAAAAACAGGGCGTTTATTGTAAGGCAGAAGATTTATTGCAGGAGCAGTCCTTTCAGCTGTCTCAAACGGAAATCTATTCCTTAAATAAACTTGATACGGTGTACCGTGCTTTGTGTGCAATATTATATAACTTTGCGCAAACGGGGCATCCGGGAGGCAGTATATCTTCAGGCCGGATAGTACAAAATTTGTTATTTAACCAGATGTCTTATGATTTTAAAAATCCCGATGAAGAAAGTGCTGATATTATTTCTTATGCGGCAGGCCATAAAGCACTTGGTTTATATGCCTTGTGGGCTCTGAGAAATGAAATTGTAAAGAATTATGCACCTGAAATGCTTGCAAGCGAGGACAGGCAAATTCGTTTAGAGGACCTGCTTGGTTTTAGGAAATCACCGGCAAATAACAGTAAACTTTTTAAAGAATTTAATTCCAAATCTTTAGACGGACATCCTGAACCTTTAACTCCTTTTGTTAAATTGGCGACAGGTGCTTCCGGTATAGGTTTTGGAGCAAGTGTAGGGTTGGCCTTGGGGGCAGCATTAACTTACCCTCAAAATACGCCGAAAGTTCACGTTTTAGAAGGCGAAGGCGGTTTAACTGCCGGCAGATGTGTTGAGGCTATGTCCATAGCCTCCCGCGCCGGGCTTGATAATTTGATTGTGCATCTTGATTGGAATCAGGCTTCTATAGACAGCGATAAAGTTACCGCTGAAAACGGTACCCCCGGTGATTATGTTAATTGGGAACCGGCAGAACTTTTTTATTTAAACGGATTTAATGTGATTCTTGTTAAGGAAGGCTTTAATGAAACACATATTTATGCCGCACAAAAGTTTGCTGAAACATTAAATAACGGTTTGCCTACCGCAATTATTTACAGAACAATTAAGGGATGGAATTACGGCCTTGAAGGAAAAGCAAGCCATGGCGGAGGTCATAAATTATGTTCGCCGGAATTTTATAAGGCATTGGAAGAATTTGAAAAAACTTTCGGTGTTAAAATTCCTCATTTATGCGAGGGTCAAAGCGCGGAAGAATGTTTTTATAATAATTTGCTTTTAATACGTAAAGTTATTACGTACGATAAAGACCTTTTTATATATTTTGCAGATAAAATAAAAGATTCTGCTAAACGCCTGCACAGTTTTTCCCGTACAGCAAAAGAGTTTAAAACAGATAATGTTTATAATTCTTTTACGCCGGAAAATATTCCAAATGAATTTGTATTTAAACCTGGGGAGAACCCGACTTTAAGGGCCACTATGGCGCAGGCATTAGCCAAAATCAGCCAAGATACTTTAGGTACAATGATTGTATCTACGGCCGATTTATCCGGTTCAACAGGTGCCGGCAAAATTGCCTATGACAGTAAAGGGTTTTATAATAAGCAAAATAATCCGAATTCCCGCTTAATTTCAAGTGGCGGGATTACTGAAGACGGATTAGGTGCTGTTATGAGCGGCCTTTCTGCTTACGGTAAACAAATTGGTATAGCAGCTTCTTACGGGGCCTTTACTTCTGCTATGATGCATACTCAGGCCCGTTTGCATGCTATTGGGCAGCAGGGTTATATGGAAGTTACCGGTAAACCAAGAAATACTTTTATCATATTTACCGGCCATGCCGGTTTGCCTACAGGCCCAGACGGCCCGACACATGCTGACCCGCAAATGTTACAGTTAATTATGGAAAATTTTCCTAAGGGTTCGGCAATCACTTTAACACCGCTGGATAGTAATGATGTTTGGCCATCCTTGACGGCGGCCCTTAACAAAAGACCGGCGGTTTTATACCCTGTTGTTACACGCCCTAATGTTAAGATTACCGACAGAAACCTCTTAGGTAGTGCTCCCCAAGAGCAAGCCAAAAACGGTGTCTACGCACTGTATAAACACCAACAGGCCAAAGGAACGGTAATTTTACAGGGTTCCGGAGTTGGGGAGATTTTCGTTCAAGAAGTTTTGCCTAAAATTCAACAAGAGAATTTGCCGATAAATGTTTACTATGTAGTAAGCGCGGAACTTTTTGATATGCTTTCTCAAGAAGAACAAAATAAGATTTTGCCCATTAGTGAATTATACAGGGCAATAACTATAACTGATTTCACTTTGCCTACAATGCGCAGATGGTTAAAATCAGTTAAAGGGGAAGAATTATCTTTGCACCCTTTCAAACAAGGCAGGTATTTAACAAGCGGGCAGGCCGCGGACTGCTATAAAGAAGCAGGTTTAGACGGCGAAGCCCAATTAAAGCAAATAAAAGAATATTTGCAAAACTTAGAAAATTGGTATTAATTTGTATATAAAAGTAAAGGAGAAATAAATAATATGGCAGAACATAAAACATATCTTACAGGCAGAACTTATATTTTTAAAATAAATAAAGGTAAAGATTTGCTTACCGAACTTACCGATTTTTGCCACGATAATCAAATTAAATGTGGTATTTTAAGCGGTATCGGTTCTTTGGAAAATGCTACCTTGGCCTATTTTGACCAAAGCAAAAAGAAATATGAAAAAATTGTCGTTTCCAAAGAAACGGAAATACTTTCTTTAACCGGTAATATCAGTATTATGGATAATCGTTCAAATGTCCATGCACATGTCGTTTTAGCAGATAAGAACGGTGCCATTATCGGCGGTCATTTAGGTGTTGGCAGTAAAGTATATTTGGCTGAAATTTATATTCAGGAACTTGTCGGAGAACCGAAAGTTCGCAAACAAGATAAAGTAACCAAATTAAATACTTGGTTATAATTTTAAAATTGTTAGAAAAAATTTACCGCCGGTACGAAATCGGCGGTAGTTTTTTTAGAAATGAGGCAGGCAATAATATGTGTAAGAGTTCGTTTGGTCTACAATTCGACCGCCTAAATTTAAAAGAACTTTATTAGCCAAATCATTAGAATTTACGGCTGTGGCATGGTTCGTACAAGTTAGTGTGCAATATGCGGAACATTAGTTCGTAAAATTTTACTTATTCAATAGATGCGCTAAATTTTGTATCATATATTTATGTACTTAAAAGCGTTGGAGATTATTGGCTTCAAATCATTTGCTGACAAAGTCCGCCTTAATTTTGAACCGGGTGTTTCTTGTATCGTTGGTCCAAACGGGTGCGGTAAATCAAATGTTATTGATTCCGTACGCTGGGCCATTGGCGAGATGTCTTGGAAATCTTTAAGGTCAGGGTCCATGATAGACATAATATTTAACGGTACAAAGCAAAGACCTCCGCAAAATATGGCGCAAGTCAATATGATTTTTGACAATTCCAAACGCGAATTACCTATTGACTTTTCAGAAGTAACTGTTTCCCGCAAAATCTACCGCTCCGGGGAGAGCGAGTATTATTTAAACCGTGTTCAATGCCGTTTAAAAGATATTCGTGAAATGTTCTTAGACACCGGCATAGGCGGTGAGGGTTACGCTATAATCGACCAAGGTTCAATCAGCCGTTTGCTTGAGAGTGCAGGCCCGCTTGAAAGAAGGGAAATGTTTGAAGAAGTTGCAGGTGTTTCTAAGTATAAATCAAAACGTGATGAAGCAATAAGAAAACTTGAACACGTTGATATAGATATTGCCCGTCTTAGTGATACTTTGGCCTTGATTGCCGAACAAATTAAAAAATTGGATAGCGAAGCAAGAAAAGCACGTTTATATCAAAAATATAGAGAAGAGTTAAAGGAAAGTGAAATTGCTTTGGCACTTGAGAATATTAAAAGCCACGATAAACAAATAAATGAAACCTCATTAACATTAGAACCGATTTTAAAAGAAATGCAAGATGTTCAAACCACCATTTCGGCACTTGAAGGGGAGGCTGCCGCATTGGATTTAAATTTAACACATAAACAAAAGGAATATCAGGATTTTAATGAAAAAATTTCTGCTGCTAAATATCAAATCGGTTTGCTTGAGGGTGTGGTGCAAAATTGCCAAAATCTAACCGGCGAACTCACTTTACAATTACAAAGTTCCAAAGCGGAAGAAGATTTAAGTAAAAAGCGTTTGCTGGAACTTACACCTGCTTTGCAAAATTTACAGCAACAGTTAACTCAAGCCAATGAAGCCCTTGTTCCTTTGCAGGAAAAATATAATCAGAAATATTTGCAGGTAAAGCAAAATGAGGAACAATTAAGAATTATACAGGAGCAGATGGAAAATGTAAGTTCCAAAATCTTAACTTTGGCGCAGGAGGAAATGGAATTGAGCGGCAAAATCGCTTTGGAAGAGAGTGCCATTTCCCACGAAAACAACAATTTAATTACTTTACAGCGCAATTTGGAAACACAAAAAGAACGCGCCCAGACTATTGACAGCGAAATTGCAAATTTACAAAATTCCGTTACCCAAAAGGAACAAGAATTAAATACTTTAAAACAACGTGGGCAGGAACTTGAAGGATCAAAACGTGATTTGGAAAACCAAAGGCAGGAATTGAATAAAACCTTGAGTACTTTGCAAGCAGAAATTGCTTCTTTAAAAACTAAAATGCAGATGATTGAAATGCAAGGAAAAAAGGACCCTTATTGGCTTGGCGCCAAAATTGTTGAAGAAAATAAAATTGCCGGCATAATGGGTACTTTGCGTAAAAACATCAAATTTAAAAAAGAATATAATTTAACCGTTGAAGAAACTTTGGGCAAGTTTTTAGATTCTTTAATATGCCCTGACCTTGAAACCGCCCAAAAGGCTATCGGTATTTTAAAACAAAAAGGCGGTGCGCGCGGCAGATTTTTAATTTTAAATAAAGTGCCTAAAGTACAAGGCGAAAGTTCTTTATTCGGCGGTGCACAAAATTTACGTTCCTTGATTGAGTGTGAACCGGAACTTTCCGCTTTGCTTGATTATTTATGCTCCGGCTATGCTTTAGACGGCAGTGAAGTAGCCGGCAGTTTTTGGCTTTCAGGTGGGGAAAAGGAAGTCAAAACCTTGGAAAGTTTTTGGGCCGAGGAAGAATCTGCCAAGCAGAATTTAAAACAAAAAACCAAGGAACAGGAAGAAACTTCCCAAAAAATAATCAAAAATATGGAAGAAATTTCCTTAAAAGAGCAGGAGATTAAAAATAATTCCGCCAAAATTCAAGATGTTTTACTTGCTTTAAATACGGCAAAAAATAATTTAACTGTTCGTCAAAGAAATAAACAGGAAATTGAGGCCGCGCAAGCGCAAATTAATAAAAATAAAGAAGAACTTTTACAAAATTTAGAAGTGCGCAAACAAAAAATAAACAAATCAAAAGAAGAACTTAAAATTTTTAGGGTAAAACAAGAAGAAGCTAAAAAAGAGTCAGAACTTACGCGTCAAAAACGTACTGAACTTGAAACGGAAGCCGCCAATTTAAAAATTGAAATTGAACGTGCTAATTCTGCTTTATACGAAGTAAAATTAAAGAAAAACAATATTGAACTTGATTTAAAAACTTCTTCAAGCGAGCAGCAAAATTTGGCCGAACAGGAAAAGAAACGCCAAGAGCAAATGCTTAAAGCAGAAGAGCGCATGAAGGCTTTGGAAGAGGAAAAATTAACCTCGCAAGCGAAACTTACTGCCCAACGTGATGCTTTAGCCGCTTTGGAACTTGCGGAAGCCAAAATGAAAGAGGGCCTTACTGCCCTTAAACTTGAATTTGATAATAAAAATTCCGCCTTAAACAAAAATAAAACACATGTTAATGAGTTGACGGTAAAAGCACATGATTTGGAAAATACTTTGACCAATCACCGCCGCCAGAAAACCGCCATTATTAATACTTTGCTTGAAAGTTGGAATATAACCCAAGAAGAAGCCCAAATGAAATGGGGGGAAAAGAAGGTTGACCTTGAACGTGTAAAAATGATGCGCCACCGCATTGAAAGTATGGGTGCAGTAAATATGACCGCGCCTGAAGAATATGATGCCTTAAAAGAAAGGAATGATTTCTTAACCAAACAAATAGAGGACCTTCAAAATGCAAAGCGTGATTTAAAGGCGGCCATAACAAAAATTAATGCTACTACCCGTGAGAATTTTAAATATACTTTTGAACAGGTAAGAACTTTTTATAAAGAAATTTATAAGAAACTTTCCCTCGGCGGGGAAGCGGAACTTACTTTGACGGACCCCAATAATTTGCTTGAAACGGGCATTGAAATAACTGCCCAGCCGCCGGGCAAAAAATTGTTAAGCATAGCGGTATTATCCGGCGGGGAAAAAGCTTTTGCTGCTTTGGCGCTGTTATTTGCCTTTTTTATGCATAAACCTTCACCGTTCTGTATCTTAGACGAAGCCGATGCCCCCTTGGATGAAGCCAATGTAGGTAGATATGTTGATGTAATTAAAGAATTTTCCGCTAATACACAGTTTATTGTCGTAACACATAATAAGACGACAATGTCCGCTGCCCAAATGCTTTATGGTATAACGATGGAAGAAAAGGGTGTTTCCAAAGTCCTCTCCCTAAATTTGAAAGAGCAAGAAGAAAAGATTGACCAACTTGTTGCTTAGTTACTATTTATAAATAAAAAACCCCTCTTGAATTTTATTTTAAGAGGGGTTTTTATTATATTGTTATAGTATACCTGTAGCGGCAGTGATTTTATTGAGGTTTACTTTCTTAAGATATTTATTGAGAACATTGTTTATTTGTTCTTGTTTTTGTTCCTGATTAATAAAGGGAATGTCGGTATTGTCTTCAATACCTAAACTATCAAGATATTCATCAGCCGTTATTGCTATTTCTAATACTTCAAGTATAGCCAAAGGGTTTTTTGCCAATTCGGCAGCTGTTCTATCGTTAATATGGTAATCAAGTAATTGTTGTAAGGGAATTGGTTGTCCTTCATTTATTTTATTTTTAATATCTGCCATGTACCCGTAAGTATTATTAAAGAAATTATTATCTGCAGCTATTTCAGTAATAGTCATAGCGACAAATAAAGAACCTATCGCCATGAAAGTTCCGGTTAATTTAATGCTTCCCCTGTCTATAAGTTTTTTACCTACGGATTTTTCCAATTGTTTAACTTCTTGCCTTGTTGCTAATGTTTCAGGGGGGAAATCTAAAAGATTATCAATAAATTTTGTTCGTTCCGCCATTTTCATTCCGCGTATTATTTTAGCAATATTTTCTGCTGAAAATTTATCGCTTTTCCATAATCTTCTGTTTACCTTTTTCAAATAATATCGGGCATAAGGAATCAAGTGTTGTATCGTCAATCCTTCATCAGAGGTTTTTAATGCAAATAAAAGTGCCTTTTGATCTTCCGGCAAACGTCTGTTTAGATATTCAAATATTTCTGTCGGTTTAGGTGATTTTTTGGAAAAGAATTCTACCGCTTCTGTTGAAAAAGAACTTTCGGCCTGTTTTAATTGTCTGATTAGTTTTTCCATATCATAGGAAAATGCTTCTTGGAAAGCAGTTTGGTGTTCTGCCAAATCTTGTAAATAAGAATTTCTTATACGGGAGTCCTTTTTATAAAATTTTTCTAAAATTTCATATTTTGTTGTTTCATCTGCATATTGTCTTTTTATAAAGGGCGTCATATCTATTATTTCCGGTTGCTCTTTAATAAGGTCACTTATAGAAATTAAATTGTCCATATAGCGTTTTTGTGTCGCAAATAAAGAATTCATTTTTTCATTTATGTAGTTAGCAGTTACTTTCTTTAAATAAGTTCCTTCCGGTAAAGATTCCAGATATTTTGCGTAAGTTTTACGCATTCTGTTATGAAATGTGTACAATAATTCATCTAAATTATTAATCTGTTTTTGGTATGTTTCGTAGGAACTTTTAAAAATATCTTCACAATAATAGGGCGTATTTATTTTCACTACAGATTTTCTTGGGTCTTTATTAACCCAGTTCGCATCAAACTTTATGCTGTTTAATGTTTTATTATACTCTGCGGTAATTCTTTTTGAAAAGTCGGTCAATTCCTCAATTTCTTGTTGGGATATTATGTTGGACGCAGGTCTAATTTCTTGTGCAAATAATTGGATATTTAACGTAAACAGGAAAAGACTAAGTAAAAGACAAATACATCTTTTAAAATTTAAAATTGTAATTTTCATTTTTACCTCATTTATTTATATATTATATTTTCGCATTTATATTTTTTACGTACAAGGTCCTTTGGACCTATTTTATATGGTCCAAAAGACCTAGGCAATATTTTGTATATACAATTTTAAAACGAACTTGGGGCAGTACCTTTTTTAAAGGCTTCCAAAAATTTATTGCGGTCTGCAGGTAAGGCAAGTTTGCCTGTTTCGGTATTAACAAAGACAAATTCTATTCCATCAGGTACAGGGAAATCTTCCACAGGCTCATCTTTTAATACTTCTTGCATAATAGAGGTCCACCACGGTGCTACAGTGCCGCCGCCTGTCCACTTGCCGCTTTCTTGAGATGTGTCATCATCATAACCCATCCAAGCACCTGCAGCATAAGTAGGCGTCATACCGATAAACCACATATCACGATGGTTTTGGGAAGTGCCCGTTTTACCTGCTATCGGGCGTTTTAAAGCACGTGCTGCACCGCCCGTTCCGCGGGCGACAACACCTTTCATCATATTAATTAAAAGATAAGCATCTTGCGGTGTAAAAGCCTGTTTTTCAAAAGGGATATGTTGTTCTAAAACACGTCCGTTTTGGTCTTCAACACGTTCTATGGCATAATCATCTATTTGTATACCTTTATTAGCAAAAGTGCTTAAAGCATTAAGATGTTCTTCTAAAGTAACTACTGCTGAACCAAGGGCCAAAGCCGGTGCATTAGGCAGACTGCCCTTTATGCCGGCACGCCGTGCAACATCAATAACTTTTTTGGGTGTAACAGCGTCTATCAAATTAATTGCCACTAGATTTTTTGACAGTTCCAAAGCCCGCCTTAACGTGCTTAGACCTGAAGAACCGCCGCCAAAGTTTTTAGGGGCCCAAACATCAAAATCTTTAGTATACATAAAAGATTGGGAAGCAAGCGCCAAGGAGTATTGGTCCTTTGCTTCGTCAAACATACGCCAATTATTGCCGTCAAAGTAAAAGACCATATCTAAATCCCGCACTACGGAGGTTGGAGTATAACCCTTTTCCAAAGCTGCCATCCATACATAAGGTTTGAAGGAAGACCCGGGTTGGCGTTTTGCCTGTGTTACGCGGTTGAAGCGTGATTCTTCATAATTCCTGCCGCCTACCATTATACGTATTGCGCCTGTTTTAACATCGCGCATATAAAAGGCCCCTTGTAATTTAGGGTAATCAGGTTGTTCTTTGGGCTCTTTTTGCCCTTCGGTTGTTTCCTCATTTTCTTCAAGGCCGTCTTCTTTGGCAATATTTTCATCCACAAGTTCTATACCGAGATTTTCCATAATTTTCTTATCATATTCGTGGAGTTTTTCATCCATTATTTTTTCCGCAATGGCTTGTTTTTCAATATCTATTGTTGTATAAATATTAAGCCCGCCTTTCCAAAAAGTATCAAAACCGTATTTTGGCTCTAGTAAACGGCGGATATGTTCAATAAAGTAAAGGCCGGGTTTGGAAGCGGAACTTTTTTTAGTAGGTAATGGTTCGGCTTTTGCAATTTCTGCTTCTTTAGGTGTAATGAACCCCATTTCAAGCATGGAGTTTAGCACTAAGGCGCGGCGGTTTTTTGCTTGTTCCGGATTAGAAAACGGGTTATACCGGCTTGGTAAAGGTATAACGCCGATAAGCATGGCACTTTCGCCTAGGGTAAGGTCCTGTAAGTCCTTATCAAAATAACGTTTTGCGGCGGTTTTTACTCCGTAGGCGCCTTCTCCTAAATAAATTTCGTTTAAGTATAATTGTAAAATTTCCTGTTTACTGAAAGCATGCTCAATTTGAACTGCCAAAAATATTTCCCTTATTTTGCGGACTAGCTTTTTTTCTTTACTCAGAAAAACACCGCGTGAAAGCTGTTGTGTCAAAGTAGAACCGCCTTGCGCTGCCTTTCCTGTTAAAATATCACTCATTAATGCGCGCACAATGCCTTTAACTGAAAATCCGCTGTGATTAAAAAATTCCCTGTCCTCCATGGCGATAACTGCGTTTTGAATATCAACGGGTATTTCTTCGAGCGGAACAAGTTGGCGTTTTTCTACAGAAAATTCATAAATTAAATTATTATTTTTATCAAATACTTTGGTTGTAAGTGACGGGGAATAGTCCTCAAGTTCATAGACCGGCGGTATACCGGAAACTATATAATAAGTAAATCCTGCCGCAAGTAAGATAAATACAAAACTTACCCCCAAGAAAAGGAGTATAAATGTCTTAGTCTTTAATGTTCTTAATATACCTTTAAGCACATATAAATTATAGCAATTTAAGAGTTACTATATACGAAGTTTTTTGAATTCAAAATAAATAACTGCAGCAAAAACTACTACAGGGCCCCAGGCAGCCAGCCAAGCCGGCAACATGCCGCTTTGCCCTGCGGAAGATAATACCGATACAAGCCACCAAAAAGAAAAACCTATTGCTATTGCAGCCACTATATTTAGCATTTTTGATGAGCGTTTTAAAGCAATTGCAAGCGGCATACCAAGTAAACATACTATAATGGTTACAAAAGGCGCGGCCAGTTTTGTTTGTAAGAAAGTATGTTCTTGTGTTATTTTTAAGCCGCTTTGTTCCAAAAATTTTATACGCCTTATAATTTCACGTATACTTAGAAAATTTGCATCTGTTTTACCCATAGCAATTTCGGAAGGGGCAACCGTATAATCAGATAATAATTTTTTAAAAGGTTCTTCTGTTACTTTAGCTTCTTTGCCGAAATTTCTTATAATGCCGTCCTCAAAAACCCAAAGTTTTTGCAAATCATCCCAAACAAAACGCTTTGCCTGTATTTGTTTTATTAAGGCAAGGTCCTTGCTGTAAATATCAATGAACATACCTTCCATTATGCCGGCATCTGCTTTAACTTGTTTGGCAAATAATATGCGTTTGTCATCAAGGCGTAAAGTAACATCGTTTTGTACATTAAAATACCAATTTTTATCCCCTTTTATTTTGCGTTGGAAAATGAGTTCCGCGCTTTTACTTAAATCCGGTACAATAAATTCTTGTACGGCAAAACCGCATAAAGCAACAAAAGCAATACATATAAGTAACGGTTTAAATATTTGTCTTACGGTAAAACCGCCGGCTAGACAAGCAGTCCATTCCCCCGAGGAAATCATATCCGTAATAACAAGTATTGCACTTAGCAGGCAAGCAATCGGTAACATCTGTACTACCCAGGCAGGCATAGTAAAAATGGAATATTTTAATACCATACGTAAGGTGGTACTATAAGAATTTATCCAACGTATTTTTTCAATGGTATCGCTTAAAAAAACAAGCAGGCAAAAAATACATAAAATGAATAAAAACGGCCCCCAAAATTTACGTGCTATATATTTTGAGATTATTGACATTAGTGTTTTAACCTCTTTTGCCATAGAATTTTTCCTATCACAAAACCAAGCAAAGGTGTAAGTAAAGGAAGGAATAAAGCTGCCCAAATATTCGGTGTTTTTACTGATACATTTCGTAATATCGTTAGTAAACCAAAGTATATTGAAATGAAAAGTAAACTCATAACCATCGCAGTAGCCCTGTTAGCGCTTTTCCCTTTAATAAAAGCAACGGGACAAGTCAAAAAGAAAAAGATTAAAGGTGCAAAGGCCCAAGATAAACGTGTTCCGGGTTGCGATTTTAAATCCCCCAAATCACTTTCCGTATAGTTACCTTTAAACAAATTACTAAACAACTGCGGAGTGGTTTGTTCGGCCGGTTTTAAGGGGCGTTCTCTAGTTTTTTGTATAAGGGGAATAAAAAAGTTAAATTTTTTAAATTCTGCAGTTATAATTTTATTATCTTCTGTTCCATCTAAGCGTTGCATTTGTCCTTTATTTAAAAGTATTTTTACCCCGGCACTTTCAGTGGTAATAGTGCCGTTGGCAGCATTAATTTTGGTATTTAAAGCGGTATTATCGTTTTTACGGGTTAAATGTATTTGGGTAAAATTACGGCGGTGTTTATCGGCTTCTTCGGCATATAATTCCCAGTCGCCTAAATCAATAAAAGTACGCGGCTCAAGGGAAATTTTTGATATTTTTGAAGATAATTCATCTTTTTGTCTATCTAAATTTCTCAAAGACATAGGGCTTAAAAAACCGTTTAGAATAATTATTACCAGTGTTAAGAAGATTGCCATAATGTAAATCGGGCGTGTAATTTCTTTAAAAGATAATCCGGCGGAACGCATGGCCAAAATTTCCCCTGTTTTAGATAAATTTGTTAGTGTCATCAATAAAGCAATTTGAAAGGAAATAGGTAAACCAAGTACTAAAATATCAGGTATCAGATATACTATCATTGACATTACCCAAAACATATTTGCCCCATACCGCATTGCATAGGAAAATACTTTGGAAAATTGCCCCATAAATATTACAAATACCAAAACAAACAAAACCCCGATGAACATTGTCAGGAAGTTTTTTGATATATATTTACCTATTATAGACATATCTTAAATTTTACCAAATATAAGCCCTCACGTGCTTATTAGTTTTTAAGGCTCGGCTTGTTTCAGACTTTTTGGGAAAATGTGCATAATATGTAAAATTCTAGGTAATTTAAAATATAAAGAAATATTTTTTTAATTACCAACAAAAAGTTCCGTTAAGCCCTTTTATTAATAAAAGTACTCTGTAACATATCTTTATTTTTACGACGATGGACTTGACAACGTTTTTTTTTTTTTTTCTAAAATATATGTATCAAAATAAAAACGCTGTATAAAGCGATTAAGGAGATTGTATGAAAAATAAATTGGGGTTTACTTTAATTGAACTTTTGGTTGTTGTTTTAATCATTGGTATTTTAGCGGCTATTGCTTTAGCGCAATATAGGAAATCTATTGAAAAAGCCAAAGTTGCTAAAATTTTAACTATATTACAAAATCTATATCAATCTGCTAAGGTATATCAAGTAGCTACGGGTAATTGGCCTTCTTCCGTAGGCGATTTAGATGTTGACATACCTGCTGTATTTGAACAAGGTGGGGAAGAATTTCATGTATGGATAGACAATGCTCCTAATGTAAATACACTTGGTATAGGGGTAAAACGTCATAATGGAAAATTTGCCGGAACTAGTTTCGGTAAATACTTAGATCACTCGTATAAAACTATTCCGAAAGAAACATTCTTATGTATGGAACGCAGAAAAGGAAATGCTCCTCTTTTTAGTGGTGATTTAGGAAATTATTGTAGCAAAATTCTTAATGGTAAGGCTGTGCATGTGGCTGATAGTGCTCAGACTGCTGTTTGGGCCCTTCCTTAAAAATTTTGCGAATTAAACCATAGTTAAACAAATTTACCGCCCCGTATGTGGACCTCATTTGTACGGGTAGTTTTCTTAGTAAGAAAAACTAAAATTTATTTTTCTAAAATAACTTTTAACTTTTGCCAGGTTGCTTTGTGTGCTTTACGTTGTTTTGCGGTAAATGTGTTAATCAAAGTTTCATTACAAGCACCGCAGCGTTTCAATTTTTTGATTTTCGGCAAAACTGCTGCTAAAAGTTTTTTTGCATAAACTTCATTTGTTTTCATCGTTTCCAAAACTTTTGCATGGGTTACGCCTTCTTCGTCTTCTTTCCAACAGTCGTAATCGGTAACCATCGCACATAAGGCAAAAGCAAGCCCCGCTTCGCGTGCAAGTTTACTTTCGGGGCAAGAAGTCATACTAATTAAATGCCAGCCCATTTTGCGATGAAAAATACTTTCTGCTTTACTTGAATAAGCAGGCCCCTCCATAGCGATAATTGTACCGCTTTTGGCATGCGGAATTTTTAAATTTTTTGCTTCTTTGATTAAAAGTTCGCGCAAGCATTTGCAAAAAGGTTCGCCAAAAGGGGCATGCCCGACTAAACCATTACCGAAAAAAGTATTTGCGCGCAAAGTTGTTTTATCTACAACTTGGTCCGGGAAAACGAGGGTTTTCGGCGGCATTTTTTCTGTTAAAGAACCGACGGCGCTAAAAGACAAAACTACACGTGCGCCGAGCTTTTTTAAAGCATAAATATTTGCGCGGTACGGAACTTCGGTCGGTGTAAAAATATGTTTCCTATTATGCCTTGCTAAAAAACCTATTTTAACACCTGCGAGTTCACCCGTAATAATTTTATCAGAAGGGTTCCCGAAAGGTGTTTTTACAGCAACTTCTTTTTTATTTTTAAGGCCTTCTAAATTACAAAGCCCGCTTCCGCCGATAATACCGATATCTATCATAATACGCCTCCTTCATATAATGGGAAATTTTTAAGGAAATTTTTAACTTCTTCAGCAATTTGTGCAAGTTTATTATCATCATTTGCATTAGTTATTGCGCGGTCAATGAAATCAGCGATTTTTATCATATCTTTTTCTTTCATTCCGCGTGTTGTTACCGCCGGAGTACCAAGCCTGATACCGCTTGCAATAAACGGTTTTTGCGTATCATAAGGAATAGTGTTTTTATTACAAGTTATACCGGCTTTATCAAGGGCGGCTTCCGCCGCTTTACCGGTAATATTTTTGGAAGTTAAATCTACGCAAAAAACATGGCAGTCAGTTCCGCCTGCAACAATGCGGTAGCCTTTGTTTTTCATTTCCGTACATAATGCTTGTGCGTTTTTCTTTATTTGTTTTTGATATTCTTTAAATTCCGGTTTTAAAGCCTCGCCGAAGCAAACTGCTTTTGCCGCAATTACATGCATTAAAGGCCCGCCTTGCATGCCCGGAAAAACGGAAGAATTAACTTGTTTTAAATATTTTTCTTTACACAAAATCAAACCGCCGCGCGGCCCGCGTAAAGTTTTGTGCGTTGTGGTTGTAACAATATCTGCATAGGGTACAGGGCTCGGATATTCATCTGCCGCTACAAGGCCGGCATAATGCGCAATATCGCAAACCAAATATGCTCCGACGGAATCTGCAATCTTTCTTAAATAAGCCCAATCAAAAATACGTGAATAATTTGAAGCACCTGCCATGATTAATTTCGGTTTTGCACTTTGGGCGGTTTTATAAGCTTCGTCGTAATCAATTTCTTCTGTATCTTTACTGACATTTATTTCAAACATTTTGAAAAATTTTCCGCTGAAATTTAGAGGATGCCCATGAGTCAAATGCCCGCCGTGCGAAAGATTTAACCCCATCACAGTATCACCTACACTTATCAAAGAAAAGTATGCCGCCAAATTGGCTTGCGCACCGCTGTGGGGCTGTACATTTGCCCCTTCCGCTTTAAATAACTCTTTCGCACGTTCAATGGCTAAACTTTCCACTATATCTACATATTCGCATCCGCCGTAATATCGTTTTGCGGGGTAGCCCTCAGCATATTTATTTGTTAAAATACTGCCTTGTGCTTCCATAACGGAGGGGGAGGTAAAATTTTCCGAAGCAATAAGTTCAATGCGGTTTCTTTGCCTTGATAACTCTTTTTCAATTGCTTCCCAGACGGGTAAATCGGTCTTTTTTAAATTAGGGTACATAAACACCTCACAATTTAATATAATATATTAAACATTATAGCAATTATGTGTGCAAGTTGTGTGTGCGCTTGCACCAAGCGGAAATGTTTATATTGTAATAGGAGATAAGTGTAAATGAAACCAACACAAAAAAGTTTCTTAAAAGAAACAATCAAACATATAGACATTAAAAAACACAATGTCGTACCCTTAGTTGAAGATATGGCAAATATGGCCTATACTTCCCGCGATTTAAACCGCGCAGCTGTCATTTATGACAAAATGCTTAAAGATAAGAAGTGCTGTGTATTTGTATGTATTGCAGGTTCTTTGGTATCGGCCGGCCTTAAAAAAATGATAGTTGATATGATACAAAATAAGATGGTTGATGCTATAATTTCTAACGGCGCAAATATGATTGACCAGGATTTATTTGAAGCACTTGGGTATAAACACTATAAAGGCACCCCGCATAATGCTGATGATAATTTGCTCCGTGATTTGCATATTGACCGTATTTATGACACCTATATCAACGAAGATGAACTAAAAGAATGTGATGAAACCATCAAAATTATTGCTGACTCTTTAGAACCCCGCCCCTATTCTTCCCGCGAATTTTTATGGGAAATCGGCAAATGGTTAGAGAAAAATAAAAAAGGTAAAGACAGCATTTTATATAATGCCTACAAGTACGGTGTTCCTGTTTTTGTTCCTGCTTTTTCTGATTGTTCTGCCGGTTTCGGTTTTGTAGCCCATCAAACCGAACATCCTCAACACCATGTTTCCATAGACAGCGCAAAGGACTTTTTAGAACTCACTAAAATAAAAATAAATGCGAAAGAAAGCGGCTTAATGATGTTTGCAGGCGGTGTGCCTAAGAATTTTGTGCAAGATACCGTAGTTGCTGCTGAAATTTTGGGCGCTAATTCCCCGATGCACAAATATGCTGTTCAAATTACTGTTGCTGATGTCAGGGACGGTGCTTTGTCCGGCTCTACTTTAAAAGAAGCATCTTCTTGGGGTAAAGTCTCAACTTCCTTGGAACAAATGGTTTACAGCGAAGTAACTTTAGCAGCACCGTTAATTATCGGTTATGGTTATCACAAGGGCAGTTGGAAAAACAGGAAATACAGCAATTATGCCAAATTTTTACAGGATGAAGATAAAAAGAATCTTACTGCAAAAGGCAGAAAATGCAGTTGTAATTAAGAGGTTGATATGAAAAAAATCTTTTTATCCCTAGCCTTAGTTGTTTTATGCGTGCCGGCTTTTGCGCAACTTAGCGCAACAGCCGTCAGCGGAAGTGACGGGTATTTTGTAGGTAAAGGTTCTTATGATCTTTCTTTTATCCCCGGCCTTACTATTGCCCCAAGTGCTGCAGTTGTCAAGCATGACAATATAGACGATATGTATCAAGTAGGTCTCAATGTGGAAGTAAAAGTTCCTCTTTGGGATGCTTTAAGGGTAGGTGCAAGAGGCGGTTATACTCCTAAGAGGAATGATTATTCCAATTACTTTTATGAAGGTTATGCTAAAGTTAATTTGGAATCTTTACTCTTTCATATTGTTGAACTTGATAATTTGACACTCGGTGCCGGTGCAAGGCAAACCGAACATAAATTTTATGCTCCTCATTATAAAGTAGGAGAAACCGACGGTTATGTTTCCTTAGGCGGTACAAAAGGCGGTTTTGATGGTGCTGTTACTTATACAAAAGCTTTGCATTTTTCCGATAACAGAGGGCCAGCCGCACCTGCCTGGTTGGATGTTCCCGGTTTTACTGCTGTAACAAGCGGTTTCTTGAAATATGCTTTAAGCGCAAATTTAGGGTATACTTATCAAATTATTAGACCTTATGCAAATTATACATACCTTAAAACCTATAATACAACCGCTACAGATAACTTGGCTGCAGGTTTAACTTTAAAAATCGGTATAGTTATGGTTAATGCTGCCGTTGAGTGGCTTGATGTTTCCAAAAAAAGCAATTCAAGAAAAACTTTATATTCCGTAAACGGTGGGATTTCATTCTAATGAATAATCTATCAAGCAAGGGTTTAAATATCATGCTTTTTGTAGAGCGGGTAATTTTTGCCCTTGCTTTCATTTATTTGGGTATGGGGGAGGCCTTACATCTTAATGCTTTCATTCAAAACGGTATTGATATAGGTCTTCCGTATTCCCACATTATTTGCACTTTCGTTGTGATACTAACTTTTCTTTGCAGTGCCCTGATTTTGATTGGCTTTGCATGGAAATTTGCTTGTTTAGGATTAATGTTAATAAGTTTATTCAGCGGGTTTTTCTTTTTTGCCGGTGGTTTGAATAAAGTAAATATTGTAGGTGTTTTATTCGCTTTTGTGATTTTGATAAATTTCCTTATACTCGGCAGCGGGAAAATATCATTAAATTATTTTTTAGGGAAAAACCGTAAGAAACAAAATAAGCGTCTTTCTGATTTGTTGAAATAATTTAGGAAAATTGTTATTATAAATTTAAGAGGTATTATTTTTAATGTAAGCCTTAATGCGGCTTAATAAAATTTGAATCTGTTTTTGGATCTCGTAAGAGATGGCTTTGTAAAACAAAGTTCTAAGGAAAGCCAAAAATAGTCGTTGTAAGCACAAAGTGAGGGGAGTAATTGCCCTCTTGCTTTGTGCTAAATGTTTATCTTGAAGATAAACTACGGCTATTTATGTAGGGCATTTCCTTAGACCTATATAAATCAGCCGTTTTTGATTGGTTGATATTGAAAGAAATTTCTTTATACTTCCCGCCTTTGCAAGCGAAGGGGAAAAGAATTATAGACAACATTAAAAATAAAGGAGAAAACAAGATGAACATAGAAAAACAAAAAAATTATAAGGGTTTTACTTTGATTGAACTTTTAGTTGTAGTTTTAATTATCGGTATTTTGGCGGCTATTGCTTTGCCTAAATACCAACTCGCCACAGATAAAGCAAGATATTCAAAAATTATGGCCTTTACAAAAGCCATTGATGAAGCGCAAATAAGAGCATTAATGTTGAAAGAAAATCCAAATTTTATAGATCTAGATATTGATATACCCCCAAATTGTCGAAAAGTCAATAACGAAAGAATATCTTGTGATGGTAATACTTGGGGATGTATGTTGCTTGCTGGGGGGAATCCTCGTTGTTCAGATTTAGCGATAAATGCTACTTACTATTATTACCAAAATAAAAGAGCTTGCTACGCTCATACCCGAAAAACAAATGACAGGGCAAATCGTTTGTGTCAAACTCTTACAGGGGAAAAGGCACCATTTAGTGCCGGTATTTATATTTTTAATGGTTCTACCGTTCAAGTAAACGGCTATTATTTTAAATGATTTTATTATAAATGCGGTAGGTTTTGGTTTTGTAGCAGCCGGTTTCTTCTATGACGGAAATTATCGCTTTATTATCTTCCAAAATCCAAGAAAGTTCTGCCTTGTTCCATCCTTTTTTAACACAGTTCTCAATAATTTCATTAACTACTAATAGTTCAAGCCCGCGTCCGCGGTGTTTTGGATGAACACCGAGCATCAGCATACGGCAATCTTTCATTTTAATATATGCTTTTATTGATTTTAAGATTTTATTGATACCTTTATTTTGCTGCCACTCTTTTAAAACCCTGTTAAAATTAGGTACGCAAATTGCAAAGGCGGCAACTTCTTCTTTAACTTCGCAAATAGTAGTCATTTCAGTTTTAACTATAGTTTTTAATTCCTTTGCGGTTTGTTTTATTTCGGCGTCGCTTATCGGCACAAAACCCCAATTTTGTACCCAAGATTCATTATAAATTTTGCAGATTTTGTCAACTTCTTCATTAAACTTTTGCAAATTTATAGGCCTAAATTTTATATCTTTATTCTTTTTAAAGCGTTCTATAAGTTTTTGCATGCGTGGGCTTATTTCTTCTTTGTCGGTACGCTCAAAAGCAATCAAATCTTTTGCCTTTTCAAAACCGCAGCTTTCTATAAGTTCATTGTAGTATGCAAAATTATAAGGCATCATAATGAAAGGGTTTTTATCAAAATTATCTACTAAAACCCCGCATGTATGGTTTGTGCTTGGGTTAACCGGCCCTTGAATAGTTTTACAACCTTTATGTTTTAGCCAAACAGATGCTGCATGAAATAACATATTGGCAGCACCGACGTCATTTATACAATCAAAAAAACCAAAGAAACCTGTTTTATCTTGCCAATGTTTATTATGCGCAATATTAGTTAAAGCGCAAATGCGGCCGATAATTTCATCATCTTTATAAAGCAAAAATAAAACCCTTTCATTGTTTTGCCAGAAAGGGTCAGTAGTTAAAAGTTTCACAAGATTACTTCTCAAATCAGTTATATAATGCGGGCAGTCCTTATACAAAGTAAAAGGAAAATCAACAAATTTTTTTACATCTTGTGTTTCAATTGCCTTGAACATTATTTTATGATACCGAGTTCTCTCCCCGCTTTTGTAAAAACTTCAATGATTTTATCAATTTGCTCATCAGTATGGGTAGCCATTAAAGTAACACGCATCATGCATCTGTTCGGAGGAACTGCCGGCGGTATAACCGGTGTTGTAAAAATACCGCCGTCCAAAGTCGCACGCCACATTTTAAAGCAGGTATCCATATCTCCCACAAATACAGGTACTATCGGCGTTTGTGTTTTACCTATATCAAAACCCGCTTTTTTGAAACCATTTTTAAGACGTTCGGAATTCGCCCAAAGTTTATCTTTTCTGCTCATGTCATTACTAATTAAATCAATAGCGCGGGAAATTGAGGCAACCGACGCCGGAGGTAATGCCGCAGAAAAAATTTGGCTTCTTGCACTATGCCTGATATAGTGAATAATATCAGCATCACCCACAACGAACCCTCCGACACTTGCAAAAGTTTTAGAGCAAGTACCGACCACTAAATCAACTTCCTTATGTAAATTAAAATATTCGCAGGTGCCGCGCCCTGTTTTACCTAAAACACCTGTTGCATGTGCATCATCAATAATAGTCCTTGCACCATATTTTTTGGCAAGTTTAACGATTTCAGGTAAATTACAAATATCACCTTCCATACTGAAAACGCCGTCAACAATAATCAATTTACCCTTTTCTTCGGGAATTCTTGAAAGGACTATTTCCAAGTCCTTCATATCATTATGTTTAAAGCGTACCATTTCCGCTTCGGAAAGTTTAACGCCGTCTAAAATACTTGCATGGTCTAATTTATCAACTATGGCAACGTCGCCTTTCTTAAGCAAACTTGAAATTACGCCCAAATTCATTTGATATCCGGCGGAAAATATTATACCTGCTTCCTTGCCTTTAAATTTAGCGAGTTTGGCCTCAAGTTCTTCTGCGGCAACAGTGTTACCGTTTAAAAATCTTGAACCTGCGGAACCTGTACCGTATTTAGATACAGCTTCAAGGGCGGCTTCTTTCATTTTAGGGTCATTTGCGAGCCCTAAATAATTATTAGAGCCGGCCATAATATATTTTTTACCCTTAAGCATAACTTCCGGCCCCTGCGCCGAAGATATCGGCTGAAAATAGCCGTAAATACCAAGGTCCATCAAACGCTTTGCATCTTTAAAGTTCTTACATTTTTCAAATATATCTGCCATAGTCTACCTATATCCAATATTTTACTTTATTGTAAAGATATTTTCTTAATTAAATTTGTCGTGGACCGCCCTTTCACTAAAGGAAACAGCACCACTTTCCCTGCAAATTCTTCCCCAATTACTTTTTTGTTTTTATAATCAGCACCTTTTACCAAAACATCCGGTTTAACAATTTTAATAAGTTCAAGCGGAGTATCTTGGTTAAAAACACATACAGCATCTACTGCTTGTAAAGCAGCAACTATAAGCGCCCTGTCCGCTTGTTTATTAACAGGACGGCTAGGGCCTTTTAATCTTTTGACAGATGCATCACTGTTAATTCCAAGAACCAAAACATCCCCTTTACTTTTGGCAAACTCTATACTGCTTACATGGCCGGCGTGTAAAATGTCAAAACAACCGTTTGTAAAAACGACCCTTTTACCGCCCGCTTTTACTTTTTTAATAAAAGCAGAAAGTTTAGCAAGAGTCATTATTTTATTTTTTGCTTTCATTAAAAATTTCCTCTACCAAATCAGTATTTGTTTTCCCTTGTTGAAATTGTTCATTATTTAAAATTATTCTATGGAAATCTAACGTGCTTTTTAGCCCCTTTATTTTAAATTCTTCCAATGCCCTTTGTGCGCGTTTAAGTGCTTGAAGCCTATCGGGTGCACTTATTATAAGTTTAGCAATTAAACTGTCATAAAAAGAGGGAATCTCATAACCTGAATATATTGCGCTATCTACCCTAACCCCAAGGCCTGCAGGTATTTGAAAATAAGAAATAAAACCTGCATTTGGCAAGAAATTTTGCTCATAATCTTCAGCATTAATCCTAAACTCCATGGCATGGCAAGTTATTTTTTGTGCTTCTTCCTGCGTTATAGATAAGGGATGGTTTTGGGCAATTTCTATCTGCATTTTAACTAAGTCAATGCCCCCGCAAACTGTTTCGGTAACAGGGTGTTCGACTTGAAGACGTGTATTAACTTCCATAAAATAGAAGTTTTTATTTTCATCCATCAAAAACTCAACAGTACCTACGCCGCTGTATTTGGCTTGTTTAATCAATGATACGGCAGAAGCCATAATTTTTTTACGGATTTCAGGTGTTACAAAAGGTGAGGGAGATTCCTCAATTAACTTTTGATTTTTTCGCTGCATGGAACAATCACGTTCTGCGAAGGCAACAATATTGCCGTAATTATCCGCTGCGAATTGTATTTCTATATGGTGCGGCTTAAGCAAAAGTTGTTCTAAATAAACATCATCATTACCAAAGGCAATTTTTGCTTCCGCCTTTGCGGTTTGTAAGGCAGTTTCAAAGGCATCTTCAGTTAAAGCGACACGCATCCCGCGCCCTCCGCCGCCTAGCGCTGCCTTTATCATTAAAGGGAAACCAACTTTTTTGGCTTCAAGCAAAAAATTATCCTTTACAACGCCGTCACTTCCCTTTATTATAGGAACGCCTGCACTTATTGCAAGAGTGCGGGCTTGTGCTTTTTGACCGAGTTTTGAAATGGTATCAACACTTGGGCCGATAAAATCAATACCGGCAGAAATAACTTCTTTTGCAAATTTTGCATTTTCGGATAAAAAACCATAACCGGGGTGTATGGCTTCGGCCTTGGTTATTTTGGCTGCCGCTATTATGGCATCAATATTTAAATAACTGTCTTTACTTGCGGCAGGGCCGATACATAAAGCCTCATCAGCTGCAAGTACCGGGGCGGAACTTTTATCTTCCTCAGAATAAACCGCAACGGTCTTAATACCCATTTCTTTTAATGTGCGTATTATTCTTAAAGCAATTTCACCGCGGTTTGCAACTAAAATTTTTGTATACTTTTTTTCTTTCATAGTTAATCAATAAAAAACAGAGGCTGATTATATTCCACATCCGTATTTTCTTTTATGGATATTGATTTTAATATTCCTGTTTTAGGTGATAAGACTTTCACTATCTTTTTATGGCTTTCAACTATGCCTAAAAATTGACCTTTTTTTAAGGACATTCCTTCTTTTAAATCGGCGTTTTCTTTACCATTTTTTGATTTATAAATACCGATAGCAGGGGCAAAAACTTTCGTTAACTTAGAAGTATAACTGTTAAAGGCAGTATCTGCACTTTTAAATTCTACGCTTACTGAACCGCGCTTGCAAACTAACTCTTGCAAATCAGTTGTTTTTGCCCACTTAATAAAGTCGTATAATGTTGATGTGTCCATATATTAAATGATAGCATTTTTAAAGAAACATTTTGCACATAAATTCACGATATCATATTTAAGTGCCTAGCATCAACAAATTATTTAAATCTAGTCCCTAAAAATCAGATCAAATATTTGTGCGGCTAATTCTTGGCGTGAAGGCTGTTTCTCAATAATAGATCGTAAACCGTGTTTACAAAAAATTGAATCTTCCGGCAGCCCCTGCAAGGCACCTTCTATCAAATAATCACAACCCTTTGGGCAACGTTTGGATTTGGTATCATATTCCGTTTTTTCCGTTACCCAAGCAAACACTTGATTTGGCTTTTTTTGTAAACATAAAGCAGGAAAGAAATCATAATTATTGGAAAGTGTAAGATAAAAATCCTCACCGGACACTTTATTATCATCTGCCTCCAAACCGCTTTTTAATATTTGTGGTTTATACGGCGGCAAAAGAGCGGCCATAAAAAAATAATCCGCTTTAAAAATATTTTTGGAAACTGCCAAACGCATTTGTTCGGTATCTTTAACTAAAATTTGTTCATAGGGAGCATCAAATAAATTGGTTGTTATGAGAGAAACTTCCGCACCGCGCAAATAGGCCATATCTGCAAGAAATTTCCCCATATTACTTACCGGCAATTGAGATAAAGCAAGGCCGTCCCCAAATTGTTCTTGAATGTTACCGTTCGTTATTAAAAATTTTTTACCTTCCAAATTGCGGCGGATTTTTAAAATTCTTTCCAATTCCTCACAAATTACAGCAGCACTTGCCATTACACCTTTTGGTGCATCTAATACAAATGCACCGCGTTTCTTTAACAAACTTATATTATCTTGTGTTGCTGTATTGTACCACATGCCCTGGTTCATGGCAGGGGCAACAAGCATTGGTTTACGCCAAGCGCACAATACGGAACTAAGTAAGTTATCAGCAACACCGCGGGCTACTTTACTAATTGTTTGCGCCGTTGCAGGGGCAAGAAGAAAAATATCTCCTTCTTCTTCTAAACTTTTGTGGTTATCATCAAATTTTTTAGGATTGAACTGTGTGGTTAATACCTCTGTTTTCGCTAGGGTTTGTAAAGTAGTTTTAGTTATAAAATTTAAAGCATTTTCACTTGCTACTATACGAAAACGCGCACCTCTATTCCTCAAATGTATGATAAGAGGGCATAATTTATAACAAGCCATAGCACCTGTTATACCAAGCACTATAACCTTACCGTTAAATATATTTAATTCTTTTTGATTTTCTTCCACCATATAATTATAACAAATCTCTAATAACCTTATCAAACCTAACAAAAAACCCCCAGTTTAAACTGAGGGTTTTTTGTCAGTTAAAACTAAACTATTTTTAGTTTACACCATGCATCCATTTGCGGACTTTGCCTGACATAATCCACATAATAACACCAAATACAATAGAGGCAACAGCCGGAACGGAGAATAAGGTTGATAAACTCCAAGAATCATAGAAACTTGCAAGCCAGCCGGCAAGTAAGTTACCTATAAAACTTGCAGCAAGCCATACACCCATAAGTAATGACATAAACTTTGCAGGCGCGAGTTTCGTTACCATTGAAAGTCCAACCGGTGATAAACATAATTCACCCATTGTGCAAAATAAATAACAGAACACAAGCCACAAAGCGCTTACCGGACCTTGTGAGGCATAAATGCTTGCACCGATTGCAATAATCATAAACGCTATACCTTGTAAGAATAAACCCCAGCCGAATTTAACCGGAATTGAAGGATTTTTATCCCCCATTTTAATCCACATTTTTGCAAAAATAGGGGCAAAAATTACCACACAAATAGGGTTCACCGCTTGGAAATATGAAGCCTTTAACTGTACAGATCCAATACTCAAACGTGTTGCTTCATCAGCGAAGAAATTAAGTGAAGTTCCTGCTTGTTCAAAGAAAGCAAAAAAGAAAATGGCAAAAAACACAAATGTGAAAATGGCCTTAATTTTATCCTTATCTTCTGATGTTAAAGGAGTATTATCTACATGATCAACCGCTTTCGCATCAGTAACAGGATATAAGCCGATTTCGCCTAAATATTTCTTTTGTGAAACTAAATACCAAACAAGACCTATTATCATACCTGTACCGGCAGCCATAAAACCATATTTCCACTTATATGCTTCAGCAATGCTGTAAATATCATTTGGCTGGCCTAAATAACCGCATACAAAAGGAGCAATAAAAGCACCAACGTTAATACCCATATAAAAAATAGTAAAACCGCTATCACGGCGTGGATCTTTTGGCGGGTAAAGTTCACCTACGATAGTTGAAATATTCGGTTTAAAAAATCCATTACCTAAAATAATCAATGTAAGACCGGTAAATAATGCTAATTTAGGGTCTATAATCTCATAAGAAGCGAGAGTAAATTGGCCCATGGCCATTAAAATAGCACCGATTGTAATAGAGTGCCTTTTGCCGATAAATCTATCCGCCAAATACCCGCCTATAACGGGTGTAAGATAAACCAAAGCGGTAAACATACCGTAAATTTTACTGGAAGCGGCTTTGGAATAATTAATTACGGCGCTAATCATAAATAAAGAAAGTAAGGCACGCATACCGTAATAGTTAAACCTTTCCCACATTTCCACCATAAAAAGCATATATAACCCTGATGGGTGTTTATGCTTTGTAGCAACTGCAGTACTGTCCATTAAGTTAATCCTCCTAAAATGTTGCAATAACAAAGAAGTCAAAACAAAAAGTACCCGCAAGCGATATTTGCTTACTTATTCTTTATACTGCGAATACTTCTATTATATTATACAAAAAATTTCTCTGCTACACATTAAATATTTTTTTGCTATAATATTAACAGACATTTTAATGTCTGTAAAATTTATCTGTTTTTTGGGGTTTTACATAAGTAAAACAAAGTTTTTGAGAAATCAAAAACGCCGAATAAGCCCAAAGACAGCTGGTTGAGGTGCAAAGTAAAGGACGTTATAAACCCTTTATCTTGTACCGAGTTCTTGCCGTTAATACGGCAAGGCACGGCTGTTGTGTTTGAGTTTCTTATTCGGCCTCAAATATGATGGCCGTTTTTCCTGTCATAAATTTATGTTTTGCTTTCCCCTATAAAAAAAGGAGAGTCTATGCAAAAAAATAAATTTACCGAAGGTTTTACTTTAATAGAACTTTTAGTTGTTGTCCTAATTATTGGTATACTTGCAGCTATCGCTTTGCCACGATATAGAAAGATAATCTACAAAACAAAGTTTACACAAGCAATATTTATGGTAAACAGAATATATAAAGCACAACAGGAATATTATGTAATACAAGAAAAATATGCCGGAAATTTTTCATCAATTAATATAGACCTTCCACCTACCAATGGAACACCCACTAATTATGCTCATTGGGATTGGGGATATTGTTTTATTTCCAAAGAGTATTGCGGTTGCGGGTTTAACGGAGCACGAATATTTAAATGGTATTCTTCTAATAGTTCCGCTTGTGCAGCTGAACAAACAGATTACAAAGCGCAAGAAATTTGTGAAGCGGCAACGGGTAAAAACTCAAAACAAAGGAGACTCTCCGGGGGTAACTATTTTTACTACTTTTAATGCCAATTGACTTGTTTATATTTGCACTACTACCTGTGCGACACATAAAACTTTGTACATAAGTCTTTCCAAATATGCTACTATATATTTATACTAAACATTAGGAGATTTCTTATGGCTAGAAGAGTTGTTTCAAGTGATACTGCACCAAAAGCAATAGGGCCTTATTCACAAGCAATCAGGAACGGTAGTTGGGCTTTTATTTCCGGATGCCTACCTGCCGATGCCGTTACGGGTGAACTTGTCGGCGGAGATATAAAAACACAAACAAGAAAGGTTTTGGAAAATATGGGCCAAATATTAAAAGCATGCAAAATGGAATATGACCATGTTTTAAAGACAACGGTATTCCTTACTAATTTAGCAGATTTTGCTGATATGAACGAAGTATACGGCCAATTTTTTTCCACAAATCCACCGGCAAGAAGTTGTGTACAGGTGGCAGCTTTACCAAAAGGTGCTTTAGTTGAAATTGAGGCAATTTGCCGTAAAAATTAATTAACCAAATAGGGGTATTTATGATTGATTTAAGCAAAAATCCGTATTTACAAAAACGCTTGGCTGGGGTTTCTCTTCCTCTGTCTTCCATGAAAGGAAAGGATGATTGGGGCTGCGGGGATATATCTTCTTTAAAGGAGTGGGTAGAATATTTTGCAAATTATGATATAAAAATATTGCAGATATTGCCGCTTTGGGAAACATCTCCTCGTGAACATTGCCCTTACAGTGCTTTGAGTGCTTATGCCATTGACCCGATATACATCAGCGTTAAAGATGTTCCGGAAGTGGAAAAAAGCCAAAATGCACAAGAAATTTTAGCTGATTTGAAACCGGAAATTGATAATTGGCGCAAAAATTTAAACGTTCAATTTGATGCAATAAAACCGGCTAAGTACCGCGTTTTATGGGCTGCTTATGAATATTTTGAACAGGTAGAACAAAAAAATAATACAGCAAGATGGCAAAATTTTTTGGCTTTCCAAAAAAAGAATACTTCTTGGCTTTTGTCCTATGCAATTTTCAGAACTGCCAAGGACTTATATAATTGGTCATCTTGGAAAACTTGGCCGGAAGAATTAAAAAACAGACAAATTGAAAACCTAAAAAGTTTCTTAATAAAAAACAGAAGACAAATAATGTTCTTCTCTTATATTCAATGGCTAGCACAAGAACAACTTGAACAAGCACGCAAATTCGCAAAAGAAAAAGGTGTTTTTCTGTTCGGTGATATTCCGTTTGGCGTAAATTTTGACAGTGCAGATGTTTGGGCAAACCAAACAAAATTCTTGCTTGATACAGAAGTCGGTGCCCCAAAAGATGCTTTGGCACAGGGCGGTCAAAAATGGGGGCTGCCTGCGTATAATTGGTCTGTGATTGAGGAACAAAATTTTAATCTTTGGCGTTCAAGAATAGCCCGCGCTTGTGAAATTTATGATATCTTCCGCCTTGATCATTTAGTCGGATTTTTCCGTACTTGGGTATTTAAACCGGGTGATGATATAGGCGCTTATGATATAAGTGATGAAACTTCCCAAAAAGCCCGCGGTGCAAAATTTATTGATGCTGTAGTAGAAACTGCAAAAGATAATTTGCCGGTAGGTGAGGATTTGGGCGTTATACCTGATTATATGCGAAAATTTATGACAGATATAAATATGCCTGGTTATCGTGTTATAAGATGGGAAAAAGATAATGAGGTATTCCGCGAACCGCGTAATTACCCAAGTGCTTCCCTTGCAACTACTTCCACCCATGACACCACAACTTTAAAACAATGGTGGGAGGAAATGCCCTCTTGGCAAAGGGCTAATTTCTGGGAGATGGTTTCAGCCCAAAAAACAGATGGTAATATCCCGTATGACCAAGATGTAAACATTGAAATTTTGAAAAGGGTTCTTGCCTCTAATTCAAATTTGGCAGTATTTCCTTTACAGGACATTATAGGCACTACTGATAGAATCAATGTGCCCGGTACGGTAAGCCCGGATAATTGGACTTTCCGTCTGCCCTATACAACACAAGAGTTTGAAGAAAAATATAATGGTATTATGACCATATTTCAAGCCTTGATTAGAGAAACTAACAGACAATAAGGAGAATTATGACATTAACAATTACTTTGCTCGTTCTAAGTTATTTTTTGGGGGCAATACCCTCCGGTTACTTAATTACAAAAAAGATTAAGGGATTTGACATTAGAAATTATGGTTCCGGTAATCCGGGTGCGGCAAATGTATATAGGATTGTAGGAAAAGGTGCAGGTTGGGCTACTTTTATATGTGATGCCTCAAAAGGTGCAGTAGCAGTAGCGCTTGCAAAAATACTTTCACCGCTGGCTTGGTTACCCATTGCTTGCGGGTTTATAGCAATTTGTGCTCACATGTGGACTGTATTTCTTAAATTCCGCGGCGGTAAAGGTGTAGCAACTTCAGCAGGTGTATTTGGTGCTTTATTACCATTACCAACGGTTATTGCTTTCCTTTCTTTCGTGCTTGTAGTGTGGAAAACAGGCCGTATTTCACCGGGCTCAATTTTGGCTTGTATTGTTCTTCCGATTGCTGCATGGCTTACAGGAGCAAGTTTGGCTTACATTATATTTTGTGCAATAATTGCTGCAATTGTAATTTATAAGCACATTCCAAATATCAAAAGAATGCTTGCACATAAAGAACTTAATTTTGAGGACGGCTCTAAGAAAAATGTTAAATAAAGTTACTGTTTTGGGCGCCGGTGTTTGGGGAAGCGTTATCGCAAAGCATTTGCACGGACTTGGTATGGAAGTCAGAGTTTGGGAATATTCTCAGGATTTGCTTGAAAAAATAAAAAATGCAGATGGTTCACACCCCAATATACCAAATTTCAAATTTGATGAGTCTTATCTTTTAACCAATGATTTAAAAACAGCTGTAGAAGGGGCGGACTTGCTGGTTTTTGTGTTTTCTTCTAAAGCGGTAAGAAGTGTATGCCAGCAATTAAAAACAATTCTAAACGGTAAAGCTGTACCTGTGTTGAATGCAACTAAAGGGCTTGAAGACGGCACTTTTAAGACAATGAGTGAAATTATTGAAGAAGAATTACCCTTTCTTAAAAATAAAGTTGTCGCCTTCAGCGGGCCGAGTTTCGCTTTAGAAGTTGCCCGCGGTATACCAACTAAAATAACTTTGGCAGGTTATGATGAAGATTTGTTAAAAGTCTTACAAAATAAACTTACAAAAAAACCGCTTTGTTTTGAACTTTCAAAAGACAGGCGCGGTTCCGAATACGGCGGGGCTATTAAAAATGTCGTTGCCATAGGATGTGGAATATTGGACGGCATTGGCGAAGGAGCAAATACAAAAGCTGCTCTTTTAACCGAGGCTATGCAGGAAATGAGCATAATTATGTTAAGCCAGGGTTGTACACAATATTCCGTTTACAGCTTATGCGGTTTGGGTGATGCTATTTTGACAGGTATGTCAGCAATTTCAAGGAACCGCCGTCTAGGCGAAAAATTGGGGCAAGGGTTTGATTTGGAAGAAGCAAAAAAACAAGTCGGTACCATTGCGGAAGGGTTAAATTCCGTACAAAGTGTGCACGATATTATCAACAAAAATAATTTAAACTGCCCCGTAATAAATGCCATTTGGGAAATTGTAGTTCTTGGTAAAAAGGCAGGCACTTTGCTTTCGGCACTTGGGTTTAAAGATGAATAAAGAGGATTTAATCAAAGAACTTTCAAACCATTTATTTGATAAACAACAAGCAAAAATCGCTGTTGATATGACACTTGAAATAATCAAAGAAAATTTACAAAAAGGTGATAAAGTCGTGCTTTCAAATTTCGGAACTTTTAAAATTAAACAAAGTGCACCGCTTGTTTTAAAAAATCCAAAAGGGCAAGTGATAGAAGTTCCTTCAAAAAAGAGAGTGCGCTTTAAACCGTCTGAAAATATTTTAAAATGACTTTAGAAGAATTAACTAAAAAAGACTTTTTTACTATCGGCGAGGTTTCGCGCTTATGCAGCGTGCCGGAATATACTATTAGATATTGGGAAAAGAATTTTACCGTATTAAGCCCGATAAAAAAGGCCTCGCATCACAGAAGATATACAAAAGCAGATTTGGAAATTATTCTGCAAATTAAAGATTTAATTTATAAACATAAAATGACGGTTGCCGGTGCAAAAAAACATTTAAACAGATTTTTTGCCGTCGGCGGAAACAAAGAAGACCCTAATTTTTATAGTGCAAAAAATTTAAGATTTTTAAAAGAAATCAGGGAAACCCTTTCACAAATCTTAAAAGAATGCTAAAATATATATAGGTGTGGTTTTAGGGTTATATCTAAGACCGATAATTTTAAGCAGTTTCGGGGAATGGCTTAGTGGTATAGCGCTCGCTTGGGGTGCGAGAGGTCCCGAGTTCGATTCTCGGTTCCCCGACACTGCTTTTAAACTTAAATAATTTTTACGGGGCGTAGCGCAGCTGGTAGCGCGCACGGTTCGGGACCGTGAGGTCGTGGGTTCAAATCCCGCCGCCCCGAAAATTTAAAAGCACCCTTTTGGGTGCTTTTTAATTTTCCCGGACGGAGGAAGCCAACTGCTTGCCAACCCTTGGGCGGAGCGATGTTTTTGTTTGAGGTGCGAAGCACCGAAAGGCAAAAACCGCGAGCCCGGGCCCGAAGGCATTTTCAGTCAGGAAAATGACCGAAGGGAAATCCCGCTGCTATACAATTCTTATAAAAAAAATTAAAAGAAACATCCCTTCCACTGTCCATCAGTCGTTAACTTTTTTTTATTACAAACATGTTTACATAATGCTTGTGCTCTTTCATTGGTTCGATTTGCATAGCAATTCCGATATTCGAATTCATTAAATACAATTAATAAAATATCCGGCAAATAATTTGAACCACCATAAAAATATAACCCGTTATTGTTATAATTTAAAAGAGCATAGGCATTATCTATATATAAATTACCTCTGGAATATTCATATCCATCCAAAGTAATATCAAGATCACTCCAATTATTAGCGTAACTACCATTGGCTAAATAATATCTTTGTTGCGCTTGCTTAACAATATTGGCAAAAGCAATTAATTGTGTCATCTTGCTTCTATCAACCGCAAGTTTATACTGTGGTAAAGCAACCGCTGCCAAAATACCAATAATCAAAACAACTACTAATAACTCCAACAAGGTAAAACCTTGATTATTGTTTTTTGTTTTCATTTCTGTTTCTCCTAATTTTATTTATACAGGGCTTTTATTTTCTGCCCATGTATATATTGTAGAAAAAAAAAAAAAAACGTTGTCAAGAGGCATTTAAACCTACTGACAACAAAAATTAAATTATTTTGCTTTATTTTATATTATAATCTATAGAGGGCTTTTATAATCTCCGCCATTAAATAAACATCCCCGGCAAAACCGGGAATTTTAAAATGTGTAGATTTATTATCTAAAACAGATAACCTTTTGTTCCGCTGGAATTAAACATACAGAAACAATAATTACGGCCGTCGCCACTCCATCTATGCGGATACGCTGCTCTATATATTGAGCGCCCCAAAGAATTGCAACATTGGCTGCAGGCGGAGGAACTTCTTGGCTTGTTATTAATACAATATTGGCAAGTTTGCCCGTAAAAACGCTGTCCCTCATAAGTACAAGACTGATTAGCACTGCCGGAGGACTTTGACGAATTCTTATTTCCTATAGTTTCAATATTTGTGCCGTATTTATAATTTGTTGCTTCTATGCCGACATTTACCGCACCTTGTAAAGCAATTTTACCTAATTTACCCCAAAAGCTTGGTTCTTCGTCATCTTGATACCCTTGCTGTTGTTGTGCTTGGCGTTGGGCTTCTTCCTCGGCGCGTTTTTGTTTTGCAATTGCCACATCATTTGCAAATTTTGCATTGGCTTGGTTTTGTTTTATAGCCGCTTGGGAAAGTTGCTCGGACATATCAAAATTTCTTTCTTGTTGTTTGCCTACGGCAGTTTCATAATTTCCTTTGTAAGAATTTGCACTTGAAGCACCGCCTAAGGCCTCTAAAAACATATCATCTGCATCGTCATCACCGACTAAAACAGGTGCGCTTACCGGCGGAATATTAACGGAATTCCTCATAATTACTTCCTTTCCTGTTTCGGAAGTTGTAACATATCCTTTTACATTTTTATTTGTTACACCGTTACCATAGTTAACCTTGTATGGGGAAGCAGTATCAAAACCGTAACCGGCATTTTCGCGCATAGTTGCATAAGTACCATGTTTAGAAGTCATAGAAGTATCTTGTGATTTTTGGCTGTCATAAACTTGATTATAATATTTGGTATTAGCCAAACTGTCCGCTTCCATACTGCGCATTTGGTCAAGCGCGGTGTTTTGTGTAAAGGCATAAACACCGCAAAATAAAAATGATATTACTAAAATCTTACGCATATTAACGCCTACCGCCTGTACGCATCAAGGCTCTCTTTTTAGCAAAAGAATCCTCAACCGTACCGGCTAATTTTTCTTTTTTGGCGATTTCTTCTTGTTTGGCTTTTTCCAAATCAATTTCCTGTGTTTGTCCGCCGCCTTGGGTTGTATTGACTACTTGCACCTGTACTTTGGTTACTACACCGCGGTCAAGCGTAAAGATATAATGAACTTCATCAGTAAAAATATTTACACCGCGGACACCGGCTTCATATTGTCCTCTTTCCTGACGTTCTTCAGCTTTCTTATAAGTTAAAATTTCGCGGTAAGAACTTGGGTGGGCATAAACAGTAGGTTCGCCGTATTTTGCTTTTACATCTTCTTTTGTTTTACCGATTAATAGGGCAGTTTTATCTCTTTTCGTAACAGCTTTGGCCCATACAGGATTAAAGGTTTCTACATTACAACTATTATCACGCCAAAAATCTGCAAACGCAAAATATTTAGCTTTACTCGGGTCTGCTTTTTGCATTTTAGTTAAGGCAATTAAACACTTATCCATCTGCGGAAGTATATATTTTAATGCGGCAGGATTCCACTCGCTGACATTATCTGCAAGAGTTTGTACCAAATACCAAGTATCAGCTTCTAAAATCCTGTAAAAAACTTTTTTATTTGGGTCTGCACCCTTTTCTATTAAGAGTTTGATTATTTGGGCATTATTTTCTTTGTCACAGACAAATTTAACTTTTTCACTTCTGAATTGACGGCGGTATGGATCACAAATACCTATTGTGTAATAAAGCAAATCGGTATAATTTACGTTGGCATTATCTATGTTATTTTTAAAAGTATTTAAATCACTGACTAAAATGGCTTCGCGAACAATGGTTTCATAGTTATTTGCTTTGACATTTTTGGTACTTACAGCAATAGAAGCGGAACTTTTAGTTTTTGAACTTGAGCATGCAGCAAAGACAGCACACAATGTTAAAAACATTAATAATCTTTTCATAAACAAACCTCCTTTTGCTTTAATTATAGTATACTTATTTATTAATGTAAAATAAAGTATAATATACTATTATGCAGGCAAATAATTTTTTGGATAGAGTTAAAATATACGTTAAAGCCGGAAAAGGCGGTGACGGGTGTTTATCTTTCAGAAGGGAAAAGTTTATTGCTTACGGCGGACCAAACGGAGGCAACGGCGGTAAAGGGGGCGATGTTATCTTACAAGCCGAACCTAATTTAACTACGCTTCAGGAACTTGCCTGTAACCCGCATATTGAAGCACAAAACGGCGAAAAGGGCGGCACATATAATAAAACCGGTTTAAACGGGGAAGATAAAATTATTTTAGTTCCTCTTGGTACAGTTATTAAACTTAACGGTAAAATTGTCGCTGATTTAACTAAGCCGTATCAGCAAGTTATCGTGGCACGCGGCGGGCGCGGCGGGCGCGGAAACCAAAGTTTTAAGACAAAGAATAATACTGCCCCGCGTATAGCAGAAATAGGCCAAAAGGGGGAAGAATTAACCTTAATTTTGGAACTTAAAGTTTTGGCTGATGTTGGTTTAGTCGGCCTGCCAAACGCCGGCAAAAGCACCTTTTTAACTGCCGTAACGGCGGCGCGTCCCAAAATTGCCGATTATCCTTTTACCACTTTGAACCCAAATTTAGGTATTTGCCAACACAAAAATACAAGTTTTATTATTGCAGATATTCCGGGTATAATTGAAGGAGCAAGTGAAGGAAAAGGGCTTGGGCACCAATTTTTGAAACATATTGAAAGGACTCGCCTCTTAGTACATTTAGTGGACCCAAGCGGTTTTGATGGTTTTACACCTCTTCAAACAATAAAGACAATCAGTGACGAACTTAAAAATTTTGATAAAAACCTTGCTAAAAAGCCGCGTATAATTGTAGTAAATAAAGCAGACTTGAAAGGGGCAGAAAAAGTATTCAAACAAGTTGAAAAGAAATTTACCAAAAAATACCCTGTCTTTTTTATTTCCGCCGCAGCAAGAAAAGGACTGGGTAAAGTTCTTGACGAAATTGTAAAAATACTTGCCCAAAACCCTATAAAATTTGAAAAACCCAAAAAAGAAAATACTATTTCCTTAAAAGTAGAACCGTTTTTTACAGTAACACGCCTTGAAGAAAACCGTTTTCAAATAAGCGGTAAAAAAGCGGAGGATTTTATTTCTATGACCAATTTCTCCCAACCGCAGGCCGTACAGCGTTTGTGGGGTATTTTTAAGAAAGTCGGCCTTGAAAAAGAACTTTTGAAACAAGGTATACAAGACGGCGATATTATTATTGCCTGCGGGAAGGAATTTGAGTGGAGCGGGGCTGAATTCAGTGGGGAAGTATCTGCCCTGCCGGAAAGATTAGGCGGCTACAAACGCCGTGAAACGAAACAAGAACGTCTTGCAAAACGCCGTGCAAGACGCGAAAAAACAGATTTTTGAAAATTAAGATAAAATAAGGTATAATTTAGATATAATTTGTATCGCGCCCATAGCTCAGTTGGTTAGAGCACTCGACTCATAATCGAATGGTCCCAGGTTCAAGTCCTGGTGGGCGCAAAAAATTTGACCCCTGCCTTTGGGCAGGGGTTAATTTTTTATGCCCAAGCAAGCAAACTGCTTTGCTTGCGACAGGACTTGAAGGACGGAGCGATGTGCGAGTTTTGCCGAAGGCAAAGGCGAGTACCGCGAGTCCCGGCCTAGAGGCATTTTGCGTCAGCAAAAAGACCGTAAGGCAAGTCCTGGTGGGCGCAAAAAATTTGACCCCTGCCTTTGGGCAGGGGTTAATTTTTTATGCCCAAGCAAGCAAACTGCTTTGCTTGCGACAGGACTTGAAGGACGGAGCGATGTGCGAGTTTTGCCGAAGGCAAAGGCGAGTACCGCGAGTCCCGGCCTAGAGGCATTTTGCGTCAGCAAAAAGACCGTAAGGCAAGTCCTGGTGGGCGCAAAAAATTTGACCCCTGCCTTTGGGCAGGGGTTAATTTTTTATGCCCAAGCAAGCAAACTGCTTTGCTTGCGACAGGACTTGAAGGA